>JAKPCH010000071.1 GCA_029553375.1 Deltaproteobacteria bacterium | reverse complement strand
AGCCTCCGCATGTGGGCGTGCAGGTAGCGCGCGGTGGAGGTGACGACATCGGCACGCGCGGTGATGAGCGCCTCACGTTCCGGCCGAAACCAGTCGCCGAACTCCGGCTGCCGCCAGTCGTCGACGCAGTCGTACCACACTACCCAGTCGGCGGGCGCCTCTTCGGCAAGCTGCGCGCCCAGCTCGTCGGGGCAGCCGATGTAGAGGCAGGTCCACTCGGCGTCCGGCCAGGTCGTCCACTCTTCCACGTTGGCGACGGCCACTGGAGCCGCGGCTATCAGGCACTGGTCGCCGGCGTGCATGTGCACGCTAGCGGCGACGGAGGCGAACCCATGTGCCAGTTGCCTCGGCCTCTGGCCCCCGCCGCCCGTGTTCCACGAGGCTCCGGAGTAGAACAGCATGAGCCGCTGGGTGGCTTCGACGCGCGCAGCCACCTGTTCCTCGAGGACCTCGCGGGCCCCCGAGTACATGGCGACCGGCGCTACCGGCCAGACGCCTGGCTCAACCAGCGCCGATGGGTCCGCCTCGATTACGATCTCCTGGCACTCCAGCACGCCGTCACCCCCTACGGTATGAGGGGCTGGGCCGGACGGCCAGGGAGGGTGAATCGCCCGGCCCCAGCCCCTTGGGCAGGCCGCCTACGGGAGGGATCGGCGTAGGCGGGATGCGCGCTCGCTTGGACCCGTGAGCGGCTCGTAGGCCACGACGTAGACGATCGCCTGGCCCCAGAGGCCGCTACCGGCCACCGTTACCACACGGGCGCCGACCGCGGACACGCTCTCGAGCGGTAGCTCCACCTTATGCACGCCGGCCAGGACCGGGGTCGGGGTGGCTCTGCTGGCCACCGGCGTGGCACCGTCCACGCTGATGCTAACGGTCCCCGAGGTAGCGGTCGAGGGAGTAACGTAGTCCGTGGTCGCCACGGTGGGGACATAGATCGTCCGGCGCGCGGCGTTGGGCTCATTCTTTTGCACCAGGAAGACTGGCACCATGCTCAGCACTCCCCATCAGTAGGGCACCGACACGGTGCCGGCCTTGTAGTCGTTCGGATTCTGGGCGATGTGGACGTTGAAGATACGCCCGAGAGCGGCCCGCCGGTCGCCGCCGATGCCGAGCCAGGCGTAAAACCGGTTAAAGTACCCGTCGTACTCCTCGGGCCGTCGCCAGCCAGCGGGGTCCCACTGGAAGGACCGCTTGGAGCCGACGAGGAGCTTGATGTGGTCGAAGTTCAGGAAGAAGGCCTGGTACCCCTTCGCCGCGGCCCTGGTGGACTTGCCAGACACCCAGTCCTCACCGGGGCACTTGCGGTCGGTGGTCACAGGCACCCCCTTCACAAAAAAGGCGTCGAACCCCATTCTGACCACAGGGTTGTTCTGGTGCAGGGTCGCAGTGTAGACGATGGAGTTGCTGATCTGTGCGGCCAGCACATCCCAGTAGTCCTCGGCCACAACCACGATGTCCGGCTTCTTCTTCACGGTGCCCTGGATACGGCTTATCATCAGGCCTAGGTTCTCGACGGTGGGCGAGACGGGCGTAGCGTAGCTGCCCTCGCCCTCCATCACGTGGGCCTTCCACGAGGTGTAGGTCGAGGGAGAGAGGCCGCCCCAGGTGGAGGCGTCGTCGCAGGCCAGCGAGAGGCCGGCCATCTCGTCGCTGTCGGCGGGGGTATCGTTCCAGATGTCCTCGTTGAGCTGCTGGCTCGCCGAGTCTATCGCGTTGCGGATGTAGGCCTTCATCATATCCACAAGTGCCCACTCGCCCTGGCCGTCCACGTCCTGTGCCGCGAGGAACACGGGCAGGGCGTAGTACTTGAGGTCGAAGTGGGCCCGGGTGGCGATGTCGCCGCTGAGCGACAGCGGTAGCTGCGCGCCGCGGCCGTACCAGGTGCCGGACAGTGTGGCGTACTCGATCAGGGGCTCGTAGCCCTTGACAGGTACCCGCAGCATGTTCTTTTTGAAGTACTCCAGGGTAGGACTGCCGACGATGATGTTGTCGGCGAGAACCTTGGGCGTGTAGACCAGGGTAATGGCCTCAAAGGTGTTGGAAAAGGTCTCGGCCATAGTAAGCTCCTCTCAGCGCGGTCAGCGCTTGCGGGCCATTTCGGCCAGCAGACCGCGGATACCACGGCGCTGGATATAGGCCTCGACGTCGCTGAGCTTGGTGGAGCGAGGCCCGGGGGGCCCGGGGCTGGCGCCAGCCGGCGTGAGGTCGGGCACCGCGGCGGCCCGCTCGGCCTGGGCGCGCCGCGCGGACTGTGTCCGCCGGCCCGCGATCACGTCCCCGCAGGCCGCCAGTGCCGCCTTGCGCACGTCGCCCGGCCTGATCGCGCCGCTGGCGCTGGCCATCCCGACGAGGACGCGGGCCACCTCCTCTTCCACCTCTGGCGTCGCCATCTCCGGGTACTCAGCGACGACCTGGGCCCACTCCTCCATGACCAGGCGCTCCTGCTTGGCTAGCGCGGCGCGCTGCTCCTGTGCCTCGCGCTGCTGTAGAGCCGAAAGCTGCTCGATGACCGGCTCCACGTGCAGGCGCGCGGCCTGGGCGGCCAGCTCGCCGAGGGTCGGGTCGCGCCCGGCGCGGGCCTTGAAGGTCTCCGCCCACGCGTAGAGCTCCGCGGCGGCCTCCTCCAGGTCCGGATCTACCCCGGTGGGCCACTCGCCCGGCTCCTCGCGGCGCTCCTCGAGCGCGGCCAGACGCTGCCGTAGCTCCTCCAGCTCTCTGCGCTGCTGCGCTAGTTCCGTAGTTTTCTTGCTGTAGTCCTCCCAGAGCATGTCGCGTTTCATAGCCTGCTCTGGGTACTGCTGTGCGTAGCGCGCGAACGCCTTCGCGCGCTCCTGCGGGTCACGTATGGCCCGGAAGTCGAACCCATCCGGGTCCTCATGCCACGGCTCAGCGCCGGTGGCGTCGGTCTGGGCCGGCGAAGCGGCCTCCTCGTCGGCGAAGTCGTCGTCCTCTCCGAAGATACCTTCCTCCTCGGTGTCGGTATCGTCGGCTGGCTCAGGCTCGCCGCCGAAGAGCTCGTGCAGGGTGCCCGCTTCTACGCGGTCCGGGTCGTCTACGGGACCAGTCCCGGGTCGGCCCCCGGCGTTACCAGGTGCCTCCGGCAAGTCCGGCAGCTCCGGCTTCCTCATACTCGGCCTCCTCTGGTGGTGGTGGGGCTTGCTGCGGGGCGGGCTGCGGCACGCGGCCGGCAGCGGCGCCCTGCATTCCTAACAGCTGGCCTGCCAGCTCCGCCTGCTTTACGGCGGCCATGCGTTCCAGCAACTGCTCGCGGCCGGGGAACTTCAGCGCCTCCAGCAGGGTCGGGGCGTCGATCGCCCCGAGCTGCGCGAGCTGTATTGCGGTTTGCGCGTAGGTCGCCGCATTGAGCGGCAGTTCGGCGTCGGCCTGCATTACAACCTGGTAAGGGAGCGGCTCCACGTCGGTTTCGACGCTCCCGTCTTCGCGGTAGATGACGCTGCCGTCCGGCCGCCGCCGCTCCACGACCGTGGACAGCATCTCGGCCGGTACGGTGACCAAGCCCGCGGTGCCCTCGACCATCGTGGGCATGTGCACGTCGCCCGGCTCGTAGGCTTGGGTGAGCTCGAGGACAAGCTGCCAT
The DNA here is from genome assembly GCA_029553375.1 of Deltaproteobacteria bacterium. Classification (GTDB taxonomy): domain Bacteria; phylum Desulfobacterota; class Syntrophia; order Syntrophales; family UBA8958; genus JAKPCH01. The sequence continues at coordinate 3,667 of JAKPCH010000071.1, read as the reverse complement.
AGGGCGGCCAGCTCGGTGGACCAGTTGCGCATCTGGCTCTGGAGGCGGGTGGCCGCGGACTGGGTCAGGATATCCAGCGACACGGCGGCACGGACACCAGGCGGGTTGGCCCCGCGCAGGACGTCGTGCACGCCGGAGACGGTGTCTATGCCCTGCCCCAGCAGCCCCAGCACGTTGAAGGCGGCGACCGGCACCCGCTCGGGGCGCAGGTATTCGACTCTCATGTCGGGCGTCTCGGGCCGCACTATGCTGCCGGGCTCCATGCGGAACTCGGCCTTGGAGCTCGTGACGATTATGGGGTTGGCCGTGTAGTGCAGGTGAATAGCTATGCGCGTGAGGAGCTTGTTTATGTTGGTCTGGAGGCGATAGCAGAGCTCAACCAGCCCTGCGGAGAAGAACTTGTCCTCGCGCGGCATGAACCGCAGCACGGCCAGCGGGTAGCGGCCGCCGGGCGCGGGGTTATCGCCCTCGTAGAGGACCTGGTTGCCGCTGAAGATGGTGAGCTTAGCGCCAAAGTCCTCGTATACCTCCCAGACGAGGTATCTCTCCGGCCTGGCCCCGCCGCCCTCCTCGGTGCCCAGCCGCGCGTCGGGCCGAGAGCGCTCCAGCTCCTCGGGGTGCGCGGTAGGCCAGAGCGCCCGCAGCAGGTCCTCGCCGTACTCATTGCGTATCGCGATAAAGGCGCAATCCTCAAGCCGCGCGGCGCAGGGGTCCGGCACGAGTAGCTTGGGCGGAACGCTACGCACCACCACCCGCTTCCGGCGCCGGCACCAGTAAGCCTTCAGCACCCCCGTCCCGAAGACCAGCGCCGAGCGGTAGGCCCGCTCGATCTCGCCGTCGGTGTTGGTGGCGCGGGCGTAGGCGTGCAGGTAGTCCGTGATGAGGCGCGCGGCCTGGTCCTGCGAGGCGTCGTTGCCCACGACGAACGGTCGCGGGAGGCTGCGCATGGCGGTGGCGAGGTAGTGCTCCACCGTGGAATAGAGGTAGTTGACGATGGTGATGTCGCCGACGAGGTCGTCGAGCTTGCGGGCGCGGAGGGCGGCCTCGAGCTCATTGTATTGCTCGGAGCCATCGTAGTAGCCGAGCCAGCGGTCAAAGTCGTCGTAGGAAGGCTGGTGGTAGGCGACCGCGTCCTCGACGCGGCGCCGTAGCGCCTCGAGGCGCTCCTGGGGACCGGCCTTCCTACCAGACCGACCCAACACGTGTGATGGCCTCCTCCCCGCTGTCCGGCAGAGACTGCATCATGGAGGCGAGCTTCTGCGCCCGCGGCACAGAGTACAGCCCCGGCAGCACGTGGCGGATGCTTGTCTCGTCCCCCGCCCCCATGTGCCCGTATCGGCGCGCTGTACGCACAGCATACGCCAAAGCGTCGAGCATGTCAAGCCCACGCGAAGATTTTCCTGGCCCGAAGGCGAGCAGCTGCCGCTCCAGCGCCCCGCCCTTCAGCTCCCGCAGGTGGTAAACCGTGCCCCACTGGTATTCGGGCTGCAGGTTACGGCGGATGTGCTCATACTTGCTCTCGTGCCCGTGCGTCACGTACTCCACCGGCAGCAGGTAGTTCTCGGCGCGCTGGCGGTTGGTCACCTGCTGCTGGATGCTCTTGCCGCCCTGCCCGTAGGCCTCCACCGCCACCACGCGCGGCTTGTAGCGCCGCGCCGTCGCGAAGAGCGCCTCCAGGAAGTCGGCCTCCGTGCGGGCCGCGTCCGTCGCCTCAACCACGTAAACGCGGTCCTGCGCGTCAATGGCCACGACCACGATCGCCGGCCGCGAGGTGCCCTCGCCGCTGGCCGGGTCCGCCGCCACGTAGTAGGTCACGTCTCCCAGCTCCTCCGCCCCAACGTGCTTTATCCAGTCCCGCGCGATCTCCCCCAGGCCGCCCCGCCGCGGGTCGAGGTAATACTGGCTGTAAAACACCACCGGGTCATGTATGCGCCGCTCCTCCGCGGCCAGCCGCTCCTCATCCCACTCGGACGGGTGCGCGAAGGGCCCGTCCTCCCACTCCACGTCGCCGCGCGCGTTCAGCCACGCCCGGCCCTTCACCGGCTGCAGCCACACGTCCAGGTCCCGCGGCCACAGCGTCTTCACCATGTGGTGCCAGAAGTCATACGGCGCATACAGCGTCCCCTTGGCGATGACCACCTCCCCGCTCAGCGTCGGCCACAGAAAGTCCAGCTGCTGCTTGAGCTGCTCCTGCACCACCTCGCTGCCGTAGTTCGCCTCGTTGACGATGTCGTCCATCCCCACGGTGGTCGTGTGGCGCCCGGCGCGCCCCTGCCCCATCGTGCGCACCTCCCACGTCGGCCCGTCCCCCTTGCGCGCCGCCAGCGACGCCACGTCCGCTCGCCACATCTGCCGCCGCCCCTTGTTCGCCGGCTCCATCTCCGGAAACAGCGCCAGCAGACGCTCCCCGTGCCGGTCCACGCGCGACCGCAGGTTGTCCATTATCGCCCGCCCTAGCTGCGCGTCGCTCACCATCTCCATGTGGCTGTAGCGCTCGGGGTCCTTCGCCGCCCGCCACAGCGGATACGCGATCGTCCCCACCGTCGTCTTGTACGCCCCGCGGTAGCACAGCAGCAGCTGCGGCCGCTTCGCCCCCTCCAGCCACCGGCACATCTCCCAGTGGAAGCTCCCCTTGTCCCCCAGCAGGTCATACCCCAGCACCATCACCGTGAAGAAGTGCAGGCTCTCCTCCGCCCACCCCCGCAGCACCGACCGCACCTCCCGCCCCCACCGCTGCGGGCGCTCCAAGTGCTCCAGCCGGAAACCCGGCAGCACCACCTGCAGCCGCTCCAGCCACGCCGCCACCGCCGGCTTGGCCTCGCTCACTCCTCGTCCGCCTCCTCATCGTCGTCCACCGGTACCCCAGCCACCACCCGCCGCAGCACCTCACCAGCCGCCTCCGCCAGCTCCTCGTCCACCATCCCCCCAACCGCCCCAAGCACCGCACCCTCCGCCTCAGCCGCCGCCTCCCGCTTCGCGTCACGCCGCGCCTCCAACAACCGCCGCGATATCACCCCGCTCACGCTGAACAGCGCCTTCACCGCCTGCAGCCGCACCCGCGCCGGCACGTCCGCCCCCTCATCAAACACCATCCCCTCCAAAACCTCCACCGCCTTCTCCGCCATCGCCACCAGCCGCCGCCGCAGCGCCAACTCCCTCATCACCAGCTCCCGCTCCGCCTCCTCAACCTCCTCCGCCGCCTCCAGCAAGCTCCCCGCCGCCGACACCTCCACCTCCTCCACCTCCGGCGCCTTCACCACCGGCCCCCGCCTCGCCGCACGCTCCCGCTCCCGCTCCTCCCGCCACGCACGCCGCTTCGCCTCCAGCTCCTCCCACCCCTCCCCAGGCGTCAGCTGCACCGCAAACCTCCGGCCCTCCACGCTCCCCTCTGCTCCCATACCGCCGCCTCCTTTCTTGCTCGCCGTCAGCACCCCAACCCCCCCCCGACACCCCCATTATACCCACGTCGGGCCCTCCCGTGCAAGCCCCGAGAGCAAAAACCCGCAGCCACCAGCCGGACCAGCCGGGACCAGAACCAGAACCAGGGAGCAGGAGCGGAGGGGTACGCTAAGTCCCTCTCGGGTCTGGCGGGGTCCCCCCGCGGCCAACTGCCCCGCCTCCCCGCCCCCCCCGGGGGCCTCTGCCGCCCGCCTGCCGGCGGGGGGGG
>JAKPCH010000069.1 GCA_029553375.1 Deltaproteobacteria bacterium | reverse complement strand
GCAATGCACGCCTCCAGACGAGCACGGTTTCGTCAACCTCGGCCTGGATACCTTCTATACCTACACCCTGATGCAACAGGCCGATTACATCATCTGCGAGGTCAACGACCAGATGCCGAGGACTTACGGGGAAACCAACTTCCACGTATCCATGTTCGATGCCTTCGTGGAGAACTCGAACCCCATACCGGCCCTCCCGACTCCCCAGGCCTCGGAGGTGGAGATCAAGATGGCCGAAAACGTCGTCAGCCTCATCAGGGACCGCGACTGCATCCAGGTGGGTATCGGGGCCGTGCCGGCCATGATCAGCAAGCTACTGGAAAACTCCAATCTCAAGGATCTGGGGATCCATACGGAAATGGCCCCCGCCGGGACCCACAGGCTCGTGGAGAAGGGGATTGTGACCTGTAAGTACAAGAAGGTCAACCCCGGCAAGATCGTTCTCACCTTCACGATGGGGGACAAGGAACTCTACGAGTGGCTGGGTAACAACCCCATGTGCGAGTGGCGCCAGACCTTCTACGCCAACAACATTTCCGTTATCGCCCAGGAAGAGAGGGTCGTGGCCATCAACGGTTCCGTAGAGGTGGATCTCTTCGGACAGATTAATTCCGAGTCCTACGGGATCCGCATGAGAAGCGGCACGGGCGGTCAGCTCGATTTCGTCATCGGCGCCTTCTGGTCCCCCGGCGGCCGCGCCATCAACCTGTTACCCTCGACGGCCATGAAGGGGACGCGCTCGAGGATCGTCCCGACCCTGAGTAACGGGGCCCGCGTGACGGTGCCGCGCCACTATGCGGGCTACGTGGTGACGGAGTACGGTATCGCCGATCTTTACGGGCGCACGGAGCCCGAGCGTGCCGAGGCCCTCATCAAGATCGCCCACCCGAACTTCCGGGAGGATCTGGAGAAGGCCGCCCGGGAGATGGGTTTGATCAAGAAGAAGATCTTTTAGAAAAAAACGCATGGGGTGCCCCTGATGGGGGGCGCCCCATTTTTGGGGTGAGGGACCATGTGGATGGAATTCACGGACGAGCAGCGGATGCTGAGGGAGACGATCCGTCAATTGGCCGAGAAGGAAGTGGCCCCCCTGGCCTACGAGATCGACCGGGACGAGCGTTTCCCCGTGGAGAGTTTCAACAAGCTCAGGGACATGGGCCTGCTGGGGATCACGGTCCCCGCCGATTACGGCGGGGCCGGCGCGGGCTACACGGAGATGTGCATCGTGACGGAGGAGCTTTCCGCCGTCTGCCTCTCCACGGCGGCCGCCTGGGGGACCCACGCCTGTCTCTGCATCGACAACATCCGCCGCAACGGCAACGAGGCCCAACTGGCCAAATACCTGCCCCCCCTCTGCCGGGGGGAGTGGATCGGGGGGTTGGCCATGACGGAACCCTCCGCCGGTTCGGACGTCATGTCCATGCGCCTGAGGGCGGAGCGCCGCGGGGATGCCTACGTCCTCAACGGCACCAAGATCTTCATCTCCAACGGTCCCGTGGGGGACGTCTTCGTCGTCTACGCCAAGACGGCGCCCGAACGGGGGGCCCACGGCGTGACGGCCTTCATCGTCGAGAACGCCTTCCCGGGTTTTCAAAGGGGGAAGAAGTTCGAGAAGATGGGCTGGCGGGGGTCGCCGACGGGCGAGCTCATCTTCGAGGACTGCGTCGTCCCCGCCGAGAACGTCCTGGGCGGGGAAAACCGCGGCGCCCTCGTCCTGATGAGCGGCCTGAACACGGAGCGGGTCTGTCTCGGTGCCATGTCCCTCGGCCTCGCCCGGGGGGCTTACGAATGCGCCCTGAAATACGCCAAGGAGCGCGTCCAGTTCGGGAAGCCCATCGCCTCATTCCAGCTCATCCAGGCCAAGCTCGCCGAGATGGCCATGCTCATCGAGCTTTCGCGCCTCATCACCTACAAGGGGGCGAAGATGGCCGACATGGGTCTCCACAGGGAGATGAACCTCACGGCCTCCTACGCCAAGCTGTTCACCGCCCGGGCCGCCATGAAGATCACCACCGAGGCGGTCCAGGTCCTAGGCGGCTACGGTTACATGAAGGAGTTCCCCGTGGAGCGGATGATGCGCGACGCCAAGCTCCAGCAGATCGGCGGCGGCACCGACGAGGTCCAGATCATGATCATCGCCCGGGAGATCCTGGCCCTCAAGGACCAGGTCTGAAAGGGCTACAGCGACCCGGCAGGGGGTGAAGAAGATGTTCGACGCGACGAAATGCGATTTCTGCGGCGAGTGCCTCGAGAGGTGTCTCTATCTCGATTTTGACCGCGAAGGGGGCGCCGATGCCTTCGAGACCCTCTACCGCCGGGGCGAGGGGGACTGGGTGAAGAAGTGCGTCACCTGTTTCGCCTGCAACGAGTTCTGCGCCAAGGGCGCCCGCCCCTTCGACCTCATCCTCGCCCACCTCCAGAGACGGGGGGATTTCGTTCCCCCTAAGATCGTCTCCCTCCTTTTGGAACGCTTCACCCCCCGGGACGCCTTCCAGGCCCCCCCTATCGATGGCCCGGTCCTGTCCCTGTGCACCATCGAGGGCAATCTGCCCCGCAAGATCGGCGGTGCCCTCTTCGAGGGGATGACGGTCGTCAAGGGTAGACACTTCTTCTGTAACGTCATCTTCCCCCATCTCGGGGACGAAAGGCCCATGCGGGAGGGGCTTGGCCCCCTCGTGGAGCGCTACGCCTCCCTGGGCCGGGACGAGATCGTTTTTCTCCACGACGACTGCTACGCCCTCATGGCGGGGATCGCGCCCCAGTACGGCGTCGAGCTCCCCTTCCGGCCCGTCCACATCTTCGAACACCTGAGGGACCGCCTGGGGGAGTTGAGGGACCGGATCCGGCCCCTGGACATGGCCGTCGCTTACCAGCGGCCCTGTGCCTCCCGCCTCACGCCATGGAAAGAACCCTTCCTCGACGAGATCTTCCGCCTCCTGGGGGTGACGAGGGTCAAGAGGACCTACGACGGGGAAAACGCCCTGTGCTGCGGTCAGGACCTGAAGGGACTCGCCCGGCGGGGTGACAAATTCCCCGCCTACCAGGAGGAGAACGTCCGCGACGCCGCGGCGGCGGGGGCCGAGGCCATGGTCTTCCTCTGCCCCATGTGTCTTGACGCCATCGGCGGGAGGTGTCAGGAGGCGGGCCTCAAGACCTACATGATCACCGACCTCTGCCGTCTGGCCCTGGGAGAGGGATGATCTATCTGGACCACTGCGCCACCACGCCCCTGCGTCCTGAGGTCTGGGAGGCCATGGTCCCCTACCTCCGGGATCGCTTCGGAAACCCCTCGAGCGCCCACGCCTGGGGACGTGCCGCCCGGGAGGCCGTCGAGGCGGCGCGGGAAAAGGTAGCCGCCCTCATCGGCGCCGCCCCGGACGAGATCGTCTTCACGAGCGGCGGAACGGAGGCGGACAACCTGGCGATCCGCGGCACCGTCGCCGCCCGGGGCTCGAGGGGGGGACATGTCGTGACCACCGCCATCGAGCACCACGCCGTTCTCAATACCCTAAGGGGCCTCGAGAAGACCGGTCTGGCCGTTACCTATCTCCCCGTGGACGCCCGTGGTTCCGTCTCCGCCGCCAGTGTCGTCGCGGCCCTGAGGGATGACACCGTCCTGGTCAGCGTCATGCACGGCAACAACGAGATCGGGACGGTCCAGCCCGTGGCGGAGATCGGGGCGGTCCTCCGGGGGCGGGGGATCCTCTTCCACACCGACGCCGTGCAGACGGCCGGCAAGGTCGTCGTCGACGTCGGCGCCCTCAACGTGGACCTCCTGTCCCTCTCGGCCCACAAGATCAACGGCCCGAAGGGCGTGGGGGCCCTCTATATACGCCGGGGGGTGGAGATCTCACCCCTCATCACGGGCGGTCACCAGGAGGGTGGGGTCCGTGGCGGGACGGAGAACGTGGCGGCCATCGTCGGCTTCGGGCGGGCCTGTGACCTGGCGCGGCAAGAGCTGGCGCAGCGCTCAGGGGAGCTGAGGGCCCTGCGGGATCACCTCCTGAGACGGGTCCGCGAGGAATACGCGGGTGTCTCCGTCAACGGCGATCCCGTCGGGGGTCTCCCCCACGTCCTGAGCCTGTCCTTCGGCGGTCTCAAGGCCCAGGAGATCGTCTCCGCCCTCGATCAAGAGGGGATCGCCGTCTCGGCGGGGTCGGCGTGCACGTCGGGCCGGACGGAGATCTCCCATGTCCTGGCGGCCCTCGGGATACCCTCCCGAGACGCTATGGGGACGATCCGCCTCAGTGTCGGCTGGGGGAACACGGGGGAGGAGATGGACAAGGCGGCCCGCGTCCTGGCGGGGGTGATCAAGAAGCTCGAGGTCCTCAGGGACCTGGAGGCGGCCGCCGGCGGCCGCGGGTGTTTCTGACGAAAAGGCAGCGGGGAGAGAGATGAAGACAAGGATCACGGAAATCTTCGGTATCGAGTATCCCATCATCTGCTCGGGGATGAGCTGGATCAGCGTGCCCAGGATGGTGGCGGCCGTCTCCGAGGCGGGGGGGTTGGGGATCCTGGCCACGGGTCCCCTGAGCGTACAGGAGACCAGGGCGGCCGTGAGGGAGGTGCGGGCCTTGACGGACAAGCCCTTCGGGGCCAACTGCGCCCTCATGTTCCCCGGGGCGCGGGAGAACGCCGAGGTCCTCCTCCAGGAGCGGGTCCCCGTCATCAACTTCGCCCTGGGGAAGGGGGACTGGATCGTCAAGAGGGCCCACGAGTACGGCGGCAAGGTCATCGCCACGGTCGTCAACGCCCGCCACGCCCGAAGGGCCCAGGATTACGGTTGCGACGCCGTCATCGCCACGGGCAACGAGGCGGCGGGACACGGCGATGCCGTGACGACCATGGTCCTTATCCCCAGCCTTCGGGATATCCTTTCGATCCCCGTGATCGCCGCCGGCGGTATCGCCGACGGCCGTGGCCTGGCGGCGGCCCTCGCCCTGGGGGCGGACGGGGTGGCCATGGGTACCCGTTTCATGACCACCCGGGAAAGCCCCCTCCACGAGAACTACAAGCGGCTCTCCCTGGAGAAGGACGTGACGGACACGATTTTTTCCCGCCGTTTCGACGGGATATGGTGTCGGGTCATGAAGACGGAGGCGGCCGAGCGGGCCATCAGGCGCGGCCTCGACATACCGGCGGCCTTCTTCAACTCCCGGGAGATCACCAGACAACTCAACCTGCCATTTTTCAAAGTCTTTTTTGCCATTCTGGCCTCGGGGGCCCAGACGGCCGTCCGGATGGCCTATCTGGCCAACGCCTTCAAAAAGATCCGGATGGCGACGGAGAGGGGCGACACGGAGACGGGGGTCCTGCCCGTCGGCCAGTCCATGGGGCTGATCCGCGACGTGCCGACGGTAAAGGAGGTCATGGAGCGGATCGTCGCCGAGGCGAGGCTGGTCCAGGAAGACCTGGCCGGGAAGCTCGCCTGACGATGACGGCGGCCCCTCCTGTCATAGGCGCCGCCTCAGGGATGATCCTTTCCGCGGGACATGGATGGATAAAAAATAGACATCCGGTCTCGATCGCTCGGATATTTTTTATCCCTTTCCCGGTGCCCTCTGGCCCAACCCCCTCTCTATCCTTATTAAATACGCCATGAACATCGGTGGCCCGACCCTTGCAATTCCGAGGGGAAAAGGGGGTGATAGTCATGGTGTCATCGCTGCCGACAACGATGGGGCATTTTTCTTCCCCGGCGGCCCGGGCCTTGGGCCTTGTCCTCGTCGTCGCGTTGTTGGCCTTGCTCTTCCTCGCAGAGGTCCTGTGGTCCTTGCCGGGGTTGGAGTGGGCGGGATTCGTGCGTCTGTTCGCATGGTGTCTTCAAGGTAAAGGGGCCTTGGCGGGGCTGGGAGATGTGGCCTGTCTCGGCGGCATCTTTTCCTGGCCACCCTTGTCCGCCGTCCCGGCAGCCCCCCAGGAGGTGAAAGATCGCCGAGGATTCAAAAAAATGTCGATAGGGGTCTTCGATAACGGTCAAGAGATTCGTTTTCGACCCGTATAGGGCGGCAGGAGATCGGGACCGCCGAAGAAGATGATCCCGTCGGAGTTTTTTACTATCTCGGCGAATTCGGAACTCCAGGCATGGGGGCGGAAGAGGGATTTTTCGTCGACAGGGGCCGTGACGGGGTGAAAGGTAAACCAAGGGATGCCTTTTTCGGCCACGTATCGTTTGGCCGCCTCGTAGTCTGGTACATCCCCGTGACACGCAGGCCCGCGGCGGGGAAAAACCCCTTGTCCCTCAAGGTCTCCAGGGTGCGGATCAAAAACAGGAATATCGCCGGGACAAGACGCAACCTGAATCTCATTTTTCAACCTCCCGCACGCGGTTTCACCCCTCGAGAAATCACCGTCCGACAGGCGACCGCCCGGGGGCACGCCCGAGGTCGTTATCAAATTTTGTGGACGTTCGCCACGTGGTCCGTCCTTTTGTCTCTTTCCTCCGCCCCTGGGCCAGCGGCGGCTCGTGGTTTCTTGGAGGCCGGAAACGCCGTTCCGGCGATTCAATAACAGGTAAACCTGAAGGTATTTTCCAACCTGCCGGCAGGAAGAGGAGAAAATTTCGAGGGGTAAAATTTTTTGTCGATCGCTGAATTCTCAATGATATCAAATGCTTTACCTATGCCGGAGCTCCGGCATACCCCCCTCGGTCGCCTCAGGCATAAGACCGTCCGGGACATCGTTTTGTCAGGTATACCTATAAAGGCACCGATCCGGCTTGACGCGCCTACGCCCCGACGGGATGACGGGATTGACGGGCCCGTCTCTTGAGTTCGGCGTAGGTTTCGTCCGTGAGGTCCGGACCGCGGCAGGGGAGGAGGGTGTTGTTCTGGAAGAGGGGTTCCTCGGCCAGGGGATAGGGCGAGGCGGCGAGGGCCTCTTCCCAGAGGGTCGTCCCGGGGATGGGAGAGTATTCGGCCACGATGGGCCTCGCTCCCAGGGAACGGACGAGATCAATCGTTTCCCTCACCTCCGCCGCCGATTGTCCCGGGAGACCGCAGAGGCAGTAAACACCGATCTCATTACCGTCGTAACCCGCTTCCCTGAGATAGGCCACGGCCCGGGCGAGGTCCTCGGAAGAGGCCTTGCCCCCCGTGTCTCTCTGGCGGCGGCGGTCGGCCGTCTCGAAACCGAGGCGCAGGGTCGCAAAGTTCGCCTCCCGGAGGGCCCGGGCGATCTGCGGCGTTATCTCACGGAGATGGAGGCCGTTGGGGCAATGGAAGAAAAGCCCATCGGGGAGGTTTTTGATCTCTTCCAGGAGGGGGAGGGCCGTCGTCTCGGGGGCGACGAGAAAGGCGTCGTCGTAGACGGAGAAGTGACGGACCTTGAGTCTCTCGGCCCAGTGGCGGATCTCTTTTAAGACCCCCGCCGGATTTCTCCTCCGAAAGAAGGGATAGAGGTGCCGCGAGGCGCAGTAGGTGCAGCCGTAGGGACAGCCCCGGGAGGTGAGGAGGGGGAGCTGGTCGGGATACCCCAAAAGATCCCAGGCGGGGTAGGGGAGGGCGTCGAGATCGGCGGGGTCGAAGGGGAGGCAAACTTGTAAATCGAGGACCTCTCCCAGCAGGAGGTCCAGGTGGTCCTCCACCGGTCCCGGCAGGACGAGATCGGCACCGCAGGTACGGGCGTGGACAGGGCAGAGGGTCGCGTAGACGCCGCCGAGGACGACGGGGACGCCGCCGAAATGGGCCCGGATCTCACTGATGGCCTCCCGGACCCCCGGGTACCAGTAGGTCATGGAAGAGGTGACGAAAACGGCATCGGGTCTCGGTACCCGCCGCAAGAGCTCACGAAAGAAGAGGGGGCTGATCCCGTAACGGGCATAGGGGCGGCCGAGACCCCTAAGAGGTGAGGGGGCGGCCACGGGTGTCCTCGGGAACTTCCCGTGTCCCCCCCACCTCCTGGGGGGGACCTTGACGAAGGGGTCCTTAAGACCCGCCTGGGGCCGGGGGTTGAGACAATCGACGAGTGTCACCTCCACCCCCAGGGCCCTGAGGATCCCCCCCAGCTGGAGGAGTCCCAGGGGCTTCAGCCAGTAATCGTAGGCCGCGAAATCGTGGATCCAGGGATTGACGAGGAGACAACGACGGGTCATGAAGGGGCGATACCAGATCCGGCGCCTTTTGTTAAGTCATCAAACGATACTTTAGCTTATACTGTATAACAACTTGTAATCTAAAAAAATGTAGACAGTATAAAGACCATTGACATATACAGTATAAAAAGTTATCCTCCCTCCCCAGAAAGAGACGGGGGTGAAATGTGGTCGAAGGGGAGATCAGCAGCGTCGAGATTTTAAGGCAAACGGGCCTGTCCCGCGCCACCCTCAACAATTACATCAAGAGGGGTTTCCTCCCCCCGCCCCGGGTGGGGCGCCCGGCGCCGGGGGAGAAAATCAGGGCGACGAAGGTGGGGTATTTCCCCGCCTGGGTCTTGGACCGCCTCGGAGAGATCAAGGCCCTCAAAGGGGCGGGTCTGACGATGGAGGAGATCGCCGCCCACCTGGCGAGTACCGTGCCGACCCCTGCAGTCAGGCGGGAAAAGACGGTAGGGGAGCTGGGCACCGAGAAGGGATGCTCGCCGGAGGGTCCGATACCCGTCTGTGTCCTGGCGGCACGCCTCCAGGAGGGGGAACGGGTCCGCGCGGCCCTCCCGGCGGAGGAGATCATCGCCCTCACGCACGATCTGGAGGGAATCCTCGCGGGGTCCTTCGCCCGCCACGAAGGTACCTGTCTCTACCTGACCACCACCGGGGCGGCGGCCCTGTTCACGGAGGCGCAGAGGGGAAATTATATTGAAAGAACAATTAATTGTGCCTTGGAAATAAAGGAAAGGATGAAGGATCTGGACGGGTTTTGGCGGACCCGTAAGGCCTGGGGCCTGACCCTGGCCCTGAATATGGGTGTCGAGGCGGGGGAGGAGTGGTGCCGAAGGCCCGCCGTCCCCGGGGCGATGCCGACCCTCGCCCCGGGGGAGACCCTCACGCGGGCCGAAGGGATCGCCGCCTGCGGCAAGGACGGGCGGATCCTCGCCACTCGGGGTGTCATCGGCCGCCTGCCGAGACATCTGAGGGATCGCCTCCCCTACGGCCTCAAGACGCCGGGACCGGGAGGGGAGGTCTTCGTGGCGCGTTACTTCTGCCGGGTCATGGACATGGACCTACCGGAGGGGACAAGGGAGCGGGTCCCCACGGAGATCCTCTCCGTGTCCCTGACGGAGCTTTTAAGCCTGGAGGCCCAATAGAAAAGACTTGAACGGCCCGGCGTTTGTTGGTAGCATGCCGCCTCCTGAACGGGGAGGGTTCGGGCCTTATGAGGGCCGTCGTACAGAGGATCCACAGGGCAAAGGTCGAGGTGGCCGGGCGTCTCGTCTCGGAGACGGGAAGGGGCGTCGTCGTCTTTCTCGGCGTCGAGAGGGGAGACTCCGAGGCGGAGGCGGACTACCTCCTCGACAAGATCGTCAACCTCCGGATCTTCGAGGACGAGGCGGGCAAGATGAACCTCTCCCTCGTCGACACGGGTGGGGAGATGATGGTCATCTCCCAGTTCACCCTCCTGGGGGACTGCCGCAAGGGGCGCCGCCCCTCATTCTACCAGGCGGAGGAACCCGGGGTCGCCAAGGGTCTCTATGAGTATTTCATCGCCAGGGCCGCCGAGAGGGTCCGCGGCGTCGCCGCGGGGGAGTTCCAGGCGATGATGACCATCGAGGTGATGAACGACGGCCCCGTCACGATCCTCCTGGACAGCAAGAGGAATTTCTAACGATATGGCGAAGATAGACGTACCGACAAGCGACATCAGGATCGACAAGGACGGGGTCTGGTATTACCGAGGGGCGGAGATGCACCGCCGGGAGATCGTCAACTTCTTCTACGATCATCTGAAGATGGATCCCCAGGGCCGTTATCTCATCGAGCTCCCCGAGGACCGCTGTTATATCCAGGTCGAGGATACGGCCTACGTCGTCCACAGGGTCATGGACGGGCAAGGGGGGGAGAAGGGGCGGTTACGTATCCTCCTTTCCGACGGTTCCGTGGAGCCCCTCGACCCCAAGACCCTCGAGATGAACGAAAAGAACGTCCTCTACTGCCGGGTCCGCAACGGGGCCTTCCCCGCCCGCTTCTCCCGTCCGGCCTATTACCAGCTCGCCGACCACCTCTCCTACGACGACAAGGAGGGGCGTTTCTATCTCGATGACTCCGGGGAGAGACACTACATCAAGAGGAAGAATTGAGGAGGGTTACGATGAACGACGAGATCCGTGACGCCCTGACCTTTGACGACCTGCTCCTGGTGCCGGCCGAGTCCGCCATCCTCCCGCGGGACGTGGACACGACGACGAAGCTCACCAACCGGATCAGCCTGAGCATCCCCATCCTGAGCGCCGCCATGGACACGGTGACGGAATCGACGACGGCCATCTGCATGGCCCGGGAGGGTGGCATAGGCGTCATCCATAGGAACATGAGCATCGAGCGCCAGGCGATCGAGGTGGACAAGGTGAAGAAGTCCGAGAGCGGCATGATCGTCGATCCCATCACCATCGAGCCGGAACAGAAGGTCCGGGACGCCCTCCAGCTCATGACGGAGTACCGTATCTCGGGCGTCCCCGTCGTCAAGGGGAGGCGCCTCGTGGGCATCCTCACCAACCGGGACCTCCGCTTCGAGACCAACCTCGACCAACCCGTCGCCAACGTGATGACGAAGGAGAACCTCATCACCGTCAGCTCCTCCATCACCCTCGAGGAGTCGAAGGCCCTCCTCCATAAGCACCGCATCGAGAAGCTCCTGGTGGTGGACGACGAGTATAACCTCAAGGGCCTGATCACGATCAAGGACATCGAAAAGATCAAGAAATACCCCAACGCCTGCAAGGATTCCCTCGGGAGGCTCCGGGTGGGGGCCGCCGTCGGGATCCTGGACCGGGAAGAGCGGATCCAGGCCCTCCTCAACGCCGGGGTGGACGTGATCGTCATCGACACCTCCCACGGCCACTCCCGGGGGGTCCTCGACGCCATCAGGGACACGAAGCTCAATTTCCCCGCCTGCGAGGTCATCGCCGGCAACGTGGCGACGGCGGAGGGGGCGGAGGCCCTCATCAAGGCCGGGGCCGACGCCGTCAAGGTGGGGGTGGGCCCCGGATCCATCTGCACGACCCGCGTCGTGGCCGGCGTCGGCGTGCCACAGATGACGGCCATCCGCGACGCCTTCCGCGTCGGCCGGAAGTACGACATCCCCGTCATCGCCGACGGGGGCATCAAGTTTTCCGGGGACATCACCAAGGCCCTGGCGGCGGGGGCCCACACGGTCATGATCGGGGGACTCTTCGCCGGTACGGAGGAGAGCCCCGGCGAGACGGTCCTCTACCAGGGGAGGAGCTACAAGGTCTACCGGGGCATGGGTTCCCTCGAGGCCATGAAGATGGGCAGCCGGGACCGTTACTATCAGGACGACATGGAGAGCAGCCTGAAACTCGTGCCGGAGGGCATCGAGGGGCGGGTCCCCTTCCGGGGTTCCCTCTCGGCGAGCATCCACCAGCTTGTCGGCGGTCTGAAGGCGGGGATGGGCTACCTCGGCTGCCGGACCATCGAGGAGATGCACGAGAAGGCCCGCTTCGTCCGGATCACGCCCGCCGGCCTCAGGGAGAGCCATGTCCACGACGTGATCATCACCAAGGAGGCCCCGAACTACTGGCTCGACTGATGAAGCACGCCGACTTCGTCCATCTCCACCTCCACACCCAGTACAGCCTCCTGGACGGCATGATCCGCCTCCAGGACCTCTTCAAGAAGGCGAAGCAGTACCGGATGCCCGCCCTGGCCGTCACGGACCACGGGAACATCTACGGGGCCGTGGACTTTTACCAGCAGGCCCTCAAGGCGGGTATCAAACCCATCATCGGTTGCGAGCTCTACGTCGCCCCGGGGAAGCGGACGGAGAGGAACGGCGCGGCCATCGGCGAGGCGGCGCGCCACCTCGTCGTCCTCGCCAGGAACCAGGAGGGTTACAGGAACCTCATGCGTCTCACGACGGTCGGTTTCCTGGAAGGCTTCTACTACCGGCCCCGGGTAGACCGGGAGATCCTCGGCCAATGCGCCGGGGGCCTCATCGGCATGAGCGCCTGCCTCCACGGCGAGATCCCCGACCTGATCCTCAAGGGTGAAAAAGAGGCCGCCTTGGCCTGCGCCCTTTCCTACCGCGAGATCTTCGGGGCGGACAACTTCTTCCTCGAGATCATGGAAAACGACCTCCCCGACCAGAAGACGGTCAACGAGGCCCTCATCGAGATCAGCCGCCGCACGGGCATCCCCCTAGTCGCGACCAACGACTGCCACTATCTCGGCCCCGGCGACGCCGAGGCCCACGAGATCCTCCTGTGCATCCAGACGGGCAAGACCGTCAACGACGGCGACCGGATGCGTTTCACGACGGACCAGTTCTACCTCCGCTCCCCCCAGGAGATGGAGGAGCGCTTCTCCTACTGCCCCGAGGCCCTGAGGAACACCGTTCACATCGCCGAGCGGTGCAACCTCACCATGGAATTCGGCCATTACTACCTCCCCCACTTCCGGTTGGAAAACGGCAAGACCCTCGACGAGGAGCTGGAGACAAAGGCCCGGGAGGGGCTGGCGCGCCTCCTGCCCGCCATCGAGGCGGCCCGGGGGCCGAAGGTGAGGGAGCGCTACGAGAAGAGGCTCGAGGAGGAGTTGAGGATCATCAAGGAGATGGGGTTCTCGGGGTACTTCCTCATCGTCGCCGATTTCGTCAACTACGCCAAGGGCAGGGGGATACCCGTCGGACCCGGGAGGGGATCGGCGGCGGGGAGCATCGTCGCCTACGCCACGGGGATCACGAATATCGACCCCATCAGATACGGCCTCTTCTTCGAGCGCTTCCTCAACCCGGATCGGGTCAGCATGCCCGATATCGACATCGACTTCTGCCAGGAAGGGCGGGAGGAGGTGATCCGTTACGTCACCGACAAATACGGAACGGATCGTGTGGCCCAGATCATCACCTTCGGTAAGATGCAGGCCCGGGCCGTCATCAGGGACGTGGGGCGGGCCATGGGACTGCCGTACAACGAGGTGGACGCCATCGCCAAGCTGGTGCCCAACAAGCTCGACATCAAGATCGACGAGGCCCTGGAGGCGGAACCGCGCCTGCGGGAAGAGGCGGCGAAGAACGAGAAGATCGCCAAACTCATCGGTTACTCACGGGCCCTGGAAGGTCTCAACCGTCACTCCTCCACCCACGCGGCGGGCGTCGTCATCTCCGACGTCCCCCTCGTCGAGAGGGTCCCCCTGTGCAAGAGCCCCAAGGGCGACGTCGTGACCCAGTTCTCCATGAACGACCTCCAGACGGTGGGTCTGACGAAATTCGACTTCCTCGGCCTCAAGACCCTGACGGTCATCAACAAGACCCTCAGGTTCCTGCGTGAGGAACGGGGGATCAACATCGACATGGACACCCTCCCCCTGGACGACAAGAAGACCTACGAGCTCCTCCAGCGGGGGGAGACGGACGGGGTCTTCCAGCTCGAGAGCTCGGGGATGAAGGATATCCTCGTGGGCATGAAGCCCGACTGCATCGGGGACCTCATCGCCCTCATCGCCCTCTACCGGCCCGGCCCCATGAAGATGGTCCCCGACTTCATCGCCCGCAAGGCGGGCAAGACGCCGATCCACTACGAGATCCCGGAGCTGGAGGAGATCCTGAAGGAGACTTATGGCGTCATCCTGTACCAGGAACAGGTCATGCAGATCGCCGGCCTCGTCGGCGACTACTCCATGGCCGAGGCGGACACCCTCCGGAAGGTGATGAGCAAGAAGAAGACGGAGGAGATGGAGCGGGAGAAACCGAAGTTCCTGGCGGGGGCGAGGAAGAAACGCGTCCCCGAGGCGACGGCCCTCAAGATCTGGGAACAGATGGAGACCTTCGCCGAATATGGTTTCAACAAGTCCCACAGCACGGCCTACGCCATGATCTCCTATCAGACGGCCTACCTGAAGGCCCATTACCCCGTGGAATTCATGGCGGCCCTCCTGACGAGCGAAAAGGACAACCGCGACAAGTTCATCCGCCACATCAGCTCCTGCCGGGACATGGGCATCAAGGTCCTGCCGCCGGACATCAACCTGTCCCAAAGCGACTTTTCCGTGAGCGGGGGGGCGATCCGCTTCGGTCTGGCCGCCGTGAAAAACGTGGGGGAAGGGGCGGTGGAACAGATCATCGCCGTGAGAAGGGAAGGGGGGCCGTTCAAGAGTTTCGAGGACTTCTGCCGCCGTGTCGATCTCCGCAAGGTTAACAAGCGGGTCCTGGAGAGTCTCATCAAGTGCGGGGCCTTCGACTCCCTGGGCTACACGCGCCGCTCCCTCATGGCGGTCTACGAGAAGTTCCTCGACTCCTCGCCCCGACGGCGGGCGGAGAGGATGAGTCTCCAGGCCTCCATCTTCGACGATCTCGGGGGCATTGAGGGGGGCGTCAACGGCGCCGGTGACATCCCCCCCCTGACGGAGTGGGAGCACGGGGAACTTTTGTCCTTCGAGAAGGAAACCATCAGATTCTACATCACCAGCCATCCCCTGCAGCGTTGGCTGGACGTCCTGCCCTTCATCACGACGACCGACACCTCCCGGGTGGGGGAACTGATGGCGGACAAGGAGACCCTGGTGATCGCCGGCGTCGTCGGCGAGATCCTGGAGAAGACCACGAAGAAGAAGGAGACGATGGCCCACGTGGCCCTTGAGGACCTCCATGGATCCGTGGAGATGATCTTCTTGCCCGAGATCTACCGACGGTACTACGACCTCCTCCACGGCGAGGAACCCCTGGTGGTGAAGGGCACCGTCGAGGTCTCCGAGGACGTCGACATTGAGAAGAGCGTGAGGAGGAAGGTGCGGGTCAAGGCCAATGAGGTGCAGCTCCTCGCCGCCTACGTGAGAAACGGGACCCACGGGGCCGTCCGCTTCTACCTCGAATCAGGGGATGTCACCGATGAATTGCTAAATTATATTAAGGAATTATCCGACTCTTCCGAAGGACTACTTGAAGGTTACATCCATCTCCTCAACGGGACAACCGAGACCATCATCCACCTCGGCGCCGATGTCCGCTTCCCTCACGATGTCGTGGAGAGGCACCTCGCGGCGGGGCGCTTCGGACGTCTCACGGCCCGTCTCGATGGACCTCAGCGCTGACTACAAAGAGCGGACCTACCGGCGCCTGACGGCCCCCGAGGGCCTCTTCACCTTCGAGACCCGGGTCAAAGAAACGGACCTCTTCGTCGCCGCCTCCCGGGACCTGAGGCAGAGGGCCCTCGACGCGATCCTCTTCCACCGGCGGCACCTGGAATCCTATATCGCCCTTCACAGAGATTTCCTGACCTCCTTTACCCCTGTGCCCTTCGACCCCCTGGCGCCGGAGATCGCAAGGGTGATGATGAAGGCGGCCGCCGCCGCCGGTGTCGGGCCCATGGCGTCCGTGGCGGGGGCCGTGGCCGAGTTTGTCGGCCGGGACCTCCGTATGGAGGCGGAGGAGGTCATCGTGGAGAACGGGGGAGATATCTATATCGACTGCCGCCGCGGCGTCACGGTGGGGATCTTCGCCGGTAAATCCCCCCTGAGCGGCAGGGTGGCCATCGACATCGAACCCGATCGGATGCCCCTCGGGGTCTGCACATCCTCGGCCACCGTCGGGCCGTCCGTCAGCTTCGGGAAGGCCGACGCCGTCTGCATCCTATCGCCGTCGGCGGCCCTGGCGGACGCCGCCGCCTCGGCCGTGGGCAACGTCGTCCAATCACCCCGGGATGTCAGGGGGGCCCTGGGGCTGGCTCAGGGGATAAAGGGCGTGACGGGGGCCGTGATTGTCATCGGAGAGACCCTGGGGGTCTGGGGAGACGTGGTCCTCCGTCAATAAGTTTACATAACATATCTTATGCGACAATTATTGAGGGGCCTCAGAGGCCTTCCTCTTGGAGCTGGCGGATGAGCTTCGCCTGACGCTCCGTGAGGCGCCGGGGGACCTCCACGTTGATCCGGACGTACTGGTCCCCTTTGAGCTGGCCCTTCAAGGCGGGGACGCCGTAGCCCTTCATCCTGATCTTCGTCCCGTTCTGGGTCCCCGGGGGGACCTTGATCCTCTTCACGGAACCGTCGATGGTGGGCACGTCGATGACGGTCCCCAGGGCGGCCTGACTGAAGGTGATGGTCTTCTCCACATAGATGTCGTTCCCGTCCCGGGCGAAGATGGGATGGGGGACGATGTTGATGTTGAGATAGAGGTCCCCAGGAGGACCGCCGTCGATGCCCGGGGCCCCCTTGCCCGAGAGGCGCAGCTTCTTCCCGGAGCTGATGCCGGGCGGGATCTTGACGCTGATCTCGTCCACCCGGTCCTCCTTCTGGAGGGCGATCTTCTTCTCCGCCCCGAAGACGGACTCCTCCAGGGTTATGGAGAGGTTGTAGTGGAGGTCGTGGCCGGGCCGGGGCGCGGGACCGTAGGCCCCTTCGGGGCCGCCGAAGAGATCGGCGAAGGGATCGAAGGAATACTGCTGCCCACCCCTGGTCTTGCCCCCCATGGTAAAGACCCGGGAGCCCCCCCGACCGCCGAAGGAGAAGCCGAAACTCTTCAGGAGTTCGTTGAGATCGAAGTTGCGGAAGATCTCTTCCTGGGTGTAGGCCCGGCGGAACTGGTCCGTCGAGCCGAAGCGGTCATACTGCTCCCGCTTCTCGGGATCGCTCAGGACGGCGTAGGCCTCGCTGATCTTCTTGAACATCTCCTCCGCCTGGGCCTTGTTGTCCGGGTTGCGGTCGGGATGCCACTTCAAGGCCAGTTTCCGGTAGGCCTTCTTGATATCCTCCGCCGAGGCCTTCTTGTCGACACCGAGTAATTTATAGTAATCATCTGTCATGATTTTCTTTCAGCACCTCCAAAGGTCTTCCTCGGAAGGTAACTTACCCATCAATCACCCGTTGTCAAGACTTCAGATAAAGGAATTCTCTTAAATAACCTATAGTTACGGTTCAATAGAGATTGATGAAGGGGTCTCAGGCCTCCCGGCCCAGGTGGAAGGCCCGGAGGTTCACCTCGGCGGCCTGGGGGGGGAAGGCCTCCTTGATGACCCGCTCCCAGACGGGGATCTCGATGTCGAGCCATCGGGAGAGGGTCCCCAACAGGACGGTGTTCTCCGCCCGGGCATTGCCCGCCTGGCGGGCGAGTTCGAAGGCCTTGACGATCTTCACCTCCGGGAAGGTGGCGGTGAAGAAGGAAAGGATGTCCTTCGGATAGGCCATCTCCCCCAGGTTGACGGCCGGCGGGTTCAGGGCCAGGTCGTTGATGACCACCTTCGCGTCCCTCTTCAGATAGTCGAGGTACCGCAGGGCCTCGAGGCGTTCGAAGGCCAGGAGGATATCCACATTGCCCCGGCGGTCGATGGGGGAATAGACCTTCGCCCCGTAGCGGACATGGCTGGTGACGCACCCGCCCCGCTGGGCCATGCCGTGGACCTCGCTCTTCTTGACGTCGAGACCCGAGGCCATGAAGGCGTGGGACAGGATATCGCTGGCCCTCAGGATACCCTGGCCGCCGACGCCCGCCATGAGGATCCCCCTGACGGGTTGTTGAAGTTCCTGACCGCTATTTTTCTTCTTCCTTTCGGCCATTTCCTAATCCACCTCCACGATGGCGCCCGCCTTGCATACCTGTCGGCACAGGGTGCAACCCGTGCACAACTCAGGGTCGATATAGGCATTCCCGTCCTGTTTCTTCGTGTTCCGGACCACCTCCTCCGGCGGCAGGTCCTGGAAGCTCCGCCAGGAGATGGGAGGGCAGCCCAGGGCGAGGCAGTTCCTGCAACCCGTGCACTTGTTCACGTCCACCCGCAGGGGCTTGAGGACCTCCCGGGGGCGGCGTTTGAAGAGGACGCAGGCGCGGCGGGAGATGACGACGGACGAACCGGGCCTGGCCAGTTCCTCCCTCAAAACCTCTCGGGTGTTCTTGATGTCGTAGGGATCGATTGTCCGGACGCTGTCGATACCGAGGGTGCGGGCCAGGGCGGCCAGGTCGAGCTCCTTGGTCTTTTCGCCCTGGAGGGTGAAGCCGGTGGCGGGGTGCTCCTGCATGCCCGTCATGGCCGTCGTCCGGTTGTCGCAGATGACGATGACGGCCTCCCCCTTGTTGTAGGCCATGTCCAACAGGGGGGTGATGCCGGAGTGGACGAAGGTGGAGTCACCGATGACGCCCACCACCTTCCCCCTGCCCTTCTCGCCCGCGGCCTTGCTCATCCCGTGGGCCATGCCGATGCTCGCCCCCATGCAGATGCAGGAGTGGAGACCGGAGAGGGGCTTCATGAAGGAGAGGGTGTAACAGCCTATGTCACCCGTGACGAAGACCTTCATCCTCCCCAGGACGTAGAAGAGACCGCGGTGGGGACAACCTGGGCAGAGGTTGGGCGGTCGGGGGGGGATGGCGACGGCGGGCGGCGCGATGGTTTCCGCGTCCCGGCCCGTCAGGGCGAGGGCGATGATACCGGGGTCGAACTCGTTGGTGAAGGGGAAGAGCTCCTTCCCCGTGACCTCGATCCCCAGGGCCCGGATCTGTTCCTCCAGGAAGGGGTCGAGCTCCTCCACCACGTAGAGCTTCTTCACCCGCCGGGCGAATTCCCTGATCAGACCTGCCGGCAGGGGATAGACCATGCCGAGCTTCAGGTACGAATAGTCGGGGAAGACATCCTTGGTGTAATTGTAAGGCATGCCCGCCGTGATAATGCCCACATCCGTGTCGTTGATCTCCATGCGATTCTCGGGAAAGGTCTCGGAGAAGGCCCTCAGCTCCCCCATCCTCCGCTCCACCTCGAGGCGGCGCAGGCGGGCCATGGCGGGGACCATGACGTACTTACGGGGGTCGGGGGCCTTCACCTCCGCCTCCGGCGGGGGGACGGGCTCGTTGAGGGTGACGACGGACTTGGAATGGGAGACCCTCGTCGTCATCCGCAGGAAGACGGGGGTGTCGAAACGCTCGCTGATCTCGAAGGCCGCCTTGACGAAGGCCTTGGCCTCGGCGCTGTCGGACGGCTCGAGCATGGGGATCTTGGCGGACCGGGCGTAGTGGCGGTTGTCCTGCTCGTTCTGGGAACTGTGGAGGGAGGGGTCGTCGGCGGTGACGATGACCAGGGCCCCGTTGGTCCCCGTGTAGCTCACCGTGAAGAGGGGATCGGCGGCGACGTTTACCCCCACGTGTTTCATCGTCACCAGGACGCGGGCGCCCGCCAGGGCGGCGCCGATACCCACCTCCAAGGCGACCTTTTCGTTGGGCGACCACTCGGCATAGACGCCGGGGTAGCGGGAAAACTCCTCGAGGATCTCCGTGCTGGGTGTGCCGGGGTAACCGGCCCCGAAACGGGCACCCGCCTCGTAGGCCCCCCGGGCCACGGCTTCATTGCCGGAAAGAAGGGATCTATCCACTCCTGACTCTCCTTGCTTTTTCCTTTCCCCCTCAGGCGAGGCTCGCTATCTTTCGCTGGAGGAATTCCTTCATGTTGGGGTCGACGACCCTCTCGAGGGCCTTGCGGTAGTATTCCAGGGCCTTTGGCCGGTCTTTCATCAGCTCGTGGAGGCGGCCCATGTTGCTAAAGCCGATCCCCTCGAAGGCCTTGCCCGCCCGGAGGCGGAGGGCCTTTTCCTGTTCCTCGAGGGCCGCCTTGTAGTCCTTCTTCATCTCCAGGCAATAGACCAGACCCGTATGGACGAGGAAGGTGATCTCGTCGTCCCCCGCGGAAGACTGGAGATAGGACCTGTAAGCGGCCATGGCCTTGTCGGTCTCCCCCGCCTCGAGGTAGAGGTTGCCGAGGCGGTAGCGGGCCAGGGCGGCGGCATGGGTGCCCGGGTGTTTCTTGACGACCTCCTCGAAGGCGCCGATGTGGGCCTTCGTTTCCTGACCCATGACACGGGCCCTCATCAGCTTGCCGACCGCCCCGTTGTACAGGGCCGTGGCCTGCCCTTCCTCGTAGTGCCGATAGAAAAACCAGGCCGTCACGGCGATGACGACGACGAGGAAGGCCGTGGCGCCGATGATGAACTCTCGGCGTCGCTCCTTAACGAAGTCGAGGGTCTTGAGGAAGAGGACCTGCAGTTTGTCCGGCTCTTTCAGTTCCTGTTTGGGTATTTTGGCCATGGAGACGAAACCTCTCTAAAGGGATCGGATCCCGTTCTTCCAGTCGCCCACGAAGAGCTCCATGAGACGCCACCCCGGGGAGACGACGATGCCCGATTCCCGGCCGGCCTTTTCGCCGTAAGTGAGGCCCTGGGCCATGTTCTCCCCGGCAACGGTGGAAAAAACGGCAAAGGGGCTCGCCTCACCTGTGTGGGTACGGACGCTGATGGGCGTGGGATGGTCGCTGAGGACCATCAGACGGGCGGGACCCAGGGTGGGCAGGGCCCCGAGGACGGTCCCCACCACCTTCTCGTCGAAGTCCTCGATGGCCTTGATCTTGCCTTCCAGGTTCCCCTCGTGGCCCATCTCGTCCGGGGCCTCCACGTGGACGAAGACGAGATCCACCTCCTTGAGGGCGGCCAAGGCCCCTTCGGCCTTGCCGACATAGTTCGTGTCGATGTACCCCGTGGCGCCGGGGACGCGGATAGGGCTTAGACCGGCGTAGACGCCGATGCCGTTGAGGAGATCGACGGCGGAGATCACGGCCCCCTTGAGGCCGAACCGCTCTTCGATGGTCTTCATCCTCGGCGCCCTTCCCTGCCCCCACAACCAGATGGCGTTGGCG
Organism: Deltaproteobacteria bacterium; assembly: GCA_029553375.1. Classification (GTDB taxonomy): domain Bacteria; phylum Desulfobacterota; class Syntrophia; order Syntrophales; family UBA8958; genus JAKPCH01. The sequence goes on along the minus strand of JAKPCH010000069.1, from coordinate 48,606 downwards.
GGCCTTTTGCCTTTCTCCAGGCGGGCCAGATTCACGGGGTGAGCCCTCAGGTGACCCTTCGCCTCCTCCATCACCCGGAGGATGAAGCCCGCCCCGTCCCCCCGGGGCAGATAGGCCTTGGTGGGGCGACCGGTGATATCGTGGGGCGGCGTGGCCTCCATGCCTTCGCGACCGTCCCGCCACACGAAGAGATGGCGGTAGCTCACGCCGGGGTAGAACTGATAAACTTCGTTACCCATGGCCTTCTGGAGATCCTCCACGATGAGACGGGCCTCGCCGGTGGTGATGTGGCCGGCCGTGAAGTCTTCCATGACCGGGTCCTCACCGTCGCCCAAGGTGACGAGGTTGCAACGGAAGGCCACGTCCCCGGGCCCCAGGCTCACCCCCATGTTGGCCGCCTCGAGGGGACCCCGACCGGTGTAACATGAGGCGGGATCGTACCCGAGGACGGTCAGGTTGGCCACGTCGCTCCCCGGCTTGAAACCCGCCGGGATGGTGTCGACGAGGCCGACGGTCCCCTCGGCGGCGATACGATCCATGTTGGGTGTCCGCGCCGCCTCGAGGGGGGTCCGCCCCCCGAGGGCCTCGAGGGGGTAATCCGCCATGCCGTCTCCAAGAAGGATGATGTATTTCATGGCCTAAAGCCTCTCGTCTTCGATGCGGATAAGGATCGTCTTGGCCTGGACCACATCCAGACGGTCGATCTCCGTCAAGGCCTCCCGGACGGCCCTCTCCTTGGCCTTGTGGGTCGTCATGACGACGGGTACGGCCCCCATCTTTTTCCTCCCCTTCTGGATGACGGCGGCGATACTGATGTTCTTGTCCCCCAGGATCCCGGAGATCTTGGAGAGGACGCCCGCCCGGTCCGCGGCCATGAAGCGGAAATAGTAATTGGTCTCGACGTCTTCGAAGGGAACGAGATCGATGTCACCGAGTTCGTCCTCCCCCAGGGAGCGGTACGGCACCCTCCCCGTGACGCCCTTCAGGATCTCCCTGGCGATGTCCACGATGTCGCTCACTACGGCGCTGGCCGTGGGTATGGATCCCGCCCCCTGACCGTAGAGGAAGACAGGCCCCGAGGCGCTGCCCGTAATGTGGAAGGCGTTGAAGTTGCTATCGACGTTGGCCAGGAGGTGATCGCGGGGGATCATGGTGGGGTGGATGCGTGCCTCCACCCTGTCGCCCCTCTTGAAGGCCAGGGCCAGGAGCTTGATCCGGTAGCCGAACTCCCCGGCAAACTCGATGTCCTGTTGGCTGATGCCGGCGATCCCCTCCCGGTAGACGTCGTCGATCCGCACCCTTTTCCCGTAGGCGAGGGAGAGGGTGATGGCCAGCTTGTGGGCCGTGTCGATCCCCTCGATGTCGAAGGTCGGGTCCGCCTCGGCGAAACCGAGACGCTGGGCCTCCTTCAGGACCGTTTCGAAGGGCTTGCCCTCGTCGGTCATCTTCGTCAGGATGTAGTTGCACGTCCCGTTCATGATGGCCATGATCGAGTTTATCTCGTTGGCCACCAAGGCCTCCTTGAGGGTCTTGATGATGGGGATGGTCCCACCGACGCTCGCCTCGAAACCGACATCTACCCGCGACTCTTGGGCCGCCCGGAAGATCTCGTCCCCGTAGGTGGCCAGGAGGGCCTTGTTGGCCGTCACCACGTGCTTGCCCCGGCCGATGGCCTCGAGGATGAAGGAACGGGCCGGTTCGTAACCGCCCACCAGTTCGATGACGATATCGATGTCCGGGTCGTTCATGATCGCCGAGACGTCGGACGTCAGAATCCCCGGCGGGACCCGTACGGGTCTTTTTCTCTTCGTGTCCGCATCGGCGATCCTCTTCAAGACCAGGGGGGCGCCGAGGCGTTTCTCGATGAGGGTACCGTATTCCTTCAGGAGGCGCACCACCCCCGTCCCCACCGTTCCGAAACCGATCAAGCCCAGTCCTATGGTCCTCATAAGCCACCTCGCCTCATCCACTCAGGGACGCCGAGTCCGTCTATAACAGAAGATCCCCTTTGTCAAAGCAAAAACCGCCCGTTAACCCACCTTCGCCAGGGCCAGGCGGCCCGACCACCGATGGAGGAGTATCTCCCGCAAGGCCCGATGCTGTGCCTTGTCCAGTCCCGGGTCCTCCCGGGCCAGGGCGAAGGCGTCCTCCCGGGCCGCGTGGAAGACCGCGGCGTCCCTGATCAAGTCGGCGACACGGAAATCGGGCATCCCCCACTGTTTGGTCCCCATGAACTCCCCCGGCCCCCGGATGGCCAGGTCCTCCTCGGCGATACGGAAGCCGTCGTTCGTCTCCGCCATGACCCGAAGGCGGCGGCGCGCCTCCGGGGTGGCCTTCCCGTGGGCGAGGAGGACGCAGGTGGAGGAGATCTCCCCCCGCCCTACCCTGCCCCGGAGCTGGTGCAGCTGGGAGAGGCCGAAACGTTCCGCGTGTTCGATCACCATGAGAGACGCCCGGGGGATGTCGATGCCCACCTCGATCACCGTCGTCGCCACGAGGATGTCCAGGTTCCCTTCCCGAAAGGCCGCCATGGCCTCTTCCTTTTGGCGGCTCTTCATCCGCCCGTGGACGAGGCCGACTCTGGCCCGGGGGAAGACGTCGCGGGCGAGATGCTCGGCCATGCGGGTGGCGTCTTTGAGATCGAGGATCTCCGACTCCTCCACGAGGGGATAGACGATGAAGGCTTGGTGTCCCTTGGCCAGTTCCGAGGCGATGATGTCATAGACCTTTCCCCTCTGGGCCTCGAAGAAGACCATGGTCTTGACGGGCTTCTTGCCGGGGGGCATCTCGTCGATCACGGAGAGGTCCAGATCCCCGTAGACCGTCAGGGCCATGGTGCGGGGGATAGGCGTCGCCGTCATGACGAGGATGTCGGGAGAGTAACCCTTGGCGCGGAGGGAGGCGCGCTGGAGGACCCCGAAACGGTGTTGCTCGTCTATGACCGCCAGGCCGAGGCGTCGGAAGCGGACATCCTCCTGGATCAGGGCGTGGGTGCCGACGGTGATGAGGATCTCCCCCCCCTCGATGCCTGTAAGGACGGCCTTTCTCTGCCGGCCCTTGACGCTGCCCGTGAGGAGGGCGATGGGGATGGACAGGGCCTCGGACCAGGCCAGGAGGTTGCGGTAGTGTTGCTGGGCCAGGATCTCCGTGGGGGCCATAAAGGCCGCCTGGTAACCCCCGTCGCAGGCCGCCACCGCCGCCGCCATGGCGACGATGGTCTTGCCGCTCCCCACGTCGCCCTGGAGGAGACGGTTCATCGGGAAGGGGCTGGCCATGTCCCTGTCGATTTCCCCGATGACCCGTCTCTGGGCCGCCGTGAGGGTGAAGGGGAGGATGTCGAGAAAGGCCCGGCGCAGGGGGCCGTCTGTGGGAAAGACTATGCCCTCCTCGAGGCGGTTGCGGCTCCTCTTGAGGGCCAGGCCCAGGCTGAAATAGAAGAACTCTTCGTAGCAGAGCCGACGGTGCCACTTGGACTTACGGGCCATAAGGGTCATGGGGTCCTCTTCGGGACCTGGGAAGTGGCATGACCTGACGCTTTCGACGAGGGGCGCAAGGCCCCTTTTTTTCGTCAATGACGGCGGTAACGCGTCGGGGATAAGGGGGGCGTAGTCCTCCACCGCGCGGTGCATGATCCGCCGCAGGTTTTTCTGGTGAAGGCCTCCCGCCTCCGTGTAGATGGGGACGATCCGCTGGAAGTGGAGGGAGGCGTCCTCCTCCCTTTCGTCCACGGTCTCGAAATCGGGGTGCACCATACCCGGCCGGCCGAGATGGTAGCGGACCTCACCCGTCAGGATCACGCGGGACCCTTCCTTCAAGGACTTGGCGAGGTAGAGGGGGTTGCCCTGGAACCAGACGGCCTTAAGATATCCGGAGGCATCGCGGACCACCGCCTCGAAACAGCGGCGAATACCGTAACGCTGCAAACCCGAGCGGACGACCTCCCCCATCACCGTCTCCCGCCGCCCCCCTTCCGTCCGGGCGATCGGGCTTATTTTTCTTCGGTCTTCGTAGGTTCGAGGCAGGAAATAGAGGAGGTCCTCCACAGTATGGATGCCCTGACGGGCGAGGATGCCGGCGATCCTGGGCCCTATGCCCTTAACGAACTGGGCCGGGACCTTGAGCCTCTCCAAGCGAGCCCTGGCGGCCGCCGACCCGTCGGCGGAGATGTTCGCCCCCCGCAAGGCCCCCCGGAGGGAGGAAAGAAGGGAAAGGGCCTTCTGTATCCTCACCTTTTTCTCCTCCAGTCCGAGACCGTCCAGGCTGCTGACGGTCTTTCTCAGATCGGCCAGAATCTCTGCGGCCTCGAGGGCGGGAGCACCTTTTTCCCCCAGGGCCTCACCGAGGCCGTTAACGAGGGCCCCTAAGGCCGGTTCGAGATGGGAGACGGCTTTGAGGAAACGAAAATTCTCCTTGGAAGAAAAGAGGAGGGGTTTCTCCAATTTATTTATGATATCGTCTATTTTCTGCATCCCGTCCTGGGTTAACAGAAAAAAAAGGCGCTGACAATGTCATATTTGACTTTTCGAGGAGTTTCTTCTAAAAATTCCTCATCACACGGCATAAAAATGGGGGGATCCTTGGAAAAGACGACTTACCGGCTAGCGGGCGTCGATATCGACCGGGCCAACCTCTTCGTGGAGAAGATAAAACCCCTCGTGAAATTGACGGCCCGCAAGGAGGTCATGGGGACCATCGGCGGTTTCGGAGGCCTGTTTCACCTCGATCTCAAGAAAACGCCCGCCCCCGTTCTGGTGGCCTCGACGGACGGCGTGGGGACCAAGCTCATGATCGCCCGCATGATGAATCGTCACGACACGGTGGGAATCGATCTGGTGGCGATGAACGTCAACGACGTGGTGGTCCAGGGGGCGGAACCCCTTTTCTTCCTCGATTACATAGCGACGGGCAGGATCGGTCTGGAAACGAGCATCCAACTCATAGAAGGGATCGTCAAAGGGTGTCAGGAGGCGGGATGCGCCCTCCTGGGGGGGGAATTGGCGGAGATGCCCGGTTTTTACGACGATGAGGAATACGACCTCGCCGGTTTTTGCGTGGGCGTCGTCGACTATCACCGCCTCGTGGACGGTTCCGAGATCCGCGTCGGCGACCGGATCGTGGGTCTCGCCTCCAGCGGCCTCCACAGCAACGGTTTTTCCCTGGCCCGCAAGGTCTTTTTCGAGATCGGGGGTTTCACCGTGTCCGATTATATGGAAGATCTCGGGACGACCCTGGGCGAGGCCCTTTTGACCCCGACACGGATCTACGTCCGTTCCATGCTCAATATCCTCAAGAATTTCAACGTGAAAGGCATCGTGCACATCACCGGCGGGGGGTTTCTGGACAACATCCCCCGGATCGTCCCGGAACCGTGCCAGGCCTTGATAGAAAAGGGAAGCTGGCCCGTGCCCCCCATTTTCGACCTGATCCGCCGCCTCGGTCCCGTCGATGAGGGGGAAATGATGAGGGTTTTCAACATGGGCGTCGGCATGATGGCCGTCGTCCCGAAGGAGGAGGCCCAAGAGGTGGTGGCGAGGCTCGAGAAGATGGGCGAGAGGGCCTTCTGCATCGGTTCGATCGTCAAGAGGGAGACCGGGGAGCCGGTCGTCAAGTTCGTGTGAATCATGACAGCGAAGATCGACATCGGGGTCCTGGTCTCGGGCAGCGGTTCCAACCTTCAATCCATCATCGACAATATCGAGAAGGGCCGCCTCGACGCCCGGATCAGGATCGTCATCAGCAACAACCCCGAGGCCTACGCCCTCACGAGGTGCCGCAACCACGGCATCGAGGCGGTGGTCATCAGGCAGGAGGATCACCCCGATCGGGAATCGTGCGATCGGGCCATGGTGGAGGTCCTCAAGGGCAAGGGGGTGGAACTGGTGGTCATGGCGGGTTTCATGAGACTTCTGAGTCCCTTTTTCCTGAAGGCCTACCCCATGAGGATCATGAACATCCACCCCGCCCTTCTGCCCGCCTTCCCGGGCCTGCACGTTCAGAAAAAGGCCGTGGAATACGGGGCCAAGTTCTCGGGGTGCACGGTCCATTTCGCCGACGAGGGCGTGGACACGGGACCCGTCATCATCCAGGCCGTGGTGCCCATCCTGCCCGATGACACGGAGGACACCCTCGCCGCGCGGATACTCAGGGAGGAACACAAGATCTACCCCCAGGCCATACAGTGGTTCGCCGAGGGGCGCATCGAGGTGCGGGGGAGACAGGTCCGTATCCGTGGTGTCGAACAGCCTAAGCCCGTCGTCCTTTTCAACCCTCCCTTGGAAGAGAGGTGAAATGATGGACCTCGAGGCCGACGATTTGAGGATCCTGAGTCTCGGGGAACCGACGATCCCCTCCCCCGTCACGGTCAGCTCCTTCGTTTCCGACAGCGAACGGATCCTCTTCAACAACGATGTCAAGCATTTCGACGATGTCTGCGGCGCCGACGGCCGTCCCCTGTCCATAGAGCTGGCGGGGCCGCGGCGGATGATCTTCTTCGACCCGTACAAGACCAAGGCCGCCATCGTCACCTGCGGAGGTCTCTGCCCGGGGATCAACGACGTGATCAGGGCCATCGTGATGGAGCTTTATCACCGCTACGGCGTGACCAACATCGTCGGCATCCGCTACGGGTTTAGGGGGCTCATACCCAAGTACCGCCATGAGGTCGTGGAACTGACCCCGGAATTGGTGAAGGATATACACACCGTGGGCGGGAGCGTTCTCTCCAGTTCCCGGGGCAGGCAGGACGTCAAGGAGATGGTGGACGTCCTGAAACGGATGAATATCGATATCTTCTTCTGTATAGGCGGCGACGGGACCATGCGGGCCGCCGAGGCCATCACGGAGGAGATCACGGCGAGGAAACTCAACATCAGCGTCATCGGCATCCCCAAGACCATCGACAACGACCTGAACCTCGTTGATAAAACCTTCGGTTTCGACACGGCCATCTCCGAGGCCGTCAAGGCCCTTCAGTGCGCCCATGTCGAGGCCAAGGGGGCGCCCATGGGGATCGGGCTGGTCAAGCTCATGGGTCGCCAATCGGGCCATATCGCCGTTCACGCCGCCTTGGCCCAGAACGACGCCAATTTCGTCCTCATCCCCGAGGTGCCCTTCGACCTGGAGGGGGAGAATGGTTTCCTGAGGGCCTTGGAAAAGCGACTCCGGGAAAGGCAGCACTGTGTGATCCTCGTGGCCGAGGGGGCGGGCCAGGAATTCTTCCACCGCCGTGACGAGGTCATCGAGACGGACGCCTCGGGCAACCTGAAACTGATGGACATCGGCCTCTACCTCCGGGACGCCATCGAGAACTATTTCCGCCGCGTCGGCATCGAGATCAATCTGAAGTACGTCGACCCCAGCTACATGATACGCAGTGTCCCGGCCACGGCGAGCGACAGCATATATTGCGGCGCCCTGGGTCAATATGCCGTCCACGCGGGCATGGCCGGCAAGACGGGGATGCTTGTGGGGCTCTTCAAGGGCGAGTACGTCCACCTCCCTCTGCGCCTCGTCACCTCGGGCAAACCGGTGGATCCCCAGGGCAACATCTGGATGCGGGTGATCGAGGCGACGGGCCAACCCCTTTCCATGAAGAACTGAAGCCCCCCGCGCAGAAAAAAAGCTTGCAATCACGGCGGGCATGATGTAGCAAGGCCACCATTCTCAAGGAGGCGAAGAGAAGATGTCAAGGGTATGCGAGATATGCGGCAAGAAACCGGTGGTGGGTCACAACGTGAGCCACGCCAACAACAAGACCAAAAGGGTCTGGTACCCCAATCTGCAACGGGTGCGTTCCATCAACGAGAAGACGGGCGCCGTCAAGAGGATCAAGGTCTGTACACGCTGTCTGCGGTCCGGGATGGTAAAGAAGGCCGTTTAGGTCAAAAGGTCGGAGCAAAACCGGCCCTCCGTATCTCGCGGAGGGTCGGGTCGAGAAAATCCCCGTAGTCCTTCACCAGATCCATCCCCCGCAACATAATGCCCCTTAAGCCGTCATAGGCCGTCGTTCGTGACGACTCGAGGCCGAACTTGTCGGCGAAGAGGGTGATGCGACCCGGCAGGCTCATGAAACGGTTGATGCGGTCCAGGGTGTACCTTTCGGCACAGAGGAGCACGGCCTCTCTCACCGCCTCGGGTTCCACGCCGTAAAACCAACCCACCGTCTCCCCGAATTCTTCCAGCGCCGCCCCCGACATCTCCTGGAGGGAACGGCACATGATAAGGACCAGCCTCTCGCTCTCTTCTTTCAGGGCCTGGTAGAGGGAGAGGTCGAAGGTCATCTCGATGACCATGTGGGAACGGTAAACGGCCCGGGGATAATCCAGGGACTGACCGTGGGCGCTGTATAGATCCATGAGGGGTTCCACGAGGGACCTGCCCTTGAGGTAGCTGTACCCCTCCGACTCGGGATTGAAATCCGTGACGGGGGCCTTCTCGATCCGGCCGTGATGGGAGAGGTCGTCCACCATGAGGTGAAAGACGATGAAGGCCGCCTTCCGGTATTGCCGGGGGATGGCGCGGAAGCGGGAGACGCCGTGGGTCATGGACGAGTTGAAGCTCTGGGAGATGGGCAGAAAATCGGGGCAGATATTGTAGGCGACGAGATCGAGGTGGTCTTCCAGGGGCCGCTCGGGGCCGAGGAAGGCCTTGAGTATCCATGTGTGGGTCAGCATCAGCATGGGAAGGGTCCCGCCTCTTGTAACTAATGGAGCAATTTCATCTTCTTGACATCGGAAAGGCGGATCTGGAAGGTCCCGTAAGGCGTCCGGCCGTAGGCGCGATGGGTCTTGTTGAGGACGATCTCCACCGTGTTGCCGTCCCTCAGCTTGATATTACCCCACAATCTGCCGTCTCTCATCAGGGGCGTCATCTCGCTCATTTTGTCGAAGGCGACGGTGACGGTACCCTCCCCCACCTTGCCCTCCACGAACACGCCCCCCTCGATGGTCACGTCCCGAACCTCCGTGGTCACATCCATCTGATCGATGAAAACGGCCTTGAAGGATTTGGCCGGTTTGGGGATCGTGTCCGGGGAGGACCCCGTGAGGGAACTCATGGCCATCAGGAGGGGAAGAACAAGAACGATCCCATATACAGTTACTTTCGGTGTTTTTCCCATAGACGCTCCTCCTTCCTGTCCCCTTACTATCCCCAAGAGAGTCAAAAAATCAAGGCGCAACTCGGATCGACCTCCGGGTTCCAGCCGGCGGCGGCAGAATTCCCCTTGACTTTGCCTTCCTTATGAATAAGATCGGAGAGCCGACAAACAAGAGGTCTCAGTCTTATAACCATGATGGAGCAGTTGTGCCTGCCCGTTACGCGATGGCATTTCCCCAGTCGCAACGGTACCATAGAAGATGAACTGAGCCGGGAACTGGGCCTGTTGCCCGTTGTCTCCCGGATCTTGGGCGGGCGCGGCATTACCAACGTCGACGAGGCCAAACAGTTTCTCCACCCTTCATTGAAAAACCTCCACAACCCCTTTCTCATGAAAGACATGGACAAGGGGGTGGCCCGTCTGATCAAGGCCGTCATCAACAAGGAGAGGATCACCATCTACGGGGACTATGACGCCGACGGGATCACGGCCGTCGTTGTTCTGCTCCGGTTTCTGAGACCTCTGACGGACAGGTGCGATTACTACATCCCCGACCGCTGCGCCGAGGGATACGGTCTCAACCGTCCCGCCATCGACCGCCTGAGGGAGGAAGGGGTATCCCTCATCGTCACCGTCGACTGCGGCATCTCCGATGCCGAACTGGTCGCCTACGCCCGGTCGCAGGGGATGGATGTCATCATCCTCGACCATCACGAGGTGCCCGATACCATCCCCGAGGCTGCGGCGGTCATCAACCCCAACCGGCCCGATTGCCGTTACCCCTTCCGTTATCTGGCGGGCGTGGGCATCGCCTTCAACTTTATCATCGCCCTCCGGGAACGCCTGCGCCGGGAAGGTTTCTGGTCCCGCTACCCCTACCCCAACCTCAGGGAATACCTGGACCTGGTGGCCCTGGGGACCATCGGGGACATCTCTCCCCTCATCGGCGAAAACCGTATTTTCGCCAAGATCGGCCTCGATCTCATCACGGAGGATCGGCGGGTCGGTCTTTCCGCCCTCAAGGAGATAAGCGGGATACACAGCCAGGTCATCGACTCGTCTAAGGCCTCCTTCTGCCTCATCCCCCGCATCAACGCCGCCGGGAGGGTCGGTTCACCCCGGGAGGCCGTGGAGCTCCTGTTGACGGATGACCGGGAAGAGGCCCTGGATCTGGCCCGGCGTCTGGACGCATACAACCGTAAACGCCAGACCATCGAGAGGTCCATCCTCCAGGAGATCCTGGAAAAGATCGGATCCGACATGGACGCCGCCAAGACGAGATCCCTCGTTTTCGCCTCCCGGGACTGGCACCCCGGGGTTATCGGTATCGTGGCCTCCCGCCTCGTGGATCGTTTCTGTCGTCCCGCCATCCTCATCAGCCTGAGGGACGGCATCGGAAAGGGTTCGGGGAGGTCAATTGCGACCTTCAATATCTACGAAGGTTTGAGAAAGTGCGATTCCTTCCTCCTCTCTTATGGCGGTCATCAATTCGCCGCGGGCATATCGATCAGGGAGGAGGACATCAGGGAATTCGCCAAGCAGCTCGAGGAGGTCATCGAGGCGGATATCGACATGGATGCCATGGTCTCCCAGACCATCATCGACACCTACTGCGATTTGCGGGAAGTCAACTACGATCTCCTCTCCCAGCTCTCCCTCCTGGCCCCCTTCGGGAGCCGAAACCAGGAACCGGTCCTGTGCGCCCGAAACGTCAGCATCACGTCAAGCAGCGTCGTGGGGAACAATCACCTGCGGATGCGGGTGGTCGGCGACGGCGTCACCTGCAATTCCATCTGGTTCAGCCGCGGCCAGTTTGTTTCCTACGTCCGGAGCGCCACCTCCGACATCGCCTTCACCCCCCAGATCAATAACTGGAACGGCGCCTCGGAGATCCAGTTGAAGGTCAGGGACCTCGCCCTGCGGGACGCGATCGGCTAGCTCCTCCCCCTATCCCCCGTCTAGACATACTTTTTCTTCCCATCCAGGTCCGTGTGTTTCGTCTCTCGTCCACCCCGCCGCCGGGGGGATGGGACGAGAAACGAAAGAAAGGGACAGAAGGGATTGCTCCGGCGCCTTGAGGTCCTGGGACCCTTTCCGGGCGTCGACTATGGGGCCTATTTTCAGGTTCCGGTCTATTACCCGCAGCCGTAACCGGCTGCCCTTTCAAATTTATGAAGGATAAGCGGGGCGGCGGTCCGAGAGCTGAAGCCCGAAGATCACCGTGTACGGATCATGTGAAATCCGGCAAAATCGGATGCCCCGCCGTTTACAGCCAGCGTTTTCTCCGCCGGTAGGACTTCACGTCCCGGTAACTCTTCAGGGCCCCTGCGGCGGAAACGCCGAGATAGAATTCCTTGATATCGGGATTCTCTCTCAGCTCTTCCGCCGGTCCCTCCATGACGATCTTGCCGTTCTCCATGACGTAGCCGTAATGGGCGATCTGAAGGGCCATGTTGGCGTTCTGCTCCACCAGGACGATCGTCGTCCCCTGCTCCTCGTTGATCCTCTTGATGATCCCGAAGATCTCGCGGACCACCAGGGGGGCCAGGCCCAACGAAGGTTCGTCGAGGAGGAGCAAACGCGGGTGGGCCATGAGGGCGCGGCCCATGACGAGCATCTGCAGTTCCCCGCCGCTGCAGTAACCGGCCTTCATCTTCCGGCGGTTGAGGAGGGCGGGGAAGTAGGAATAAACCAGCTTAAGATCTTCCTGGTAGGGTTTCCCGAAACGGATGGCCGTCCCCACCCGGAGATTCTCCTCGACCGTCAGGTACTTGAAGGGCTGGCGGCCCTCCAGGACCTGGATGATGCCCTTCCTGGTGATCTCTTCCGGGCTGAGATTGTGGATGGGGGAGCCGGCGAAGATGATCTCGCCGTCCGTGACCCGCCCGTTTTCCGGTTTCAACAGACCCGAGACGGCCTTGAGGGTCGTCGTCTTGCCGGCGCCGTTCCCCCCCAGGAGGGAGACGATTTGCCCCTCTTCCACCCTCAGGGACACCCCCTTGAGGACCTGGATCACGTCGGAGTAGACGACGGAAATATTGTTGATCGTCAATAACATATCGCGCACCTAATAGGAGAAGGGCCACAGGCGGAAACTCGAGCGCCAGATACGCCACACCTCCGCCAGGCCCCGGGGCTCGAAGATGATGAAAATAACGATGGCGAGACCGAAAACGAACTCTCTCAGGGGTGCCATGTTCAAGCCCATGGATCCGAAGATCCCCATATTCATCATCATGTCGGTGCCCCACCTCAGGATCTCGTTCAAGACCGTTATGAAGACGGCCCCGAACACGGCCCCCGCCATGTTGCCCATGCCCCCGATGATGACCATGGCGATATATTCCACGGACAGGGCGAGATTGAAGGGTTCCGTGGTGATGCTGACGGTGTAATAGGCGAAGAGGGCGCCGGCCACCCCGGCGTAGAAGGAGCTGATGGCGAAGGAGAGGAGCTTGTAAGGGAAGATGGCGATACCCATCCCCTCCGCGGCCCGGTCGTTGTCCCTGATGGCGACGAAGGCCCGGCCGTATTTCGTGCGCATCAGGTTCACGGCCATCCAGAGCATGAGGATGAAGACGGGAAAGATCAGATAGAAGAAACCCACGTCCCCCCTGATCTCCCATCCCCACAGGGAAGGGGGCGGGAGGGTGATGCCCATGGTCCCCATGGTCACCGTGTCCCAGTGGACGAGGACGTATTCGATGATGAATTGCCCCGCCAGGGTGGCGATGGTCAGGTAGAGGCCCTTGAGGCGGCTGGACGGCAGGCCGAAGACCATGCCCACCAGGGCGGTGATCAGGCCCGCCGCGGGAACGGCGGCCGCGAGGGGCCAATCCCAGCGCGTGGCCAGGACGGCGGCCCCGTAGGCCCCGACGCCGAAGAAGGCGCCGTGGCCGAGGGAGATCTGGCCGGTGTAGCCGATGAGGATGTTGAGCCCGACGGCGGCGATGGCCACGATGCCGATGGTGTTTATCACGTAAAGGGTGTAGGGCGAGGCGACGAAGGGCACGAGGGCGAAGAGGGCCACAATTCCCAAAGTCGTCCAGAGACGGCCGAAGTCGGTCTCGAAGACCGTCAGTTCCTGCTCGTACCTTTCCCGAAAGTTGCCGCAGGGGTGGAATCTCAGTTTCTTCATTTACACCCTCTCAATCTCCACCTGACCGAAGAGGCCGTAGGGCTTCACCATGAGGATGAAGACAAGGACGATGTATGGGATGACGTCCTTGAGAGACGGGGAGATGTAACCCCCCGTCAGCGCCTCGAGGACACCGATGATGATGCCCCCGATTATGGCACCGCCGATACTGTCGAGACCACCGAGGATGACGACGGGAAACACCTTCAGACCGATGCCGCTGAGATCATGGACGTTCACGCCGTTGATGATCCCGAGGACGATGCCGCTCATGCCCGCCACGAGGGCCGCTATGGCCCACGAGAGGGCGAAGACCCTCTTGACGTGCACGCCCAGGGAAAGGGCGGCCCGCTGGTTGTCCGCCACGGACCTCATGTAGATGCCCTGGGAGGAGAACTTGAAAAAGAGTCCGAAGAGGATCAAAAAGGCCGTGCCGATGATGAGGGTGACGGTGTACACGGGCTGGAGGGAGACGCTCCCCCACGTCAAACCGAGCCAGGGAGGGAGGAAATCGGGATAGGTATGGAGATTGCCGCCGAAGACCAAGAGGATCGATCCCTTGAACATGGCCGCGAGGCCCACGGTGAGCATGATGACGAAGATGAGGGGCTCACCGATGAGGGGGCGCAGGAAGACCCTCTCCACGGCGAAGCCCAGGAGGAAACAACCCGCCAGGGTGAGAAGGAAGGACAGGGGCAATGACAGCTGGGCCCATGAGCAGAGGACCAAAAAGAGATAGGCGCCGAAGGCGATGAGCTCCCCGTGGGCGAAGTTCAACACGCTCGAGGATTTGAAGATCATGACGAACCCCATGGCCGAAAGGCCGTAGAGGAAACCGATACTGAGGCCGTTCACGAGCAGTTGCAGGAAGAAGTCCATTCTCTTTCCTCGTTAAAATACTGAATCGCTTTAGGCGGTCGCGTCGTCCTGGGGGACCTCGATGACCTTGACGCGGGTGCTGATCTCACCCACCCTGCCGTCGCGGTACCGGATCTTCCCCGTCACGTCCAATTCCTTGAGATTGCGGTACATGGCCTCGATGAGCTTGATGTACACGCCGTAGACAAAGCGGCGCCTTACCTTTCCCGTTCTGGTCAATTCCTCGTCGTCGGCGTCGAGGAGCTTGTACAGGAGGATGAACTTCCTCACCCGCATCACCGGCGGCAGCTGTTTGTTGACCGTCCGCACCTCCGACAGGATCAACTCCTCCACCGCGCTCTGCTGGGAGAGGTCCGTGTAGGTGGTGTAAGGTATCAGGCGTTCCTCCGCCCAGCTGCCGACGTTTTCCATGTCGATGTTGATCAGGGCGGTGATGTACGGTCTTCCCTCTCCGAAGACCACGGCCTCCTTGATGAAGGGGCTGAACTTCAGACGCGTCTCGATGAAATCGGGCGAAAAGGCGTTCCCCTTCTTGTCCCTGATGATGTCCTCTTTCCGGCCGATGATGATGAGGTGACCGTCGTCGTCGATATAGCCGGCGTCTCCCGTCTTGAGCCAGCCGTCGGCGGTGAAGGCGGCCTCCGTGGCGGTGTAGTCTCGCCAGTAGCCGACAAAGAGGGTCTCGCTCTTCACCAGGACCTCCTGCTCTTCCGACAGGCGAACCTGCACCCCCGGCAGGGACCTGCCGACGGTCTCCAGCTTCACCTCGTCATCCGGTTGGACCTGGAAGATGCCTCCCCCCTCCGTCAGGCCGTAACACTGCTTGAGGTTGAGACCGACGGCGCGGAAGAAGAGAATCACGTCGGGACTGATGGGATGCCCGCCCGTGAGGGCCGCCCGGAGACCCGAGCACCCCACGCGATCCAAGAGGGGCCGGTAAACGATCCTGTCCGCCGCCTTGTGGAGCAACTCCAGGGCAAGGGACACCTCTTGTCCGGCGAAGCGCTTCCCCATCACCTTCCGCCCCACGCTCTCTCCCCACCGGAACAAGGTCTTTTTGACGAAACCCGCGTCGGCGATGCGGACGCGGATACGGGAGGCCATGTCCTCCCAGAACCGAGAGGAGGTGATGACGATGGAGGGTCCGATCTCGCGGAAATCCTCCAGAATCGTCTCGGGTGTCTCCGGGAAGTTCATGGTCATGCCCGTCACGACGGCCACGCCCATCCCCCACATCTGGTCCACGATCCACGCCGGGGGGGACATGGAGAGCCAGTTTTCACCCGGCTTGATGGCCAGGAGCTCTTTCCACTTCCGTCCCATGGCGAGGATCCCGCCGTGGGTCAACATGGCCTGTTTGGACACCCCCGTCGTGCCCGAGGTCTGGATCATGACGGCCGTGTCGCCCCCCTTTCCCCTTTTCACCATCTCCATGAAGAGGTCGGGGTTTTCCCTCTCCTTCGCCTCGCCCAGGTCGAGGAGGCGCCGGAAGGGCATGATCCAGGGATCGTCCCAGTATCCCCTCATCCCCGTGGGGTCCAGGGCCACGACGGCACGGACGTGGGGGATCTTCTCCCGGATCTCGAGGAGCTTGTCCACCTGTTCCTGGTCCTGGGCGATGACGACGGCGGCCCCGATCCTGTTGAGGGCGAATCGTAACTCCTCGGGGATGGAAGAGGTGAAGAGATTGATGGTGGGACACCCCAAGGCCTGGGCGCCGATCTCGGAAAAGAGCCACTCGGGGTTGTTGTCCGTGATCATGGCGAGGATCTCGCCCCTCCTCAATCCGATCTCGAACAGACCCAGGGACGTTTTACGCACGTAGCGGAGATAGTCGGCCCATGAATAGGTCTGCCAGATGCCGTAGGCCTTCTCCCGGATGGCGCAGACCCCGTCTCCCAGCACCTCGGCCTGTTTGACGAGAACCTGCGGTATCGTCGACAACGGGTTATCCCAGGTAGGCACGGATGACCTCCGGGTCGTTGATGATGTCCTCGGGGACCCCCTCGGCCAATTTCTGGCCGAAATTCAGGACCACCACCCGGGTGGAGATGCTCATGACGATGGACATGTCGTGTTCCACCAGGATCATGGTCTGCCCCCAGGCCTCGTTCAGCTCCCTGATGAAACGAACCATGTCCTCCTTCTCCTCCAGGGTCATGCCGGCGAAGGGCTCGTCCAGGACCAACAGGCGCGGTTCCAGGGCCATGGCCCGGCCGAGCTCCACCCGCTTCATCAGTCCGTAGGGCAAGGAGGCCACGGTCTTCTTCCTGATCGCCTGCAGTTCCAAGAAGTCGATGATCTCCTCCAGGACCCGGCGGTGGCGAACCTCCTCCCTGCGGACGCGGGGCAGGAACAAAACCGCCCCGAGAAAGGGGTAGCGGCAGTGAACATGGCGCGCCAGGAGCATGTTCGACAAGACGGTCATGCCGGGGAACAACTCGATGTTTTGAAAGGTCCGGCCGATGCCGACCTTGACGAGCTCATGGGGCTTCAGGCGGGTGATGTCGCGGCCGTTGAAGACGATACTGCCTCTCTGGGGGCGGTAGAAACCGGTGATACAGTTCATGAGGCTCGTCTTGCCGGCACCGTTGGGTCCAATGACGGCGAGGATCTCCCCCGTATTTACCTGGAGACTCACGTCCTGGAGGGCCTTGACGCCCCCGAAAGACAGGGAGACATCAGTGACGGTAAGTTCAGCCTGCCTTTCCCGGTGGTCCCGGTCGCGGAAGATGGACGGTTCGCCGCGGAACGACTTCATCGGGCCTTCACGAAACGGATCTTCTCCTTCCCCGGCGTGAAGAAGGCGGTGAGGGGGGTATAGGACCCGTTCTCATGAACCTGAACGATCCGGGCCTTGAAGGACGCCGAGTGGTTCGTGGGGGTGTAGGTCACGTCCGGGAAGAGACCGCCGAAACTTTCGTTGCGGAATCCCTCCAGGGCCTTGTTGATGGTCTCCCTGTCGACGGTGCCGTACTTTTCATGAGCCCTGACGAAGGCCCGCTCCATGATCATGGCGATCACCACACCCTCCCAGTAGGAGGCGTCGAAACGATCGACGGTCTTGTAGCGTCGCCACAGTTCCGTCAGGATCTTGACCCCCGGTGTGTTGTCCGACGGCAGGCCGCCGGGGAATTGCATCACCAGGCGGTCTTTGATGAGGCCGCGCCCCAGCTTGAAGAAATCGGGGTCCGTAGATGTCCAGGTGCCCAGGAACACGGGGTGATAGTTGATCCGGTCGGCGCTCTTGAAGGTGGTGATGATGGCCGAAGGCAGCATCTGCATGAAGACGTATTCCGCCCCGCTCTTTTGCAGCCGCAG
Organism: Deltaproteobacteria bacterium; assembly: GCA_029553375.1. Lineage (GTDB taxonomy): Bacteria > Desulfobacterota > Syntrophia > Syntrophales > UBA8958 > JAKPCH01. The sequence goes on along the minus strand of JAKPCH010000069.1, from coordinate 31,171 downwards.
GAGCTCCGTCGTCAAGTCGACGGATTTAGGGGGGAATTCCTCGACGGCGACGATGTCCACCCCTATTTTGCGGGCGTATTCCATGCTCGGTTTGTGAATTGAACGACCATAGGCGTTGTTGAAGGTCAGGAGGCCTACCTTCGGCTTTTCCCTGCCGCGGTGAACGGCCTTGATGTAGTCGAGAATGGCCATACAGTCCATCTTATAACTGCCGAAGGGGAGATACATGTAATTGATGGGCTTCTCCAGGATCTCCCAGCTCGTGGAGTAGTTTATCGTCGGAATTCGGTATTGCTGGATAATCGGCTTGGCGGCCAGACCCTCACCGGCACCCCAGGTGGCGATCATGTCCACCTTATCCTGGACGGCGAATTTCCTCACCGCCGCCACCGCCTCGGGCACCTTGTAGGCCGTGTCCACGAGGATCATCTCGATCTTGCGTCCCCCGACGCCCCCCTTCACCTCGTTGACGTAGCGGAAATAATCCTGCTGTCCCTTCGCGTGGTACTGACCCCAGGTCGAGGCGGGTCCGGTCGTGTTGATGGCGGCCCCCACCTTGATGGGCTTTGCCGCGGCCCCGGCATCGGGTGCCATTGCCCAGAGGCATACGGCCAAAACCACTACGATGATCCCAATTTTTCTCATCATTTTTTCTCCCTCCTAAAAAAAAGGCCGGGATCTTCTCCACGGCCTGGACATAAAAAAAGCCGTGGGAGGACTTTGGGTCCGCCCACGGCCCGTTACCCCTTGTTAGGTTCACGAGCCCATAAGGCAGACCCCGCCCCTAAAGCTAAAGAAGTAAAACCTTTGCGAACGGATAATCATCCTTCCCCTCTCAACTCGAGAGATCTGCCTTACGGTAGGTCTCCCTATACGAAACGGTAAGGCAAGTCAAGACATTTTTTGCGTGATACCGAGTTTCTCCATGCGATAGTAGAGGGAGTCCGCCGAAATGCCGAGCATTTTCGCCGCCTTTGCCCGGGATCCCCCCGTTTTTCCCAGGGCGTCCTCGATCAGTACCCGCTCGTAGCGTGCCAGCTCCGCGTTGAGGTCGAGGCCTCCCTCGGGGACGCCGTCGAGGATCGTCCCTGACGGGGGTGCCACGCTGAGGTTTTCCGGGAGGATGATGTTGGTCTCCTCCAAGGCCACCCCCCTCTCGACGATGTTTTCCAATTCCCTGACGTTTCCCGGGAAGTCGTACCTCATCAAAAGATCCATGGTGTAAGCCGAGAGGGTCTTTGGTTCCTTCCCGAAGGCGCGGCAGTACCTCTCGATGAAATAAGAAGTCAGAACGGGGATGTCTTCCCGACGCTCCCGCAGGGGGGGCAGATGGATGGGGATGACGTTGAGGCGGAAGTATAGATCTTCGCGAAACGTCCCCTCCTGCACCCTCCTCCGGAGGTCCTGGTTGGTGGCGGAGATGATCCGCACATCCACCTTTATGTCCTCCGACCCCCCGATGCGACGGAAGGTCTTGTCCTGGACAACCCTTAAAAGCTTTACTTGAAGAAAAGGGGATAATTCTCCGATTTCATCCAGGAATATCGTACCACCATCGGCGATTTCAAAGAGACCGGCCCGGTCGTTGAAGGCACCGGTGAAGGCCCCCTTCGTATAACCGAAAAATTCCGATTCGAGGAGATTCTCGGGGACGCCGCCGCAGTTGATGACGACGAAAGGCATCTTGCTTCTCTTGCTCTTTTCGTGGATCGCCCGGGCCACCAGCTCCTTGCCCGTCCCGCTTTCCCCGAGGATCAGGACGTTGGTGGTCGTCTCGGCGACCTTCATGATCGTCTGGAAGACGGAGATCATCTTCCTGCTTTTGCTGATCATCCCCCCGAAATGAACTACCTCGCCGCCGTCCCAGGCGAAGGTCTCCTCCCTCTTGATCCCCTTTTTCTCCAGGGCCTGACGGATGGTGTTTTTGAGCTCTTCTACGTCGAAGTTCTTTTCTATGTAGTCGTAGGCCCCCTCCTTCATGGCGGCGAGGGCCGTATCCGGAGAGGCGAAGGCCGTCAGCAGGATCACCGTCTGGTCCGGGTCGAGTTCCTTGACCTGCCTCAGAAACTGGATGCCGTCCATTCCCGGCATGCGCAGGTCCGTGATGATGAGGTCGTACCTCTCCCGCCGCAGGCGTCTGAGGGCCCGTTCGGGGTTGGAGACGCTGCCGACCTCGTAACCGTCCCGCTCGAGCATGATCTCGAGGACCTCCCTCATGCCCTGATCGTCATCGACCACCAGTATCTTCGCCATCGGTCCTTCCGTCCTGGGATGCAGACAGGGGCAGCTCCACGGTCACGGCGAGCCCCCGGGGACTTAGATCGGCCAGGTCCATGCGACCGTCGTAGGCGCTCACGATGCGGTTGACGATCGCCAATCCCAAGCCGGTCCCACCATCTTTGGTAGTATAGAAGGGTTCCAGGAACATGTCCAGATCCCTGCCTCCCGACCCTTCGCCCTCATCGGCGACGCGGATCAAGAGGACATCCGCCTCTTCCCGTTTTACGCGGCCTATGGTAACGCCGACCCTCCCTCCCCTCGGCATCGCCTGCACGGCGTTCAGGATCAGGTTCCAGAGGATCTGTCTCACATCGGAGCGGGATAGCCAGAATGGCCCTTCGTCTTCCACGTCGAGGCCGAAGGTGATGGATTCCCGCCAGTCCTCCGTGGCCCGGACGGCCTCTATGACCTCCTCCAGGACCTCCCGGGGGAATACCTTCTCCTTCAGCATGGGTGAAATTCGGCTAAGCTGCAGGAAATCTTTTATAAAACCCTCGATCTGGTCCTTCCCCCTGAGGATGATGCCCATGAGACGGGCGTCCATCTCGCTCAAGGTCAGGTCCTTCTTCAACAGCTGGATGGAGCTGCTGATGGAGGCCAGGGGGTTTCTCAGCTCGTGGGCCAGGGTGGCGGCCATCTCTCCCAGCAAGGCCAGGCGGCGGTTCCTCTCTATGGTCTCCTCCATCTTTCTCACCTTCGTCAGGTCCTGAAAGATGACGATCGTTCCTATCCTCTCTCCCCTTTCGTCGAAGAGGGGTGACATGGAGAGACCGAGGATCTTACGTTCCCCGTCCCTGCTTCGGAAAGCGATATCCCTGCGGCCCGTGCGGCCGATGGGCGACGGGGCCTCGCCGAGGTCGGGAAACAAGGCGGAAAGGGGCATATCTTCCACTTCCCTGGCCGTGAAACCGGTGATGTTCTCCCCTCCCCTGTTGAGGCTCTTTATCCTCCCCTGGTGATCAATGGTCAGGATGCCCGCCTCCACGGACTCCACGATGCTCCGGTAGAGTCGATCAAGGCGGTTGAAGGCCGACTCCTTTTCCCTGAGCATCTCCCGCGTCTTCGTCTCCCGCTCCGTGATGAAGGCCGCGAGGAAGGCGATAAGGTAGAAAGAGAGGATATGGACGCTGATGCGTAGGAACACGTAAGGGGCGCTGAAGGGATAGTCCATGAAGTAATAGACGCCCGGCGAAGGTATGAGGCGGTAGTATTCCAGATCGACGAGGAGGCCGTAGGCGATGGCGGCCCCCGAGGCGGCGAGGACACCGCCCTCCCGCCCCTGGATGATGACGGCATAGATGATGACCAGGGGATAGAAGACGGCGTAATTGCTGCGGATACCTCCTGTCACGTACACGAGGGCGGTAATGAGGATGATGTCGCTGAGGGCCTGGAGGTAAAGGTGAACCCTCGTCCCGCCGGTCCGTCCCAGGAGATAGAGAAAGAAGAAAGACAACAGGAGGCCAAGGACAAGGACGGCGTAAAAATGGGGCAGGACGATGTCGAGGTATCGGGCGCCGCCTCCGAGATGTAGGGAGACCATTACCCCCATCAGGAGACCGGCGATGGCGATGCGGAAGATGGCGATGGCGCGGAATCGCCTGTAGGTCGTCTCTTCCGTGTATAGGGACGTCACTTTTCCCTGGCGACGACGGCGGCCCCGATGGCGCCCATGCACTGGGCGTAGGGCGAGATCTCGATGGGGCAACCCAACTGCCTCTCCAGGGCCGCGACGACACCTTTGTTCTTGGCCACGCCGCCCGTCATCATGATCGGCTCTTTGTAGCCGAGACGGTTAATCATGGCAAAGACCCTGCTGCCTATGGCCTCGTGGATCCCGGCGATGATGTTCTCCCGCTCCTCGCCGGCGGCGATGAGGGAAATGACCTCGGATTCGGCGAAGACGGTACAGAGGTTGCTGATGCGGGCCGCCCTCTCGGCGCGCTGCGACAATTCGCCGAAGCTGTCGAGATCCACCTCGAGGGCCCGGGCCATGACCTCAAGGAAGCGTCCCGTCCCGGCGGCGCACTTGTCGTTCATGACGAAGTTCTTCACCTTCCCGTCGTCGCCCATGAGGATGGCCTTGCTGTCCTGGCCCCCGATGTCCACGAGGGTGCGGATCCGGGGGTGAAGAAGATGGACGCCCGCGGCATGGCACGTGATCTCCGTGACAATCGTGCCGGCCACGGGCAGGCTCCGGCGGCCGTAGCCCGTCGCCGCGACGGCGTCCACCCCTTCCATGGCCACGCCCGCCTCAGCCAAGGCCTCCGCCAGGACCTTCATTCCGGCCTGGGCGGCATTGTAGCCCGTGAAGCCGACGCTGACGGCGAGGACCTCCCCCTCCTTCAGCACCGCCGCCTTGGCGGTGATGGAGCCGATATCGACGCCCGCCGTGATCACGCCGACCCCTTCGCCGCCATCATCTCCATGAAGGCATCGATCCTGCCCTCGATCTGGGCCTCGGCGAAGTTGCGCTCGTCGCACATATCGGCCTCGATGATGAGGGTCGGGACGCCCCTCTCCCTCTCCACGATGCTTCTGATATCGTACTGTCCCAGGGAATAGGGCTTGCAGCTCCGGTTGGAATGCATGACCAGGCCGTCGGCGCCGTACTTGTCGATCATGGCGATAACCGTGCGGGCCATTTCGTCCACGCCGATGTTCAGGTAGATCCTCGTGTAACCCTCGGCCATGGATTCCAAGAAGTCGTCCTCGTTCATGTATTTGAGGGAGCTGCACCAGGCGGAGGTGTAGGTGTCGGCCACCAGACAGGCCCCGTGGGCGGCGAACTTGTCCGAGAGCCATTTCGTGCGGTACCAGATGGGCAGGTTGTCCCAGAGGAGGCGGTATTTTTCCTCATCGACGGCCCCGACGCCTTCCCTTACCCGTTCGTTCATCTCGTCGAGGAGAAGGCGGTAGTAGTCGACGGCCTGCTGCGTCCCCCGGAGGGTGACGATGAGGGCCAGATGGAAGAAGGCGTCGAAGGCCGTCATCGGGGCCGGCCGGTTGATCGTCGTGTCCAGGACGGCCTGCCACAGCCTCTGACCCTCGATGGAGAGGCGCCCCACCTCGGCCATACGATCGCGGTCGAAGGGTTTCTTGCAAACATCTTCGAGGAAGGTGATGTATTCATCGATCTGACGCCTGACGTATCTCTTGGCCTCGGCGGAAAAGGAGGTGTGACAGAAAGGGGTGTCGAGGATGAAGAGGGGGCAGTTGAAATACCGCGCCTGGATCTCGTACCACTTGAGGACGGTGCCGCAGATGTTGTTACAGCACACGAGCATGTCCGGTCGGGGGAGGCCCCCGATGGGCCCGCCGTTGACGGTGGCGCAGGCGATATCGGAACGGGCGTAGGAGCAGAGATCTCCTGAGTACCCCATGGCCTCCGCCTTTTCACACAGCTCCACCCCCATCTTGGCCGCCCCGATCATGGCCCCGTGATTTTCGGGATAGACGGGGATGACGTCCATGGCGATCAGGGGTTCCACCGGTCCCCCGCTGGTGATCCATGCCACCTTCTTACCCGTCTCGGACGCCGTCTTGGCGTCTATGTAGTAGAAGGTCATGATCTCCTTCATTTTTTTGACGGCCTTGATCTTTTTTCTCTCTTTTTCGTCCGTACGAGCGTTCATGCTTTTCTCCTCAATCCAGCATCTCCAAAAAGGCCTCGAGGCGCGTCCTGATCTGCGCCCCCGGGGGCAGGGGGTCCTCAACCTCCAGAAGCAGGGACGGGATGCCCGTCTTCTCCAGTTCGGCCTTGAGATAGGGGAAGTCGAAGGCGTGGGGGTCGCAGTATTTCAGATGGACGAACACGACGGCCCCGGCCCCCCTTTCTGTGGCCAAGGCCTTCAGGTGGTTCGCCCGGTCGGTGAGACCGCGGTGCTTGCAGGGACAGACGACGCGGCTCAGAAAGCGGTCCGCGACGGCCGCAATGGGATCACCGTCGAGGCGCAGGGGTTCCAGGAACATCCGCCCGCCGTTACAGAAGTCGTCCCAGACGACCCTGCCGCCCGCTTCCGCGACGAGGTTGAATATGTCGGGGGTGCTGCACATCCCCCCGGCCAGGAGGATGTTCTTGTTCCCTTTGGTCGTCTCCCGGGCGCCGTCAGCGCCGAGGTCAGCCACGGCCTCCCTCAAGGTCTCGACGATCAGGTTTCGGTCGGCGATCCCGACGGCCCGGTTCAGCAAATGGAGATCGGCGCCCGCAAGGAGCTCCGGACGTCTCCACCGGATCATATACAGTTCGTGCAAGAGACGGCGGATCTCGTTCGTCAAGAGGCACGAGGCCCTCAAATCCGCCTCCGACACCTCGACGCCGAGGGCCCTCTCCAGGTCCGAGAGAAACCTCTTCAGGACATCCACGAGGTAATCCCGGGCGCTGTCGGTGTCGAGTTTCACGGGCAGGACGAGATCCAGGTGAAACCCCCCCTTCACGTTGAGCCGCCAGATATCGGAGAGACGCTGGATCGAATCGCAGGTGTGGGGAAAGACGACTCCGTCGAGAACGGCGCCGCGGCCCGAAAGGCCGTCCTCCAGTATCCCCCTCACGAGGGAACAGCAGTAGGATTGGAGATGACCGTCGGCGAGACGTATGCCTTCCCTCGTCCCCGTGAGGCGCGCGGGATGGGCCCCCGCCGCGATGATCAGTTCCTCGGGGACATAGGAGCAGGCGTAACCGACGACCTTTTTGCCCCTCTCCTTCATTTCCCCCAGGGTGCCCCAGGGGTCTTCGACGATCTCCTTGAGCCTGTCAAACTTCATCCTTCATTCTCCCGTGTATTTGCCCTCGGCTCGGAGCCGGGCGATCTCCTCCTGCTCCAAGACGTTGAACGCCACCTTGCCCACCAAGGTCAAAGGCAGGCTTTCACGGAACTCCACCTCCCGCGGACAGCTCCACTTGATGAGGTGCCCGCGGCAGTATTCGATGAGCTCCCGCTCCATCTCCGGCGAGGCCTTCGCCGGGTCCTTCAAGACGACGAAGGCCTTGACCCGCTGGACTTGGGCCTCGTCGGGGACGCCGATGACACAGGCCTTAAGGACATCGGGATGGCGGTACAGGACCTCCTCCACCTGGGCGGGATAGACGTTCATCCCCGAGGACTTGATCATCCTTTTCAATCTCAGCTTGAAATAAAAGAAACCGTCCTCGTCCATGGAGGCCACATCCCCCGTGTGGAGCCAGAGACGGCCGTCCTCATGGGTTCTGAGGGTCTGGGCCGTCTCCTCGGGCTGGTCGAGGTATCCCAGCATCACCGCCGGCCCGCTGACGCAGAGTTCCCCCTCCTCCCCCACGGGCGCCTCCTGGGTCGTACCGATAGTGACGACCTTCGCCATCATGTCGGGGAAGGGGATGCCGATACTGCCCTCGCGGTACTCATGGAGGGGCGTCGCCATGATGGCCGTCACCGCTTCCGTGAGACCGTAACCCTCCAAGAGCTTGACGTTCCCTCCCCGGCGGGCCACGATCTCCTCGAATCGTTCCTTCACCGATCGCGGCAGCGTGTCCGCGCCGCTGAAGGTACCCTTCAGGCAGCTCAGGTCCGCCTTCCGGAAATCCTCGTTTCTGCAGAGGGCCTCGAAGAGGGTGGGCACCCCGACCACAAAGGTCGGTCTCTTTTTCCTGATGAGTTTCGCCACGATCTCCGGGGTGAACTGGGGGACGAGGATGCTCTTGCCGCCCCCCATGAAGGCGGCGTTTATGCACACCCCCAAGCCGAAACCGTGAAAGATGGGGAGGATGGCCAGGATGGAGGCGTTTTCCGTCAGGTTGCCGAAGGCCGATACCTGCATGCCCTCGCTGATGAAGTTGTAGTTCGACAGCATGATCCCCTTGGGCGTCCCCGTGGTGCCCCCGCTGTAGAGGATCACCGCCATTTCGTCGACGTCCATGGGGGCGGCCTGGACCGGGTTATGGGAGCGGGACATGAGGTCGTGCCACAGGCGGACCATGGGATCGACAGGGACGGGGGGTATCTTGCGGCCTTTTGTCAGGTTGAAGGCGATCCTCTTGACAAAGGGGAGATAATCACCGATGCGCGCCAGGATGAGGGTTTCAAGGGGCGTGCCCTCCCGGGCCTCGCGGAATTTTCCGTAAAAGGCGTCGAGGGTGAGGGCGAAGCGGCTCTTGCTCAAGTTGAGGTAGAAGGCGATCTCCTTGGGCGTGGAGAGGGGATGGATCATGCTCGACACGGCGCCGAGCTTGTTGGCGGCGTAGAAGCAGATGATCCCCTGGGGTGAGGTCGGCATGGAGATGGTGATGCGATCCCCCTTTTTCATGCCGAGGGAGGCCAGGGCGGCGGCGCATTGATCGATCTGCCGGGCGAACTGGGCGTAAGTGGCCTCGTAACCCATGAAGTCATAGGCCACCGCGTCGGGTCGCCGGGCGACGGTCCTCATCAGGGCCTCGTACATCGTCACCCGGGGATAGTCGATCGTCTCGGGAATATCGCCATAGAATTTCAGCCACGGCTTCTTCTCGTACATCTCCTCGTCCTCCCCTTTCATGGGTATTGTGGGAACCGCAAGGCCCCTGGGTCCAGGGAGCTTGACTTATTACCCGTTTTCCTTTTCTATGCAAGGAAAACCTATATATCCCGCCCATGAAAAGACCCTTGACATGGCCCCTCCTGTCCCTATCGGGCGGGATCGTCTGTGCCGCTTACCTTCAGATCCCCGACGAGGTCCCCCTTTTCGTCATGGCCGTCGCCATGATCTTACTCCTCCCCACGATCAGGCAGGAAAGGCACCTCGGGGCCCTGTTCCTGATAAATGTCATCTTTTTCTGGACGGGGGTTCTGGACATGAACACCTATCTGCACAAGGAGCCCCCACCCGATCACATCAGCCGCCACTTGACGGGGGACAGGATGACCGTCGAAGGTCTCATCGACGAGACCCCCCTTTACGGCAATCAGCGGGTCGAACTCAGGGTGGCCGTCTTCCGTGTCTTGGAGGGAGAAAGATCCCTCCCCGTCCGCGGTGAGGTCCTCGTCTCGGCGCCGCGGTCCGTCTCCGTCCGTTACGGTGACGTGGTCCGTCTCCAAAGCCGGCTCAGGAAACCCCGGAACTTCCAAAACCCCGGGGGGTTCGATTACGTCTCCTTCCTGCGGTATCGCGGGATCCTGGCCCGGGGCTCCACAGAGAGGGAGGCCGATCTGGTCGTCATACGCTCCGGTGCCGGCCATCCCCTCCGACAGGCGCTGGAAGAATACCGCCGTAAGATCAAAGGCCTGATTCGCCACGTCCTCCCCTCCCCCGCGGCCGAGATCCTTCAGGCCTCCCTCCTGGGAGATGCCAGGGAGATCCCGCGGGAGATAATGGATCGTTTCAACACGACGGGCACCTCCCATATCATCGCCATCTCCGGTTTCAATATCGGCATGGTCGCCCTCTTTTCCGTCCTCGTCGTCCGTCTCGTCCTGAGACTCTTCCCCCGCCTCCTCCTGCTCTTCGACGGGAGAAAGGCGGCCCTCGTCGTCGCCGTGATCCCCGTGATCATCTACACGGCCGTAGCCGGGGCCGGTGTGTCCGTGGTCCGGGCGGCGATCATGATGGTACTGTTCATCATGGCCGTCACGGCAGGCAAGATGAGGGACCTGTACAACACCCTGGCCGGGGCGGCCCTGGCGATCCTCCTCGTCTCCCCCCACGCCCTGTGGGATCTCTCCTTCCAGCTGTCCTTCGCCGCCGTGTGGTCCATTCTGTTCTTCACCCCCCGCCTCTTGAAGATCCTCCCGCCGGTCCCGGCATCCTGCCTGACACCCTTCTGGGTCAGGCTGGCGGGGATGTTTAGAGAGTTCGTGGCCGTTACCCTTGCCGCCGCCGTCGGTACCATGCCCATCATCGTCTTCTCCTTCAATCGCATCGCCGTCGTCACCCTCTTCTCCAATCTCCTGGTCGTCCCCCTCCTCGGTATCCTCGCCATCCCCTTGGGTATGGGCGTCCTCTTCACCGCCCCCCTTTCCGAGACCATCGCCTCCCTCTTTCTCCTCCCGGCGGGATGGCTCGTGGAAAGGTCCGTGGAGCTCGTCACCTTCTTCTCTTCCCTCCCCTACGGATCCCTGTGGGTCTCCACACCCCGCCTGTGGGAGGTGGCCGTTCTGTACCTCTTTCTGTACGCGGCGGCCATGGTCATGGACGCCAAGGGCAAGAGGGCCTCCTTCAACTTTTATATCCATGTCGGCCTGGCCGTTTTGACATTCTGTACCCTCGCGGTCCATTCCCTCTACATCCGCTTCTCAGACCCGGGGGCCGTCACGGTGACGGCCGTCGACGTGGGCCAGGGGACGGCGGTCCTCGTCCGGGGACCCACGGGGGAGGCCCTCCTCGTCGACGGCGGCGGATTCTATGACGATCGTTTCGACGTGGGGCGCTATGTCCTCTCCCCCTACCTCCGTCATGAGCGTGTCCGGTCCCTCGGGGCCGTCGCCCTCTCCCATCCCCATCCCGACCACGTCGGCGGCCTCCCCTATATCATCGAGAACTTCGAGGTCCGGGAGGTCTGGACCAACGGGGCGGTCTCCGATGCCGAGGCCTTCGTTCGTTTTCTTGACGCCACGACAAGGAAGGCCCTTGTCCCGCGGCGCTTGAACACGGATACGCCGCCCTTTTTCTTCGACGGCATGGCCGTGCGCGTCCTCAACCCCCCGCCTCGAGACATGGAAGACGACAACGACAAAAGCCTCGTTCTCCATCTTTCGTGGAGGGGCAAGGGCATCCTGATTCCCGGCGACATCTCCCGAGGCGTGGAAGAACAGATCTGCCTTCAAAACCCGGATCTGCGCGCCGACGTCCTCGTCGTCAGCCATCACGGAAGTCGTTATGCCACCTCGGAGAGATTGCTGGATCAAGTCAAACCTGCCGTCGCCCTGATCAGCGCGGGGAAGGAAAACCTCTTCGGCCTCCCCCACCGAGAGACCCTGGAGCGGCTAAGCGAAAGGGGCGTCAAGATCTACCGGACGGACCGCGACGGGGCCATAACCGTCTCGCTGGGTAGGGAGAGACCGTCGGTCTCCACCTTTCGCCCTTGACGGATCTTTCTGTTGCCATCGTGAACCCGATATGCTAAGGAATGCGCCCATTTTAAGAGGGGAACGGTCATGGAGGCGATAGGGGCGGTCAAGGGCTTCAAAGACATCCTGCCGGATGAGACACCGAGGTGGCGGCAAGTCGAAGAAAGGGCGCGGCGCGTGTTTTCATCCTTCGGTTTCCGGGAGATCCGCGTCCCCCTCCTGGAGCGGACGGAGCTCTTCCGGCGGGGAATCGGCGAGGCCACGGACATCGTGGAGAAGGAGATGTACACCTTCCTGGACCGGGGGGACGAGTACCTGACCCTCCGCCCCGAGGCCACGGCCTCGATCATGAGGGCCTACATCGAACATCACCTCTACGCCGCCGACCCCGTCGCCAAGCTCTACACCATCGGCCCCATGTTCCGGCGTGAGCGGCCCCAGAAGGGCCGTTTCCGCCAGTTCCACCAGATAGACGTCGAGATCCTCGGTCTCGACGACCCCCGGGTCGATGCCGAGCTCATCCTCATGCTGGCCCATTTTCTGAGGGAGGTCCGGATCGAGGACTACGAGATCGAGGTCAATTCCCTCGGCTGCCCCCGGTGCCGCCCCTCCTTCCGGGCGGCCGTCGTGGCTCATCTCAAGGGGAGGGAGGGCGACCTCTGCCCGGACTGCCGCCGCCGTCTCGATACGAACCCCCTGCGTACCTTTGATTGCAAGGTCCCCGGCTGTGGAGAGATCGTCGCCGACGCGCCCCTCATCCCCGATTACCTCTGCCCCGACTGTAAGCGCCATTTCGACGATTTTTGCCGTTATCTCGAGCTTTTCTCCCTGCGGCACCGCCTGAACCCCAAAATGGTGCGGGGCCTTGACTACTACACGAAGACGGCCTTCGAGGTCACCACGACCCTCCTGGGGGCCCAGAACGCCGTGGCGGGCGGGGGGCGCTACGACGGCCTCATCCGGACCTTGGGCGGTCCCGACGTGCCGGGGATCGGGTTCGCCGTCGGCATGGAGAGGCTCTTGTCCCTCATGCCGCCCGACGGTGCCGGGGAGGAGCCCTTCGTCTTCCTCGCCGCCCTGGGGGAACGGGCCCAGGAGACGGCCTATCTGATCTGTAACCGCCTGCGCCTGAGGGGCGTCTGGGCGGAGACCGATTACTCGGGCAAAGGCCTCAAGGCCCAGCTGAAGAGGGCGGACAAACTCGGCTGTCCCTTTGCCGTCATCCTGGGAGACCGGGAACTCGACGAGGGCCGGGCCATCTGGCGGGACATGGAGGGGGGAGACCAGAGGCAGATCGATTTGAAGACCCTGGATGATTTCATCTTCGCCACTTATACGGAGAGGTCAAAGTGAGAAAAAGGACTCATTACTGTGGAGAGGTTTCCCTCGCGGAAGCGGGCAAAGAGGTGGTCCTCATGGGCTGGGTTCATCGGCGCCGCGACCATGGCGGCGTCATCTTCGTGGACCTGAGGGACAGGACCGGCCTGGTCCAGGTGGTATTCAACCCCGAGGTCAGTTCGGAGGCCCATCGGGAGGCCCACCGGATCCGGAGCGAGTACGTCCTGGCCTGCCGCGGTCTGGTGAGGAAACGCCCCGAGGGGATGGAGAACCCGAACATGAAGACGGGGGACCTCGAGGTGATGGTGGAAGAGCTGGCGATCCTGAACGAGGCCAAAACGCCCCCCTTCATGATCGAGGGCGGTACGGAGGTCGCGGAAAACGTCCGCCTCAGATACCGCTATCTCGATCTGAGAAGGCCGGAGCTGCAGAGGAATCTCTTTCTCCGCAGTCGGGCGGCGGCGGCCACGAGGGAGTACTTCCATCGCGAGGGCTTCATCGAGGTCGAGACCCCCTTCCTGACCAAGAGCACCCCCGAGGGCGCCCGGGACTACCTGGTGCCGAGCCGCATCAACCCGGGGACGTTTTACGCCCTGCCCCAGTCACCCCAGATCTTCAAGCAGCTCCTCATGGTGGCCGGTTTCGACCGGTACTACCAGATCGTCAAGTGCTTCCGCGACGAGGACCTCCGGGCCGACAGGCAGCCCGAGTTCACCCAGGTGGATATCGAGATGTCCTTCATCGACGAGGACGACATCATCCGCACCATGGAAGGTTACATGGCCCATCTCTTCTCGGCGTGCCTCGGCGTCGAACTGAAGACGCCCTTTCCCCGTCTCCCCTACCGGGAGGCCCTCGCCCGGTACGGCAAGGACAATCCCGACACCCGTTTCGGGATGGAAATGGTCGACGTAACCGACCTGTTCCGGGAAACGGCCTTCCAGCTCTTCCGCGAGACCGTCGAGGGGGGCGGGATCATCAAGGCCATGAGGATAGAGGACGACCGCCGTCTGTCCCGGAAGGACCTCGACGGCCTGCGGGATTACGTGAGCGAATACGGGGCCAAGGGCCTGGCCTGGGCGCGGATCCAGAAGGAAGGCTGGACCTCTCCCATCGCGAAATTCCTCAACGAGGGGGAGACGAAAGGGGTGGAGGAGAAGACAGCCGCCCGGGAGGGGGACCTGATCGTCTTCGTCGCCGATATCCCCGCCGTGGTTCACGAATCCCTGGGGAATCTGCGCCTCCACGTCGCCAGGAAGCTGGACCTGATCAGGAAGGACGACTTCGCCTTCACCTGGATCACCGAGTTTCCCCTCTTCGAGTACAGCGAGACGGAGAAACGGTTCGTCTCCACCCATCATCCCTTCACCTCGCCCTATTACGAAGACTTGCCCTATCTCGAGACCGATCCGGGACGGGTGCGGGCCCGGGCCTACGACCTCGTCCTCAACGGCTCGGAGATAGGCGGCGGCAGCATCCGGATCCACGACCGCAAGGTGCAGGCCCGGATCTTCGACGCCCTCGGCCTGTCCCAGGAGGAGACGAGGGTGAAGTTCGGCTTCCTCCTCGACGCCCTGGAGTACGGCACCCCTCCCCACGGCGGCATCGCCTTCGGCTTCGACCGTCTGGTCATGCTCATGACGGGCGCCGATTCCATTCGGGACGTCATCGCCTTCCCCAAGACCCAGAAGGCCGCCTGTCTCCTCACCGACGCGCCGTCGCGGGTTTCCGTCGAACAGCTCCTGGAGCTGTCCCTGAAAATCGTTACCTGAAGGGAAGAATTCTTGTTGACAAGGCACTAAGATAAAGATATTTAGGGTCCCGTATGAGAGTAGAACTGCCTCTTATAATCCCGACGGAGAACCCCGCGGAACGGCGCCCGGAACATGGACAGGAGAAGGCGTTGAACCAGCGCCTCTTGCCTATCCAGGCGACCTCCAGTACCTGAAGCCGAAAGACGAGATCTTTCGGGGGGCGCCTGGGGCAACCGGGCGCCCCCCTTTTTTTGAAGAAGGAGCAGACAGAAATGGCAAGATGGAACCCCTCGAAAAGGGTCTTGGACCATGAACACACCAAGTTCTGGCGTCATGAACTCAAGGATGTGGAGGAACCCAACCTGCAGAAGGAGGTGTTCCCCTACGACGAGGTCTCCCGGATAGACTTCGATCACCGTATCATCGCCATCAGCCCGGCGGAGGATTTCTTCATTACCGACACGACCTTCCGCGACGGCCAGCAGGCCCGGCCCCCGTACACGGTGAAGCAGATCGTCGATCTCTACACCTTCATGCACCACCTGGGGGGCGAGGAGGGGGTGATCCGTCAGACCGAGTTCTTCCTCTACAGCAATAAGGACCGGGAGGCCGTGGCCCAGTGCCAGGCCAGGGGATTCACCTATCCCGAGATCACGGGCTGGATCAGGGCCAGCCGGGAGGACATCCCCCTGGTAAAGGAGGCGGGCCTCAAAGAGACGGGGATCCTGACGTCCGTGTCTGACTACCACATCTTCCTGAAGATGAACAAGACGCGGCGGCAGGCCATGGAGGAATACCTGGATATCGTCCGGGCCATCATCGAGGCCGGCATCGTCCCGCGCTGCCACTTCGAGGACATCACGAGGGCCGACATCTACGGTTTCTGCATCCCCTTCGCCCTGGAACTGATGAAAATCCGCGAGTCATCGGGGATAGACGTCAAGATACGCCTCTGCGACACCATGGGCTACGGCGTCACCTATCCCGGCGCCTCCCTGCCCCGGAGCGTGGACAAGCTCGTGCGGGCCTTCATCGAGGAGGCGGGCGTGCCCGGTCATCTCCTCGAGTGGCACGGTCACAACGACTTCCACAAGGCCCTGATCAACGCCACGACGGCCTGGCTGTACGGTTGCGCCGCCGCCAACGGTACCCTCCTGGGTCTCGGAGAGAGGACGGGCAACCCCCCCCTCGAGGGCCTGATCATGGAGTACATAGGCCTCAAGGGGAGCCACGACGGGATAGACACGACGGTGATCACCGACATCGCCAGGTACTTCGAGAAGGAGATCGGTTACAAGATCCCCGCCAACTACCCCTTCGTCGGGGCCGATTTCAACGTGACCAGGGCGGGCATCCACGTGGACGGCCTGATCAAGAACGAGGAGATCTACAACATCTTCGACACGACCAAGATCCTCAAGCGCCCCATCGTCCCCATGATCACGGACAAGTCGGGCAAGGCGGGCATCGCCTTCTGGATCAACTCCCACCTCGGCCTCACGGGGGAAAACGCCGTCGACAAGCGCCACCCCGGCATCTCGAAGATCCACAAGTGGATAATGGATCAGTACGAGCAGGGGCGTGTGACGAGCATCTCCAACGAAGAGATGGAAAGGCGGGTCCGCAAGTACCTGCCCGAGCTCTTCATGTCCGACCTGGACAAGATCAAGCACCGTGCCGCCGAGGCGGCCGTCTCCGTCGTCAAGCAGGTGATCGAACACCCCGTGATGAAGACCATGAAGCCCGAGCTTCAGGAGCCCATCATGCAGCAGTGTATCGAGGAGAACCCCTCCATCCAGTTCGCCTACGTCGTGGACATGAACGGTCGGAAGATCACGAGGAACATCACCAACATCGCCGACCGGGCCAAGTACGAGAACTACGGGGTGGGCACCGACCAGTCGGACCGGGAGTGGTTCATCAAGCCTCTCCAGACGGGGAAGATCCACGTCACGAACTTCTACATCTCCAAGATGACGGGCGCCTTGTGTATCACCGTCTCGGCCCCCATCATGGACGAGCGGGACGAGATGGTGGGCATCTTCGGCGTGGATATCAAATTCGAGGACTGGGTCAAACGGGTGGAGGACATCGCCGAGGCGACCCAGATCGCCTTGAGGGAGGAGTACGAACAGAGGCAGAGGTCGGAGCGCTGGATCTGACGTCTCTTTGCTATTCGACCCGCCACACCTCGTAGGGGGCGTCCCGGTCATAGGGCGAGGGGGCAACCTCCGCAAGGAAGCGGGAGAGGCGCGTCTGTTCGTGTCCGATGCCCCGTCGGTAGGACACGACGGGCCGGCAGAGGTACAACTCCTCCTTCGCCCGGGTGACGGCCACGTAGAAAAGGCGCCTCTCCTCCTCTTCCCCCGCCGGTTCCTGGAGGGAGCGGGCCAGGGGCAACATGCCGTCGACGCACCACAGGATCACGACGATCCGCCACTCCAGGCCTTTTGCCTGGTGGATGGTGCTCAGGACGACCTTCCCTTCCCTTCCCGTCTCCCCGTCTTCCCCGACCTCGGCGCGGCTCGTCTGCAGGGCCACCTCGCCGAGGAACTCCGTCAGGGACGAGAAACGATCGGCGAAGGCCGCCAGCTGGGCCAGGTCGTCGAGGCGGGAGAGGGCGTCGGCGTAATTCTCCTGCAGGTAGGTCTCGTAACCGTCCTTGAGGACGGCGTCGATCAACACGGCCGGCCTGCCCTCCGGGGAGGCCCTCAGGGCGGCGTCAAGGGTGCGGCGGCAGGACGATATACCCCCCCTCGCCCCCCTCGGAACCACGCGGAGGATCTCGTCGCCGAGAAAGTAACCCAGGGGCGCGGGCGCTTCGGAAAGATAACGCCAGATTTTCTCCGCCGTCACCCGCCCCACCCCTCCGTACTGCAACAGGACCCTCTTCCAGGACAACTCGTCCCGGCCGTTGTCCAGGATCCGCAGATAGGCCACCATGTCCTTGACGTGGGCCTGTTCGAAGAACCTCAAACCGGATCGCAGCTCGTAGGCCACCCCGCGGTGGTTGAGGGTCAGCTGGACCTCCAGGGCCTGGTAGTGGGCTCGATAGAGGACGGCGATCTGATTGGGCTCGATGCCGGAGGAGATCTTCTCCGCGATCAGTTGCGCCGCGAACTGGGCCTGATCCTCGGCGTTGCGCAGGGAAACGAGGACCGGCTTCAGCCCCGGCGCCCGGACGGGCCGCAGGACCTTGGGGAATTGCCGCACGTTTTTCTCGATGCTGAGATTGGCCAGGCGAAGGATCTCCGGGGTGCTGCGGTAATTGGTCTCGAGACGGAAGATCCGGCAATCGGGGTATCGCCGGGGAAAGCTGAGGATGTTTTCGTAATTCGCCCCCCGAAAGGCATAGATGCTCTGGGCGTCGTCGCCCACGACCATGAGGTTGCGATGACCTTTGCCGAGAAGGTCCGTCAGCTCCCCCTGAAGGGCGTTGGTGTCCTGGTACTCGTCGACGAGGATGTGGAGGAACCGCCGGCGGTACTCATCGCCGATGTCGGGGCACTCGAGAAAGAGGCGCCGCCAGTTGAGGAGGAGATCGTCGAAATCCATGACGTTCTGTTCCCGCTTCCGGCGTCCGTAGAGTTCCGCCACGGCCCTGATGTCGTCCAGGTAGGTCAGGAAATAGGGATACCGGGAGTTGATCACCTCTTCCAGGGGCGTCCCGGTATTCACGGCCAGGCTCATGATCCCCAGAAGGACGTCCTTCTTGGGGAACCGCGCCTGTTTATGGGCGATCACCTCGGAGATACAGGCCCCGACGAAGGACACCGCGTCCTCCGCGTCGAGGATGGTGAAATTCTGCTCATACCCCAGCCTCTGGCAGTGTCGCCTGAGGATGCGGTGCCCGAGGTGGTGGAAGGTACCGCCCCAGAGGCTCCCCGCCTCGTGGGGGACGAGCTGCGCCACCCGGGTGAGCATGGCTCGGGCCGCCTTGTTGGTGAAGGTGGCCAGGACGATGCGCCAGGGAGGTATACCCGTCTCGATGAGCCTCGCCACCCGGTAGATGAGGGTCCGGGTCTTGCCGCTGCCGGCGCCGGCCAGGACCAGGAGGGGACCCTCCCCCTCCAGGACGACACAGAGCTGCTCCTCGTTGAGCTCCCGCTCGTAGGGGATCACGGGTACCCTCACGGACGGAGGGTCAGATCCCTCTTGACGGCCTCGACGGTCTCGGCGCTGCTTACGGACCTGTAGTTCTTCAGGAGGCCCTTTCGGGCATAGTAATCGATGAGGGGCGCCGTCTTGGCCTGGTAGGTCGCCAGGCGGTTGGCGATGGCCTCTTCCGTCTCGTCCTCCCGCTGGACCGTGGGGCTGCCGCACTTGCGACAGGTGCCGTCCGGTAGGGGGGGATTGCTCTTGACGTTGTAGATCTCCTGACAGTCGGGGTTGGAGCACGTCCGCCTCGTCGTCAGGCGGTCGATGATGACCTCCCTCTCCACCTCGAGATTGGCCACGAAATCGAGTTCCTTGCCCAGACGCTTCAAGAGCCCCTCCAGGGCCTCGGCCTGGGGTATCGTCCGGGGGAACCCGTCGAGGATGAAACCCTTGTCGGTATCGGGCCGGCGCAGCCGGTCCTCCATCATGAGCATGACGAGCTCATCGGGGACGAGATCCCCCCTCTCCATGTACGCCTTGGCCTTCATGCCCAGCTCGGTGCCTTCCTTGATGGCCGCCCGCAGGATGTCCCCCGTCGAAATATGCACAGAGCCGTCGATCTGGCTGAGCAACTTCGCCACCGTCCCCTTGCCGGCCCCCGGGGCGCCCAACAGAATGATTCTCATATAAAACCTCCCTTTTGTTCTTTTCCGTCAGGCCGGCGACTATAGGTCATATGCCCCTTGATGGTCAAGAAAGAACCGCAATGACCTTGACAGGTCCCTACCCTTCATATATGCACAATTAACAGAGGCTCATTATCAATGATCGAAGGGGAAAGGCATTTCGGCCCCGTCTGGTTCATCCCGGGAAACAGGGGAGGCAAATACCCATATTGTCACAGCCTCTTCCTTGAAGGGCCCGGGATAATCATCGACCCGGCGAGCAATTTTGAACGTCTGCGGGAGATCCGGAACACCGAGGAGGTGAAGGCCGTCTGGCTCAGCCACTGGCACGAGGACCACTTCACCTATCTCGAGCTCTTCGATGATTTGCCCCTCTTCATCGCCCCGGAGGATCAACCGCCCTTCACCGACGTCGAGGTCCTGCTGGACTGGTACGGCCTGGAGGGCGATCACCGGGACTACTGGCGGCGGGCCATCGTAGAGACGTTCCATTACCGGCCCCGCCCCGTGGCGGGTTTCCTCCAGGCCGGCCCCTCTCTCCTCCCCGGCGGTCTTGGGGTGGAAATCATCCCCACGCCCGGCCACACGCCGGGCCACCTGGCCTTCCACTTCCCCGAGCTGGGGGTGGTCTTCATGGGGGACTACGACCTTACCCCCTTCGGGCCCTGGTACGGCGACCGGCACTCCTCCATCTCCCAGACCCTGGAGAGTCTGGATAAACTCGCCTCCATGGAGGCCCGCGTCTTTCTCACGGGACACGAGCGGGGGGTCTTCGCGCCCCCGGAACCGGAGGACTGGCAACGCTACCGCCGGGTGATCTTCACCCGGGAGGAAAAACTCCTGGAGTTCCTGAAAACCCCGCACTCCCTGGAAGACATCGTCCGGGCCGGGATCGTCTACGGCAAGGCGCGGGAACCGAAGGCCTTCTTCGAGTTCGGAGAGAGGGCCATCATGAAGAAGCACCTCGAGGCGCTCCAGGGGCGTGGCGAGGTCTTCGTCAACGAAGACGGCCTCTTCGAACGGAGGCGGTGAGATGAGGAGCGACGCGTCGTGGCTCGAGAACATCATCACGGAATTCATCGCCTCCTCCCCGGAAAACTCCCTCCGGAACGAAGAAAACGAAAGGGCCTGGGATCAGCCCCTCGTGGGCTTTTCCCGGGGCGACGACCCCCTGTACCCCTTTTTCAAGGAGGATATCGGGCCCTTCTACTGGACACCTGAGGAGATCATGTCCCTCACCTTCCCCGGCGTCGCCTTGGCCCCGGGGAGGCTTACGGTGATCAGCTGGGTCCTGCCCCATACGGCGGCCACGCGGTCGGACAACGCCGCGCAGAAGGATCTCCCCGCGGAACGCTGGTCCCGGGCGCGGAACTTCGGCGAGGACTGTAATCACGCCCTGGCGAGACACGTCGTCTCCCTCCTCGCCGCGCGGGGCATCATGGCCGTCGCGCCGACCCTCTCGCCTCTCTGGGCGTGGCAGGAGGCCGAGAAATACGGTTTCGCCTCCAACTGGTCGGAACGGCACGCCGCCTATGTCTCCGGTCTGGGCACCTTCGGCCTATGTGACGGCCTCATCACCCGCCGGGGCAAGGCCATGCGCTGCGGCTCCGTCGTCGCCGCCCTCGCCGTCGAGCCGACGCCGCGCCCCTACACCTCCTGCCGCCAGTACTGTCTGTTTTACAGCGGGGAGAAGTGCCGGAAGTGCGCCGCGCGCTGCCCCGTCGGCGCCGTCACGGACGACGGTCACGACAAGGAAAAGTGCCGTCGGTATCTCTTCGAGACGGCGGCCCCCAACGCGGAGGCGCGTTATGGTTTCGCCAGCTACGGCTGCGGTCTCTGCCAGACCGGGGTCCCCTGCGAGGCGGGCATCCCGGCGCCGGGGGACTGACATGGAGAAGCCCCTCGATTTCCCCCGGGCCTGGGAACTCCTCGGCAAGGACCTTTTCGCCCGTTTCGTCGGCGTCGAGCTCCTCGAGATCGGGCCGGGGCGGGCCAGGACCCGCCTCGTCGTCGAGGAGAGGCACCGCAACGGCGTGGGCATCATCCACGGCGGCGCCATCTTCACCCTGGCCGACATCGCCTTCGCCGCGGCGGCGAACTCCCACGGCCGGACCGCCGTGGCCCTCAACGCCTCCGTTTCTTTCGTCACGGCGTCGCGCGGCGCGGTTCTCCTCGCCGAGGCCGTCGAAACCTCCCGGGGGCGCAGGACCGCCACGTACCATGTGGAGGTCCGGGACGACCTCGGCGAGAAGGTGGCCCTCTTCCAGGGCCTGGCCTACATCAAGGAAAGGACGACGTTGAAGGAGGGACGAAACGATGAAGAATGAGAAGACGAACAGCGGCCACCGCTGGAAGTTCTTCCGGGCGGGCGGCTTCGACCAGGTGAGGATCGCCTCGGGGGAGGACCTGCTGCATCTGCCCCTCCTCGACCAGAAGCTCTGGGTGGCCCTCAGCTGTCCCGTGACGGGTATCGAGTTCGATCCCAAGACGGCCTCCCTCATCGATACGGACGGGGACGGCCGCATACGGGTTCCCGAAATCCTCGCGGCGGTGCGGTGGGCCTGCGAGCTCCTCAAGGACCCCGACGAGCTGACCAAGGGCAACGACGCCCTTCCCCTGGCGGCCATCAACGAGGAGCACCCCGAGGGCGCCTTGATCTTGAACGCCGCCCGGCGGATCCTCGAAAACCGGGGCCGGGGGGGAGAGGCCTTCATCAGCGTCGCCGACACGTCCGCAGCGGAGGCGGTCCTCTCCCAAGAGCCATTCAACGGCGACGGGATCATTACGGAAGAGGCCTGCGACGGGCCTCAGATGAAGGCCGTCGTCGGGGACATCATCTCCGCCGTGGGCGGCGAGACGGACCGGAGCGGCAAACCGGGCATCTCGGGGGAAAAGCTCGCACTGTTCTTCGCCGAGGCCGCCGCCTATCTCGCCTGGCTCCAGGAAGGGGAAGAGAAGGCCGCGGACTTGCTGACCCTGGGCGATGACACGGCCGCGGCGGCCGCCGCCCTTGCCGCGGTGGAGGAGAAGATCGACGACTTTTTCGCCCGCTGTCGCCTGGCGGCCTTCGATAGTCGGGCCCTGGAGATCCTCAAGGGGCAGGAACAGGAATACCTCAGCCTGGCCGACAAGAACCTCTCGGTGTCCCTCCCGGAGGCCGCCTCCCTGCCCCTGGCCGCCGTAAACCCCGACGGTCTTTTGCCCCTCGACGCCTCCCTCAACCCGGCCTGGCGCGATGCCATGGAGAACTTCCGGCAGAAGGCGGTCCGGCCCCTCCTCGGCGACGCCAAGGTCTTGGGGGAAGGAGACTGGCGCCTTCTGAAGGACAAGCTCGGTCCCTACCGCGACTGGCTCTCCCGCAAGGGGGGCGCCCTCGTCGAGCCCCTCGGCAAGGAGCGACTGCAGCAGATCGCCGTCGAGGAGAACAGGTCTTACCTCGCATCCCTCATCGCAAGGGACCAAGAGCGGGCCGGGGAATTCGACGCCCTCGTCCTTTTGGACCGCCTCGCCCGCTATCACCGCGACCTCCTGACGCTCCTGAACAACTTCGTCTCCTTCAGCGACTTCTACACCCGCAAGAAAAAAGCCGTCTTCCAGGCCGGGACCCTCTACCTCGACGGCCGCGGCTGCGAACTGTGCGTCAAGGTCGAGGACATGGCCGCCCACGGCACCCTGGCCGCCCTGAGCCGCATCTACCTCGCCTACTGCGAATGCAAGCGCCGGGGGGGAGAGGAGCGGATGACCATCGCCGCCGCCTTCACGGCCGGAGATTCCGACTACCTCATGGTAGGGAGGAACGGCGTCTTCTACGACCGCGAGGGAAAGGACTGGGACGCGACGATCGTCAAGATCATCGAGCACCCCATCAGTATCCGGCAGGCCTTCTGGAGCCCCTACAAGCGCCTGACGAAGATGATCCAGGAAATGATCGCCAAGAGGGCGGCCGCCCGGGACCGGGCCGTCATGGAACAGGCCGCCCAGAAGGTCGAGGCGGCGCCGAAGATGGAGGCGGCCAAGCCCCCTGCCGCGCCTCCCTTCGACATCGCCAAGTTCGCCGGCGTCTTCGCCGCCATCGGCCTCGCCTTCGGAGCCATCGGCACGGCCGTCACCTCCGTCGTCACGGGGTTCTTCCGCCTCAGCTGGTGGCAGATGCCCCTGGCCCTCGCCGCCGTCGTGCTCCTCATCTCCGGGCCGGCCATGGTCATGGCCTGGCTCAAGCTGCGCCAGCGCAACCTCGGCCCCATCCTCGACGCCTGCGGCTGGGCCATCAACTCCCGCGTGAAGATCAACGTCACCTTCGGGGCCTCCCTCACCAAGACCGCCTCCCTCCCCAAGGGCTCCCTGACCTCCCTGGAGGACCCCTTCGCGGACAAGAAGATCCCCTGGCTCAAGATCCTGCTCTTCGTGGTCCTTTTGATCTTGGCGATCCTGTTCGTCATCCGTCGCTGGGGTCTTTGGTCATGAAGCTCATCGTCATCGGCGGGGGCGTGGCGGGGTACGCGGCGGCCCTCCGGGCGGCCCGCCTGGGGGGCCAGGTGACCCTCATCGAAAAGGACGCCCTGGGGGGGACCTGTCTGAACAGGGGCTGCATACCCACCAAGTGTCTCCTCCGGACGGCGGAGGCCGTCAGGGAGATAAGACGCGCCGGGACCTTCGGGATCAAGGCCTCCTTCGAGGGGATCGATCTGGGGGCCGTCATGAGGCGCAAGGACGATGTCGTCAAACGCCTCGCCAGGGGTCTGGGGGCCCTCGTCAAGGCCGGCGGCGTCAAGCTCGTCGGGGGTACGGCAACCCTCCGGGACGAGCGGTCCGTCGAAATCGTCGAGACGGGTGAAATCATCTGTGGGGAGCGGATCGTCATCGCGACGGGGTCCGTCCCGGGCCGCCTTCCCACCCCGGGCTCCATAGGGGGCGCCGTCATGGACAGCGACGCGGCCCTGGCCCTGGACCGTCTCCCCCAAAGCGTCATCGTCATCGGCGGCGGCGTCGTCGGCGTCGAGTTCGCCCAGTTCTTCCACGGTCTCGGCGTGGAGACGACGATCATCGAGGGGCTGCCCAGCCTCCTGGCGGGACTGGATAGCGATCTATCGTCCCTCTTCCAGAGGTGCCTCGTCCGCGACGGCATGAGGGTCGTGACGGGGGCGATGGTGAAGGAGGTCGGGGAGCGGGCCGGTCGGCCCGTTGTCCGCTACGAAAGGGACAAGGAGGGGGAGGTCGCCGTCACGGCCGAGAAGGTCCTCATCGCCGTGGGGCGCAGGCCGGCACACGAGGGTCTGGGGATCGAAAGACTCTTTTTGCCCACGAGGGACGGGGCCATCGTCGTGGACGAACGGATGGAGACGCCCGTCAGGGGTGTCTATGCCGCCGGTGACGTTACGGGCCCCCCCATGCTGGCCCACGCCGGCCTGGCTCAGGGGGCGTGCGCCGCCGCAAACGCCCTGGGCGGCGACGAGGCCATGACGGGGAGGGCCGTTCCCCTCTGCGTCTACACAAACCCGGAGATCGCCTCCGTGGGCCTGTCGGAAGAGGCGGCAAAGGAACGTCACGGCCATGTCCGGACGGCCCGCTTTCCCCTGCGGGCCAACGGCAAGGCCCTGATCTTGAACGAGACGGAAGGTTTCGTGAAGGTCGTCGCCGAGGGGGAAGGGGGGCGGATCGTGGGTGTTCACATCCTGGGACCCCACGCCACGGAACTCGCCGCCGCCGCTTCGATGGTCGTGACCCTCAAGTTGACGGCGAGGGAAGCCGCGTCGGTCGTCCATCCCCACCCCACCCTGTCGGAGGCCTTCTGGGAGGCGGCGGCGGCTTTGTGCGGCGAGGCCGTCCACGTCCTTTGAAGGAGGGGTTGGTGACTGTGAAGGACCGTTACCGGGGGATCATCTTTCCGGCGTTGCTTTTCCTCTCCCTCACCCTCGCGCCTTGCCCGGGGTTGGCCGAGGGGGAGAAAGTCCCCGCGGGGGATCTTACCAAGATGCCCCTCGAGGAACTCCTCAGGCTGGAGGTGGAAACGGTCACGACGGCCTCCCGCTTCCGGCAGCCCGTCTTCGAGGCCCCCTCCTCCGTGTCCGTCGTCACCTCCGCCGACATCCGGGCCTTCGGATACAGAACCCTGGCGGATATCCTCGCGGGGGTGCGAGACTTCTACGTCAGTTACGACCGCAACTACTCCTACCTGGGGGGCCGGGGCTTTTCACGGCCGGGGGATTACAACACCCGCTATCTCCTCATGGTGGACGGCCACCGTATCAACGACGCCGTTTACGACCAGGCCAGCATCGGCACCGATTTCCCCGTCGATGTCGATCTCATCGACCGCATAGAGGTGATCCGCAGCCCCGGTTCCTCCCTCTACGGGACGAACGCCTTCCTCGGCGTCATCAACGTCAAGACCAAGAGGGCGACGGAAGTCGGCAGGTTCGAGGTCTCGGGGGAGGCGGGCACCGAAGATACCTTCAAGGGCCGCCTGACAACGGGGATACCCATCGGCGAAGGGTCGGAAATCGTCGTCTCGGCCTCCAAATACCGCCGCCGCGGCAAGGACGAACTGTACTTCCCCGAGTTCGACAACCAGGCGAACAATCACGGCGTCGTCCGGGGAAACGACGCCGACGCCAGCGGCCAGATCTTCGTCAACGCCGCCTGGGGCCCCTTCAACCTCCAGGGGGCCATGGCGAGGCGGGAAAAAGACATCCCCACGGCGCCGTGGGACACCGTCTTCGGGGCACCCGGCACGAAGAGCGCCGACGAGCGTGGTTACGTCGATCTGCGCTTCGCCCGCGACCTGGGTGCGGCGAATCTCACCACCCGCCTCTGGTACGATCACTACCGCTACGAGGGGGACTACGTGTTTTCGGGCTACACGAACCGCGATCTCTCCGTGGGCGAATGGTGGGGAGCCGAGGCCCAATTGACGGGCAAGGTCATGAACAGGCACGAGTGGGTGGCCGGCATGGAGTACAACGGCTACATCCGCCAGGACCAGTACAACTGGGACGACAATCCCTATCAGAGCAACCTCGACGATATCCGAAGGACCTACCAGTGGGCCGCCTATCTGTCGGGAAATATCAGGCCCTTCCGGGATCTGATCCTCTCTCTGGGGGCCCGTTTCGATCGCTACGGGACCTTCGGCAACACCTTCAACCCCCGCCTCGGTCTCGTCTATTCCTTCCTCAAGGACACCTCCTTGAAGATCCTCTACGGAACCGCCTTTCGGGCGCCGAACGTCTACGAGCTGTATTACAACGACGGGGGTAAGACGACCAAGGCCAGTCCCGATCTCAAGGCGGAGAAGATAAGCACCTACGAGGCGGTCCTGGAACACTCGTTCCCTCACCATCTCAGGGTCGCGGCCTCGG
This sequence comes from Deltaproteobacteria bacterium, assembly GCA_029553375.1. GTDB lineage: Bacteria > Desulfobacterota > Syntrophia > Syntrophales > UBA8958 > JAKPCH01. The sequence goes on along the minus strand of JAKPCH010000069.1, from coordinate 4,643 downwards.
TGTTCCACAACGCCATCGACGACCTGATCGTCCTCATCGAAGACGAAAGGGACGGTCTCCTCGTCTTCAGGAACGTCGAGAAACAAGAGACGACGGGCGCCTCCGCCGAGGTCGAAAAGCGTTGGGGAAAGACCCTCCGCGCCCGTCTGGCCTACACCTACCAGGAATCTAAGGACAAGACGTCCGAAAAGACCGTCGTGGCCTCGCCCCGGCACCTCGTGAAGTTCCACCTTCAGTTCCCCCTTTTCCGGGACGCTTTACAATTCTCCCTCGAAGAACTCTACGTCGACAGTCGTCTCAACGGACGCGACCGGGACGCGGCGGCCTATTTCGTCACCAATCTCACCCTCCTTTGCCTCAACTGGGCGCCGCGCCTCGAGGCCTCGTTGAGCCTCTACGACGCCTTCAACAGGCGATACGAGGACCCCGCCTCGGCGGAGCATCGCCAGGAAACCATCGCCCAGGACGGCCGCACGTTAAGACTAAAGCTCACGTGGCGATACTGATGGGGGCGGGTAAATCAATGGTCGACTTCCGAAGGTCTCTCAAGATATCGCTGGTCATCGCCTTCATCCTGGCGTCGGTCCCGGCGGTCCGCGGTGAGGACAGAAGGGTCCCCGAGTATCGACTCAAGGCCGCCGTGATCTACAACATCTTGAAGTTCGTCAGTCTGCCCCCGGACAAGAGACCGGGGAACGAGCTGGTCTTGGCCGTTTTGGGGAGAGACCCCTTCGGCGAAGACCTGGAGGTCTTGCGGGGAAAGACCGTCGGCGGTCGGACGATCAAGATCGTACGGTCAGGAAATCTCAAGGATCTCAGAGACGGCCACGTCCTCTTCATCGCCCCCTCGGAGGCCTGGCAGATCACGGACATCCTCCATTCCCCCCTGGTGAGGGGAAAGCTGACCATGGGGGACACGGAGGGTTTCGCCGAAAAAGGGGTTATGATAAACCTCGTCGTGAGGGAGCGAAAGATCCGCTTTCAAATCAACAATAAGGCCGCCAAGAGGGAGGGCGTGAACATCAGCTCCCAGCTCCTGAGACTGGGGGAGATCGTGGCAAGGTAGGCAAGGGGGTGAGGCGTTGAACCTCGTCAGGCGCATAAAGTCCCAGCCCATCGGCCGGAAGCTCATCGTCCTGGGCTTTCTTATTCTGACCTTCGGGGTGGGTTTCATGTCCACCTTTCTCTTCACGGTCGAATTCTTCATCTTCCGTGACGTCTATCTCCACCAGCTCCAGGCCCAGAGCGCCCTGATCGGCTATTCCGCCCGGGCCGCCCTGACGTTCGAATCGGCCCAGGACGCCCGAGAAACCCTCTCGCTCCTCAAGACCGACAAAAACGTCATGGCCGCCGTCCTGTACGACCGCAGCGGCAGGGTCTTTTCCCGTTTCGGTCCCACCGAGGGGATACCGGACCGCGTCTCGAAGGAACGGGCGGGCGATTTCCACTGGCTCGAGGGCTACGCCGAGGTGGTGGAACCCGTGAGGGTGAGGGAAGAGACCGTCGGCTATCTCTTGATCCGCGGGACCCTTATACCTTTCTACAGGCGTATCGGCCTCTTGGCCCTCACGATCACCATGGCCACCCTCCTGACCATGGCCGTCGGGTTGTTCCTCGTGTGGTGGATGCGGAACATCTTCGCCGGCCCCATCCTCCGTCTCACCCAGAACGTAAAGAAGGTCGGCGGGGAGATGGGCCTCTTACTCCCCGGGGGGGTTAAGGAAGGGGATGAGGTCGATATCCTGTCCTCCACCTTCGACGAGCTCCTCGACCGTCTCCGGCAGCGGGACGATGAACTGGCCGCCCACCGCCGCCGCCTCGAGGATCTCGTCCGGGAACGGACGGCGGCCCTCGAGGAGACCAACATCAAGTTGACGGCGGAACTGGATCGCCGGCAACGGGCGGAAGAGGAGCAACTCCGCCTCATCGCCGCCATCCAGCAATCGGCGGAAGGCATCTTCGTGACCGATCCGTCCTGGACGATCCTCTTCTGCAACCGGGCCTTCGAGGAGATGCTCGGTTACGGCCCCGGGGAACTCCTGGGCCGCCACACGCGGGAGTTGAAAAGCGGCGTCCACGACCAGGAGTTTTACCGAACGATAAGAAAAACCGTCAACGCCGGCAAGGTCTGGAAGGGTCGGGCCGTGAACAGGAGAAAGGACGGCGCCTTGATCCAGGTGGACGTCACCGTCTCGCCCGTCCAAGACGACAGGGGGCGTTTCGTCAGCTTCGTGTGGATCCACAGAGACATCACGGAGCAGATCCGGGCGGAAGAGGAACGGAGGGCCCTGGAGGAGAGACTCCAGCGGGCGGAGAAGATGGAGGCCCTGGGCACCCTGGCGGGCGGCGTCGCCCATGACCTCAACAACGTCCTGGGGGTGTTGGTCGGATACTCGGAACTCCTCATGATGAACAGCCCCGAGGGCAGCCCGACGAGGAAGCACGCCGCCAAGATCCTCGAGGGCGGTCAACGGGCCGCGGCCATCATCCAGGACCTCCTGACCCTGGCCCGCCGGGGTGTGCCCGTGGCGGAGGTTTTGAACCTCAACGACCTCGTCAACGAATTCCTCAAGTCCATGGAGATGGAGAAGATCCGCTCCCTCCACACCGGCGTCCGTTTCGATACCCGTCTCGACGAGGGCCTCCTGAACATCAAGGGCTCGAAGATCCACCTCACCAAGACCCTCATGAACCTCCTCCTCAATGCCGCCGAATCCATCACCGGGGCCGGTACGGTGACGGTGGGGACGTCCAACTGTTACCTCGACAGGCCCCTGCCCGGGTACGACGAGATCAAGGAAGGCGAATACACCCTCCTCACCGTGGCCGACACGGGCACGGGGATCGGGCGCGAGGACCTGGACAGGATCTTCGAACCCTTCTACACGAAGAAAGTCATGGGCAGGAGCGGTACGGGCCTCGGGCTGGCCGTGGTGTGGGGGACCGTGAAAGATCATAACGGTTACATCCACGTGGAGAGCGAGGAAGGAAAGGGGACCGTTTTTTCCCTCTATTTCCCCCTGTGCAGGGAAGACCTCCCCGAAAGGACCCAGCGTCCTCCCCAGGACGCCTACCGGGGCAAAGGCGAAAGGATCCTCGTGGTGGACGACGTGGAGGAACAGCGCCACCTGGCCCGTTCGATCCTGGGGAATCTCGGTTATCGGGTGGAGGCCGTGGGTCGGGGCGAGGACGCCGTGGCTTATCTTCGTGCAAACGAGGTAGATCTCGTTATCCTGGACATGATCATGGAGCCGGGGTGCTGGGACGGTCTCGATACCTACCGGGAGATCCTCAGGGTCAGGCCCGGTCAGAGGGCCGTCATCGTCAGCGGCTTCGCCCTCACGGACCGGGTCCGGGAGGCCCAGCGCCTCGGTGCCGGTCCCTATGTCCGCAAACCCTACGTCATGGAACAACTCGGCATGGCCGTCCGGCGCGAGCTGGATCGCTGAAACAGACAAAGGAGGGAATCACGATGAAACGGCGGTATCTGCTTTACGAAGAGAGGGGCTCCATCGGTCGGATAACCCTGAACAACCCCCAGCGGCGCAACGCCCTGTCCTTCGCCGCCCTCAAGGAGCTCTGCGCCCTCCAGGAGGAGATCTCCGCCAGGGAGGCGGTGAGGGTGGTCGTCATCGAGGGGGCGGGCAAGGTCTTCTCCGCCGGCCACGACATCAACGAGCTCACGGGCGGCGCCAGGAAGGATTACGCGGCCCTCTTCGAGACGTGCGCCTCCTTCATGCTCGGGTTACAGAAGATGCCCCAGGTCGTCATCGCCAAGGTCCACGGCGTCGCCACGGCGGCTGGTTGCCAGTTGGTGGCGGCCTGCGACCTCGCCGTCGCCGAGGAGGGGGCCACCTTTCAGACCCCCGGGGTGCTCCTCGGCCTCTTCTGCTCCACCCCCGCCATCCCCCTGGTGAGGGCCGTCGGCAGGAAAAGGGCCCTGGAGATGCTCCTCACGGGACGATTTATCACCGCCAGGGAGGCCCTCGAGTTCGGCCTGGTCAACAGGGTCGTCCCCCCGGAGCGCCTCGAGGCGGAGACGATGGAGCTGGCCGAGAAGATAGCCGCCGCCAGCGGCGTCACCCTCGCCGTGGGGAAGAGGGCCTTCTACCAACAGGTCCAGATGGGCGACCCCGCCGCCTACGCCTACGCCGGGGAGGTCATGGTGAGCAACCTCTATGCCGAGGACGCCCAGGAGGGGATCCGGGCCTTCTTGGAGAAGCGCCGGCCCGTGTGGAAGGGGCGGTGAGGGCCTCAAAAATACCTTTTGTTGTGATAACCGAAGGTGGTTAATCCCGTTTTGGCACCAAGTCACAGAGGTAGCCGGCTGACATGTCAAAGATACACGAGCCACGGTTATTATAACGAAACTCCGGTTCTCTCAAATACAAAGGGAACTGCTCCTTGGAGAAATCTTACGGACAGAAACCTCCTATTCAAAGAGCTTGATCAGGGACAGCCACTGTCTGCAGGTCAATCGCCCCTGGTTGATCCACCTTCCGGAAAACTCGTGGAAGGTATAGGCACAACGAGAGCAACAATGTACTGACCCCCTCAAGTCAAGACATTTTTATACCCTGAAGTTGTAGAGGTAATACGGCTTATGTTTGTCCTGTGGTTTCTGTTTCGACGTGTTTCCGATG
>JAKPCH010000057.1 GCA_029553375.1 Deltaproteobacteria bacterium | reverse complement strand
CCCAGGACGTTCTGACCGGCGTCGACGACGACGGCCCGGACCATCAGGCCCTTTTCATGCTGCTTGAGGATGAACTCCGGGTCGTATATCTCCCGGATGGGATAGTGGTCCCCGTAAATCTCCCGGTAGAGATTCACCACCCCCTGGGCGTCCTGACTGCGCATCGGCCGCATCGTAAAGGCCCCTATCTCCCTGGCGGGCACACCCCATTCCACGTCTCTCCCCCTTTCCCCCGGTCACACCGCCGGGTAACTGATGTCTGTCTATTCTTCCCCGCATCCGGCGCCGCCGGCTCAGGCGGCGGCGCCGGGGCCCTGATGATCTTCCCACAAAAGCCCCCCTCTATTCCAGCTCTTTGAACAGCACCTCCCTGTACCCGGTTACCCTCGGTGTTAAGCTGAGAATCCTCTTTTCATGTTCATATCCCCGTCCGGCCGGTGTCCACCCGGCGACGTCCCCCTTGCCGCCGCCGACGCCGTGGTCAGGAGAGCCAGGCCGGCCAGGATGCCCGCCGCGTAGAAAAGAAAGGCGAAACCCGCCCCTGCGGCGACGAGGAGGCCCCAGGCGTAGGGCGTCAGGAAATAGGCCCCGTCCATGATGAAGAGGCCCATGTTGGAATTGAACCCCCGCAGGGGGGGCGGGGAGGAGAGAAAGAGCAGGGCGCTCAAGAGGGGCATGATCACGCCGACGGCGACGCCGTAGGCGACGGCCGCGAGATAGTACCCCGTCCCGGGGGGCGCGTGGGGCAGGAAGACGACGCAGGCCGCCAGTCCCGCCAGGAAGAGGCGCAGCGCCGCGACCTTGTCGATGCGGTCGAAGAGGGCCGTCCCCGCGACGCGGACGGCGATCATGGCGGCCATGGCGACGGAGAAGAACCAGCCCACGTCGCCGGCGCGGATCTCCAGGGTGAGGTCCTTCAGGAAGTAGAAGATCGTGGCGTGGACGACGTAGACGAGGAAGATGACCCCCATGAAGAGGATCACGGGGGGGTGGCGGAAGTTCTCCCGGATTTCCCCCCGGCGGGGCCGCCGCAGGAAGACGTCGTCCATCCCGGCGACGGCGGCGGTGATCCGGGGCCGCAGGGCCGCGACGAGGAACAGGGCCGCTAAAGCGAAGACCGAGACGCCGGCGTAGATGACCGCCTCGTTAAGCACCCACGGCAGGACCCGCTCGCTCAGGGGGGGAATCAAAGCGTAGGGGACCATCGTGGCGATGTTCAGGGCGCTGAAGGCCCGTCCGCTCTCCTGCGGCGGGATGAAGACGACGGCGAGGGCGACGACGGAGGAGGTGAGGAGGACGAAGGCGGCGCCGTGGATGACCCGCAGGACGACGAGGGCCGGGACCGTCGTGGCGGCGAGGTAGGCCCAGGAAACGCCGATGAGGAGGACCAGGGAGACGGCCGTCACTCTGTAGGCGTTGCGGACGCTGATCCAGGGGAGGACGAAGAGGCGCAGGGCGAAGGCCGCCATGGGCTCCAGTCCCACGAGGAAGCCCCGCCAGACGACGGGGATGTCAAGGCTCCCCAGGTAGTGGTAAAAACTGTAGAAGACGCTGACGTTGGCGAAGGCCGCCGCGATGACGAGGCACTGGGCGACAAGCACCCACCCCGGGGTCAGAACCCACCCCGGGGTCAGGTCTTGAAAATTAGCGTTTTCCCCCGCAGCGGCATGGGGTGGGGAATTTTTCATGTTTTGACGACCTGCCCCGGGGCTCAGCGCAGGCGCTCCCGGCCCTTGCAGGCCCCCTCGTCCTTGAACTCCCTGCAGAGGTATTCGTACTCCCGCCGGGCCTGGGCCGGGAGGTCGATTTTTTCATAGATCTGGGCCTTTTGGCCGGAAACATCGAGGGCGAAGGTGATCCAAAAAACACCTTCGGCCTGTTCCCGTCCCAGGGCCTTGACGGCCCCGAGCATCCGGTCCATCCCTTCCGTCCCCTCGTCCGCTCCCTTCATGACGCCCCGAAGACGCCGGTAGTCCTCCAGGCCGACGGCTTTGCGCGCCGCCTCGAGATGGGCGTCAACGACCGCCTTGGCCTTGCTCAGGACCTTCAGGGCGGCGTCATACTGCCTGATCCTTTCGCGTAAACCGGCCTCGGTCAGGTACATGTGGACCAGGAAAAGGGCCTCCCTCCCCCGGGGTTTTCTCCCCTCGAGGAGGGCGATGCCCCTTTCGAAATGCTCCTGCCTGAGGCGGTCGTCGTCCCGGGGATCGAACATCTCCGCCAGGAGGAGGTATTCCTCCGCCGTGGCCTTGCCCGACGCCACGGCGTTCTTGATTTCCCGGTGCTTCGCCTCCAATTGTGCCTCCAGTTTCTTCTTCTGCGCCTCGTCGCCACCCTCCATCACCGCCCTGGCCGTCGCCCGGGACATGCCCAGGACCCTGTCTCTCCAGCCCCCCTCCAAGATCTCGTAGACAAGACGGCCGAAATCCGTTTGATAAAGGGTCTCTGTCCGCTGATTCATCCTGTCTTCTTCGCCTTTGTCCACGGCGAGCTCCCGTTCCGCCAGCTCCCGGGCCTTTTGGAAACAGCCCTCGGACAGTCGCTCCATCTCCGCGGCCTTCTGGTCCTGCTGATGGTATCGGTAGTAATGCGAGGCGTTTTTATAGATGTTCCCCTTGAATCGCCACCAGTGACTCAGTGGATCGCGGTCCTTTTTTTTCCTCATGGCGATGACCCGGTCGGCGTCGGCGAGGGCCTGATCGAAGTCCCTCTCGTCTTTGGTCCGCCAGGCCCGCTCTACGTAGAGATAGGCCCTCCGTTGATACAGCTGTGCCTTGTTCGGGGCCTCCAGGGCGATGGCGCGGTTCAGGTCCGCGAGGATCTCTTCGTCGTATCGCCCCTTCTTTTCTTCCCAGGCCGCCTTGGCCTCGTCGCCTTCCTCGCCGACGAGGTTCCCCTCCGTTTTTTTCAATTCTTCCTTGATTTCCGCCCGCAGGGCGTAGGCGGGGCCGTGGTCCTGGGCGAGGGTCAGGGCCCTGTCGAGGTAACCGAGGATCTCCCTCATGGCCGCCGCCTTGGCCTCGAGGCCTTTCTTGTCCTGTGGTTCTCCCATGTGCTGGAACTTCAACAGCCGCGCCATCCCCACGTAGGCCTCGGCCAGGTCGGGATCGAACTCCAGGGCCTTCCGATAGGCCTTCAGGGCCTCATCGCCGGGAAAGGGGCCGAGGGCCTCGGCCCGCTCCAGCCAGAGGTTGGCCTTGTATCTTTTTTCCTCTTCCGAGATCAGTCTCGCGATCCTCTGCCGGTCGCCCCCCACAGCCGTCTCGAGCTGCCGCTTGAGTCTCTCGATTTCTTTATCCTTTTTCTCATAGTCGGCCTTGAGGCGGCGGTAGGCGTCGGCTATGCCCTGGTCTTTCCTGATCTTGTCCAGGTTGGCCTCGATCTCTTCCGCCGTGAGGGTCGCCTCGATCTTGACGTAAAACTTGATGGCCTCCAGGTCGCCCAGGGGGGTCTTTTTCTTTTCCAGGACCCGCACCTTCATGGCGTGCTCGGCGACGGTCTCGATGATATCGGCCTCGACGGCTAGATTTTTCACCTGGGTGTAACTCTTCACGAAGACCCCGGCCTTTTCCGCCGCCGCTCGCATCGCCGCCTTTCTCGCCCTCTCCTCGGCGACCTCCATGGTCTCGCCCGCCCCCATCGTGTATTCACCCTCCCCGGTGACGACGACGGTATCCGCGGCGCAAGATACGGGCGCCACCCGGGGCAGAAAGATCAAGGAGAAAAACAATATGAGTGAAATCGCTCTTTTGACCATAACAACCTCCGAAATCGAACGGCATTATACCTTACATGTCCGGATGGGGGAACTCAGAACTTCCGCGACTCCCCGCCGGGCTGAGACCCCCTGCTCAGAGGGTCGCGGCCCTTGACCGACCCGCCGGGCGGTTAAGATCCCAGCCCCAAAGAAGGGCTTGACACGGAGACGGAGGGGGAGCATGGTTGGCAGCGCCGCTCCCGACGGCCGCGGGGCGGACGAGTTCTCACGGAGGTGGGGCGATGCCTGTCTACATGTTTGAGGGGAAGGCCCCCCGCATCGGGGCCGGTACCTTTATCCATCCCCTGGCCGTGGTCATCGGCGAGGCCGAGATCGGGAGGGACTGCCACCTGGCGGCGGGGGCGGTGGTCCGCGCCGACTTCGCCCCCATCATCATCGGCGACAACACGAGCATCCAGGACAACGCCGTCCTCCACGTCACCCCCGGGGACGGGGTGAAGATCGGCAACAACGTCATCGTCGCCCACGGCGCGATCCTCCACGACGTGGAGGTGGGTGACGGCTGTGTCATCGGCATGGGTGCCGTGGTCCTCCAGAAGGCGCGCTGCGAGGAGGGGGTGGTCGTGGCCGCTGGGGCCGTCGTGCCCCCCGGCATGGTCATCCCCGCGGGGAAGCTCGCCGCCGGCAACCCCGCCCGCATCGTGAAGGACGTCTCCCCGGAGCTGAGGGCCTATGCCGTCATGGGGATCGAGGAGTACCGGAAACTCACGCGGCGCTACCTGGAGTCCCTCCGGGAGGTCGGGGTGACTTAACAAACCTCCCCCCGCCGGTCCCTCGGCGGGGCCCTCCCACCTTATGGGAGACATCGGCGTCGTTTCCGCCCCCGGATCGGCGCCCGGCCGCCGTGAACAAACCGCGGGTAAACCGCCCCGCCGAGACCTGGCCCCAAAAATTGAAAAACGCTAATTTTCAAGACCTGACCCCGGAGGGAAGGGGGGGTCAAAATGTGAAGCGGAGGCCGAGGTTGACGCCGTGGGACCAGAAATCGTGGCGGCCCACCTGGACGTCGTAGCTGAAAAAGACCGTCGTCGCGTCCCTTAACTGGAGGGAGAGACCCGCACCGGCGGCGAGGTAGTCGCTCTCGAGGGCGGGGGCGACGATGGAGAAGGCGGAACCCGTCTGGGCGAGGGAGGCGACGGTCGTCCGGTCCAGGTCGGCGAACTCGTGGCGCCAGGCCGCCCAGAGGCGGGGGTAGGCCTTGACGTCCTTCCCCTCCCAACTCCACGAGAGGCGTCCCCCGACACTGCCGAGGAGGGAATCGAGGGACCGCCGATCGACATGGAGGTTCAGGGACCCTGCCCCCTCCTCCGTGTAGTCCTCCACCTGGAGACGGATGTACTGAAGGGAGACCGTGGGCCCCAGGGTCCACCGGCCGAACTTGAAGTCGTAACCGCCCCCGCCGTAGACGGAGAGCTGATCGCCCCCGGGGCGCGCCGTGGCCGTCCGGTCCAGGCCGGGGAAGACGATGCGGCGGCTGTTGTCGTAGCGGTTGAGACCGTAGCTCACCTGGGCGTCGCCGTAAAGGGCGTCGCCGTAGAGGGTCCCGTAGAGGCCGAAGGTGTACCCGTCCATCCTCACGGTGCTCCCGGCGTCGTTCACTCGGGATTTCGCGTAGTTGTAACCGAACAGGACGCCTCCGACGGCCCTCGGGGCGAAGCGGTAATCCACCCCGGCCGTGAGACCGGCGTTCTTGTAATCGTAACCCTTCTGGTCCGGCGTGTCCTTCTGGTCGCCGAGGATGAGGCTGCCCCGGGCGAAGACGCCCCAACGGGGGTCGTGGTCCGGCGTGATGAAACCGCGCAGGTCGTCGCCGTTGGCCGCCAGGACGATGGGTCGGCGCTCGTGGCGTCGGAATTGATCGCCGTCGAAGATCTCGAGACCCGCCAGGCTCACACCCTGGACACCTGCCCGCAGGTCTTCCAGGCGACCCGCGACGTTACCCGCCTGGAAGACGGCGGAACGGCTGGCCATGGCCGTGTGGGCCGAGGCGCCGATGGGGGTCAGGGCCTCGAAGGCGGCCGCCACTTGGGCGTTTTGGGTCAGGGCGTCGATCTTGCTTAACACCTCATCCAGGTCGCCGGTGGCGCTGTTGGCCAGGGGGGCGAGCATATCGCTCACCGCCCGCTGATTGGCGTTCAAAGAAGAACGGAGGGAGGAATTGGTATAATCGCGTTCCGTAAGGAGATAAACCTCTTTTTCGTCGGGGGTGTATTGGGGGGTGAATTTCAGGGTGGGATTGATATAGGTGGAGAGGGAGGAAAACCTGCCGATCACCTTCGCGGCGGTCAAGAAGCTGGCAAAGCGGGTATTGGGCTTGGGAACGCCGCTTCCCTGCCAGACGGTTTTCAAGAGGCCGTTGAGGTCCGCCACGCCGGTGACGGCCAGAATATCGTTGCTCGTTGCCGAGGCCACGTCGATGGCGAGGGTTCCTTCCGCGTTCTGTGTGTAGTTGCCGGCAACCGTCAGGGTGCCGATGGAATTGCCGGGTTCCACGGAGCCTTTGTTGGCGAAGATCGTTCCCACTTTGCCGGTACCGCTGAGCACCCCCGCGGCGCGAATCTCCATGTTCCCGCCCAGGACGCCGCC
>JAKPCH010000048.1:5000-62156 GCA_029553375.1 Deltaproteobacteria bacterium | reverse complement strand
TTCCTCTACATCGGTTTCAAGATCGACGAGTACTTCGGCACGGCCCCCAACTTCATGTTCGGCCTGTTCTTCCTGGCCCTCTTCCTCTCCATCGGCCGTCTCTACCAGGAGGCCTGGTCCAAGAGGAAGGAAGTCTGACGGTCCGTACAGGCCCGGAGAATCTCCCCCACCCCCCGGCGGTCACCCCCGGGGGGTTCTTTTTCCAGACCAAGGCCGCCGGATCGGCCGACTTCAAGGCGAGAAGGCGTCGATGCCCTAATCTTGCAGTCGTGAAGCGCGTCGAGGTGAACCCGCCCCATGTGGTCATTGACTACACTATCCCCTTGGAAACAAAAAAGGCAGAACCACTCACAAAAGAAGTTCTGCCTTTTGTTTATTCTGGCTCCTCAGCGCGGACTCGAACCACGGACCCGCTGGTTAACAGCCAGCTGCTCTACCGACTGAGCTACTGAGGAACGAGGGGCTTGCAAAAGCAAGACCACCATTTAATGCAAAGCGGTCTTGTTGTCAAATCCTTTTTTGGGCCTCAGCGGCAGCTGACACAGGTCATCAGGGCGCTGACGGGTACGCCCGTCATGGCGCTGATGCGCTCCAACTGCTCCACGGGGGCGAAGTAGCGCCCGCAGACATTGCAGGCGGCCATCTTGAACACCTTGTTCCAGATCACCCGCTTGCCGTCCAGGGACTCCATCCCGACGTAACCCGTGGGGCACACGAAGGCGCAGGATCCGCAGCCGATGCAGGCGTCGGGGAGGAACTCGATTCTCGGTTCCTCCACGTCCCGGCCGAGGCCGCGGTCGATGAACCTCAGGGCGCTGACCCCCACGACCTCACGACAGGTCCTCACGCACAGGCCGCAGAGGATGCAGTCCTTACCGTCCGTCTCCGCCTCGGCGACGGGGACGCCGCACCGGCGGGCCGCCTCGCGGACGGCCTCCGTCCGGGGGTACCGGTAGTAGAGGAGGGCGGCGGCCTGTCGGCGGCTTTCCCGGACCGCTTCCGAATCGGTCCTGATCTCCATGCCCTCGGACACCACCGTCTGGCAGGAGGCGGCGAGGCCCCATTTGCCGTTCGCCTTGACCTCCACTGTGCAGAGACGGCAGGCCCCGAAGGGGCTCAGATCCTTGTGGTAACAAAGCGTCGGGATGTCTATCTTCAGAGCCCTGGCGTTCTCGAGGACCGTCGTGCCCTCTTTGGCCTCCACCGAACGCCCGTCGATCTTGATCGTTATCATCTCTATCTTTCCTCCTCCTATTCCCACACCATGAGACGGTAGCACCTCAGGCAGCGACCCGCCTCCTTGACGGCCTCGTCGGCGTTGAAACCACCCTCGACCTCGGCGAAATCCTTCAGACGATCCGCCACGGGGAGCATGGGGGGCGTCTGAGCCGGGGTCTTCTGGACGAAGCCCTTGTCCCTCTGTTCCTTCAGGTCGATCCCCTCGAAGGAGAGATCCTTCGGGAAGGTCGTCCCCCTGAGATAGGCGTCGATGCTCCGGGCGGCCCTGTTGCCCATCTCCAGGGCCTCGATGAGGGTCGCCGGGCCGCTCACGCAGTCACCGCCGGCGAAGATGCGGGGTACCTGGGTGGAGCAACTGACGGCGTCGGCCTTGATCGTCCCCCAGGGGGTGGCGACGGAGCCCTTGTCCTTGCCGCTCAGGAGGGAGAGGTCAGGCTTCTGGCCCGTGGCGGCGATGACCATGTCGGTCTTGACGGTGAACTCCGAACCCTCGATCGGTATGGGCCGCCGCCGGCCGCTCTCGTCGGGCTCGCCGAGCTTCATCTTCACGCATTCGACGGCCGTCACCTTGCCGCCTTTCCTCACGATCCCCACGGGGGCCGCCAGGTAAGTGATCTTGACGCCCTCGTGGAGGGCCTCCTCGATCTCCTCGCGACTGCCCGGCATCTCGGCCCGGGAGCGGCGATAGACGATCTCCACCTCCTCGAACCCGAGACGGAGGCAGCTCCTGGCGCAGTCAAGGGCCACGTTGCCGCCGCCGATGATGACCACCTTCTTCTTGGGTTCGATCTTGCGGCCCAGGTTGACATGGCGGAGGAACTCCGCCCCCTGGACCACGCCTCCGTCCTCCACGTCCTCGCCCTTGCAGCCGATCTTGGTGCCCACGTGGGCCCCCACGGCGAGGAATACGGCGGCGAAACCCGCCTCGGCGAAGGCGGACCAGTCGAGCTTGTCAACCGGGGTGTTGAGCTTGATGTTCACCCCCGTCCTCTTGATGAGGTCGATTTCGTGGTTGAGGATGTCCTTGGGGAGGCGGTAGTCGGGGATGCCGACGGCCGCCATGCCCCCCGCCTTGGGGAGGGCCTCGAACACCGTGACCTCGTAACCCAGGCGGCGGAGGTTATAGGCCGCCGACAGGCCGGCGGGACCGGCGCCGATGACGGCGATCCTCTCCTTCTTCTCCTCCTTGGGACCCGGGAGGGCCCCCGCCCCCTCGGCGAGGTCCCGGTCGGCCGCCGCCCTCTTCAAGAGGCGGATGGCCACGGGGGCGTCGATATCGTTGCGGACGCAGGCGGCCTCGCAGGGGTGGGTGCAGGCCCGGCCGATGACACCGGGGAGGATGCATCCCCGGCGGATGAGATCCAGGGAGTCACGGAAACGGTTGTTCTTGATCAGTTCGATATAGCCGGGGACGTCGAGGTGGGCGGGGCAGGCCTCCATGCAGGGCGCCGTGACGGCGGAGCCGTAAGTTTTGCCCCCTGCCGGGGCCCTCTTGCCCGCGGCGAGGAACTCCTTGCGGAAGTGACGCACCGCGTCCGCCACGGGGGTCATGGCGGCGCCGCGGCCGAAGTTGCACTTCGCCGTCAGGGCCACGTTCTTGGCGATGGCCTCTATCTCGTCGAGGTCGGCGGGCGTGATCTTGCCGCCTTCCGGTCCCTCCAGGATGGCCAGGACTCGGTCGATGCCGATCATGCACACGGCGCACTCGCCGCAGGAGAGTTTCCGCGCCTCCTTCAGGTAGGCGACCGCCAGGGCCGGGACATCGGCCTTCGGATCCGCCAGGATGACGCCGTTCCAGCCCATGAGGGCCCGGTAGGCGATCCCGTCGAGGTTGAGGGGTTTGACCTCCTTGGCCTTGGCGCCCCCTCCCTTCCTGTTGTCCACTATCTTGCCGTTCCAGCTGCTAAATGCCACTCTATTCATGCTTTTTACCACCTTGTCTTCATGGTTAAAAAGGTTCCTCTGCTCACGACCACGGCACGGAGGTTTCCACTTTGTGCATCAGCTTGCGGAATTCCTTGTCCACGAGGGCCTGGACCTTCTCCACGTCCGCCGGGTCCAGGTGGCGGAAGCGGCCCTGGAGCTTCAGATAGTCCCCGATGGGCCTCCTCTTGGCGGGCAGTTCCACCGTGAGGCGGTACTTGCCGTTTTCGACCTCGTAGAGGGGGAAGAAACCCGTCTCCACGGCCAGGCGGCCGAGCTTGACGGCTTCGTGGGAGGCGGCGCGCCAGCCCGTGGGGCAGACGGACAGGACGTGGATGTAAGAGGGGCCCTGGATCGCCCTGGCCTTCTTGACCTTCTGCATGAGGTCCAGGGGATAGCTCGGGCTGGCCGTGGCGACGTAGGGTATCCCATGGGCCACCATGATCTCCGCCACGTTCTTCTTTCCCGTCCGCTGGCCCTTGATGGCCTTGCCGGCGGGTGAGGTGGTGGTGGCGGCCATGAAGGGCGTCGCGCTCGACCTCTGGATGCCCGTGTTCATGTAGGCCTCGTTGTCGAGACAGAAAAAGATCATGTCGTGGCCCCTCTCCATGGCGCCCGAGAGGGCCTGGAGGCCGATGTCGGCCGTCCCGCCGTCACCGGCGACGGCCACGACCTTCACGTAGCGGTCGGGGATCCTCCCCTTGCGGCGCAGGGCCTTCAGACCCGCCTCCACGCCCGAGGCGACGGCGGCGGCGTTCTCGAAGGCCACGTGGATGTAAGGCACCTCCCAGGCCGTATGGGGATAGGCGGAGGAGATGATCTCCATGCAGCCCGTGGCGTTGGCCACGATGATGTCCTCCCCGAGGGCCTTGAGGATGAGCCGCAGGGCCAACGCCTCGGCGCATCCCTGGCACGCCCGGTGACCGGCGCTGAAAAACTCCCTCTTCTCTACCAGCTTCGGCGCGTATATCTCGAAGTTCGTAATCGTGTTCATCATTCCCTCACCCCGTAGTATTCGTATCCGTCGTCTTCCTTTCTCTCCGCCCGGTCCACCATGGCGATGAAGTCCTCGACCTGCACGTCCCGGCCGCCCAGACCCATGATCATGTTCACGATCCGCGGCCGGGGATCGTCGTGGTAGAGGAGGGACTTGATCTCCGTCCCCAGGGGCCCCCCGGCGCCGCCGAAGGAGACGGCCCGGTCCATGACGATTAGGGTCTTGCAGCCCTTGATGGCCGCCCTCAGCTCGTCGAGGGGGAAGGGCCTCCACAGCCTCATCTTCACGAGGCCCACGGAACGTCCCTTGGCCTTCATCTCGTCCACGGCCACGGAGGCCGTCTCGCCCATGGAACCCATGGTGAGGATCAGGGTCTCGGCGCCGCGGGCCTTGTAGGTCTCGATGGGCTTGTAGGACCGGCCGAACATCTTTCCCCACTCGTTCCAGATCTTGACGATGGTCTTCTTGGAATTGATGAGGGCCTGGTCCTTGGCCTTCATGGTCTCCATGAAGATGTCGGGCATGTTGAAGCAGCCCATGGAGATCGGCCGGTCGGGGTGGAGGGTCGCGAAGGGGACCCGGGGGGGAAGGAAACGGTCCACCTCTTCCTGGGTCGGAAACTCGAGGGGCTCGATCATGTGGGTCAGCTGGAACCCGTCGATGTTGAGGACCACGGGGAGCATCACGTCGGGGTGCTCGGCGATCTTGAAGGACTGGATGGTCATGTCGATGACCTCCTGGCCGTTTTCGGCGTGCATGACGATCCAGCCGTTGTCCCGTTGGGGCATGATGTCCGTGTGGTCGTTCCAGATGTTGAGGGGGCCCGAGACGGCGCGGTTGGCGTTGCCCATGACGACGGGCAGGCGCATGGCCGACACGATGGGCAGGATCTCGTGCATGAGCATGAGTCCCTGGGAACTCGTGGCGGTGTAGACCCTGGCCCCCGTGGCGGAGGCCCCGGCACAGGCGCTGATGGAGGAGTGTTCCGACTCGACGGTTATGAACTCGGCGTCGATGCGACCGTCATGGATGATGTCGGCGAGGTGCTCCGCCATGTGGGACTGGGGGGTGATGGGATAGACGGCGGCCACGTCGATTCTGCAAAGGGCGACGGCCTCGGCGGCGGCGATCGCTACTTCCATTCCCGTTCGTTTACCCATTTCACACCTCCTCCTCGACCATGGCGATGGCCTGCGGCCAGCACTCGTGGGCGCAGATGCCGCAGCCCTTGCAGTAATCCAAGTCCGCCCGGAAGAAGCCGTCCTCCTGTTCGGAGATGCAGCCCTCGGGGCAGAAGATGTAGCAGATGCCACATTTAATACATTTCCTGTCGTCCCATACGGGGCGCTGGGCCCGCCAACTCCCCGTCTTGTAAACCCGGGCGTTCCCCGGCTCAAAGACCATGCACCCGGGGTTCACTTCGTGCCAGGCTTCCGGCCATTTCTTCTGTTTCATTGATCACCTCGACATTTGGTGTTGTTACTTGACCATCTTGACGCCTTCATAGGCCCTTTTCATGGCCCGCTTGTTCTTGTCCGCGATCTTGCCGAACCGTTCCTCGATGGGGCCTTCGAGGGACTCCATCTTCAGGACTCCCGTGGCCTTCAGGACCGCCCCCAGCATGGTGGTGTTGGCGATGGGCACCCCCAGTTCCTCCCTGGCGATGGCGGTGGCGTCCACGACCGCCATCCTGCCCTTATACTTGAGCTGTTCCCTGAGGGTCGCCGGGGGCTTGGAGGTGTTGACGATCAGGAGGCCGTTTTCTTTGAGGCCGTCCGTTACGTTGACCAAGCCCACGAGGCTCGGATCCAAGACCACGACCACGTCGGGGTGGTAGATGCCCGACCTGATCTTGATCGGCTTGTCGGAAACCCGGTTGTACGCCATGACGGGCGCGCCCCGGCGCTCCGGGCCGAAGGCCGGGAAGCCCTGGGCGTACTTCCCCTCTTCGATCGCCGCCAGGGCCAGGAGTTCCACCGATGTGACGGCGCCCTGGCCGCCCCTTCCGTGCCAACGAATCTCGATCATGTTGATGTATCTCCCCGGTGAAAAAAGATGTTCCCCCGTACTAAAAATGAGTAGAGCTGTCAACGATAAATAGGTGGAGGGCCACAAAAACGTTGACAACGTCCCGGCCTGACCGATAGGAGAGGGCGGGCTTTAGACGGAGGTAACGATCATGGCGGGTCATGAAGAAGCGGCGAGGATCTTGAAGGAGGCAAGGGACAGGGGAAGACGGGTCCTGAGCGAATATGATGCCAAGGCCTTTCTGGGCGCCTTCGGCATCCCCGTGTGCCGCGAGGTCGTGGCGAGGGACGGGGAAGAGGCCGTGGAGGCCGCCCGGGGCCTCGGTTACCCCGTGGTCCTCAAGGGTCTGGGGGAGAGGCTGACCCACAAGACGGAGCTGGGGGCCGTCTCCTTGCACCTCGCCGACGCCGCCGCCGTGAGGGCGGAGGCGGGACGGATCCTGAAGATCGATGGCTGCGAGGCCCTCCTCGTCCAGGAGATGGTTAAAGGCCTCAGGGAACTCGTCTGCGGTCTCCTGCGGGACCCCCATTTCGGGCCCTGCGTCATGTTCGGCCTGGGCGGTATCCTGACGGAGATCCTCCGGGACAATACCTTCCGCGTCGCCCCCCTCACGAGGGAGGAGGCGTCGGCCATGATGGAAGACATCCGGGGAAGGGCCGTCCTCGAACCCTTCCGCGGCGAGGCGGCGGTGGACCGGGAGACCCTCTGCGGGATCCTGACGGCCCTGGGGGAGGTAGGGATCCGCTTCCCCGAGATCGCCGAGATCGATATCAATCCCCTAAAGATCAGACCGGACGGGAAGATCGCCGCCGTGGACGCCCTTGTCGTCCTCGCGGAATAGGTCCATGACGGCCTGGGCCATGTAGCGGTAACCCAGGGCCGTGGGGTGGACGAGATCGTACTGGACGAGGGTGCCGAAGTCGACACCCCCCTCCACGGCCGCCTTCCAGTACAGATCGGTCCGGGCGATGGGGAGGCGGTGTTTCTCCGCCAACTCAACGAGCTGGTCGTAGTACTTGAGGATGTAGGCATACTCCCTGGCGTCCTCCAGGTAGCTCGAGGTGATGAGGACGATGTCCGCCTCCGAATCCGCCTGGATCTCCTCGATGATCTCCTCGATGTAGTCCCGAAACTGTTTGGGCGTAAAGCCCAGGTAGGCGTCGTTGATGGCGTACTGGACGAAGACGCAGTCGGGGTTGTGATTCAGGACGTCCCGGCGGAGGCGGTAGAGACCGTTGTCCGCCGTGTCTCCGGGGATGCCCCTCCTGACGATGGTGAGGTGGGCCTGGGGGTATTGCTCCCGCAGCATCTCCTTGAGATAGTCGATGTAACCCATCCTCACCATCCAGCCCTGGGTGAGGGAATCGCCCAGGGCGGCGATGATGACCTGTTTGCCCTCTTTCAGTTTCGCGATGGTCGACCGAGGCTTGATCATCTCGAAAGCACCTGTTCATAGAGGTCGTTGCCCCAGGGGTCGTTGACGACGACGAGGGGCAGGTTTCGCACCGTCAGCCGCCTGACCGCCTCGGGTCCGAGGTCGGGATAGGCGAGGATCTCGTTTTGAGTCACGCAACGGGACAGGAGGGCGGCGATCCCGCCTAAGGCGGCGAGATAGACGGCGGAGTGCTCCTTGATGGCCTCCCGCACCGCCGCCGACCTCTTCCCCTTGCCGATCATGCCCCGGACGCCCGCCTTCAGGAGTGGTACGGTGAAGGGGTCCATGCGATAGCTCGTCGTCGGGCCCACGGCCCCGATGATGAACCCCGGCGGGGCGGGGCAGGGGCCGGCGTAGAAGATCACCGCCCCCTCGGCGGGGAAGGGGAGGCCCTCCCCCCGGGCGAGGGCCTCGCACAGAAGGCGGTGGGCCGTGTCGCGGGCGGTGATGACGTCGCCCGAGAGGCTCACCCTGTCACCGGCCCTGAGGGAGCGGCACGCGGCGGCGGTGAGGGGAGTGGCGATCTCGATGACTGGCCTCACAGGACGACCTCTCGGTGCCGGGCGGCATGGCATTGGATACAGACCGCCACGGGGAGGGAGGCGATGTGACATGGTTTGACGGCCAAAAAGACGGCCAGGCACGTGGTTCGGCCGCCGAATCCCTGGGGACCGATGCCGAGGGCGTTGATCTCCGCCAGGAGCTCCCCTTCGAGGGCGGCCAGGGAAGGGTCGGGGTTGACGGAACCGACGGGGCGCAGGAGGGCCTTCTTCGCCATCAGGGCCGCCTCCTCCACGGCCCCGCCGATACCGACGCCGACCGTCACGGGGGGGCAGGGGTTGGGGCCGGCCCTCCTCACGACGTCCACCACGTGATCCTTCACGCCCTTGAGTCCCGCCGTGGGGAGCATCATGGTCACGGAACCGGCGTTCTCGCTGCCCCCTCCCTTCGCCATGGCGGCGAGACGAACCCGGTCGCCCGGGACGATCTCCACGTGGACGACGGCCGGGGTGTTGTCCTTCGTGTTCTCCCGCGTCAGGGGATGGCACACG
The DNA here is from genome assembly GCA_029553375.1 of Deltaproteobacteria bacterium. GTDB lineage: Bacteria > Desulfobacterota > Syntrophia > Syntrophales > UBA8958 > JAKPCH01. The sequence goes on along the minus strand of JAKPCH010000048.1, from coordinate 53,482 downwards.
GAGGGGCGGAAATGGCCGTCCCGATAGGCCTGTCTGACCCCTTCCTCCACGGCGTCACGAAAGGGGGCGCCTACGAGGCGGACGTCCTGGCCCACCTCGGCGAAGACGATGGCCAGCCCCGTGTCCTGACAGAGGGGAAGGAAACACCCTTTGGCGACGTCGTCGTTTTCCAGGATCATCTCCAGGGCGTGACGGCCCAGGGGGGAGGTCTCCAGGGGAAGGGCGGCCTCGACGGCCCGGCGCACATCGTCGCCGAGGGAGGTGTTGGCCTCGAGAAAGAGGCGTTTCACGGCGGCGGTAATCTCCTCGGAGCGAATCTCCCGGGCGGCCATGGTTTCTACATGACCCGGCGGCCTTCGAGGGCCTTGGCGAGGGTCATCCGGTCGGCGTATTTCAGATCACCCCCCACGGGGACACCCGTGGCGATCCGGGAGACCCGCACCGTCTTTTCGGCGAGGGACCTCATGAGGAAGACCGCCGTGGCCTCGCCCTGGACGGAGGGGTTGGTGGCCAGGATGACCTCCTTCACGGCGCCGCCGCGGACCCGCTCGATGAGCTCCCGGACCCGGATCTTCTCCGGCCCGACGCCGTCGAGGGGGGAGAGGACACCGTGGAGGACGTGGTAGAGACCCCGGTAGGTCCCCGATTCCTCGAGGGCGATGAGGGCGTCGGGGTCCTCGACGACGCAGATCACCGTCCCGTCCCGGTCGGGATCGGAACAGACGGGGCAGACGTCCCCCTCGCTCAGATTGAAGCAGACGCGGCAGAGGCGGATCTTCTCCTTCACCTCCAGGATGCTCTCGGCAAGGCGCCGGGCGTCCTCCGCGGACTCGTGGAGGATGAAGTTCGCCAGGCGGGCCGCCGTCTTCTCGCCGATGCCGGGGAAACGGGCCAGTTCCTTGATGAGGCGGGCCAGGGGAGGAGCGTAACGAGACACGGACCCCCCTCAGGAAAGGCCGGGGATGGCGAGGCCGCCCGTGATCTTGGCCATCTCCGTCTGGGCCATTTCCTGGGCCTTGCGGATACCCTCATTGACGGCGGCCATGACGAGATCCTGGAGCATCTCCACGTCGTCGGCGTTGACCACGTCCCTCTCGATCCTGAGGGAGACCACCTCGAATTTGCCGTTGACGGTTACCGAGACCATACCCCCGCCCGCCGAGGCCTCGACGGTCTTCGTCGCCAGCTCCTCTTGGAGCCTCGCCATCCTCTCTTGGAGCTTCTTCGCCTGTTTCATGATGTTGCCGAAGTTGGTCAAGACGTTACCTCCTTGCGCGAATTTATGGGCCTGACCTCCCTTACCCGGGCGGAGGCGAAGATGTCCAGGACCTTTTGGACGGCCGGTGAATTAAGGGCCTCACGCCGTTCCTCGACGAAGTTGCTTCCCCCTCCCGAACCTTCCACCCCCTTCTTCTCCGTCCCGTTTTCCTCGAGGCGGACGATCCGCAGGGCGAAACCTTCACGGTTGAAGAACCTCGCCGCCAGTCCCCGGAGGGTCTCGGCGCTTCTCTCTATATCCTCGAGGAAGAGGTGGCCCTTGGGGAAGGCAAGGGCCGGTTCCCCCTCGCCTTCCTCCAGAAACCGCCCCCCCTCCAACTTGGCACCGAGGACGGGATCGGCCTTGACGACAAGGGCCCTGAAGGCCTCCCATGAAACCACCGGGCCCGCGGACGGTTCGGTCTCTCCCGCATCGGGAGGCTGAGGGGGCGGAGAAGGGGTGGAAGGGACGGACGGCGGGGTCTCGGCGACGTGTCTCCTCTCCGCCCGCTTCACCTCCCCGTCTCCCCCTTGTCTCAGACGCCGCTCCAGTTCCTCCATGCGTCTCATCACGTCGTCGAGGGGGATGAGGGGGGGGAGGGTGGCCATCTCGATGAGGGTCAACTCCACGTTTATCCGGGGTTGGAGGCTCCTCTTCACCGCCTGCTCCGCCTCGAGGAGGATGTCCACGAGGCGCTGGAGATGATCCCGGTCGGCCTTGGCGGCCTGGGCCTTCAACTGTTCGGTCTCTTCCCGGCCCAGGTTCAGGACCCCTTCCGCCCCGTCCACGACCTTGATGACGAGGAGGTTGCGGAAATGGTTCAGGAGAAGGGTGTGGAGGACCGTCATGTCCATGCCGGCGAAGTAGGCCTCATCCACGGCCTTGAGGCAGGCGGCGGCATCCCGGGCGAGGATCCCCTCGGCGATGCGGTTGACGAAACGGAGGTCACGTCTCCCCAGGAGTTCCTCCACCTGCTCGTCGGCGATCTCCTCGCCGGCGTAGGAAATGACCTGGTCGAAGACGCTCTGGGCGTCCCTCATGCTGCCGTCGCCGGCCTCGGCGATCCAGAGAAGGGCCTTGTCGCTGATCCTGATCCCCTCCGCCGCGGCGATCCTCATGAGGTTGTCCCGGATCAGGCGCGGCGGGATCCTCTGGAAATCGTAGTTCTGGCAGCGGGAAAGAATGGTGGCGGGGATCTTCTGGGTCTCCGTAGTGGCAAAGATGAAGATGACGTGGGGAGGCGGCTCCTCGAGGGTCTTGAGGAGGGCGTTGAAGGCCTCCCGGGTCAGCATGTGGACCTCGTCGACGATATAGATCTTGTAGCGGCACGAGGCGGGGACGAATCTCACGTTCTCCCTCAGTTCCCGGATCTCGTCGATGCCCCGGTTCGACGCCCCGTCGATCTCCCGGACGTCGAGGGAGGTGCCGTCGGTGATCTCCCGGCAATTGACGCAGACCCCGCAGGGTGACGGGGTGGGACCGGCGGCGCAGTTCAGGGCCTTGGAGAGGATGCGGGCCACGGAGGTCTTGCCGACGCCCCGGGGGCCGCTGAAGAGGAAGGCGTGGGCCACCCTCCCCAGGGCGATGGCGTTCATGAGGGTCCTTACCACCGCTTCCTGACCGACGACCTCCTCGAAGGTCTGGGGCCGCCATTTACGGGCGATGACGAGATAATCGGACATAGGTCATATAAGAATAGCCAGGCTACCCCGCAGCACACGTCGGTTATTGCTACCGCTGCTTCCTTCCGGACCTGACGGGGTTCACAATCCTTCGTTGCACGGGACCCGGCTATCGAGCCGTGAAGGGGCCGGATTCCTTCGGCCCCCCTATTTTCTCATGGCGGAGAGAGCGGGATTCGAACCCGCGGTACACCTTTTAGGGCATACACACGATTTCCAGTCGTGCCCTTTCGGCCTCTCAGGCATCTCTCCGGGATTTTCCAAAATGGCGGAGAGAGGGGGATTCGAACCCCCGTGAGAGCTTTTGGCCCCCAAATCGATTTCGAGTCGATCCCGTTACGACCACTTCGGTATCTCTCCGCTTCGTTCGTCTTCTGGATCCGAACGGAGTGGTGATGATAGCCTCTTTTTTCGGAAAAATCCACTCAAAATTTCTCCGCACGGTCCCTCCAGGATACCCGCCGTGACCAGGACGCGATGGTTGAGGCGCTCATCCGCCAGGAGGCGGTGAAGGGATGCCACGGCACCCCCCTTGGGATCGGCGGCGCCGTAAACGAGGCGGGAGACCCGGGCGTGGACGAGGGCACCTGTACACATGATGCAGGGCTCGAGGGTCACGTACAGGGTCGTGTCCATGAGGCGGTAGTTGCCCAGGATCCGGCCGCCCTCCCGGAGGGCCAGAACCTCGGCGTGGGCCGTGGGGTCGTTCATGGTCAGGCAGGCGTTGTGGGCCCGCGCCAGGATCCTCCCGTCTTTGACCAGGACGGCCCCCACGGGCACCTCACCCCTCTCGAGACCCCGGGCCGCCTCTCGAAGGGCCAGGGTCATCATCGCCTCGTCTGAAACCATGGTGCCACCTCAGCAGGAAAGGATCGAATTGTCAACGGGGGTGTTTAGGGGTTGATTTTCTCGGGGGACTCTCCTATAAACTACAAATTAAATCCTCAAGGAAAGGAGTGGGGTTATGAAGAGGGTATTATTGATGGCGGTTTTGGTAGCGGTATCCCTCGTTTTCACCACCGTGGCGGGGTACGCCCAGGTCCGATCCGGGACCTTTTCCGTCACCCCCTACGTCGGGGGACATGTCTTCGACGGGGATCAGCATCTCAACAGCGCCCCCGCCTACGGCCTGCGGCTGGGTTACGACTTCACACGGTACTTCGGCCTCGAGGCCTCGGGGGATTTCATCCGGACGAAATACGACCGGGCCATAAATGTCGACGACACGAGCAGCGTGGGTAACTACCGCCTCGAGGGGATCCTCCACCTCTTCCCCCAGTGGCGGGTCGTGCCCTTCCTGGCGGCCGGTTTCGGGGGCCAGAGTATCGACTACCCCAAGGGGATGGCCAATAAAAGCGCCACCGCCGCCGATTACGGCGGGGGACTGAAGTTCTTCCTGACGGACTGGTTCGCCCTGCGCGCCGATGTCCGCCACATGTTCATCTTCGACGATTCCAAGAAGAACTGGTCCTACAACCTGGGCTTCAGCTTCCTCTTCGGGGGAGAAAAGAAACCCCCGGTGCGGGAGGCAGCCCCCGAGGCGGAGAAACCGAAGGCCGTCATCTACGCCCCCACGGGCATTACGGCGACGCCCGTCTCGGAGGCCCAGATCAATGTCGCCTGGAAGGAGTCGGCAGGCGCCACGGGTTATCAGGTCTATCGTGACGGTGCCTACCTGACTTCCACCACCGCCCCCGCTCTGGCCGACAGCGGTCTCAACGCCGGGACCCGTTACTGCTACAACGTCACCGCCGTGGCCCCCGCCGGTGAGGAATCGGAGAAGAGCCAGCAGGCCTGCGCCACCACCCTTGGAAAGGCCGTGGCCGCCCCGGCGGGCATCACCGCCAAGGCCGTATCCGACCAGGAGATCGACGTGGCCTGGCAGAAGGTCGAAGGGGCCGCGGGTTACAAGGTCTACCGGGACGGTCTTTACCTGACCACGGCCACGGTTCCCGCCCTGGCCGACAAGGGCCTCAAGGCCGACACGAATTACTGCTACAATGTCACCGCCGTTTCGGAGGGCGGTCAGGAATCCGACCGGAGCGACCAGGCCTGCGCCACCACCTTGGTCCTCCAGACGGAGGAGCAGAAGAAGGAAGCCGCGGCGGCCGCGGCGGTCCACAAGGAGATGATGGAAAAGGGCCGGGCGCGGATCAATGTCGAGTTCGACTTTGACAAGGCCGTCGTCAAGGCGAAGTATCACAAGGAGCTCAAAAAGTTCGCCGACGTCATGAAGGCCCATCCCGAGCTTAACGTCGTCATCGAGGGACACACGGACAACATCGGCGGGAAGGAGTACAACCAGCAGCTCTCCCTGCGCCGGGCGGAGAGCGTCCGGGCCTACCTGATCAAGCACTTCGGCATCGAGGCCAACCGCTTGACCTCCAAGGGCTACGGGATGACGAAACCCATCGCCACCAACAAGACGGCGGCGGGCAGGCAGAAGAACCGCCGTGTCGAGGCCGTGGTGGACTACACGGTTAAGAAGTGACATAAAGGGGGGCCGCCCCCAGGAGGGCGGCCCCCTTCCACTTTGGATGACGGAAGGATGAGGTCATGAACGACCGGCCTTTGCCCCTCGACAAGATCGAGGCCGTGGCGGCCCTGATCGCCGAGAGCAACAGGGTGGTGGTATTCACGGGCGCCGGTGTCAGCACCGAGTCAGGCATCCCCGATTTCCGGAGCCCCGGGGGGATCTGGTCCCGCTTCGATCCCGACGACTTCACCATCGACAAGTTCCTCTACGACCCCGAGTGTCGCCGGAAGCAGTGGCGCTTCCTCCTCAACAGCGGCCTCTTCGACCAGGCGGAACCGAACGAGGCCCACCGGGCCGTGGCTTGGCTCGAATCCATCGGCAAGCTCCAATGCGTCATCACCCAGAACGTGGACGACCTCCACCAGCGGGCGGGGAACGACCCGTCCCGGGTCTACGAGCTCCACGGCAACATGCGGTGGATCAAGTGCCTCGGCTGTTACGAGCGTTTCACCCTCGGCAGCATCCTACAGACGGGTCGGGAGAGTGATGAGGTCCCCTCCTGCCCCCATTGCCGGGGGCTGTTGAAACCGGACGTGATCTTCTTCGGCGAGGCCCTGCCGGAGCAGACCCTGAGGGAGGCCAATCGGCACGCCGCCACGTGCGATCTCCTCATCGTCATCGGTTCTTCCCTCGTCGTCTATCCCGCGGCCTATATCCCCATCTACGCCAAGGGCGGGGGGGCGAAGCTGGTCATCATCAACCTCTCCGAGACACCCTATGACGCCAACGCCGACATCGTCATCCACGCCCCCGCGGGGGCGACCATGTCGGCCGTGGTCGAGGCCTTGAGGAAGCGCCTCCATTGAGATGTGTCTCATCCTTCTCGCCTACGGCGTCCATCCACGCTACCCTTTCGTCCTGGCGGCCAACCGCGACGAGTTTTACGAGCGGCCCGCGGCCTGCGCCGATTTCTGGGAGGAGAACCCGGATGTTTTGGCGGGCCGGGACCTCAAGGAAGGCGGGACATGGTGCGGCGTCACCAGGGGAGGCCGCATCGCCGCCCTGACGAACTACCGCGATCCTCTCTCCCACCGGGAGGGGGCCCCTTCCCGGGGCTGGCTGGTCCGGCGCTTCCTCGAAGGCATCGAGTCCCCCCGGGACTACCTGGGGCTCCTGGAGAGGGAAGGGCCACGGTACAACGGTTTCAGCATCATCTTCGGGACGGTGGAGGATCTCTATCATTACTCCAACCGGGGTGTGGGGGGGCGTCTCACGGAAGGGTTCCACGGCCTGAGCAACTCCCTCCTCGACGTCCCCTGGCCTAAGGTCGCCCGGGGGAGGGAGGCCCTTGCCTCATACCTTGCCGCGGCGGAGCGGCCCGAGGTGGAGGCCCTCTTCAGGATCCTCGCCGATCGGACACCGGCGGGTGACGAGGAACTGCCCAACACGGGAGTTGGCCGCGAGTGGGAGAGGATCCTTTCTCCCATCTTCATCACCAGTCCCGTCTACGGAACCCGCTCCTCCACGGTGATCATGATCGACGGCGAAGGGCGGGCCGTCTTTACCGAGAGATCCTACAACGGGGGGAGCGAGGCATGGCAGACCGCCGTTTTTCGTCTGCGGTTCCGATGAGTCGGGGGGGGAAGAAGAGGGAGTACCCCGACCATCCCGTGGTGGGCGTGGGGGCCGTCGTCCTTCGGGAGGGGAGGGTGTTGTTGGTGAAACGGGGTGTCGAGCCCCGTCGGGGGTTGTGGGCCGTCCCGGGCGGAACCCTGAGGCTGGGGGAGACCCTGTCCGAGGGCGCCGAAAGGGAGACCTACGAGGAAACGGGCGTGAGGGTCAAGGCGGGGGAGGTGATCTATGTCTTCGACCTCATCGAGAAGGACGAAGAGGGGCGGAGCCGTTTTCACTTCGTCGTTGTGGACCTCGAGGCCGAGTACGTGGACGGGGAGGCGAAGGGGGCGGATGACGCCCTCGAGGCCCGCTGGGTATCCCCCGAGGAATGCCTGCTCCTGCCCATGTCGGCCAACACGGTGAAGCTCCTCAGGGCGAGGGGTTTTCTGCCTTGAATCCATTGTTTTGGGAGGTGGGGATATGAAGGTCGTCTATTCCAAATCGTTTGAGGTCTCATACTGTTCCGACCCCGCCGCGGCGACGGGGAGGGTAGAGGCGGTCCTCGCGGTGATCAGGGACAAGGTGGAGATGATCGAGGCCGTTCCCGCCTCCCGGCAGGACATCGCCGCCGTCCACACGGAGTCCCATATCGAGATGGTCCGCCGGGAGGGCCTTTACGACATCGCCGCCCTCGCGGCGGGGGGCGCCGTGCAGGCCGCCCGCGTCGGTCTGACGGAACCCTGCTTCGGTCTCATACGACCGCCGGGTCATCACGCCTCGGCGGGCAGCGCCTGGGGTTTCTGCTATTTCAACAACATGGCCATCGCCCTGGAGAAGCTGAAGAGGGAGGGCGCCATACAGACGGCCCTCGTCCTCGATTTCGACCTCCACTTCGGTGACGGGACGGTGAACATCCTGGGGGGTAAGAAATACGTCTCCATCTACAACCCCTCCTCGTCCAGCCGGCGGGATTACCTCGCGGGGGTCGAGTCTTTCCTCGGACAGCGGCAGGTGGACCTCATCGGCGTCTCGGCGGGTTTCGACAACCACCAGGAGGACTGGGGAGGTTTGTTGGCCACGGAGGACTACAAGGAGATGGGCCGGATGGTCCGGGAGGCGGCGAGGAAGAACAAGGGGGGGTATTTCGGCATCCTTGAGGGCGGTTACAACCACCGGGTCCTCGGCCGCAACGTCATGGCCTTTCTCGAGGGGCTGGAGAGCTGAAAAAAACACCCGGGCCTTTGCCCCCGGGCGCGTAGGGACCATAAAGAAACGGCGGGGGCGTTGGTTCGCCTCCCGCCGTTTTGTTTTTACGGCAACGGTTTCCTTTCCACGAGCTGGCCGACCTTGATCATCTGGAGATGGGCGGGGCTCGGCGCCTCCACCATGGCCCAGGAGGCGTTGGGTTGCAACTGGTCCGACGACACGACGAGGGTCACGGGGAGGCGCTGGACGTCGCACTCCTTCTTGCCCGACATGGGATCTTCGACCTCCTCGAAATTATAGACATAGAGCACGTTCCCGGCCTTGATCCCCTGCTTTTCCCCCATGCTGACCCGGGCGGCCTTCTGCTTTCCGTCGGGGCTCTGTTTCAGCATGGTGATGTAGCCCTTGATGGGGAAATACTTGGACAACTCGGGGCGGGCCTGCTGGAGACTGTTTCCCGCCGCCTTCTTGATCCCTCCGATGAGGGCGTCGTAATTGGGGTAGGGGGTCTTGCCGATGATGTGTTTCCCCGTCATGCGCTTCGAGAACAAGACCTCGCCGCTCTCCACGTCCAGGACCCTCAGGGTCAGTTCCGTCCCGATGTTCCAACCCTCCTGGGTTTCCAGACCGGCGGCCACGGCCACCCCAATGAGGTCGAGGGCGAAGCTGCCGCTCCCGCCCCTCGTGAGGCCCTTGCGGGCCGACTCATGGCTGACCCATTTCAGGTCCACGTTGTTCACCGAGCCGGTGATGATGTACTTGACGCCCCTGAGCCTCCCGAGGCTGACCAGGGTGGCGTCGTCCACCATGCCGGACTGCTGGAACTTCTGCTCGGAGAAGATCTTGCCCATCTCCTTGCGGGTGTAGACCTTGGCACCCCCCATGTTGACGATCTCGTCCGTGACCCCGTCCTCGATGCTCTCCGAGAGGCGGGCGTTGACCTGGCGGGAGATCGTCTGGGCGTCCGTCTGGAAACGGCTCCTTTCCCTCGCCCCCCACACGACGCCGGCCGCCCCGGGAGCGACGCCCACGGCGGCACCGCCCACGGCGGTCCTTTCACCGGATCCCTGGACCTGGCTCTGGACGACGCTGGCGAAGTCGAAGGTGGTGTTGTTGGTGAAGTTAGCCACGGCGACGAGGGGCAGGGGGGCGTCGTACTTGGGCTTGCAGATGGGCGGTATGTTTATCTTCTGCGTCCGGTCGGGCACGAAGGTGGTCAGATCGATCTTCGGGGCCGTGGCGCAGCCGGCGATGAGGAAAAGGACCATCAGGCACAAGGGAAGAGACCTTTTTATGAGAACCTCCTTATTTTTGATAGACCATGGTCAAAGAATAAGGGGTGAAGTTCTTCAAGGTGAACCCCCCCCGCTGCTGCAGAGAATTGGCCAGGTAGAGGGTGTTTTCCGGGTAGCTCACGAGGAAGGAACCCAGTTCCTTCTCCTCCACCTCCGTCACCCAAACGACGTTCTGGAGGATCCCCTTGACCTCCATGTTCGTGTCGAGGTCCGTGACCCCCTCCACCTTCACCCTGATCTTCTTCACGTTGCCCTGGAGATAGGCGGCGACTTTATCTAGGATCACCGGCGTCACCTTCTCCGCCACGTTTCTCAAGGCCTCGTGGGCCGCGTCCTCCACGCTCGGTCTCAGGCCGCGGCCCTGTTCCGCGCCGGCATGGAGGATCTCCATGTTGCCCGTCTTGTTGTTGCGGGCCACGATGCGGTAGGTGAGGCGGACGGTGACGTTGTTGAAGGGCATGGAGAGGCCGTAACCGATGTCCTCGCCCTTCTTGGTGGAGATGGTGTAGTCCGTCCGGCCGATGATGACGACACTCGAGAGGAAGCGGTACATCATCCCCCGCAGGGCGACGGTGCTGCCCCCCCTGACGGCCCTCTCGATGGCGGCGGCGTCCACGGTCTGGGTCGGGACGACGTCCACCACGGTATAGTTCTGTTCCCTCAGTTTGGCGATGAGATTCTCGGAAAGGACGTTCGTTTCCTCGTACTCATCATCCCCGCCCCCCTTCCCCGGTTTACGGGCGGGGATGAAGACGGCGATGCCGCTGTTGAGGGTGAGGTCGGAGGCGATGGCCTCCCTGGCCTTTTTGGGTTCCACGCAGGCGTTGATGCCCACCACCAAGGTGCCGTCTTTCTGTTTTTCGTACCTCTTCGTGAAGCTCTTGACGGATCCCCCCACCTGGGTCTTCATGACGTCCTCGACGATGGCGAAGTTGGATACGAGGCTCCCCGCCTTGACATCCACCCCCACGGTCTTTTCGATGGCGTGCCATTTGGCCCTGGCGACGGCCTCCAGACGGGCCGAGGGGAGATCGTTGTTGGCGATGATGGCCTCCCCCTCTGCGTCGACGCAGCTCACCTGGGCGGCGGCGTCGAAAGCGGCGAGGGTCGACACAAACAGCAGGACCCCCAGGAGGGTCGAGATCTTTTTCATGGCTACCACCCCCTTTTTTAGGCCTTCAGTAGCATGGAGTTCTTCTTTTGTAAAGAAGTGCCGTCGGCGAAAGGTCTATTTGCCTATACAGAAGTGGGCGAAGATGCGGTCGAGGACGGCGTCGTTGACCGTCCGGCCCGAGATCTCCCCCAGGGCGTCCAGGGCGTCACGGAGGTCCTCGGCGATCAATTCGGGGTAAGCCCCGGCGACGGCGGCCCCCGAGGCCTGGCAGAGGTGAAAGACGGCCTTTTCCACGGCAAGACGGTGGCGCAGGACCGTCAGGACACAGCCGTCATGCTCCCCCTCCCCTTTCTCTGAGGCGGTGAGGAGACGGTAGAGGGCCTCCTTCAGGGTCTCCATCCCCTCACCGGTCTTGGCGGAGACCCTCAGGGGCGTCGCATCCGCGTGGGCAAGGGGGAGATCCTTCTCGGCGAAGGCGGGGGCGAGATCGGATTTGTTGATCACGTAAAGGACCTTTTTCCCGGCGAGGCGCTCGGCGATATCCCGATCCTCGGCGGTGATGGGTTCCGAGCCGTCGAAGAGGAGGATGACGGCGTCGGCCTTCCCCACCCGTTCCCAGACCAGGTCGATACCCGCCTGCTCGATCATGTCGTCCGTAGGGCGGATGCCCGCCGTGTCCGTGAGGCGTACGGGAAGCCCCACCACGTCCACGGCCTCCTCGATGAAGTCGCGGGTCGTGCCGGGCAGGGGGGTGACGATGGCCCTCGTCTCCCCGAGGAGGCGGTTGAGGAGGCTCGATTTGCCGACGTTGGTCCGTCCCATGATCACCACACCCGCCCCCTGACGATAGAGACGTCCCGTCCTGTAGGTGTCGGCGAGGTCGTTGAGGAGGCGGACCTCCTCCTGGATACGGTCGGCTATGCCCTCCCGGGCCGGGATCCCCTCGTCTTCGCCGAAGTCCAGGGAGGCCTCCAGACGGGCCAGGAGGTCCATGAGTCGCTCCTCCGCGGCGGCGATCCTGGCACCGACGGCACCCCCCAGGTGGGAGAGGGCCAGACGGGCCCCTTCGGATGTGGCGGCCGTGATCAACTCCCCCACGGCCTCCGCCTGGCTCAGGTCCATGCGGTCGTTGAGGAAGGCGCGGCGAGTGAATTCCCCCGCCTCGGCCGGCCGGGCGCCGGCTTGGAGGACCGCCTCGAGGACCGCCCGGGGTACGACGTAACCCCCGTGGCAGTGGATCTCCAGGACATCTTCCCCGGTGTAGGAACGGGGCTTGCGCATGATCACCGCCAGGACCTCGTCGACGATCTCACCCGTGGAGGGTGAGACGATGGTACCGGCGTGGAGGGTGTGACTCCGCAAACGGGATATCGCCCCCTTGGGCCGGAAGATACGCCCGGCGATCGTCTCCGCCTCCGGGCCGCTGACCCGGATCACGGCGATCCCTCCCAGGCCGGGGGGTGTGGCAATGGCGGCGATGGTGTCCCCCATGGTCCTCTATTTGGCGGTGGCCTCTTGGTTATGTGATCGCCTCTCCCGCGCCTTTTCCCTTTTGGCGGGCATGATGAGGATCTTCCTCAGGTCCCCCTCTCCGCGGCTCTTGGTGACGACTTCGGTGTCGTTCTTCAGGGCCAGGTGGATGATGCGCCGTTCGTGGGCGTTCATGTTTCCCACCGTCACGGCCTTTTGGGTCTTTTTGACCTTTTCGCCGAGACGCGCCGCCAGGTTGACGAGCATCTCCTCCCGGCGTTTCCGGTAGGTCTCCGTGTCGACGACGATCATCTTGCCGCCGTTGCCGCCGCGGTGCACCGCCTTGTTGAGGATGTGCTGGAGGGCGTCGAGGTTCTGACCTTTCTTGCCGATCAGGAGGCCTCCCCCGTCCCCTTGGATGTTCAGGAAGATGATCTCTTCGTTTTCCTCCACCGACACGGGGCAGGGGATCTGCATCCTCTCCAGGATCCCCTCGAGGATCTCCTTCGCCCTGAGGGCATCCGCCCCCTCCTGGGTCGTCAAGGACCCATCGGTTTCCGGGGGAGGGACGGGTCTGGCGGGAAGTCCGTCCCCTTCGTCGATGATGGACGTCACGTCGATCTTGAGGAGGCCCGCCCTGATCCTGGCCTTCTTCGAGCCCAGACCGAAGAAACCGGGGGTCCCTTCGGCGAGGATTTCGATGTGGAGCTTCTCCCGGGGGACGCCGAAGGTCTCGCAGGCCTTGGTGATGGCCTCGTCGATGGTCTTGCCTTCCACTTCAATCCTGTCGTCCTTCATGGGTTGTGCCTCTCAATTGTACCTCTTGTTGATGTAGTATTGCTGGCCGATACTGATGATATTGTTGAAGAGCCAATAGATGACCAGGCCCGAGGGGAAGTTGAGGAAAAGGAAGGTGAAGATCACGGGCATCCAGAGCATCACCTTCTGCTGCATCGGGTCGCCCCCCGTGGGGGTCATCTTCTGCTGGAGCCACATGGTCCCCCCCATGACGATGGGGGTGATGTAGTAGGGGTCCTTGTCGGAAAGGTCCCGGATCCACCAGATGAACGGTGAATGACGCAGTTCGATGGCGTACAGGAGGGTCTTGTAGAGACCGAAGAAGACAGGTATCTGAATGAGCATGGGCAGACAGCCCCCCATGGGGTTGACCTTGTGGGCCCGGTAGAGGGCCATGGTCTCCTGGGAGAGGCGCTGCCGGTCGTTCTTGTATTTCTCCCTGAGCTCCTGGATCTTGGGTTGAATCTTCTGCATCTCCTTCATGGATTCATAGCTCTTGTTGCCCAGGGGCCAGAAGATGATCTTGATGATGATCGTCAGGATGATGATGGCCAGCCCGTAGTTGTGGACGTAGCCATAGAGGAATTTCAGGGCCACGAGGAGGGGGATGGCGAGCCACTTGAGCCACGAGCCGAAGTCGATGGCCTCCTCCAGCTTGAGACCCTGGGCCTTGAGGATGGTGTAATCCTTGGGGCCGATGAAGAGACTGTACGAAAAGGTCCCCGTCTGGGCCGGTGGGATGATGCTCTTGGCCCCCCGGAGCCCCACGGACACGAGGTTCGCCTGGTCTTTAGCGAGGACGGTCGTCGTCAGGGAGGGGTTCTGGGGGATCATGGCGACGATGAAATACTTGTTTTCATATCCCCCCCAGAGGACACCGGGGCCCAGGACCTTTTCCGTCTCCACCTTTTTCGCCTGGAAACGCTCCATATCCTTGTTCAGGTGGACCACCGGCCCCTCGTTGGCGTAGCTGTCCGTCTCGGCCTTGGGATCGGCGAAGTGGAACCAGTTGAGGCTGAGATTCTGGTTGAGGGGGGTCTCGGAGAGGTTGCGGAGACGCACCTCCAGTTCGAAGACATACTGAGAGGGATGGAAGGTGAAGACCTTTTCGATCTCCATGACCCCGGGTACCACCCCCGTGAAGGTGAGGGCGGCCTTGTCGGCGTCGGCCGCCAGGTTGAGGGCCCTCGTCTTGGTCTCGAAGGGGAGACCTGGCGGCACGTCCACGGAGGAGGCGGGGAAGGACACCTGTAAGGGGTGGGGCATCCCCGCCGGGATATCGACCATCTCCACGGGGTCGGAGTTCTCGGCCAGGGTCTTGCGGTAATGCTTCAGGACCAGGGATTTGAGGGCCCCGCCCCTGGTGGTGAAGACGGCCCGGTACAGGGGGGTCTCGACCACTACCTCCCTCTCCGGGGCGACGGTTTGCACCGCCGCCGGCGTCTGGACCTTCACGGCCCCGGCCGGGGCGGAGGCCTTGACCGGTGTCTGGACCGCCGTCGCAGGCGGTGTCGCCTCCTTCACCGCCTCCTGGACCTTCCCCTGCGGGGGGGGCTGTTTCGGGGGCGGTTTTAAGAAGAAGACCTGATATATGATGATGACCATCATCGATAGGACGATGGCGAGGATCGTTCTTTTGTCCATGGGAAACCTCCGTTTACTATGTCACCCCACGGGATCGTATCCCCCCGGGTGGAAGGGGTGGCAGCGCAGCACCCGCCGCAGACCCATGAAGGAGCCCTTCCAGGGACCATACCTGGAGATGGCCTCCCGGGCGTATTCCGAGCACGTGGGGGTGAAGCGGCAACTGGGGGGGAATAGGGGTGACAGACAGACTTGATATATCCTGATGATCAGGAGGAGGATTTTCTCAATCATCCGCACGGGGTTCCAACAGCCCTTCCAGTTCCCGGAAGACATCCGCGTAGGTCAGGTAGGGGACCCGTTCCCGGACGGTGATGACGATATCCATGCCTTCCGGGAGCCTGGCCTTGTTCAGACGGAAGAACTCCCGGAGGAGGCGTTTGATCCTGTTCCTGCGCACGGCGTTGCCCGTTTTCCTTCCCGCCGTGATACCCAGACGGCGCATCCCCTCGGGATTCCTGCAGAGGACCCAACGGAAATGCCGTGTCCCACCCCGGACGCCCTCTCTGTATATCCTCAAGAAGTCTTGTTTTTTCCTGATCCGTTCCCGCCTGCAGAACCTCGCTCCCCCCATCGTGCCCCGCCGCGGCCCCGATCCGTAATCAGACGGTCAACCTCTTTCTACCCTTGGCGCGCCGTCTGCTGAGGACCAGACGACCCCCCCGGGTTGACATGCGCACGAGAAAGCCGTGGGTTCTCTTCCGTTTGAGATTGCTTACGGGTTTCAATGTTTTCTTCATGGTCCTCTATTCACCTTCTCTCGATGTTTGAATGAGACGATAAGCGACTTTCCTAAACACAAGGGGGGTATGTTGTCAAGGAAGAAAAGCCCCGCGGGTCTCGGATGGGTTTCCCTTTGAGATTTTACGCCGGAAATGTCATGTAGGGGGCCATGGAGGAAGGGCCTTTCAAACTCGTCTCCGATTTCCAGCCCCGGGGCGATCAACCCCGCGCCATTGCCGAGCTGGTCAAGGGTTTTCGGCGGGGTTTGCCCCATCAGGTCCTTCTGGGCGTGACGGGATCGGGGAAAACCTTCACCATGGCCCATGTCATCGCCCAGCTCGGCCGGCCGGCCCTCATCATCGCCCACAACAAGACCCTTGCCGCCCAGCTCTACGGCGAGTTCAAGGCCCTCTTCCCCGAAAACGCCGTCGAGTATTTCGTCAGCTATTACGACTACTACCAGCCAGAGGCCTATATCCCCGCCACGGATACCTACATCGAGAAGGACTCCGCCATCAACGAGGAGATAGACAAGCTCCGCCACAGCGCCACCCGGTCTCTCTTCGAGAGGAGGGACGTCATCATCGTCGCCAGCGTCTCTTGCATCTACGGCCTCGGTTCGCCCGAGGCCTATGCGGGGATGCTCCTCTATCTCGAGGAGGGGATGGAGGTCTCGAGGGAGGCGGTCCTCCGCCGCCTCGTGGAGATCCAGTACACCCGCAACGATCTGGACTTCCACCGGGGCACCTTCCGTGTCCGGGGGGACATCGTGGAGATCTTCCCCATCTACGAGGAGGAACATGCCCTCCGCCTCGAGTTCTTCGGTGACACCCTGGAGCGGATCACCCTCGTGGACCCCCTCAGGGGCAGGCGGATCGAGACCCTGAGCAAGGCGGCCGTCTATCCCGGCAGTCATTACGTGACGACGGAGGTGAACCTCAGGCGGGCCATCGCCCACATCCGGGAGGAACTGAGGGAGCGCCTCGCGGAGCTGGAGGGGGAGGGCAGGATCCTCGAGGCCCAGCGTCTCAAGCAAAGGACCCTTTTCGACCTGGAGATGATGGAGGAGATGGGTTACTGCCAGGGCATAGAGAACTACTCCCGCCACCTCACGGGACGCCGGCCCGGGCAACCGCCGCCGACCCTCCTCGAGTACCTGCCCCGGGACGCCCTCATCATCATCGACGAGAGTCACGCCACCATCCCCCAGCTCATGGGGATGTACCGGGGGGACCGGTCCCGGAAGGAGACCCTCGTCCACTTTGGTTTTCGTTTGCCCTCCGCCCTTGACAACCGGCCCCTGAGGTTCGAGGAGTACGAGGCCTTCCCCCAGCAGCGCCTCTACTGTTCCGCCACCCCCGCGCCCTACGAGCTCGGTAAGGCCGCCGGGGCCGTGGTGGAACAGATCATCCGACCCACGGGCCTTATGGACCCCGAGGTGATCGTCAAGCCCGTAACGTCTCAGGTGGACGATCTCCTCGGGGAGATCAGGGACCGGGTGAAGAGGGGCCACAGGGTCCTCGTTACGACCCTCACGAAGCGGATGGCGGAAAAATTGACGGACTACTACGAGGGTTTGGGTGTGCGCGTCCGGTATCTCCACTCCGACGTCAAGACCCTCGAGCGGGTCGAGATCATCCGGGACCTCCGCCTCGGCCGGTTCGATGTCCTCGTGGGCGTCAACCTCCTCCGGGAGGGCCTCGACATCCCCGAGGTGTCCCTCGTGGCCATCCTCGACGCGGACCGGGAAGGCTTCCTCCGCTCGGAACGTTCCCTGATGCAGACGAGCGGTCGGGCGGCCCGTCACCTCGAGGGCACCGTCATCATGTACGCCCAGGAAACGACCCCGGCCATCGCGGCCTGTCTCGAAGAGACGAGGCGGCGGAGGGAGCTTCAGGAGAGGTACAACCGCGAGCACGGCATCACCCCCGAGTCGATCCGCAAGGAGATCTCCTCCATCCTCGCCTCGATCTACGAGGCGGATTACGTGACCGTCCCCGTCGTGGAGGAGGAGGCGCGGCCCTGGGGGGTCGGTGACGATCTGGGGGAGACGATCCGGCGCCTCCGGGAGGAGATGAAGGCCGCCGCCCGGGACCTGGAGTTCGAGCGGGCGGCGGAACTCAGGGACAAGATCAAGGAACTGACGAAGATCCTTATTGATTTCGGGGGGGATCCCGAGGACTTGTGAAGGGGGAAGGGAAGGACAAACTCTCTCTCCTGCGGGGCAAGGTGGCGGAGGCACCCCGGGGGCCGGGTGTTTACCTCATGCGGGACGGGGAGGGAAAGGTCCTTTACGTGGGGAAGGCGAAGGACTTGAGGGCGCGCCTCCGCTCCTATCTCGGCGCCGACACCCGTCCCATGATCCCCTTCCTCGTCTCCCGGGTAAGGGACGTCGATTTCATCGTCACGGCCACGGAAAAGGAGGCCCTGATCCTGGAGAACAACCTCATCAAGGAGCACCGGCCTCGTTACAACATCGACTTCCGGGACGACCGGGCCTATTTCCACATCCGCATCGACCCCTCCTCCCCTGTCCCCTCCCTCCGCCTCCAGAGGCGTCCCAAAAAGGACGGGGCCCGGTACTTCGGCCCCTACCCTTCGAGCGCCGCGGCCAAGGAGGCCCTCGATTTTCTCCAGCAGGCCTTCGGCCTCCGGGTCTGCAGCGACCGGGAACTGAGGGCCAGGAAAAGACCCTGCCTGGAGTTCGAGATCGGCCGGTGCCGCGGCCCCTGTCGCGGTCTCGTGAGGGAGGAGGATTACCGTCGGGCGGTGGCTGACGCCGTCGCCTTTCTCGAGGGGCGGGAGGGGCGCCTCATCGCCGCCCTCGAGGAGGAGATGAGAATCGCGGCGGCGGCGGAGCGTTTCGAGGAGGCCGCCGTCCTTCGGGATCGTCTCAAGGCCCTGCGGGGGGTAATAGAGAGACAGCGGGTCACCTCCCTGGCCTTCGGCGACGGTGACGTCTACGGGATGAACCGTCGCGAGGGGGTCACCCAGGTCTGCCTCCTCACGGTACGCGGCGGGAGACTGACGGGGCGGGCGGACCTACCCCTGATCCGCCTGGATATGGAACCGGCCGCCGTCATGGCGGCGGTCCTTCAGCGCCGCTACGACGAAGGGGTGTCTATCCCCCCCCGGATCATCCTGCCCGTCGCGCCGGAGGGCCGTGAGGTCCTGTCGGATTGGCTCCGGGACCGCCGGGGGGGAAAGGTCACGCTCTCCGTTCCCAAGAGGGGGGAGGGGAAGGCCCTTCTGGAGATGGCCTGCCGCAACGCCGAGGAGCTCTTGGCCGCGCGCCTCGCCTCGGCCGGGGAGATGGAGAGGACCCTGGAGGAGGCGGCGGCTCTGTTGGACCTCAAGGTCATCCCCCGTCGGATGGAGTGTTTCGACATCTCCGACCTGGGTGGGCGCCAGGCCGTCGGCGCCCGGGCCGTCTTCGTCGACGGGGCGCCCGAAAAGGGGAGCTACCGGCGCTGGCGTGTCCACGCCGTCACGGAGGGGGACGACTACGCCATGATCTCCGAGGTCCTGAGGCGTCGTTTCTCCCGGGAGGAGCCCCACCCGGACCTGGTTATCGTGGACGGGGGAAAGGGTCATCTCCGCTGCGCCTTGGCGGTGATGAGAGAACTGGGCGTCAAGGGCCAGGCCGTGGTCGCCATCGCCAAGGGCCCCGGGGCGTGGGACGCGACGGAGACGGACCGGGTCTATCTGCCGGGCCGCAGGGACGCCGTCTCCCTACGCAGACACCCCTCCGTTCTCCATCTCTTCCAGCACATAAGGGACGAGGCCCATCGCTTCGCCGTCTCCTATCACCGCCGCCTGAGGGAGAGGGAGGGCATGGGGTCCTTCCTCGACGGTGTGCCGGGGATCGGGGAGGCCCGCAAGAGGGCCCTCCTTAGGGCTTTCAGCGGCCCCGAGGAGATGCTGAAGGCGGGCGTGGAAGGCCTGGCGAAGGCGGCCCGCATGGGCAGAAAGACGGCGGCGGCCGTCCTGGAACGATTGGCCGGGTCCAAGAGGTGATGATGACCCTCCTCGAGATCTTCGTCCTCGCCCTCGCCCTGGCCATGGATGCCTTTTCCGTGGCCGTGGGCGTGGGGGCCACGCGCCGGGACGTGTCCCCGGGAGCCCTTTTGCGCCTCTCCTTCTCCTTCGGCCTCTTCCAGTTCTTCATGCCCCTCCTGGGCTGGGCGGGAGGGGCGACCGTCTCCGACCTGGTGGGTGAGTACGATCATTGGGTCGCCTTCGGTCTCCTCGTCATCGTCGGCGGGAAGATGATTCACGAGGGCCTCCGGGGCGAGGCCCACGAGCGGTTAAACGACCCCACCCGGGGCGTCACCCTTTTGATCCTCTCCGTGGCCACGAGCATCGATGCCCTCGCGGTGGGGATGAGCCTGGCCTTTCTAAAGACACCCGTCTTTATCCCCAGTGTCGTCATCGGGGTCGTGGCCTTCACGATGACGGCGGCGGGCGTCCTTTTGGGTGAGAGGGTGGGCCGCCTGTTCGGCGAGCGGGTGGGGGTCGTGGGGGGCGGCATCCTTATCGCCATCGGTCTTAGGATCCTGTGGACCCACCTCGCCTGAGGCCCAGGGGGCCTTGGGGACCTCAGGAGGTTTTCTTCGCCACCGCCATGTTGTCCCGGTGGATCACCTCGTCGTAGTCCTTGTATCCCAGGACCTGGGCGATCTTGGAGGATTTGAGGCCCATGATCTTCCGGCATTCGGCGGCGCCGTAGTTGACGATCCCCTTGGCGAGGATGTTGCCCTCCGTGTCCACGCACAGGACGGGGTCTCCCACCCCGAAGTCCCCCTCCACCCCTACGATGCCCGAGGGGAGGAGGCTCTTGCCCTGTTCGATAAGGGCCTTTTTGGCCCCCTCGTCGAGGATGATCTTGCCCCGGGAACGGAGGGTGTAGGCGATCCAGTGCTTGCGGCTCGTGAGATGCTCCGCCATGGGGAGGAAAAGGGTCCCCTTTTCCTTGCCCGCGAAGAGATCCTTGAGGATGCAGGGATCCTTGCCGGAGGCGATGATGTAGGGGATACCGAAGGCCACCACCTTCTTGGCGGCGAGGACCTTGCTCCGCATGCCCCCCGTGCCCACGTCCGTGGCCTCGCTTGTGGCCACGGCCTCGATGTCGTCGGAGATGTGACGCACCAGGGGAATGACCCGGGCCTTTTTAGAACGGGCGGGGTTGCGGTCGTAAAGACCCTCGGTGCTCGTGAGGTTGATGAGGAGGTGGGCCTCGATGATGTTGGCGATCATGGCCGCCAGCTGGTCGTTGTCGCCGAACTTGATCTCGTCCGTGGCCACCGTGTCGTTCTCGTTGATGATGGGGACGACGCCCCAATCCAGGAGGGTGAAGAGGGTGTTGCGGATGTTCAGGAACCGGCGGCGGTCCGTTAGATCGCTCATGGTGAGGAGGATCTGGGCCACGTAGATCCCGTGCTTGCCGAAGGCGTTGGAATAGACCCGCATGAGGCGGCTCTGGCCGATGGCCGCCGCGGCCTGTTTCTGGGGCATGCTCTTGAGGGGGGCCGTGATGCCCATGCGATGCTTCCCCGAGGCGATGGCGCCCGAGGTGACGATGACGACGTGGCATCCCCTCTTCTTCAGATCCACCATCTGGTCCACGAGGTGCTCGATGATGTTCAGGTCGAGACCGTTTTCCCCCGTCAGGACGGCGCTGCCGATCTTGATGAGGACCTTCTTCACCTTTCCGAAGATCTCTTTTCTCGTGTTCATGAGGTCTTACCCCTGTCTCTCCGCATTTCGTCCATGGAGCTGAAGATTTTGCCCAAGAGGGGGTCGAGACCCTCGCCGGTAACGGCCGAGAATGCGGATATCTCAATGGATTTTTTTTTGAAGGCCTCAACGGCCCTTTGAAGGTTATCCCGCGTCGCCGGTAGGTCCAACTTGCTGACGGCGACGATCTGGGGCTTGTCGGCGAGGGCGGGGCTGAATTGCCTCAGCTCCGACCGGACGGTCTCGTAGTCCAGGGCAGGATCCGATCCGTCCTCCCGCGAGATGTCGATGAGGTGCAGGATGAGGTCCGTTCGCTCCACGTGGCGCAGGAAGCGGGTCCCCATCCCGGCCCCCTCGTGGGCGCCGGCGATGAGGCCGGGGATGTCGGCGAAGACGAGGCTCCTGTCGGTGCCGTCCGTAACGACGCCCAACTGGGGCGTCAGGGTCGTGAAGGGGTAGTCGGCGATCTTGGGTCGGGCGGCGGAGACGCGGGAGAGGAAGGTGGACTTGCCCACGTTCGGCAGTCCCACGATCCCCACGTCCGCCAGGAGCTTGAGCTCGAACAACAGGGTCCGTTCCTCCCCCCTTTCCCCCGGCTGGGCGAAGCGGGGCGCCCGGTTGACGGACGTCGCGAAATGGGCGTTTCCCTTCCCGCCCCTGCCGCCCCGGGCGGCGATGAAGCGTTGTCCGTCGGCGACGAGATCCGCCAGGACCTCCCCCGTTTCCCCGTCCTTGACGACGGTCCCCGTGGGGACCAGGATCTCCACGTCCTCGGCGTCACGCCCCGTGCGGTTGCTCCCCTCGCCGTGGCCGCCGTGACGGGCCCGGAAATGTTGCCTATACTTGAGATCGAGGAGGGTGGTACGGGACGAGACGGCCCTGATGACGATATCCCCCCCCTTGCCGCCGTCACCGCCGTCGGGGCCGCCGCGGGGGACGAAACGCTCGCGGCGGAAACTGACGCACCCCCGGCCGCCGTCACCCGCCTTGACCCAGACCCTCGCCTCGTCGATGAACCTCATAAAAAAAGGCACTCACCCACGTGGTGCCTCTTGTGCTTTTTATGAACCCCCTGGGCTCGGGGACCCCGAGGTTTAGATCTTGCGGACCTCTACGGCCGACTCCCCCTTCTGGTCCTGCTTGATGGAGAACTCCACCCGGTCCCCTTCCTTGAGGGTGCGGAACCCCTGGGCAATGATGGAAGAGTGATGGACGAAGAGATCCTTCCCCGAGTCACGGGAGATGAACCCGTAACCCTTCTTGTCGTTGAACCACTTGACGGTGCCCGTCTGCTTCTCGCTCATCTCTGTCTCTTTCCCCTCCGGCCGGTTCTACGCCTCGGCGTAGACGCTGACCTTTTTTCTCGTCTTGTCCATTCTCTCGTACCTGACGACACCGTCGATCCGGGCGTAGAGGGTGTAGTCCTTACCCATCCCCACGTTCTTGCCGGGGTGGATCTTCGTGCCGAGCTGGCGCACCAGGATGGCCCCGGCACTGATCCTCTCCCCGCCGAAGACCTTCACGCCCCGGCGCTGGGCGTTACTGTCCCTGCCGTTGCGGGAACTGCCCTGTCCTTTCTTGTGGGCCATCGCTTCTTTCCTCCGTTATAGAGAGATTTCCTTCACCTTGAGACGGGTGATCCTTTGCCTGTGTCCCGTCTTCTTACGGTAGCCCTTGCGGCGCTTCATGCGGAAGACGACGATCTTCCTGTCCTTGGTCTGGGCCGTGATTTCCCCCGTCACCTTCGCCCCGGCGACGACGGGGGTGCCGATCACGACCTCCCCCTCCCGGGCCACGAGGAGGACCTCATCGAAGACGATCCGGTCGCCTTTCTCGCCGGGCAGTTTCTCCACGGCGATCACGTCCCCCTCGGCCACGCGGAGCTGCTTGCCCCCTGTCTTGATAACGGCGTAGGTCATTTCTCCATGATCCTCAAAAAATTTTGAAGTTGCGATCTAACCAGAACGAAGGGGGTTTGTCAATAGGATTTACGCAAAAAGTGTCTCCTTCTTCACGATCACCATCCCGGCGGCCGTCTCCCTCGGGATCCCGAGGACGGCCGTGAGGACCTCCCCGGGCCGGGCCGTGCCCCGGGGACCGAAGGCGAGGGTCATGACGATCCGGCCCGTGCCGGGATCCAGCTGAAGGGCCCTGACGAGGGGGCGGAGGTCCGTGTGGCGCGTCTTGCCATGATGGTCCCGCGTGACGGTGAAGGAAGTGGTCTCGAGAAAGTCCCGGCACCTGGCGGCCAGGGCTTCCCGTTCGTCGGCCGGGTGATCGGCGGGGAGATAAGTCTCGTAGACGAATCCCTTGATGAGGGCCGAAAGGGGAACGGGATCGGCGGGCAGGGGGTCGATCTTTTTGACCTCCAGCCCCCGGGGGAGGCAGGAGTTGACTTTTTCCCTGAGGGCCTCCGGGTCCGGCAGGGCCTCGGCGAGGCGGATGTCCCCGTATTCCCCGAGGCTCTCCATCCCCACGGCCGTGGCGAAGGGGAAGGACATCTTCGGGTGGGGATGGAAACCCTCCGAGAAGGAGAAAATGACCCCGGCGCGGCAGAAGGCCCGGAAGAGGGCGGCGGCGCAATCCAGGTGGGAGAGGTGACGGGAAGGCCCCGTCTTGGCGAAGACGATGCGGTATGACGCCCCCTGACCGCCTTTTTCGACCCGCCGGGGCCTTTCTCGTTCCTCTTGGGGGAAGGGGGCGGCCTCCCTCACGGTGATCGTCTGGAAATCACAGGCCCCGCAGTCCCCGCATGGCCCCCGGCGGCAGTCGGCCGTGGGGAGGCCTTCGGCGGCCCTTGCGGCCTCCTCGCGGAGAAAGGCCTTGTGGACGCCCGCGTCGATGAAGTCCCAGGGAAGGGGGGCTTCGAGACGCCGGGGGGCGAGGTAGGGCGCCGGGTCGATCCCGCATTCCCGCCAGGCCCGCTCCCAGAGGGTCTTATCGAACCTCTCCCCCCAGCCGTCGAAGCGGCAGCCCAGGAGGAAGGCCTTTTCGATCACCTCCCCCAGGCGTTCGTCTCCCCGTGAGAAGACGCCCTCGAGGCCGCTCATCTCCGGGTCGTGCCATTTCACCCGCAGGCGGCGGTGGCGGAGCCTCTTCTTGAAGAACTCCTGTTTCTCCCTCGTCTCCTCGGGGGAGATCTGCCTCTCCCACTGGAAGGGGGTATGGGGCTTGGGGACGAAGGTGGAGAGGTTCACCGTCACCTCCCCCCGCCGTTTCGCCCTCTCCAGGGCCTTGAAGGCGAGGTCGCAGATCCCCTCCAGATCGGCCCCCTCCTCGTGGGGGAGACCGATCATGAAGTACAGCTTCGCCGCGAGCCAGCCCGCCTCGTAGACCTTCTCGAGGGTCGCCAGGAGTTCCCCCTCCGTGTTCCCCTTGTTGATCATCTTCCGCAGCCGTTCCGTGCCGGCCTCCGGGGCCAGGGTGAAACTCGTCTTTCTCACCCGCTTGATGTTCTCGATCATGGCCGCGGAGAGGGTCTCCACGCGGAGAGAGGGGAGGGCGAGGGCGACGCGGCGGTGGTGGTAGCGGTCCATGAGGGCCCCCAGGAGCTCCTCGATGTGGCTGTAGTCCCCCGCGCTGAGGGACAGGAGGGAGATCTCGTCGTGGCCCGTGACGGCCAGGGCCTTCTCGGCCATGGCCAGGAGGATCGCCGGGTCCCTCTCCCGCACGGGGCGCCACACCATGCCGGCCTGACAGAAACGGCATCCCCTGGTGCAGCCCCGGGCGATCTCGAGGACGACGCGGTCGTGGACGGTCTTGATGAGGGGCACGACGGGCGCGGCGGGCTCGAGGAAGGCGTTGAGGTCCCCCACGACCCGCTTCCTGATCCTCCCCTCCCCCCGGTGGAAGGCGGGGCAGTAGACGCCCTCCAGGTGAGACAGCTCCCCGATCGCCTCCTCCCGGCTGAGGCCCCTCTCCTTGGCCCTCATCAATCGCCGGGCGATTTCGAGGATGACCTCCTCCCCCTCCCCGACGACGAAGGCGTCGATGAAGGGGGACATGGGCAGGGGATTGAAGACGCAGGGACCCCCGGCGATGACGATGGGGTCCCCCTCCCGCCGGTCCTGCCTCCTCGGCGGCACCCCTCCCAGGTCGAGCATGGCCAGGCAGTTGGTGTAGGAGAGCTCGTACTGGAGGGAAAAGCCGACGAGATCGAATTTTTTGAGGGGGGTCCCCGACTCGAGGGTGGTCAGGGGCAGACCCCGGCGGCGCAGGTATCCCTCCATGTCCGGCCAGGGGGCGTAACAACGCTCCGCCGCCACTTCCCTCTCCCCGTTCAGGAGGGCGTAGAGGATCTGCAGGCCCAGGTGGGACATCCCCACCTCGTAGGTGTCGGGAAAGCAGAGGGCCACGGACAGGCGGCACGCCCCGGGGTCTTTGCGCACGGCGTTCGCCTCGGCGCCCGTGTAGCGGGCCGGTTTCTCCACCGTCGGGGGGATCACATTATCACTCGTCATCCGTGTCTTCCTGAGGGGGGAGAAAGCGGTACCAGTGCTGTTCTATGTAGCGGTGCCGCGAACGGGAGAAGCGGCCGGGGAAGTCGTCGCGTCTCAGGTAGGGCAGGACGTCCTCCTTGAAGGACCCAAGGAGTTCCCGAAAGACCGCCTCCCGGTCCTCGTTCCGCACGAAGGTCCGCTCCTTGCGGTACTCGTAGAAGTCCGACGGCCCCAGGGTGGAGACGGTCTTGGCGAAGTGTTCCTCCTGAAGGAAGTGTTCGGGGCGGAAGACGACCTCGATCCGGGCCACCATCTCGACCTTCGTCGTGTCCTCGGCGATCTTCCGCGAGGCGTCCCAGATCTCGAGGGTGAGTCCGTTGGGCAGGGGTATCTTCTCGTAGAGGGTCATGGGCCGAACTCCTTGATCGGGATAGGTTCGAAGCCCTTTAGCATCTTTGCCCTTGACCTGCAACGGCGTTGCCTCTATATATGGCGCCTATTCTGGTGGGGGTTTTTGTTCCATGGAGTCCCCGAAGGGTGAAGAAGCCAACGCCATCCTCCTTCTGTCGTGTCCCGATCAGAAGGGGCTCGTCTACAACATCTCCAACTTCATCTACCGTCACAACGGCAACATCGTCCACGCGGCCCAGCACACCTCCATGACCCGCAAGATCTTCTTCATGCGCATCGAGTGGGAGCTGAAGGGCTTCGTCATCCCCCGGGAGGAGATCGGGATGGTCTTCAGGCACGTGGCGAAACAGTTCGACATGTCCTGGGAGCTCCATTTCACCGACGAGGTGAAGAGGATGGCCATCTTCGTCTCCCGTCACCCCCACTGCCTCTACGACCTCATCCTCCGCCATCGCATGGGGGAGTTCCGGGCGGAGATCCCCCTCGTCATCAGCAACCACCCCGACCTGGAACCCATGGTGACCCAGTTCGGTCTCCGCTACGAGTGTTTCCCCATCACCCCGGAGAACAAGGCCGAGCAGGAGGAGAGGGAGCTGGAACTCCTCGAGAGGAACGGCGTCGATCTCATCGTCCTGGCGAGGTACATGCAGATCCTCAGCGACCGGTTCGTGGCCCGCTACCCCAACAGGATCATCAACATCCACCACTCCTTCCTGCCCGCGTTCGTCGGCCCGAAACCTTACCAGCAGGCCTACGACCGGGGCGTCAAGGTCATCGGGGCCACGAGCCATTACGTCACGGAAAACCTCGACGACGGCCCCATCATCGCCCAGGATGTCATCAAGATCAGCCATCGCGATTCCGTGGAGGACATCAAGCTCAAGGGCAAGGACCTGGAGCGGATGGTCCTGGCCCGGGCGGTGCGCCTCCACCTGGAGAACCGTATCCTCCCCTACGGGACGAAGACCGTCGTCTTCGAGTGAGGGTCCCCCGCGCCATGGTGTCTCCCCCCGAGATACATCTCTGCCAGCCCGGGGCGGAAATGTCCTGCGGGGCCTGTTGCGGCCTCTACAACTACGCCGACAGTTCCCGGGAGTCCCTCGCCGCGAGGCTCAGGGGGCGCACGGCCCTCTACGGCGCCTGGGGCAGGACCCCCGAGGACCTCGAGGCCTTCGCCGCCGAGATCCGCCGCCGGGAGGACGGGACGAAACGTTACGAGGTGATATACTGCTGCGAGTATCTCGGCTTCCTCGACAGGGAGGAGAGGAGGGTGGGGTGTCTGTTGCACCCCTGCCAGAACGGGGGCCGGGACCTGAGGGGCGTGTCCTTTTACGGGCGGGAACTCTGCGACGGCCATTTCTGCCCGAGCTACCATTACCTCTCCCGGGAGGAGAAACTGGCCCTCCTTATGATCATCGACGACTGGTACCTATGGGGCCTCGTCGTCACGGACATCGATCTCGTCAAGGCCTATTTCCGCCTCGCCGCCGAGGCCGTCTCCGAGATGCCCAAACCGGCCGCCTTCTCTGATCGGGAGGTAAGGGGACGCGCCGGGGACTTCTTCGCCTTGAAACTGAACTGGCCCTACCGCTCCGACGACGTCCGGAGGTTCGGGAAATACTACTTCGACGGTTCCCAGTACATGATCCGGCCCATCCCCTACGACCGCCTCCATTGCGACCCCTCGCCCTTCGACGGCATATTCAAGAGCCTCACCTCCGAGTTCCGGTCCCGGGAGGAGATCCAAAGGGCCGAGGACCTCATCCGGGCCCATATCGCCTCCTTCCGGGAGGCCTACGAGCGGTGGAGGGAAAAACCCTTGACAGCTCCGGCTTCTTGTTCTTGAAATGGAGCGGCGAAAGGGGGGAGAGACATGGAGGAGATGAAAAAGGAGGTCCTCTTCGGGAGGGACCTCATCGCCAAGAGGGTGGAAGAGCTGGCGGCGCAGATCTCGAGGGATTACCGCGGCCGGGAGCCGGTGGTCGTCGGGGTCATGAAAGGGGCCTTCATCTTCATGGCCGATCTGATCCGCCGCCTCGACATCCCCTGCGTGGTGGATTTCGTCCGCCTCCGGAGCTACGGCTCCTCGTCCGTGTCGTCCGGGAGGATCGAGCTCACCAAGGATGTCGAGACGGACGTGGCGGGGCGGGACGTCCTCATCGTCGAGGACATCGTGGACACGGGTCTGACCCTCACGTATCTCGTGGAGGTCATGCGGGCCCGGAAACCGGCGTCTCTGAAGGTCTGCGCCTTCATAGACAAGCGCCTGCGCCGCGAGGTCCCCTTCGAGGCGGACTACGTGGGTTTCACCATGGACGACGGTTTCGTCATCGGTTACGGTCTCGATTTCAACGAGCAGGGGCGATTCCTCCCGGACGTCTTCATCGTCAGGGACCTGTGAGGTCGGGGGCGCGGGAGGGGGGGCATGATCATCACTTGTGAGTCCTGCGGCACCAGGTTCCGCTTCGACGTGACGGCGGTGGAAGGCGGCAGAGAGGGGATCTGGCTCCGCTGCAGTCGGTGCCGCCACGTCTTCTACCGGACCTTGGCGCCTCCGGGGGCGGAGGGACGGCAGGGTCTAGGACCGGCCGCCCCTGAAGGGCCTCCCCCGTCCGGGGATCCCCTGCCCGAGGCGAAGGGGCCCCTTAAGAGGCGTCTTTCGCCCTGGAGGGTGGGGGCGGCGGTACTGCTGGCCCTGTTCCTCTTCGCGGGGGCCGTGGCCTTTCTCAACCCCCCCCTGGTAGAGGAGGCCCTAAGGGGGTTCAAGGCCCTCCAAACCCCCGTCTCCGGTGAAAAGCAGCTTCCCGGGGAAAAGGCGTCGGTCGTCGTGAGGGACCTCCGCCAGCGCCTCGTGAACAACCCCGTCATGGGCACCATCCGCGTCGTCGAGGGGATGGCGGTCAACACCGCGGACGTCCCCCTCACGAGGATCAAGGTGGCGGCGGAGCTTTACGACGCCGTGGACACGCGGGTGAGGGAGGCGGTGGCCTACTGCGGGAACCTTCTTTCGGACGAAGAGCTCCAGACCATGACGGAGGAGCAGATCCTGCGGGAGCTGGCCGTTCCCCAGGGCACGGACGTCAACGCCGAACGGGTGAACGCCGGGGCCGCCGTCCCCTTCATGATCGTCTTCTTCCTGGAACCCCCCGGCGTGGTCAAGACCCTCGTCTACCCCCTCCAGGCGGAGCGGGTGCTCCCCTGAGGGTACCTCAGCGTTTCTGGCCGTCGTAGATCTTGAGGATCCGGTCGGTGATGTCGATGGCCTCGTCGGCGACCATGACGGCGCCGCGCTCGAAGACGGCGACGAGGCGCTCGTTCCTGGCGTAGTTGCGCACCACGGCCATGATCTCACCGAGGATCTTCTGGGCCATCTCCATCTCCTTGCGTTTCAATTCCTCTTCCGTGTCCTGTTTGAGGTTGTTGAGCTCCCTCATGACGTGCTTCAGCTTGTCGGCCTTCTGACGACGGACCTCGAGGGAGGCGGTGGGGTCGAGGCGGTTGATCTCCCCCTCGAGGTCCCGGGCCTCTTTCTCCTTGTTGGCGATCTGGATCCTCTTCGCCTCCAGTTCCTTCTCGAAGGCCGCCCGGGCCGCCTTGGCCGCCTTGGCCTCCCGCAGGACCTTCTGCATGTCCACGATCCCGATCTTGACACCCGTCGTCGCCGCCGCCGATCTGGGGGGGGCGGCGTGGGCCGAGGTGAGGACAAGGGAGAAAAGGGCCGCGATGAAAAGGATACCTGAGAGCCTGGGCATGATCTTCACTACCTCCCGGGGGTATTTTTTCTGGGGACGCCTGCCTTGTAGCAGAAAAAGGGGGAGGGGACAAGGAGATAAGGGTCGGGTTTGCCCCTCATCTCTTGCTTTCGTCGTAGAGCCTGATGATCCTGTTGGTGATGTCCACGCCCTCGTCGGAGGCCAGGACGGCCGACGAGTCCAGGACGGTCGTGTATCCTTCGTCGCGGGCGTATTTCCTGATCAGCTGGAGGACCTCCCCCAGGATCGTCCTCATGGCGTCGTTCTCCTTCCTCTTCCACTCCGCCTCGAGGTCCTGACGGAGGTACTGGAGATCCCGCAGGGCGTTCTTCAGCTCGTCCGCCTTGGCGGCCCGCTGTTTCGCCGGGGTCTTGGGGGGCAGCTTCCTGAACTCCTCCTCCTTATTCCTTACCTCCCTCTCCTTGGCGGCGAGGGTCTCCCGCTTCGCCTTCATGTCCTGGAGGAGGTTGTCCCGCACCTTCTGGACCTCCCGGGACTCCTTGAGGACCCGCTGGACGTCCACCACCCCGATCCGCGGCCCCGCCGCCCCGCCGACGGCCGGGGTCAGGGAAAAAACAGCCCCGATCAATATCCATAAAAAAACTGATACTCTATTCGTTTATCTCCCCTCCCGGTGCCAAGATCCCATTAACCTCATCAAGACATATTCCCCCAAAATACTCAGCAAAATTGATTGTTTACAAATCGCAAATAATTACGAATAGTTGCGACTCAAAGCCGTTTTTCTTTTGATATCAAGGATTTAACTTTGATTAGTGACTAATCTTTTTCTCATCCCCGATAGAACCACCCTGACCCCTCGTCGGTGACGGCGGGCCAGGGTGATTATTAATAATAGTGACAACTAAAATTTCCCCAGCACCTCGTCACTGGGCCTTGTGGACCACGCCGGCGGCGGTACCGCTGAAGCTGTTACCGTTGATCGTGCCCGCCGCGGCGCCCCGGAACCGGAGATTCTGGAGGTTGGGGTTGGGGATCACAGGCGTGTCGATCCTGCCCTGGCCGTTCGTCACGGAACCAAGCCACTTATTGTTGTTCGTATCCCAGTTCTTCATGGTGAAGGTGGCGCTAAGCTGCCCGCTGTTGCCCGACAAGTCTACGGTCGCACCTGTCGGATTGCTTACCTTGGCTTGGCCTGCGACGGAGTTCGTCGCCCATAGGTGGGGGGTCTGGCCCGTGGAGAAGGCGAAGAACTTGACGTCATTCATCGTTACCTGCAGAGACTCGTTTTGTCCGGCGAGGTTGACATTGCCGACCTGGACGCAGGGGATGTTGATGTCCCTCAGGGTCTGTCGCCCTTCAGCGCTGACGGCCAGGGAGAGGTAGAGGGACGTCTCGAGGAATCCCCCGGCCATGACGGCCTGGTAGGTGTAGTTGGACGGGTCGAAGGTCCCGAGGAGTCTGCCGAAGGTGATACCAGAGGCACCCTCCAGGCTCGCCCAGTGACCCAGGACATGGCCCGCGACCCGGCCGTTCTGCCAGGGTTCGCCGTAGATGTTGGCCCCCGTGAGCTTGGTCGGTGGTTCGTCGGAGGCGGGGGTCTGAACCATGCCGATCCAGAGGTCGTGTGTCGGGAGGCCGCCGCCGTAACCGTAGAGCTCCGTGGACCAGACCCCGAGTTTGTTCTTGATGTTTTCGTCGTCTACCGTCGACACCGTCGCCGTGCCGACGGCCGCCATGGTGATGGGATCACCGACGACCTGGTTGTTGGCGTCAAAGAAGCGGCCGATGACCCCCTCTTCGGACGGCGCCATCACACCACCGCGATAGGTGTAATCCGTCTGTAGGATGCTGTCCTTGAGAGACGGGGCCGTCACGGTGGTGGCGGAGGCGATCTCGGTAAGGAGGGTGCCCGTTTCTTTGGGATAGGCCACAAAGGTCTGGCGTGACCAGTCGAAACCCCAGCCGTATGGGTCGCTCCACGCCTCGGGGCCGCCGATCTGGCCCATCACGAAGCCCACCTTCTTCTCCTTGTCCAGGAAAATCCCCGTCAGGAGCGCCTCGATGCCGTCCTGGGTACCGTCCGTGACCTGGTGAATGCCCGTCAGGTAGCCCCAGTAGGAGTGGCCCGTCGTCGTCGTTGTGGTGCCGTCGGTGTAGTTGGTGGGGTAGCTCTCCGTACGGAAGATGTGGCCCCTGTGGACGGGGTTGTCGCCTCCATGCCAAACGCCGAACATGGAGATGTCCAAAGAGGTAGGATAATAACCGTTCTCCCGCCAAATGGTGGGGTTGGATGACCCCATAAGACCGTCGATCTTTCCCGTCTCTACAACACTCCAGTTGCCGCTCGCGTATTGATAGTATTTGAGCTGGGTGTCGAAGCGACTGAGGAGGGTCGATTCGAAGACCTCGCCCTGGGCGGTGCCGGAGAAGCCCGTCCCGTAGGTGCCCGCCGCGACGCCGTTGAAATTGCCCTGGAAGATGGTGCCGTCACCTTTTTTAAACACCCCGAAACCTTCCAGGGAACCAAGCCAGCGTGAATCTTCCGTATTCTTGTACTGACTCCTCATGACACCGAAAACGGGATAGTCTGGGCTCTGGCCCGTCACGGGGTAGAGGGCATCCGTGGCATAGGTCGCCTGCGAGGTGAGGCCTTGGGAGGCAAAGACTTTTATTAGGTCGTTGTCTTTCGGCGAGAAGATGCGGAAGCCGTTGACCGTGACCGCCTGGTCCGGCTTGCTGGCCAACGCCCCCGTCAGGTCTCGGGAGTCCGCGTCGAGGGCGACCTCCTGGGTGGGATAGCCCAGGCCGTCCAGGATCGCCCGCCCGGCCTCGGAACCCATCAGCTCGAGGTATTTTTGGGTATTGAGCCAGGTACCCGTCGTCACGGCCGTGAAGGTGTCATAGCGGTAGTGGTCGTCGCTGCCTTCGTTGTAGGTCCCCACGGTGTCACCCGCAGCGATGGCCGTCAGCCCGCCTTGGCCCGAACCGAAGTAGCCGAGGGCCCGGCCTTTCAAGAGGCTCGGCTCGTCACCGAAAGTGCCGAAGGAGAAGAGATGGGCGCTGAAGGAGCTGTTTCCCTTGTGACTCTCCTCGAACTCGGCGTCGAAGATCCACCGGTCGGCCGAGCTCTGCCGGGTGTAGGCCCCGAGGCTCCGCCACGAGAACACCCCCAGGTTCGCCCCCGCATCTTTTACGAGGTGCCACAGGTCAAAGTAGTCCTGGCGGGCCCACATGGAGTCCCGGTAGGAAGGACCCTCGAGGAGGAATCCTCCCGAGTGGGCATGCATCTGCCGTGAGGCATCCCAAGTGGAGGCGTGGATGCGGCCGAGGTAGCTGTTCTCCCCCTCCCAGAAGTCGTAGCTGTCGCCGGACGGTTCATCCTGAATCTGGAACCAGGGCCCCGTCAGGTCCGCCGGGTCGATCCCCGAGGCCACGCCGAGGTCGTAGCGGCTGAGGGAGCCGTCGGCCTCCCAGAGGCGCCTGTCGGGCTGACCCTCTTCCTGGATGAGGAGGTGGGGGTAGATGGCGCCCGTCCCGTCCTTGCCGAAGGAACCGCGGAAGAGGCCCGCTTTGCCGTCGGCGCCGATGATGAGGGCGTGGAAGACCCCCTCCGTTTTTTCCGCCTCAGGCCTCAGGGTGCCGCCCAGGACGCCGAAATAGGTCCCGGGGTTCTGGTCGTAGGTGACATAGCGGGCGCTGTCACTGTCGTAAGCAGCCAAGGTCTGGGACCAGGTGCGGTTGAACTCGAGGCCGCCCGTGTAGGAACCCATGAGGCGCACGGGGATGTCCTTGCCGTCACCCGCAAAGAGGCTCTGGGTCCCCCCGAGGATCCCCTGGATGCCGCCGTCTTCGGTGACGACCTCGTAATCGATGATGGGCCTGTCGCCCAAGGCGGTGTAGTTGCCACTCTCGTCGACATACAACCACAAGGAGGTCGGATCCGCCGGGTCCGAAGGCACCTCGAGACGGTAGAGGTTGTACCATGACACGCCGCTCTGGGAGGAGACGGTGCGCTGGTCGATTTTATTGTTGTCGGCGTCGTAAACCGTCACGTCAAAACCGCCCGTGTCGCCGGGGGCCTTGACGCTGAAGTAGTTGTCCCCCTTTCGGAAGAGGAAGTAACGGATCCGCTCGTAGGAGTCGCCCTTTTCGTAGCGGGCGGAGGGATACGGTGTTTTGACATACGTCTTCAGGCCCGTGTTGTTGGGGAAAACGGGGAAGTACTGGGTCTTGTCGCCGCCCGTCGACGGGGCAATCCAGGTATGGCTCTCATACCCGGAGGCGGGAGAAACCTCGATCCGTATGGGGGCCGTCACGTCGGCCACCTTTGTCTGGGTATAGATGGGCTGACGGGAATAGACCAGGGGCCGCCTCTTTATGGAGCCGTCCTGGCCCCATTGGCCGATGAGAGAAGCGAAGGCAAGTTTCTCCGACCTTTGGACGCCGCTGGCGAGGGCCTCCCATCCGCCGGAGTCATTACGGTCGCCGATGAGGCTGCCACTGGCGGTCCCCTGGTATTTCCACGACAGCTGTTTACTCTCCATCGTGCCCTTGATCAGGCCCGTCTCGTCCTCCCACTTTTGGAAGTCGATCGTCCCTAAGGAGTAGTTCACCTCCCGCCCGTTGTTCATGTCGATGCCTCCGGTGTTGACACCGACAGGCGGCCCGTTGTAGGTGCCCCCCATCTCACTCCTGTATAGCTTCCACGTCTGGTCCTCCAGGTGAACCGTCCTTGTCCAGGCCCGGCCCTGAAGTGATCCGCCTTGGGCCGCGATGGTCCTCTTCAGGGGGGCGGACTCGACGAGATGGCCGTCGAGCTCGGAGGGTTTGTACTGTGTCTCCCCCTCGTCCCCCGGACCTTTAAGGCTGCCCGTGAAACGCCACATGCCGATGGCTCCGTAGGCGTCACCGGCGAGGTCCTCGAGGTTGAGATATCCGGTCATATATTTACCATCGACCTCACGGATGTAGATCACCCGCCCCAGGCCCTCGAGGGGATAACGGTCCTCGGTGGCGGTGCCGCTGGATAAAACTCCTCCTATGCCGCCCCGGAAACGGGAGCCGTCGGAGCCGTCTCCAGCCACATCCACAACCCAGAGACGCCAGTTGTTGTCGTTCTTATAGCCACCCAAGCCCAAGAAGGCAGGCGATGACCAGGGACCATCCGTACTGCCGACAAGGCCATAGAGATTGCTGTTCTGGTCCCGATCCATCTTCTTCTCTGTGTTGTTCCACCGGCGGAAGTAATCGGGCGACTCGCTGGCCAGGGTCTCGATGTACCACTTGAGGGCCTCTTCAATGTAGATGCCCGTGCCCTTATCCTCGATACTCCAGGTGGAATTACCGTATGTGCCCGTAACAGAACCATGCTGGGGTTCGTTGGTACGACCCAGGAAGGAATCGTTCCAGAGGGTCTTGCCATCGCTGCCTTTGGCCAGTTTGAGGAGATCCGCCGTGGAGGTACCGGTGATGCTTCCGTCAGCGGCCTGGCCATCGGCGCGGATCAACCAGTAGGTTTGAGTATCATCTCCGCTGTGACTGCTGCCGGCGTGGGAATTCCAGGTAGAGGTCGGCGTGCCGGAGCCCGATGCCTGGAGTGCCCAGCTCCCCCAGTCGGCGTCGGCGATGCCGGCGATATCGGCCTTCACCTCTTGACTGGTGATGTCGTTCGACAGCCAGATCTTACCGGGCAAGGAGTCGTAACGGTTGATGCGGAAGGCCTGCTGCGTCTCCCTGCCCCTCTTGCCGGCGTCGTTCCTGCCGAAGACACTGAGGGTGTGGTCGCCTGCACCGAGACCCGTCAGGGTGATCTTCTCGTCCGTCGTCTCCTGATAGGCCCCGTCGTCGAGCTTGTAGCGGTAGGTGGTATCTGTGCTGGCGAGGTTCACCGTGACGTCCGTGACGCCCTTGCCGGCGGGGACGGCGGACTGGGGAGTGATCGTCACCTCAGGACCCGTGCTGTAGTCCGTCTTCCAGCTGTAGCTCTTCTCCGAGGTGTTACCGAGGGCGTCGGCCGCCTTGACGGTGAAGGTGTGGTCCCCCTCTGTTAGATCCGCGATTTTGGTGCTCCCCTCCGTGGCCGAGGTGGGGCCGGCCTGCCAGGGGCCGTTGTCGATCCGGTACTGGAAGTCGCTCTTCTCGTTGGCGCTGTAGGCGATCGTTGCGCTGTCGTCATCCGACTGGGCGGGGGGCGTGGACGTAAAGGTGATCGTCGGTGGCGTCGTGTCCTTCTGGGGTTCGATCACCTGTTCCTGTTGTTTTTGTTGTTGTTGCTGCTGGGTCGTCTGTTCCTGCTGAAGCTGGGCGAGCTGCTGCTCGAGCATGGCCGGATCCGTGGGCGGAGGGGCGGCGGGAGACGTCGCCGTTGTTTCCGTGGTTGAGCCGGTCTGCTGTTGTTGCTGCTGGCCTTCGGCGCCGGTGGCCTGCGGGGTGGTCGTCTGTTCCTGCTTGGCCCCCTGCTGACCCTGGTCCGTCTTGGCGGGCTCCTCCTTCTTGGCCTCTTCTTTCTTCTCCTCTTTTTTCGCCTCTTCCTTGGCCGGCTTCTCCTCCTTGGCCTCACCCTTGTCCGCCTGTTTCTTTTCCTCTTCCTTCGCTTCCTCTTTCTTCTCTCCCTCCTTGGCGGGGGTGGTGTCTTTCAGGTGCTGGTCGATCTCGCTTTCCGAGGCGGGGCGGAGGAGGGGGAGACGGTCGGGCCGGGGGACGATCATCATGACCTTCGTGGGGATCTCCACGACCCGGTCGGGCCGGTTGATGTTGTAGCCGTAACCGGCGCCGCGGGAGAAGACGAAACTGCTCTGGCCGTTGATGTACATGCTCACGAAGATGGTGCCGCGGACGCCGCAGATGGCCGTCGGCGTGTGGACCTCGAGGGTGGAGCCCTTCTTGAGATTGTTCACCACCGTCTGGGTCTTTCCCCGGAAGAGGTTGAAGTAGTTCTTCTGCCCCTCCTCGGGGTTGTAGTTCGTGACGCGGACCCGGCTGTTCTCGCCGACGCGGAGGATGTTCCCGTCCGTGAAGGTCACCTCGGCCTTGGATTTGCTTTTCGCCCGGATGATGTCGCCGGTGTTCACGGTGGTGCCCACCGCCGCGGGCACGGCCTCCTTGGCGCCCGCCGGTGTTATGTCGATCCGCCCCTCCAGGGACGTAACCTTGCCCACCGGGGCCGCCGCGACGGGGACGGCCGAGAAGAGGACCCCCAGGATGATCGCGAAGGCAAACGCGAAAAGATGAAGGCGACTTTTCTTCATGGTGATCACTCCTTTTCTTGTCTCACCCCGTTCGTCAGAAACGGAACTCCAGACCCGCCGACCAGATGGAACGGCTGTAATCGTAGATGAAGATGTTGGAGTTGGCCACGATGCCCGTGTACTGCAGGAGGGCCGTGACGTGGCGGTTGATGTTCCAGTTGATCCCCACGATGCCCGTGTAGATCTGGTCGAGCCTGATGACGCTGTTGAAATTGGCGTTTTCCGCCGTGTAGGCCACGAGGCTGTACTCGCCCCCGAGCTGGAGATTGACCTTGTTGGGCCAGAGGGGCTGCAAGAGGTTGAGGGAGAGCTTGTAGTTCCTGGCGTTCCAGTAGAGGCCGTCGGCGTTGTCCACCGTCATCCCCGCCCGGGTGTTGAGAAGGCCGCCGTTGGCGAAGATCCACATCCAGCCCAGGTAGCCGTCGAAACCGCCGGCGCTCATGTCCTCCTGGGGACTCCCCGGGGGCGTCGTCTTGAAGTAGTTCTTCTTCTGGTAACCCGCGAAGACCTCGAGGATGTGATTGGGGGCGGCGAGGAATCTAACCTGAGGCCCCACGGAGAAATTTTCCGAATAACGGCGGTATCCTCCCCCCTGGTTTTCGTAGTCCCCCCGTTTCAGGACGTGGGTGTAGTTCCCCAGGAGGTTGAAGGCGAAACGGCCGGCGTTGTAACCGGGGGCGACGGAGAAGGTGTTGGCGAAGAGGTCGTAGCGGGTGGAGTTCTTCTCATGAAGTTTGTTGACGACGCCCGCGGAGGCGTTGAAGAGCCAGTTCCCCGGGAGGATGGGGACGTAGTCCAAACGGTAAGGATGAGTTCAGGAGCATCGTCCTCTCCTCGCCCGAGTCGGGGAGACCGGGGAAGGTCGCCGGTTCCTGGAGCATGTTGGTGTCGTACTGGCCGCTGACGCCCAAGGTGATCCTCAGGGGCCGCTGGAGAAAGCTCTGCTCCTCCACGATGTCCTGGTAGCGCCGGGCGTAGGACGCCAGGTCCGACAGGGGGTCCTGGGTGATGGAGGCCTGGAAACGTTCCCGGGCCTTGGTGAACTTGCGGTTCTGGAGGTAGGCCAGGCCGATCTGGAGGTCCGCCGCCTGGGTGTAACCCTTCTCCAGCTCCTTCGACTTTTCGAAGGCGACGACGGCCTCATCGAACCGCCGCTGTTTGGTGAGGAGGAGCCCCTTGAGGAAGGCGGTCTTGGCGGGGAACAGCCCGTCCCGCTCGGCGACGGCGACCCACTTCATGGCCTCCTCCACCTGGTCCAGCTGGTTGAGGAGGTCGATGAGCTCGATGACCGCCTCCCTTATCGGCGGGGTCAGGGTGACGGCGTCGCGCATCTGGGCCGCCGCCTGGGTGAAGTCGTTGGTCTGCTTGTAGGCGAGGCCGAGGAAGAAGGCGGCCGTCGAGCTCTTCGGGTCTTGGCGGCGGGCCTGGGCGAGGACCTCGATGGCCTCCTCGTAGTTTTCGTCCCGGTACTGCCTGATCCCTTCCTTGAGGGCCGCCTCGATACCACCGGTGGATGGCGGGGAAGGGGCGGCGGGAGGTTTGGGCTCCGCCTTGACCGTTTCGGCCGGGGAGACATCCGTCGCGGCCGTCTTGGCCTGGGCCAGCTCCCGCGGTTTCTCCACCCCCGCCTCCGGCGTCGGCAGGACCCGCAGGATCGGGTGACCCGCGGCGAAGCCCTTCTGTTTCAGATCCCGCCCCGCCCGCATGGCCTCGGATCTCGTCTCGTACGGGCCGACGAGGACCTTCCTGAGGGTCCGTTCTCCCTCGGCGGCCGGTTCCTCCCGCACGGTGACCATATAGCCTGCTTTCGTCAATTTGTCCGTCAGGGCCAGGGCGTTGTTTTCCTTCACGAAGGCTCCGACCTGGACGGCGTAGGCCAAATCGCCGGCGAAGACGGGTTTGAGGAAAAGGTAGAAAAGGAGGACGGCAAGAAAGGGGGTGCGAAAGGTTCTCATAAGGGGAATCAATCCTTTCCTATGAATTTCTTCCGTTGGTCAAAGCCGGCGGTAGGACCGCCCCTTGTTACAACGACAAAAGCCCTTTAACAAGACGTTGCCGCGGTGCGGAAGACTTGGGGCAAGGCCGTCAATGGGTTGGTCCGAACGGTCTGTTTACCCCCGAAGACCCCTCTCCCTGGTGATTTTCCTTGATCACCCTTGGGATGTCAAGAAATAAAAATTTTTACATTTGATCGATTTTACGACACTTTTTCTTGTTGGTCGAGAACAGCCTGCTTCCTCTCCACCTCCGCTTCCATGCCCCTGATGTAGGACTCGAGACGGACCTTGAGGGCCCCGTCGGTGAGGGCGAGGATCCTGACGGCGAAGAGGGCGGCGTTTTTCGCCCCGGGCCGCCCGACGGCCATGGCGGCCACGGGGACGCCGCCCGGCATCTGGACGGTGGAGAGAAGGGCGTCGAGCCCCTGGAGGGGGGTGGCGTCGATGGGGACGCCGATGACGGGCAAGGAGGTGTGGGCGGCGATAACACCCGCCAGGTGGGCGGCCGCCCCGGCCCCGGCGATGATCACCCGGACTCCCCTCCCCGCCGCTTCAGCGGCGAGGCGGGCCGTGCGCCCCGGCGAGCGGTGGGCCGAGGCGAGGACGAGTTCGTAAGGCACGCCGAATTCCTTGAGGATCTTGACGGCCTCACCCATGACGGGCAGGTCCGAGTCGCTGCCCATGACGATGTAAACCTGCGGTGTCTTTTCCATGAAATCCCACCCTTAACTGCGGGGACAAGGGGCGGTCCGCGGACCCTTTCCCCTCAGTGTTTGAAGTGCCGCCGCCCCGTGAAGATCATGGCCATACCGTGTTCGTCGGCGGCTTCGATCACCTCTTTGTCCCTGACGGAGCCGCCCGGTTGGATGATGGCCGTCACTCCCGCCTCGGCGGCCATATCCACGCCGTCCCGGAAGGGGAAGAAGGCGTCGGAGGCGAGGACCGTCCCCTCGGTGGGCAGGACGGCCTTCATCCTCCCGATCTTCACGGAATCGACACGGCTCATCTGGCCTGCCCCCACGCCCACCAGACGATCCTTCGTGGCGTAGACGATGGCGTTCGACTTGACGTGCTTGACGACCCGCCAAGCGAAGTCCAACGCCTCGTACTCCTCCTTTGTGGGGGCGCGTTTCGTGACCACGGCAGCTTGGCGGATGTCGAGACGGTCCGTGTCCCGTTCCTGGACGAGGATCCCCCCCACGACGCGGCGCAGGTCATAGTCCTGCGGGAAGACGGAGGACGCGGCGGGGATCTCGAGGAGACGGACGTTCTTCTTGTCCCCGAGGATGGCGAGGGCCTCGGGTTCGAAGGCGGGGGCGATGATCACCTCGAGAAAGATGGAGGCGAGCTCCCGGGCCGTTTCGGCGTCCACGGGACGGTTGAGGGCAACGATGCCCCCGAAGGCCGAGACGGGGTCCGTCTCCAGGGCCCGGCGGTAGGCCGTGAGGATGTCCCCCTCGGACACAGCGGCGCCGCAGGGGTTGGCGTGTTTCATGATGACGACGGCCGGGCGGTCGAACTCGGACACGGCCTGCCAGGCCGCGTCGGAATCCATGATGTTGTTGTAGGAGAGCTCCTTGCCCTGGAGCTGGCGGGCGTTGGCCACGGAGGCGGGGAAGGGGTCGTGCTCCCGGTAGAAGGCTGCCCGCTGGTGGGGGTTCTCGCCGTAACGCAGCTCCTGGGCCAGGGTGACCTGGAGGGTGAGGGCCGACGGGAAGGGGCGGGTCTCCCCCGAGGGGGTGAGGCGTCCCAGGTAGTTGGAGATGGCCCCGTCGTAGCGGGCCGTCAGCTGGAAGGCCTTGACGGCGAGACGGAAATTGGTTTCCTCCGTGACGCCGCCCTTCGTTTCCCCCATCTCCCTGAGGATGGGTTCGTAGTCCGCCGGGTCCGTCACGACGGTCACGTAGCGATAGTTCTTCGCCGCCGCCCTGATCATGGAGGGGCCGCCGATGTCGATGTTTTCCACGGCCTCCGCGAGGGTCACCCCCTCCCTCTTCACCGTCTCCTCGAAACGGTAGAGGTTGACGACGACCATGTCGATGGGTTTGATACCGTGCCTCGCCGCCGCTTCCATGTGGGACGCGTCGTCCCTCACGGCCAGGAGACCCCCGTGGATGAGGGGGTGGAGGGTCTTGATGCGGCCGTCCATCATCTCGGGAAAGCCCGTGTAATCCGATACCTCCGTGACGGGGAGGCCGCCTTTGCGCAAGAGGGCCGCCGTCCCTCCCGTGGAGAGGAATTCGACGCCGTGGGCCGCCAGGCCCTTGGCGAACTCCAGGACGCCCGTCTTGTCCGTGACGCTGACGAGGACCCGCTTGATGATGTTGATCGCCATTTATTTCCTCCTCAAGCTGTTCATGTGTTGAACCCTCCTGGCGATGAGGGCGGCCGTGCCGATGTCTGGCCGGTGGTCCACGGGACCCCGCACGGCCGAGACGGCGGCCTCGGCGATCCGTTCCGCCTCTTCGAGGTCTTCCCCGATCCCCACGACGCCGATGGCGCGGGAGGTGGACATATACAGGCCGTCGGGCCTCCTGTCAACGGAGGCGTAATAGAGACGCGCCGCCCCCACGTCGCCGACCTCGATGGGGGCCGCCGTGGAGGAGGCGTCGGGGTGGTCGGCGGGGAGGCCGTAGCCCTTCGGGACGATGTACTTGCAGACCGTGGCCTTCCTCGCGAATGACACCCTGAGGTCCTCGAGACCGCCGGCGACGACGGCCCGGCAGACGGCGACGAAATCCGTTTCCATCAGCGGCAGGATGTTCATCGCCTCGGGGTCCCCGAAGCGGGCGTTGTACTCCAGGAGCCGAACCCCCTCCACCGTCGCTATGAAACCACCGTACATGACCCCCTTGTAGTAGCGTCCCGTCTCCCGGTGGATCGCCTCCGCCACCCGCCTGGTGATCTCCAGGGCCTCCTCGAGGTCCCGGGGACCGAGGAAGGGCAGGGAGTGATCCTCGCAGGAGTAAGAACCCATGCCGCCCGTGTTGGGTCCCCGGTCGCCGACGAAGCGGCGCTTGTGATCCTGGACGGGGGGGGTGGGGACGACGGTCTTGCCGTTGCAGAGGCACTGGAGGGAGAACTCCTCCCCCTCCAACCGCTCCTCCACGGTGACGCTGGGGTGTTCCCTGAGGATGGCGGCGCACAGGTCCAGGGCCTCTCCCTTCGTCTCGAAGTGGTCCCCCTGGACCATGACGCCCTTTCCTCCCGTGAGGCCGTCGGGTTTCACCACGATCCCCGCCAGACCGTCGAGGAAGGCCGGTATTTCCTTGAGATCCGTGAAGACGCCGTAGGAGGGGTTGCCGGGGATGCCGTACTTCGTCAAAAGGTCCCTCGTGAAGGATTTGGAGGTCTCGAGGCGGGCCAGGTCGCGAAGGGGACCGAAGGAGGGGATGCCCGCCTCCGCCAGGGCGTCGACGACACCCATGTTGAGGGGGTCTTCCGGTCCGATGACGGCGAATTCCACCTCCCGGGAGCGGGCGTAGGAGACGATCTTGGACAGATCGTCGTAGTTCCCGAGGCACGTCGTCTCACAGAGACCGGCGATACCGGGGTTGTTGGCCTTCATGTAGGCGTGGAGACGGGGTTTCTCGCCGGAACGGTGCAGGGTCTCGGTGATGGCGTGTTCCCGGGCGCCGTGGCCGAGGACGAGGATGGAGCCTTTCATCTGTTCACCTCCCGTGGCGGTGGCTGACTGGGGGGTTGTCGTCGATACCCCGCCGTGATAGGTAGCAGAAAAAACAACGGCA
The DNA here is from genome assembly GCA_029553375.1 of Deltaproteobacteria bacterium. GTDB lineage: Bacteria > Desulfobacterota > Syntrophia > Syntrophales > UBA8958 > JAKPCH01. The sequence goes on along the minus strand of JAKPCH010000048.1, from coordinate 10,907 downwards.
CGTCAAACGGTGAGTGAGATGTCCAAGGACGACAAGACGGCCGCCCTTGTCCTGGCGGCCGGTAAGGGCACGAGGATGAAATCGGACCTGGCCAAGGTCCTCCACCCCGTCTGCGGCCGGCCCATGCTGGCCTATGTCCTCGATTGCGCCCGGGAAGTGGGGGTGGAGCGGATCGTCGTGGTCGTGGGTCACCAGGCCAAGGAGGTCAGGCGGGCCTTCGCCGACGACGATCTCGTCTTCGTGGAGCAGGAGCGCCAGCTCGGGACGGGGCACGCCGTCCTCCAGGCGGCGGGGGCCTTCGATGGTTACCGGGGGGACGTCCTGATCCTCTGCGGTGACGTCCCCCTCCTGAGGCCCGCCACCCTCCGCTCCCTCCTGGATGACCATCGTCGCCAGGGCGCCGCGGTGACGGTGATGACCGTCTTTCTCGACGACCCGGGCAGTTACGGACGCGTGTTGCGCGATGCGGACGGCTCCGTCCGCGGCATCGTCGAGGCCCGGGACTGTACCGGTCGGGAGCTGGCCGTCGGTGAGATCAACACGGGCATCTACTGCGCCGACGCCTCCTTTCTCTTCGACGCCGTCGGCCGCATCGGCAACGACAACGCCCAGGGGGAGTACTACCTGACGGATATCATGGCCATCGCCCACTCTTCGGGCCTGAAGACCGCGGCCTTCGTGGCCCCCGATCCCCGGGAGGTCATGGGGATCAATACCCCCGAGGACCTGGCCGAGGCCGAGCGGATCCGGTGCGGAGGGGGATGAGGCCGGTGGAATACCTGGGGGAGCCTTTCCGGATCGGCCCCCTCGTCCTCCGGAACCGCCTGCTCCTGGCGCCCATGGCGGGCGTGACGGACCTCCCCTTCCGGCTCATGGCCCGGGGTTTCGGCTGCGCCCTGGCCTTCACGGAGATGGTCAGCGCCCAGGGCCTCGTGAGGGAGGCGCCCCGGACCTTCTCCTATCTCGACACGAACGACCAGGACCGCCCCCTGGGGGTCCAGATCTTCGGGGCGGAGCCCTCGGTCATGGCCGAGGCGGCCCGGATCGTCGCCGATCGGGGAGCCGACCTCATCGATATCAACATGGGCTGCCCCGTCAAGAAGGTGGTCCGAACCGGTTCCGGGGCGGCCCTCCTGAGGGACCCCGAGGGGGCGGCGCGGATCGTGGCGGCCGTGCGGAGGGCGACGGGTCTGCCCCTCACCGTCAAGATCCGCTCGGGGTGGAGCCCCGGGGAAATCACCGCCCCCTTGATCGCCCGTCTCGCCCAGGAAGAGGGCGCCGATGCCCTCATCGTTCACCCCCGGACGGCCCGGGACGGTTTCGGCGGCCGGGCCGACTGGGGGCTCATCGCCGCGATCAAGGCCGCTCTCTCCATACCCGTCATCGGCAACGGTGATGTGATCAGACCCGTCGACGCCGAGCGGATGGTTAAAGAGACCGGTTGCGACGCCGTCATGATCGGCCGGGGGGCCTTGGGGGCGCCGTGGCTCTTCGGGGAGATCCTCGGGTGTGAAACGGGGGGAGGCCGGTCCTGGGGGCGTTGGGAGGACCGGATGGAGATCATAATACGACACTTTCGCCTCGTGGAGGCCTACGGGGGGCCCGGGGGGCGGCGGGGTTTCCGCAAACACCTCCTCTGGTACACCCGGGGGATGCCGGGGGGCGCCCTGCTCCGCCGGTCCCTGGGGCGGATGGACGAGGGGACGCTCCTGGCGGGTCTCGCCGAGGGGTCGTTGGTGCCGAGATTATAGATTGACTTTCCCGGGAGGCTTTGCGATATTTTTCACAATTCGACGCGCTTGTCGGTGAGATCCCGATGAAGGGACCGAGCTTGTTCGACTACATGAAGGTGGGTGAGGGAGTGGAATTCGGCAGATTCGATGAGCTGGAGGGCAAGATCCGATCCATCCTCCAGGAAAACGGGGTCTTAAAAAGGAAAGTCGGGGAGCTGGAGGGGCTCCTCGAGCAGAAGGAGAGGGAATTAACAGAGGTTAACGAGAAATTCCGGGGATTGAACGAGGAGAGAGAGGCCATTCGCGCCAAGGTCGATTCCTTGCTGGAATTGCTGAAGGATATCAAAGATTAACGGAGACGCGGGAAGGGAATATCATTTGAAGAGGCGTTTTCAGGTGCATATCTTGGGGCAGGATCTGTGGGTCCTGGCCGACGGAGGAGACGAACACGTCTCGAAGGTCGTGGATTTCGTCGAGGGAAAGGTGGAGGAGGTCAAAAAGAACACCAATACCTTCAACACCTTGACCATCGCGATCCTGACGGCCCTCAACATCGCCGACGAGTACCTCCGGAGCAGGACCAGTCACGAGGAGACCTTCGAGGACCTGGAGCGCCGCGCGGAGCGATTGATAAACCTTATCGACGAGACTACGACTTCCCCTGCGATGCGCGTGCTTAGCCGGGAATCTTTTTGAGCCAACAGTACCTCTTCGGGGGCCTTTCTTCGGTTCGCCCCGGGCATGTCTGCCCGAACCGGGTGAGAACGGGAGGTAGAGGAGTCCTAAGGAGCGGATGCAAAGGCGCCCACTTTCCTGGCAGGTTCACAAAAGAGGTTGACACGGCATTCGCGGGGGTTCTTTCGTCCCCCTGACATCCTCACACCCCCTCACAACCCCGGCAGGTCCCACCACCCGACGGCATCGTCCGAGGGCGCAGCCGTGGTGTTTTGATATATAAGGAGGTGACAGGAATTGACGACAACGGTGTTGATAGGAACGATCATATTGTCCGTCCTGTGCGGGGTGGGTGCCGGTTTCCTCATCCACCGGTCCCTGGAGAGGAAGAGGCAGGCGACGACGGAGACCCTCGCCCAGCGCATCGTCGAGGAGGCCAAGAAGGAGGCGGAGAACATCAAGAAGGAGTCTCTCCTCCAGGCCAAGGAGAATCTCCTCAAGGTCAAGACGGAATTCGAGCGGGACACCAGGGAGAGGAAACAGGAACTCGACGCCCTGGACAGGCGTCTCCGGGGTAAGGAGGAGGTCCTCGAGAAGAGGCTGGACGCCCTCTCCCAGAAGGAGGCGGCCCTCGAGGGCAGGGAAAGGGCCCTGGCCGCCCGGGAGCAGTCCCTCCAGGAGAGGCAAGAGGTCCTGGACCGCGTCATCAAGGAACAGCACGAGAAATTGGAGCAACTGGCGGGGATGACGGCCGAGGAGGCCAAGGGTATGCTCATCGCTTCTCTGGAGGCGGAGGCCCGCGTCGAGGCGGCGACGACGATCAGGAAGATAGAGGACGAGGCGAAGAGGACGGCGGACAAGAAGGCCCGGGAGATCATCGCCTATGCCATTCAAAGGTACGCCGGGGACTACGTGGCGGAGAACACGGTGTCCGTCGTCAATCTCCCCAACGAGGAGATGAAGGGGCGGATCATCGGTCGGGAAGGCCGCAACATCCGGGCCATCGAGGCCGCCACGGGTATCGATCTCATCGTGGACGACACGCCCGAGGCGGTCGTCCTTTCGAGCTTCGACCCCGTCAGGAGGGAGGTGGCACGGATCTCCCTCGAGAGGCTCATCTCCGACGGGCGCATCCACCCCGGCCGTATCGAGGAGATCGTCAAGAAGGTCCGGACGGAGGTAGACGCCATCATCAGGGAGACGGGGGAAAGGACGAGCTTCGACGTGGGCGTCCATGATATCCACCCCGAGCTCCTGTATCTGTTGGGGAGCCTTAAGTTCCGCAAGAGCTTTTCCCAGAACGTCCTCCAGCACTCCATCGAGGTGGCCCACCTCACGGGCATGATGGCGGCGGAGCTCAACATGAACGTCAAGGAGGCGAAAAGGGCCGGTCTCCTCCACGATATCGGCAAGGCGGTGGATCACGAGGTGGAAGGGACCCACGCGGCCATCGGGGCGGAATACGCCCGCCGTTTCGGCGAGTCACCCCGGATCGTCCAGGCCATCGCCACCCACCACGACGACGGGAGGACGAACACGATCCTCGGCGTCCTGGTTCAGGCGGCGGACACCCTGTCGGCGGCCCGCCCCGGGGCCCGAAGGGAGATGCTCGAGAGCTACGTCAAACGTCTCGAGGAGTTGGAGAGTATCGCCAATTCCTTCAGCGGCGTCGACAAGTGTTACGCCATCCAGGCGGGACGGGAGATCCGCATCCTCGTCGAGAACGAGAAGATCTCCGACAACGACGCCGTCATGCTCTGCCGGGATATCGTGAAGAAGATCGAGAGCGACATGACCTACCCGGGGCAGATCAAGGTGACCGTCATTCGGGAGACGAGGGTCTCCGATTACGCCCGTTAGGCCCGCGCCGATGAAGATCCTGTTTTTGGGCGACATCGTGGGCAAGCCGGGGCGCCGGGCCGTGAGGGAGCTCCTGCCGGAATTGACGGCCCGGGAGGCCGTTGACCTCGTCATCGCCAACGCCGAGAACGCCGCCGGGGGCTTCGGAATCACCCGGGAGATCGTGGAGGACCTCTTCGGCTACGGTGTCCATGTCCTCACCACGGGCAACCATGTCTGGGACAAGAAGGAGACCCTTGATTTCATAGGCGACTACGAGTCCCTCCTCCGCCCCGCCAACTACCCCGACGGGGTGCCGGGGAGGGGGACGGTGATCATGCCCGCCCCCGGGGGGGCGCGTGTGGCCGTCGTCAACGTCATGGGGCGGGTTTTCATGCCCCAGACGGATTGCCCCTTCCGGACGGTGGAACGGGAGCTGAGCAGGATCGGCGGCCGGACGCCCCTGGTCGTCGTGGATCTCCACGCCGAGACCACCTCGGAGAAGATGGCCATGGGGTGGTATCTCGACGGGCGCGTGACGGCCGTCATCGGGACCCACACCCACGTCCAGACGGCGGACGAGAGGGTCCTGCCTCAGGGGACGGCCTACATCACCGACTCGGGGATGACGGGCCCCTTCGATTCCGTCATCGGGACGCGCAAGGAGATCATCTTGGAGAGGTTTCTCACCCATATCCCCAACAAGTTCGAGGTCGCCAAGGGGGATGTCCGCCTTCAGGGTGTCGTCATCGAGGCCGACGCGAAGAGCGGCCGCGCCCTGTCCATCAGGCGCGTCAGCCTGGGACTTTAGGAGAAGAACCTTCGGTGTTTGCGAGGTGCCGATGAACGTTTTCGATGTCTTGGAAGAGAGGGGCTTCCTCCAGCAGGTGACGGAGGAGGCCGAGGTCAGACACCTCCTGGGGTCGAGGAAGATCACCTGTTATATCGGTTTCGACCCCACGGCGGCGAGCCTCCACATAGGATCCCTCGTGCCCATCATGGCCCTGTGTCACATGCAGCGCCACGGCCACCGCCCCATCGCCCTCATCGGCGGCGGGACGGGCCTCATCGGCGATCCCAGCGGGAAGACCGAGATGCGCCAGATCATGACGCGAGAGCAGATCGATCACAACGCCCGGTGTCTCCAGATCCAGCTCTCCCGCTATCTCGATTTCGGGCCGGACGGGGCCCTGATGCTCAACAACGCCGATTGGCTCACGAAGCTCAACTACATCGAGTTCTTGAGGGATATCGGCCGCCACTTCAGCGTCAACAAGATGCTGGCGGCGGAGAGCTACCGGATGCGCCTCGAGAAGGGGCTGAACTTCATAGAATTCAACTATATGCTCCTCCAGGCCTATGACTTTCTCTACCTCTTCCGCCACTACGACTGTGTCATGCAGATGGGGGGCAACGACCAGTGGGGCAACATGCTCGCCGGCAGCGATCTCATCCGCCGCCTGGAGGGTAAAGACGCCTACAGCGTCACCTTCCCCCTCATCACCACCTCGGCGGGCCACAAGATGGGCAAGACGGAGAAGGGCACCGTATGGCTCGACGCCGCCCTGACGTCGCCGTACGACTACTACCAGTATTGGGTAAACACGGAGGACGAGGACGTGGAGCGGTTCCTCCTCCTCTTCACCTTTCTGCCCGTGGA
>JAKPCH010000045.1 GCA_029553375.1 Deltaproteobacteria bacterium | reverse complement strand
CCCTTGCGGATCATCATGATGGCGATGGCCGCCAGGAGGAGATTCCCGATCTTGGAGACGATGCCCGCCCCCGTCTGACCGAGGAAGCGGTTGAGGCCCGAGGCGAAGGTGAAGACCACCCCGGCGATGAGGATGTTGGCCAGGATCGCCCCGGCGGTGGGGAGGATGCCGTACTCGTTCACCAGGACGATGGAGGTGGTCATGACGGCCGGGCCCGTGATGAGGGGGACGCCGAGGGGGACGGCTCCCATGCTCTCCCGGTCGATATGGAGGGCCGCCTTCTCGGCCGACAGGAGGTCGGCAAGGGAGACGGCGAAGAGGACCACCCCGCCGGCGATCATGAAATCGGCGATGGCGACGCCGAGCATCCTCAACAGGGAGGTCCCCGCCACGGCAAAGACGAGGGCCACGACGGCGGCCGTGGCGACGGACTCCCAGATGACGCGCCTCAGGCGCCGGGCCTCCATGCCCTGGGTCAAACCGAAAAAGACGGGCAGGAGGCCGAAGGCGTCCACGGCGACGAAGAGGGGCACGAAACACAACAGGAAGGAACCCATGACACCCGGCCCTCTAAGATAAAGAGTACTTACATTATGTCACGACCGCGGTCCTCTGCCAAGCCCCGGAGTCGGGTCTATCTACGCGTGGGCATCCGCGGCAGAGGCGGGGCGGTTAAGGTCCCCTGGCCACTTTTGTTTTGACGGACGGCGGCGATTCGCTGTAAAGGCAGGCATCGAGAAAGGGAGATCGACCTTGAAGGATCACGGCGTGCAGCAACCCTCACCGGCGGCGGGCGGGACGACGTCTTTGAAGGGGCGCTTCCCCTTCCGCCTGGCCACGACCTCCTACATCATCCCCGCCCCCATCGTCCCCAACGTGGCCTTCCTGGCCCCCCTCGTGGACGAGGTGGAGCTCGTCCTCTTCGAGAGCGGCCGCGACGGCAATCTCCCCACCCCCGAGGAGATCACCGTCCTGGGGGAAATGGCGGACCGTCACGGCCTGACCTACAACGTCCATCTCCCCACGGACGTCCGCCTCGGCCACCCCGACGAGGTCGTCCGCCGCCGGGCCTGCGGGACGATCCTGCGTTTCCTGGAGCGGACGGCCCCCCTGAAGCCGACCCTCTACTGCCTCCACCTGGAGAAGAACGGCCCGGGGGACATGGACCGCGACGAGGTCTCAGACTGGCTGTGGAACCTCCTCCGCTCCCTGGAGGAACTCCTCGGGGCGGGTCTCGACACGGCCCGCACGGCCGTGGAGAACCTCGACTACACCTTCACGTGGGTCTACCCCCTCCTGCGCGACCTGGGCCTGCCCGTCTGCCTGGACGTGGGGCACCTCCTCGCCCAGGGGGAGGATGTCCCCCAGGCCCTGGACCTCTACGGCCCCGAGACGGTGATGGTCCACCTCCACGGCCTGGAAGGCGGGAAGGATCACCGTTCCCTCGCGGGGATACCCGACGGCGCCTGGGGGGCCGTATCGACGTTTCTCAGGGATTTCCGCGGCTCCGCGTCCATCGAGGTCTTTTCGTGGGACGATCTCGAGCCTTCCCTGAGGCGCCTGGAGGGGCTCCTGTGAAGGCCCGGGTCTTTCTCGTCACGGGCGGCGCCAGGAGCGGCAAGAGCACCTTCGCCCAGGGGCTCGCCGAGTCTCTGTCCCGGGAGAGGACCTACATCGCCACCTGCCCCGTCCTCGACGAGGAGCTGGCCGCCCGGGTCGCGATCCACCGCCGGGCGCGGGAAGGCCGGTCGTGGCGCACCCTGGAGGAGGAAAGGGACCTGGCGGGAGCCCTGGGCCTCGCCCCCGAGGGGGTCGTCCTCGTGGACTGCCTGACCCTGTGGGTGAACAACCTCATGTACGACGCCGACTCGCGGGGTCTCTCCCTGACGGAGGGGCACATGGCCGCCCTTGCCGGCGGGGTCGTGCAGGCGGCGCGGGCCCGGAGGGGCGACACCGTCTTGGTGACCAACGAGGTGGGCATGGGCATCGTCCCCGACAATTACGCCTCCCGCCTCTTCCGCGACCTGGCGGGGAGGTGCAACCAGATCGTCGCCGCGGCGGCCGACGCCGTCGTCTTCATGGTCAGCGGCATCCCCCTGTGGATAAAGGGCGACCAGGCCGTCGGATGACCCGTCTGCGACCCCCAAGAGGCCGTCTCCCCGCCGCCGGGGCCGCGGCGCTGGTCCTGATCCTGCTCCTGGCGGCCGTCCCCCCGGAGGCCTCCTCTCTCTCCCCGCCGCGGCGGATCGTCTCCCTGGCCCCCAACATCACGGAGATCCTCTTCGCCCTGGGCCTTAAGGAGCGCGTCGTAGGGGTCACGACCTTCTGCGACCACCCCCCCGCGGTGTTGAGGAAAAAGAAGGTCGGGGGCTTTTCCAACCCCTCTCTCGAGGCCGTCATCGCCGCCGGGCCCGACGCCGTCATCGTCACCGAGGACGGCAACCCCCCGGAGATCGCCGCCCGCCTGAAGAGGGCGGGCATTGCCGTTTACGTCTTTCGGGCCCGCAAGATCGCCGAGCTCCCCGGCGCCGTCCGGGACATGGGGCGGTTCCTGGGCGTGGAGGGGGAGGCCCGGCGCCTGGCGGCCTCCCTGGAGAGGAGCCTGAGGGACTTCGCCGCCTCCGCCGCCCCTCGGCGCCGCGCGGGCGGAGCGCCCGCCCTCTTCGTCATCCAGCCCGAACCCCTCATCGTGGCCGGGAAACGCACCATCATGGACGACGCCATGAGCATCCTGGGCCTCACGAACATAGCCGCCGACGCCCCGGGCTTCTACCCCAAGTACTCCCTCGAAGAGACGATCCGCCGCCAGCCCCGCATCGTCTTCATCGGCCAGACCAAGGGCATGGACGAGGACGTGCGGCGCCTCCTCAAGAGGCTCGCAACCCTCCCGGCCGTCCGTGAAGGGAGGGTCTTCACGGTCCGGGAGACCCTCTTCCGCCTGGGACCCCGCATCGTCGAGGGCCTCGAGGAAATGAAGAGGGCCGTGGAGAAGAGCGGCCTGTAGGGTGCCTCCCCGTCTTGACACCCCTCTTGACAAAAAGGACTTGAGGGGTGTAACCACCTGATCGGACATGCCGAAGCGGATGGGTGTGTGGAAGAGGGGTGTGAAGCCCCCGCTGCCCCGCAGCCGTAACGGGAACGAAAGCCACGGAAGCCACTGACCCCCGGGGGTCGGGAAGGCGGCGAGTAGGGCGCCCGGAGCCGGAAGACCGGCCCATCCGTAGAACCTCGCGGGAGGGGGGCTTGGGCGCCTACACATCCAGAGACACCTTCACGAACGTCACGCCGGGCCGGATAGGGAGGCTCTGTCTCCTCATGGGTCTCCTCCTCGCCGCGGCCTCGTTCGCCTCCCTCTTCGCCGGCACGGCCGAGATCTCCGTCACCGCCGTCGTCCATAGGTACTTCCCCGCCCTCCCCTTCCTCACGGGGGACCTCACCGAGGCGGAGGCCGCCATCATCACCACCGTCCGCCTGCCCCGCGTGGTCCTCGCCGCCGTCGTCGGGGCCTCCCTCTCCGTGGCGGGCGTGGTCTTCCAGGCCCTCCTGCGCAATCCCCTGGCGGACCCCTACATCCTGGGGATCTCCTCCGGTTCGGCCGTGGGGGCCGTTTTGGGCATCATCACGGGGGCCGGCGCCTGGTCCGTGGGCATCCCCGGCCTGGCCTTCCTCGGCGCCCTGGCGGCGGTCCTCGTCGTCTTCGGCATCGCCGGGCGGGACCGGCGCCTCGAGGTCAACACCCTCCTCCTGACGGGGGTGATGGTCAACGCCTTCTTTTCCGCCGTCATCCTCTTCATCTTTTCCATCAGCGACCACCTCCACCTCCAGCGGGCCCTCCACTGGATCATGGGGGACCTGAGCCTGGCCGATCAGGGGGGGCTCTCCTACACCTCTCTGATCCTCGTTTTGGGGACCGTCTTCCTCTACCTCTTCAGCCGCCCCCTGAACCTCCTCGTCATGGGGGAGGAGACGGCCCGGCAACTGGGCCTGGCCGTGGAGAGGACCAAGCTCGCCCTCCTGGCGGCGGCGGCCCTCATCACGGCGGCGGCCGTGTCGGCGAGCGGGACCATCGGTTTCGTGGGCCTCATCATCCCCCACATCCTCCGTCTGGCCCTCGGTCCCGATCACCGCCTCCTCCTGCCCGCGGCCTTCTTCCTCGGGGCGGCCTTCCTCGTCACCGCCGACACCCTGGCCCGCTGTCTCGCCGCCCCGACGGAGCTCCCCGTGGGGGTCATCACGGCCCTCTGCGGCGCCCCCTACTTCCTCTTCCTCCTCCGTCGCCGTCTGAGGTCGTCGCCGTGAACCTGATGGAGATCGAGGATCTGGGATTCGCCTACGACGGGACGTGGGTCCTCAGGGGCGTGACCTTCCGGGTGGCCCAGGGGGAGTTCATGGGCATCCTCGGCCCCAACGGGGCGGGGAAATCGACCCTGCTACGCCTCATGGACGGCCTTTTGACACCCCGGGAGGGGAGGGTCCTCCTCGAGGGCCGACCCGTCCACACGATGAAAAGGCGGGAGGTGGCACGGCATATCGCCGTCGTCCCCCAGGGCCAGGCGGTCGACTTCGCCTTTCGGGTCGCCGAGATCGTCCTCATGGGCCGCTCGCCCCACCTCAAGACCTGGTCCTTCGAGGGGGAGAAGGACCTGGCCGTCGTCCGACGCGTCATGGAACAGACGGACACCCTCGCCCTCGCCGAGCGGACCCTCGACCGCCTCAGCGGGGGGGAGAGGCAGCGGGTCCTCATCGCCCGGGCCCTCGCCCAGGAACCCCGGATCCTCCTCCTCGACGAGCCGACGGCCTACCTGGACATCCGCCACCAGGTGGAGATCCTGAACCTTCTAAAAAAGCTGAATAATATCAATGGGTTAACCGTCGTTGCCGTCACCCATGACATCAACCTCGCCTCCCTCTACTGCGATCGCATCGTCATCCTCGACCGGGGGGGCATCCGCGCCGACGGGGGGCCCGGGGAGATCTTGACGACCCAGAACATCGAGGCCGTCTACGGCGTCGCCGTCACGGCCTCCCGCCACGAGACGACGGGGCGCCCCGTCGTGACGCCGCGGGTCGGGGCGTGAGGAAAGGGATTTGTCGGGGCCTGGGGGCCCCTTCCGATAATTTGGCATGAGAGGGTCCGTCGGGGGAGGAAGCCGGTGGGAATCCGGCGCTGCCCCGCAACTGTGAGGGGAACGAAAGCCGTATAAGGCCACGGGCCGCCAAGGCCGGGAAGGCGCGGCGATTAGGAGGAAGCCCCGAGCCAGGAGACTCGCCGGACGGACGAAAAAATCTTTTCTCCCGCGGGGGAAGAAGGAGGAACTATGAAAAGGTATCAGGTCTGTCTCGTCTTGTCGTTGGTCCTGGCCGCGGCCGCCCTGGCGCGCCCCGGCCTCCCCGGGGCCGAGCCCTATCTGCTCGCCCAGGCCTCGCCGCCGGCGACGGTTCCCGAGAAACCGGCCGCCCGCCTGGAGGAGGTCGTCGTCACGGCGACCCGGGACCGGGAGGAGGTCAGGAAGGTGGCCGCCTCAGTCTCCGTCATCACGGAGGCCGACATCGAGCGCTCGGGGGCGACGACCCTCGTGGAGGTCCTCGAGAAGCTCGAGGGGCTCCAGGTCCGTTCCTACAGCGGCCAATCCCCCCAGGCCATGGTCGATCTCCGGGGTTTCGGGGGCGACAACCCCTTCGGCAAGACCCTCGTCCTCGTCGACGGGCGGCGCCAAAACCGCCCCGACATGAGTCCCAACAACTGGTTCCAGATACCCCTGGCGAACATCGAGCGGGTGGAGATCGTCCGGGGGGCCAGCACGGTCCTCTACGGCGACAACGCCATCGGCGGGGTGATCAACGTCATCACCAAGAAGGGCAAGGAGGGGTTCGCCGCCTCCGTCTCCGCCGCGGCGGGGAGCCACGGCCTCCACAACGAGCGCCTCTCCGCCTCCGGCCGCCAGGGGAGGCTCTCCTGGGCCGCCAACGGCGAGACCTTCTTCTCCTGGGGTTACCGGGACCGGTCCAAGCTGGCCTCCCAGGCGGCGGGGGTCGATTTCGCCTATGACCTCAGCGACCGCCTCCAGCTCTCCCTGGGCCTCTTCGGCAGCCGGAGCGACTACGACCTCCCCGGCGCCCTCACGAAGGCCCAGATGGACAGGGACCGCCGTCAGTATCAGCCGGCGACGCCGGAGAACTGGGCCAACGCCGCCCCCGACGACGACGGCCGGGACCGGACGGGCCGTGTCACCCTGGGCGCCCAGTTCGTCCACGAGCGCCTCGGCCGCCTCGACCTCCCCTTCGGCTACGCCAAGAGTTTCTTCGACTACAACATGCCCTCCTGGAACTCCAACCAGTACACGAACACCGACATGGAGTCGATGAGCTTCACGCCCAAGTACACCCTCGAGAGGGGGTTTTTCGGCTTCGGCAACAAGGTGACGGCAGGGTTCGACTACTACAACGAACCCTATCGGAAGGCCGCCTGGGACAGCCGGGAGCGGCAGGTCAAGAACAGTTGGGCGGAACTCCGCCGCCGGACCTTGGAGTACTACGTCCGCGACGAGTTCATGCCCCTCAAGAACCTCATCCTGGCCGCCGGTTACCGGGGGGGCGAGACGACCCTCGGGGGCGACCACACGGACGTGAACACCCCCAAGAACAGCTTCTCCAACCAGGAGAAGAAGCACCCCGCCGAGGCCTGGGAGGTCTCGACGACGGTCCTGATGGGTAAAAACTCGAACCTCTACGGGAAGTACTCCCGGATCTACCGCATCCCCTTCCTGGACGAACAGGCCTCCTACAACGGTTTCGGCGGCGGCTTCTACACGGACCTCGACCGGGAGCGGGGACAGAGCATGGAGGTCGGCACGCTGTTCAGACCCCTGGACAGCCTGAAGGTGTCCCTCGCGGTCTTCCGCATCGACATGGAGGACGAGATCGCCTGGAACAACGCCACGAACCGCAACGAGAACCTCGATAAGACCCGTCACCAGGGCCTGGAGGCCTCCGTCTCCTACGACCTCTTGAAGTACGTGACCCTCAGCGGCCAGTTCACCTACCACGAGGCGACCTTCGAGGACGGGCGGTACAACAAGAAGGAGCTCCCCCTCGTCCCGAACCGGATCATCGGGGGAAGCGCCGATATCCGCCTCCCCTTCGGCCTCAGCCTCCGCCCCGAGGTCCGCTACGTCGGCGATTCCTACCTCTCCGGCGACTACGACAACAACGCGGAGAAGCTTTCATCTTATATCCTCTACAACCTCTACCTCTTCTTCGATCGCAAATTCACCCTCGCCGGGCGGGCCGTGGCCATCCGCGCCTTCTTGGCCGTCGAGAACCTGAACAACGAAAAGTACGCGGGCTTCGGAACGGACAACGAATCCTGGGGCGGTCTGAACACCTACTACCCCATGCCGGAGAGGCTCTTCAAGGGGGGCCTGACGATCACCTTCTGAGGAGGACCGTGAGGGAGGAACGGGTAGCAGAGACGAGGACACGGGGGGAGACGATCCTCCCCCGGGGGGTCCTCCTGTCCCTGGGGGTCCATGCCGTGGCGGCGGTCCTCCTCTTCACCGAGGTGGCCTCCATGACGGCCGGACCCGTCGCGGCGCCCCCCACGGCCCTGAGGGTCCACCTCGTCTCCCTCCCCCCGGCGCCGACGGACGCACCCCCCGTTCGCGAGAAAAAGCCCCCGGCCGCGCCAAAGGCCCCCGTGACCGTTCGCGAGACCGCCGCCGGGAAGGCCGGGGAGGAGGAGAAACACCCCTCCCCCGTCTTCCTGGCCTCCCTGGCCCCCGTCCCCGTCGTCACGGACGCGGGAGGTCCGGCGGGCGGGGCAGGGAACGCCTCAAACGGCAAGGGAGCGGCGGACGCGGCAAAGGCGGGCGGGGGCGAAGCCCCCCAGACCGTGGCCGTACCCCGTTACCACGTCAATCCCCAGCCCTCCTATCCCCCCCTGGCCCGTCTCAAGGGCCAGGAGGGGGTCGTCCTCTTGTCGGTGGAGGTCCTCCCCGACGGCCGTGTCGGGCGCCTTACCGTCAAGACGTCCTCCGGCTACCCCCTCCTCGACCGCTCGGCCCTCGACGGGGTCAAGGGGTGGTCCTTCGAACCGGGGCGCCGCCGGGGGATCCCCGTCACCATGTGGGTGGACGTCCCCGTCCGCTTCCGCCTCCAGTGACTATCACCCGATCGTCCCCGTCCCGCCCGGGGGACGGCGTTGACTTATTGGGGCTTGGTGCGGTCCTCGTCCAGGACGGGGGGAGGCTCGGCGGAACGGATCTCCCGGCGGAGTTCCCGGATCGTCCTGTTGAGTTGGTTGATGGTCCGGCTCATGCGGAATCTCTCCACGATGCCCATGAAGCCCGTGAAGACGACCCCGGCGAGGAAGCAGATGAAGATGAGGAGATAGACGGGCACCGTGACGTCGATGAGGTCGAGATACTGGAGGCGCACGGGGAAGGTGTTGGCCAGGGAGAAGGTGATGACGAAAAGGATGAGCAAGACGACGACGATGGTATAGACGATCTTCATGGAATTGCCTCCCGACGCGTGAAGGTCTCGATCACCGCTATGTCTCTATCACTCTTTCCCGAAATAGGGTAGCAGTTTCTCCCATGTTGCCGACACCGCCTCGGGGATGACCCGGACCTCTCCCACGACGCTGACGAAGTTCGTATCCCCCGTCCAGCGGGGGACGACATGGATATGGAGGTGATCCTCGATCCCGGCCCCCGCCGCCTTCCCGAGGTTCATACCGATGTTGAACCCCTCGGGTCCCATGGCCTCCCTCAGGGCCGAGACGGCCAGGGCGGTGAGATCGAAGAGCTCGAGGCGCTCCTCCGGCGTGAGCTGGGACGGATCGGAGAGGTGACGGTAGGGGATGATCATGACGTGCCCCGCCGTGTAGGGGTAACGGTTCATCATGACGAAGGCCCTCCGGCCCCGCTTCAGGACGAAATCCCCCGCCTGCTCCCCGTCGAGGCAAAAAACGCATCCCTCGGGTTTTTCCGCCTTTATGTATTCCATGCGCCACGGAGCCGATATTGCCTTCATCCCTTTTTCTCCCCCTGCCACGGCCTCGGCTGCCGCCCGGGCGGCCCCACGTCGGGTGCTTATATACCCCGCGGCGGGAAAAGACAAGACCATTGTTGACAATTCCTTCCCCCTTTGTCTAATAGACCGGCATGATCGAAGATACCCTGGAGAGACTGGCCGAGAGGATCCTGAGCCTCGATGAGGCCTCCCTCACGTCCCTGTGGGAAAAGTACCGGCGCAGGATGGAGAACTTCACGGTCAGCCGGGAGTGGGAGAGGTCCGTCATCATCTTCTTCATCATCAACGCCGTCCGGGCCAAGAACCAGATCTTCAACGAACGGATCATGATGATGCACGGCAAGGAACCGCCTCCCCCCCGCCCGTCCCGTAAGGGCAAGCCCGTCCTGCGCCTGGTGAAACCGGAGAAAGAGACGTGACGACGGACGACCGGACACCCGCGGAGATCGCCGGCCGCATCGCCGAGCTGAGGGAGGCCATCGCCTACCACAACCGCCGTTACTACCAGCTCGACGACCCGGAGATCTCCGACGCCGAGTACGACCGCCTCCTGGCGGAGCTGATCCGCCTCGAGGAGGCCTACCCCCACCTGAAGACGCCGGATTCCCCCAGCCAGCGGGTGGGGGCCGCGCCGCTGGAGAAATTCTCCCCCTTCACCCACCTGACGCCCATGCTCAGCCTCGCCAACGCCTTTTCGGAGGAGGAGATCAGGGAGTTCGACGACCGTCTCCGCCGCCTCGTCGCCGTCGAGGGGCCCATCACCTACGTGGCCGAGCCCAAGCTCGACGGCTTGGCCGTCAATCTCCTCTACGAGGGGGGTGTCCTGACGGCCGCCGCCACGCGGGGGGACGGAACCGTGGGCGAGGAGATCACCCAGAACGTCCGCACGGTCCCCTCCGTCCCCCTGAGGCTTAAGGACGCGGACGCGGCGTCCCGCAAACCGCCGGACAGGGTGGAGGTCCGGGGGGAGATCATCATGGAACTTGCGGCCTTCAAGGGCCTCAACCAGCGCCGTCTCCGGGACGGCGAGCCCCCCTTCGCCAACCCCCGCAACGCCGCCGCCGGTTCCCTCCGCCAGCTCGATCCCCGGATCACCGCCCGGCGGCCCCTGACGTTCTTCGCCTACGCCGTGGGTTTCTGCGCCCCCGACACCTTCGCCACCCACTGGGAGGTCCTGTCGCGGCTCTCCGCCTGGGGCTTTTCCGTCCACCCCCTCGCCGAGAGGGTCGAGGGGATCGAGGGGTGCGTCGCCTACTACCGCCGGGTGATGGAGCGGCGGGCGGAGTTGGAGCACGAGATCGACGGCGTCGTCCTCAAGGTGGACCGCCTCGATCTCCAGGAGGCCCTGGGCGCCGTCTCCCGGAGCCCCCGCTGGGCCGTGGCGTGCAAGTTCCCGGCGAGCCAGGAGACGACCGTCATCGAGGACATCAGGATCCAGGTGGGAAGGACGGGGACCCTGACCCCCGTGGCCGTCATGAGGCCCGTGCGGGTGGGCGGGGTCACCGTCAGCCGGGCCTCCCTCCATAACCAGGACGAGATCGACCGCAAGGACATCCGCATCGGCGACACCGTCATCGTCCAGCGGGCGGGGGACGTCATCCCCGAGGTGGTCAAGGTCGTCACGGCGCGCCGCACGGGCGCCGAGAGGCCCTTTCGCATGCCCGACCACTGCCCCGAGTGCGGCTCCACCGTCGTCCGCCTCCCCGGCGAGGCGGCCCATCGCTGCATCAATCTTACCTGCCCCGCCCAGGTCAAGGAACGGATCCTCCACTTCGCCTCCCGGGGAGGGATGGACATCGAGGGCCTGGGGGACAAACTCGTCTCCCAGCTCGTGGACAAGGGCCTCGTCAAGGACCTCGCCGATCTCTACCGCCTCACCCACCCCCAGCTGGCCTCCCTGGAAAGGATGGCGGACAAGTCGGCCGCCAACCTCCTGGCCGCCCTCGAGGCCTCCCGGAGAAGGCCCTTCGAGAAATTCATCTACGCCCTGGGTATCCGTCACGTCGGGGAGACGACGGCCCGGGCCCTGGCGGCGGCCTTCCCCAGCCTGGAGGCCCTGGCGGCGGCCAAGGAGGAGGAACTGACGGCCCTCAGGGACATCGGACCGGAGGTGGCGGGCAGCATCGTGGGCTTCTTCTCCGAGCCGGCCAACCTCAGGACCCTCGCCGCCCTCAAGGACGCGGGCGTGGAGCCCCTCTACACGGCCCCCTCCCCCGACCGCGGCGCCGGGTCCCTGGCGGGACGGTCCTTCGTCTTCACGGGCACCCTGGCCTCCATGACCAGGAGCGAGGCCCGCCGGGCCGTGACGGAAAGGGGCGGCACCTGGTCCGAGACGGTGACGAAGAACACGGACTACGTCGTCGCCGGCGAGGCCCCGGGGTCGAAGCTGAAAAAGGCCAAAGACCTGGGGATCCCCGTTCTCACGGAGGAGGATTTCCTCGCCCTCGTCAAATAACCCGTTGCGCCGTGCGCAGGGGATATGCTATTGGCGACATCCATGGCACGCATCGATCTCAACTGCGACATGGGAGAATCCTTCGGGCCCTACCGGATCGGCGACGACGAGACGGTCATCGCCTCCATCACCTCCGCCAACATCGCCTGCGGCTTCCACGCCTCCGATCCCACCGTCATGGACCGGACGGTGCGCCTATGCAAGAAGTACGGCGTCATGGCCGGGGCCCATCCCGGCTATCCCGACCGGGTCGGTTTCGGGCGCCGTTACCTGGCCGTGGACCGGGAGGACCTCCTCAACGACATCGTCTACCAGGTGGGGGCCCTCCAGGGGTTCCTGGCCCGCCATTCCCTCACCCTCCAGCACGTCAAGCTCCACGGGGCCCTCTACAACCACCTGGCGGGGGACGAGGAGCTCCTCCTCGCCGTGGCCCGCACCGTTCGCACCGCTTTCGACAACCCCATCTTCCTGACCCTGGGGACGGGCAGGACGGACGCCTTCCTCGAACGGTGCCGGCGGGAGGGGATACGCCTGGCCCTCGAGGCCTTCCCGGACCGCATGTACACGGACGAAGGCTTTCTTCTCCCCCGCAATCGACCCGGCGCCGTTCTCGAGGACCCGGAGGAGATCGCCCGGCGGGCCGTTTCCATGGCCCGGGACGGCATCGTCACCACCGTCGGGGGCAGGCCTCTGTCCATGTCGATCCACACCCTGTGTCTCCACGGCGACAACCCCCAGAGCGTCGCCGCCGCCGCGCGGGTAAGGGGGGCCCTCGCGGAGGCGGGGATCGACGTCGTACCCCTGTCCCGATTCCTATGACGGTCAAACCCTACGGAGAGGAGGGGATCAGGGTGTCCTTCGGCAACGAGATCACCCTCGAGACCCATGACCAGGTCAGGAGGTGTTATTTCCATCTTTCCCGGGTGAAGCGGCCCTTTATCCGGGACATCATCCCCTCTTTCACCTGCGTCCTGGTGGTCTTCGACGACACCCTCGTCTCGCGCCGGAAGGCGACGGCGGCCCTGGAAGAGGACCTGAGCCGCCTGGGGGAAAGCGATCCGCCCCCCCCGGCCTTCCACGAGATCCCCGTCCGCTACGGCGGCGAAGACGGTCCCGATTGTCCCTTCGTCTGCCGCCACACGGGTCTCACCCTGGAGGAACTGATCGAGATCCACACCTCCGTAACCTACACCGTCTTCACCGTCGGTTTCACCCCGGGCTTCCCGTACCTGGGGATCCTCGATGAACGCATCCGGGTCCCGAGACTGGAGACGCCCCGCATCCGGGTGCCCGCCGGATCCGTGGGCCTCGCCCAGGGCCAGACGGGGATCTACCCCTGCGAATCCCCCGGGGGCTGGCAGATCATCGGCCGGACGGAGACGGAACTATTCAACCCCCGGCGGGAGCCCTTCAGCCTCATGGCGATCGGGGACAAGGTCCGTTTCGTGCGCCTATGATCGAGGTCATAAACCCCGGCCTCTTCTCCCTCATCGTCGACGGCGGCCGTCAGGGCCGCGGCGCCCTGGGCGTCCCGTTGTCATCCGCCCTGGACGGCTACGCCTACCGGGCCCTCTCCATGCTCCTCAAGAACGACCGACTGGCCGCCATCGAGGCCATGGGACCCAACTTCGCCGTCCGTTTCTCCGCCCCCCTCGTCTGCGCCCTCACGGGCGCCAGGGTCCGGGCCTTCCTCGACGACGACCCCGTGGCCGACTGGTCGTCCTTTCCCGTCCGGACGGGACAGACCCTGAGGGTCCGCCAGATCCTCCAGGGGGCCCGGTATTACCTCGCCTTCTCCCGCCCCCTGGTCCTGGATGAGTTCATGGCCAGCTTCTCCACCAACCTCGACGCCCGTTTCGGGGGCTACCAGGGCCGTCCCTTGGCGAAGGGCGACATCATCGAGACGGGGGAGGACCGGGACGTCCCCCCGGCCTTCGTCGTCCCCTCCTCCATCCCCGACCTGACGCCTCCCCACCGCCTGCGGGTCCTCGTCGGCCCCGAGGCGGATCACTTTTCCGAGGAGGACCTGGCGGGCTTTTTCAGTGCCGACGGCCCCTTCCGCTACCGCGTTTCCCGGTCGGCCAACCGCGTCGGCATCCGCCTCGAGGGGGGTCCCCCGTTGACCTTCCGGGACGGTGTCCCCAGGAGTATCGTCTCCGAACCCCTCCTCCCCGGGACCGTCCAGGTCCCCGGCGACGGCTTGCCCATCATCGTCCTCTACGAGCGGACCATCGGCGGTTACGCCCGCGCCGCCGTCGTCTGCCGGGCCGATCTGCCCCTGCTGGCCCATCTGCGCCCCGGCGACGCCGTATCCTTCATGAAGATCTCCGAGGAAGAGGCCCGCCTCGATCACGAAGAGGCCGTCGGGGCCTTGAAGATACAAGAGATCGAGGGTGCGGACCATTGAAACGCCTCCACTGCTGGATAGAAGGGCGCGTCCAGGGGGTGGCCTTCAGGGCCTACACCCAATACCAGGCCCACCTCCTCGGCGTCTCGGGCTGGGTGAGGAACCTCCCCGACGGCCGCGTCGAGGCCGTCTTCGAGGGGGACGACGCAGCCGTGGAGGCCATGGTGAAGTGGTGCCGCCAGGGGCCGCCGGCGGCCCGCGTCACCGCCGTCGAGGTCGTGGAGGAGGAGCCGGGGCGGACGGCGGAAGGTTTCGTCATCCGTTATCGGTGAGAAGCGAGACGGGTTTAGCTTGACACGGAGGGGCGGAAACACTATAGAGACACATTGTTTGACCGTGGTCACCAAAATTTATCAAGGGGGTATAAAAAAGGGAAAGAAGATTATCGCCGTTTTTTCCGCCGTACTGCTGCTGGCCGCCTTCGGTGTGACGGCGGTTTCGGCCAAGACGACCTGGAACGCCAACTCCGTCTGGCCGCCCAAGAACCAGCACAGCATCGGCCTTGAGGAGTTCGCCAAGAAGGTGAAGGCCTACACGGGCGGCGAACTCGAGCTGGTCGTCCACAGTGGGGGGTCCCTCGGCTACAAGGGGCCGGAGCTCCTCAAGGTAGTCCGCGACGGCCTGGTCCCCGTCTCCGACATGCTCATCAGCGGCGTGGCGGGGGACGAGAAGCTCCTGTAGATCGTCACCCTCCCCTTCCTCGTCCGCAACTTCGACGAACTCAAGACCCTCATCGACATCTCCCGCCCCTACTTCGACAAGGTGGCCCAGAAGTGGAACCAGAAGATCCTCTACATCGCCCCCTGGCCCGGCGCCGGATTGTGGACCAAGAAGGAGGTCAAGACCCTCGCCGACCTGAAGGGCCTCAAGACCCGCACCTATGACAAGAACGGGGCCCTCGTCATGGAGGCCGTGGGCGCCACCCCCCTGGCCCTCCCCTTCAGCGAGGTCTACACCTCCCTCCAGACGGGTGTCATCGACTCCGTCATGACCTCCTCGCCGACGGCCGTGGACGCCAAGTTCTGGGAGGTCCTGAAGTATTTCGAGCCCCTCAACATCACCATCGCCACCAACATGGTCACGGTCAACCTCAAGGCCTTCGAGAAACTCCCCAAGGCCCAGCAGGACGCCCTGGTCAAGGCGGGCAAGGAGATGGAGGCCGCCATGTGGAAGGGCGTGAAGAAATGGGACGCCGACATGGTCAATATCAGCAAGAAGAACGGGATCAAGGTGGTGGCCCCCTCCAAGAAGCTCATCTCCGATCTGGAGAAGATCACGGAGAACATCCGGGCCGAGTGGCTCAAGGGCGCCCCCCCGGAGGCGAAGCAGATCTACGCCGAGTTCAAGAAGAAGGTGAAACGTTAAGGGGATAGCTCATCCGTCCCCGTGGGGGGTACGGGCGGGTCGGTCAAAAAAATGGATTGTGAGACCCAGGGGCCCCGTTGACGGGCCCCTTTCCATTGTCTTTCATGAAACACGTCATCCGGTTCATCGACGCCCTTTCCGGACTGGGGGGGTGGACGGCCGCCGTCATGACCGTGGCGGCCCTGCTCCTCACCGTGACGGAGATTGTCTACCGGAGCGTCTTCTCCAGGACGATCTACGTCAGCGACGAGTACACGGGCTATCTCATGGCCATGCTGACCTTCTGCGGCCTCGCCTACACCCTCAGGGAGAGGGGACACATCAGGATGATGCTCCTGCCCCACCACCTGAAGGGAAACAAGAGGACCGTCTTCAACATGGTCTGCCATATCGTCGGCCTCCTGTTCGGGATCGCCCTCACTTACTACACCTTCGACTTCTTCTGGGACTCCTACGTCAACCAGTCTCGGTCCATGCAGGTCTCCGAGACCTATCTGGCCATCCCCCAGGTCTTTATGCCCTTCGGTTCGGCCCTCCTGACCCTGCAGTTCCTGGGGGAGTTTCTCAAGGGCATCGCCGTCCTCAGGGGAGACACGGCGGGTCTCAGGATCATGGAGGAGGCCGATGACCTGGGACGCTGAACTAACGAGGAGGCGTAGCTAGAACTTGGAACTGGGTCATCTCTCCGCCGTCATCCTCGGCCTCCTCATCGTCCTCCTCGGGGGCTCGATCTGGATCGGCATCTCCCTCTTCCTCGTGGGGATGGGGGGGTTTTTCTTCTTCAGCGACGTGTCCTTCGGCTCCATCCTCGCCAACGTGGCCTGGAACAACACCAGCGGCTCGGCCATGATGGCCCTTCCCTTCTTCATCTGGATGGGGGAGATCCTCTTCCGGAGCAAGATCTCCGAGAACCTCTTCCGGGGCCTCTCGCCGTGGATGGACTCCATCCCGGGCCGCCTCCTCCACGTCAACGTCCTGGCCTGCACCTTTTTCGCCGCCGTGAGCGGCTCCTCGGCGGCCACGACGGCCACGGTGGGAAAGATAACGGTCCCCGAGCTCAGGGCGAGGAACTACGATTACAAGCTCTCCATCGGTTCCCTGGCGGGGGCGGGGACGTTGGGTTTCATGATCCCCCCGAGCATGATGATGCTCGTCTACGGGATCATCGGCGACGTGAGCATCGGCAAGCTCTTCATCGCCGGATTCCTCCCCGGGATCATGATCGCCTGTCTCTTCAGCGGCTACATCTTCCTGAAGTGCCTCCTCGACCCGGCCCTGGCCCCCCCGGGCAGCGAAACCCACACCTGGTCCGACCGCCTGCGGGCCGTCCCGGCCATCGCCCCCGTCGTGATCCTCGTCTTCCTCGTCCTGGGGAGCATCTACCTCGGCTGGGCGACGCCGACGGAGGCGGGGGCCGTGGGGGTCGTGGGGTCCCTCTTCTTCGCCGCCTTGTCCCGCAGCCTCACCTGGTCGGTCTTCAAGGTGAGCCTCATCAACTCCGTCCGGACGAGCTGCATGATCATGCTCATCGTCATGGGGGCGTCCTATCTCTCCAACGCCCTTGGGTTTCTGGGGATCACCAGGGGACTGACCCAGTTCGTCGTGGGTTTGAGCCTCTCACCCTACGCCCTGATCTTCATCCTCACGATCCTCTATCTCATCCTGGGCTGTCTGATCGACGGCTTCTCCATGATCGTCATGACGGCCCCCCTCGTCCTGCCCCTCATCGAGGCGGCGGGATTCGACACCGTCTGGTTCGGGATCTACCTGGTCCTCATGATCGAGCTGGCGCAGGTCACGCCCCCCGTGGGTTTCAACCTCTTCGTCATCAGCGGCCTGAACAACGACCCCATCGGAACCATCGCCAAGGCGGCCTTTCCCTTCTTCCTCCTCATGCTCGCGGCGACGGTGCTCTTGACGGCCTTCCCCCAGATCGCCCTGTTCCTCCCGGGGATGATGAAATGAAACGGGTCCGACGTCCCCTTAGAGGAACTCTCTGAGGGTGGCGGCGAAACCGTCCAGGGACCTCTCGATGACGGCATCGTCCACGCAGTAGGCGATTCTTATATAACCCTCGCCCATGAAGCCCCTCCCCGGCACGGTCAGGATCCGCCGCTTCTGGAGGGCCCGGACGTAGGCCACGTCGTCCCCGCCGGGGACCCTCTGGAAGAGGTAGAAGGCCCCCTCGGGCCTCCTCACCTCGTAGCCCGCCGCCGCGAGGCCGTCGCAGAGGAGATCCCGCTTCCTCCTGTAGACCTCCACGTCCACCTTCACCCCCTGGAGACGGCTGACGACGCGCTGCATCAGGGCCGGGGCGTTGACGAAGCCGAGGATCCGGTTGCAGAGGGTCAGGCCGGCGATGAGTTTCCCCACCTCCGCCGCGGCGGGGTGGACGGCGATGTATCCGATCCGTTCCCCCGCCAGGGACAGGGATTTGGAATAAGAAGAGGCCACGATCGTCTCGGGGTAAAGGGCCATGATCCCCGGGACCTCCATGCCGTCATAGACGATGTCCCGATAGGGCTCGTCGGCGACGAGGTAGATCTCCCTCCCGTAGGTCCGAAAGCCGTCCGCCAGGACACCGGCCAGGTCACGGAGGGATTTTTCGTCGTAGACCTTGCCCGTGGGGTTGTTGGGGGAATTGATGAGGACGGCCTTCGTCCTCTGGTTCATGGCCGCGGCGACGGCCGATACGTCGAGGGAGAAGTCCTCCCGCGTGGGCACGAAACGAACGACCCCTCCCGCGTTGTCCACATAGAACCCGTATTCCACGAAGCACGGCGCCGGCACGATGACCTCGTCCCCGGGGTCGAGGATGGTCTTGAAGATGACGTTGAGGGCCCCTCCCGCCCCCGCCGTCATGATGACATGATCCGGGCCGAGGTCCACCCCCTGCTGAGGGGACAAATAGGAGGCCAGGGACTCCCTCACCCAGGGATAGCCCGCGTTGGGCATGTAGTTGTGCTTGTTCGGTATCTCGGCCGCCGCCGCCGCCGTCAGCTCCCTCTGGAACGCCGCCGGCGGGGGGACGTCGGGGTTCCCGAGGCTGAAATCGTAGACGTTTTCGGCCCCGTGGAGCCGTTTCAACTCCGCCCCCTCCTCGAACATCCTCCTTATCCAGGAGGCCTTACCGATGAAATCCTCGATCTTTCTCGCGATGGCCATAAAATCCCCCTCTCCGACTTTTTTCCCTGACCTACGGCTTTGCGGCGCGACTATAGGAGATAAGCGCCCGTGTGTCAACGGCGCCTTGACAAGGCCGGGCGGGGTATATAAATTCTGCCCGCATCACTCATTAAAGGGAGACAAAGGAGCCATGCCCATCTACGAATACCGGTGCGAAAAGTGCAAAGCGGAGTTCGAGAAGATCGTCTTCTCTTCGGGGAAGGACGAACCCGTCATCTGCCCCCGCTGCAAATCGAAAAAGACCCGCAAGCTCATGTCGGCCTTCGCCGGCGGCAAGTCCGGCTGCTCAACCTGCGCCGCCACGACCTGCTCCTCCACCTGAGGCGGCTGAACCATTGGGGCCGGGAGCCCCAAAATACCCATTGCCAAATCGGCGTCAATTCATTATAGGGTGGCGCCAGACCAAACTCGCGAGAAAGGAGATCATCGCATGAACATCCTCATCTTCGGACCCAACGGGAGCGGCAAGGGAACCCAAGGCGCCGTCGTCCAGAAAAAATTCGGTGTCCCCCACATCGAGACGGGGGTCATCTTCCGCCAGAACATCAAGGGAGGCACGGAGTTGGGAAAGAAGGCCAAGGCCTACATAGACAAGGGCGAACTGGTCCCCGACGAGATCACGGTCCCCATGATCCTGGATCGCCTCCAGCAGGAAGACTGCAAGGGCGGATGGCTCCTCGACGGCTTCCCCCGGAACCTCGCCCAGGCCGAGGCCCTCTGGCAGGCCCTCGAGAAGGCGGGGATGAAGCTGGACTACGTCATCGAGATCGTCCTGGCGAGGGACATCGCCAAGAAGCGCATCATGGGCCGGAGGCTCTGCGCCAACGACAACAACCACCCGAACAACATCTACATCGACGCCATCAAGCCGGCCGAGAAAGACGGCAAGCTCGTCTGCCGCGTCTGCGGTTGCGAGACCCTGACCACCCGCGCCGATGACCAGGACGAGGAGGCCATCGACAAGCGCCACGCCATTTATTACGACACGAAGACGGGGACCCTGGCGGCGGTCAACTACTTCAAGGAACGCGTCAAGGTGATCGAGGTCGACGGGACCCCCGGGGTCAAGGAGGTCTCCGAGGAGCTCCTCAAGAAGCTCGGTTGATAAGAGAAGTTTTAAGAAAGAGAGAAGGCCCCCCGGCGTTTCGAGGGGCCTTTTCTATAGGTCGGGTCATGCACGACGTCGGTCTGATCAGAAATTTCAGCATCATCGCCCACATCGATCACGGCAAGTCCACCCTCGCCGATCGTCTCATCCAGCTGGCGGGGATCGTGGACGAGCGGACCTTCCAGGACCAGATCCTGGACAACATGGAGATCGAGAGGGAAAGGGGTATCACCATCAAGAGCCAGGCCGTCGCCCTCCCCTACGTGGCCGCCGACGGCCGCTCCTACACCCTCAACCTTATCGACACGCCGGGGCACGTGGACTTCTCGTACGAGGTCTCGAGGGCCCTGGCCTCCTGCGAGGGGGTCCTCCTCGTCATCGACGCCGCCCAGGGCGTGCAGGCCCAGACCGTGGCCAATCTCTACCTCGCCCTGGAGCACGACCTCACCATCATCCCCGTCATCAACAAGATCGATCTGCCCGCCGCCGACATCCCCAAGGTGAAGGGTCAGATCGCCGCGGAACTGGGCCTCGACCCCGAGGAGGCCCTCCTCTGTTCGGCCAAGGAGGGGACGGGGGTGGAGGCCGTCATGGAGGAGATCGTCAGGCGCATCCCCCCGCCCGGGGGCGACGAAAACAAACCCCTGGCCGCCCTCATCTTCGACGCCCAGTACGATTCCTACCGGGGCACGGTCATCCACGTGCGCCTCTTCGACGGCACCGTGGCGGCGGGGGACGTCATCCGCCTCTTCTCCACGGGGGCGACCTACCGGGTGGAGGAGGTGGGGCATTTCCTCCTCCACCGTCAAAAGAGGGAGGCCCTGCGCGCCGGCGAGGTGGGATACGTCATCGCCGGCATCAAGACCATCGCGGACGTCCGGACGGGGGACACGATCACCCACGACGAGCGCCCCTGTCCCAGGCCCCTGGCGGGTTTCCGGGAGAGCAAGCCCGTCGTCTTCGCCTCCATCTACCCCATCGCCGCGGATGACTACGAGGACCTCGCGGCGGCCCTGGAGAAGTACAAGCTCAACGACGCCTCCTTCGTTTACGAGAAGGACTCCTCCGCCGCCCTCGGCCACGGGTTCCGCTGCGGCTTCCTGGGCCTCCTCCACCTGGAGGTCGTCCAGGAACGCCTCGAGCGGGAGTACGACCTGGGTATCATTCTGACCCCCCCCAGCGTCCGCTACCGTTTCCTCCTCAAGAGCGGGGAGGTCGTGGAGGTGGACAACCCCGCACGCTATCCCGACCCCGCCGCCATCGATCACGCCGAGGAGCCGTACATACGGGCCGTCATGATCCTTCCCGACCGGTACCTCGGGGCCGTCATGAAACTGTGTCGAGACAAGAGGGGGGAAAATCCCCATCTCCATTACCCGTCACCGGGGAGGGTGGAGATGACCTTCGAGATGCCCCTGGCCGAGGTGATCTACGACTTCTACGACCGTTTCAAGTCCGTGACCCAGGGCTACGGTTCCTTCGATTACGAGCTCATCGACTACCGCCCAAGCCGCCTGGTCCTTCTGGATATCCTCGTCAACGGCGAGCGGGTGGACGCCCTCTCCCAGATCGTCCACCGTGACCAGGCCCGCCCCCGGGGGCTTACGGCCTGCGAACGCCTCCAGGAGGAGATACCGCGCCAGATGTTCAAAATCGCCATCCAGGCGGCGATCGGTTCCGAAATCATCGCCCGCACCACCATCTCCCCCTTCCGGAAGGACGTCACGGCCAAATGCTACGGAGGGGACATCACGAGAAAACGCAAACTCCTGGAGAAGCAGAAGAAGGGGAAAAAGCGCATGAAGATGATCGGTTCCGTCAGCATCCCCCAGAGCGCCTTCCTGGCCGTCCTGAAATCGGACTCGCCGTGACGGGGATCACCGAATCACCGCCGACGGGAGGGCTCTACATCCACTTCCCCTTCTGCAGGGCCAAATGCCCGTACTGCCATTTCTATTCCATAAACAATCTCGATTACTTGGATGAATTCTTTGAAGGAGTTTCTAAGGAAATGGGGCGCCGGGACCGCCTCTTCTCCGCCCTCGACACCGTCTATATCGGGGGCGGGAGCCCTTCCCTCATGACCCTCTCCCACCTCGAGAAGATCCTGGGGGCCGTGGGCCGCCACTGGCGGGTCGTCGAAGAGGCCGAGATCACCGTCGAGGTCACGCCCGAAGGATTAGACTACAAGTGGCTCACCGGCGCCGGGGAGTTGGGCGTCAACCGCCTGAGCCTGGGGATCCAGTCCCTCCAGGCCGGCATACTGTCCTTCCTCCGCCGGCGCCACGACGCCGCTGACGCCCTGAAGGCCCTCGAGGCCGTCGCCGCGGCGGGTATCGTCAACGTCTCCGTGGACCTCCTCTACGGGGTGCCGGGACAAGACCTCGAGGAATGGCTCCGCGACCTGGAGAAGATCCTCGAGACGTCGCCGGCCCACCTCTCCCTCTACG
Organism: Deltaproteobacteria bacterium; assembly: GCA_029553375.1. Classification (GTDB taxonomy): domain Bacteria; phylum Desulfobacterota; class Syntrophia; order Syntrophales; family UBA8958; genus JAKPCH01. Next base: position 32,504 of record JAKPCH010000045.1, on the reverse strand, counting down.
AGCTCACCCTCGAGAGGGGGACGGAACTTTGGGAGGAACACCGGCGAGGACTCTTCGCCATGCCCGGCGAGGAGACGGCGGCCCTCTTCTTCAGAGAGACCTCGCGCCTCCTGACCCGGGCGGGATACGAACATTACGAGGTCTCTTCCTACGCCCGGGGGACTTCCCGGCGCTGCCGCCACAACCTCCGGTACTGGCGGCACGAGCCGTACCTGGGTCTGGGACCCTCCGCCCATTCCTTCCTGCCGCCAGGGGGACGAGACGCCTCACCCGCCGTGGGCCGGCGCTGGTGGAACGTCTCCGACGTGGATGAATACCTCGGACGCCTCCGGTCGGGAAACTTTCCCGTTGAGGAGACGGAGGAGCTCAACCACCGTTCCTTGGCCTTCGAGGCCCTGTTTCTCGCCCTGCGGACCTCCGACGGCCTGGACCTGGAAGGGTGGCGAAGACGGTATGGGGAGGAGAACTGTCTCTTAAACGACCGGGTCCTGGAGGCCGCCTGCGGCGAGGGATTGCTGCGCCGGGAAGGGGAGAGGATCCTCCCCACGACCATGGGCCTCGCCCTGGCCGACCGCCTGGCCGTCGAGCTGTGGGGAGGGACCGCTTAGGCGCCTTTGCAGATTGGGGTTCTGTGATCCGGTCCCGAGACCCTCTCAGAAATTGACCCCATCGGGGCCCTTGAGACCGAGCATCAGGCGCGCCTCGGCGGGTGTGGCGGGTTCCCGTCCCAGTTCCCTGGCGATGCGGACCATCTTCTCCACCTGTTCGGCGTTGCTCTTGGCCAGCCTGCCCCTCTCGAGGTAGAGATTGTCCTCCAGCCCCACCCGGACGTGACCTCCCAAGAGGAGAGACTGGGTCCCCAGGGGGAACTGGGACCGCCCGGCGACGCAGACGGAGAAATGGAACTCCCCGAGCTGCCTCCGGGCGTAGTTCACCAAGAAGACCAGATTTTTGACGTGGGCCCCGATGCCGCCCAGGATCCCCATGACGAACTGGATGAGGACGGGGCCGCGGGTGTGACCGTTTTGGATCAAAAAGGCGATGTTGTTCACCATCCCGGCGTCGTAGGCCTCGAATTCCGGCTTCGTGTCCGTCGACCGGAAGGCCTCGAGGTATTCCCCCATGGATTTGAAGGTGTTGGGGAAGATGAAATCCTCCGTCATGGCCAGGTAGGCCTTTTCCCAGTCGTACTTGAAATCCCGGTACCTCTCGAGGGCGTGAAAGAGGGCGAAGTTCATGGAACCGGCGTTGAGGGAGGCGAGCTCGGGGCGAAACAAGATCACGGGCTGGAGACGTTCGGCGATGGTCATGCCGAGGCTCCCCCCCGTGGAGATGTTGATGACGACATCACACCGGTTCTTGATCTTCGTCACCGTCTCCTTGATGAGGTTGAGATCCGGCGACGGACGGCCCGTTTCCGGGTTGCGGACGTGGATGTGACAGACGGCCGCCCCGGCCTCCCAGGCCCTGACGGCCTCGTCGGCGATCTCCTGGGGTGTTATGGGGAGATAGGGAGACATGCCGGGGGTGTGGATGGAGCCGGTGATGGCCGCCGTGATTATGACCTTGTCATCCATGGTACGTGACACTCCTCGTGCCCCTCCGGGGGGGGCCGCGCCGCTCCATGCCACAGATCCGCTCCCTTGTCCATCTTTTTCAGCCACCCCTCACCTCCGACCTTCCAGGAGGGCCCGGATGAGAGGGACGGCCTCCGCGGCCGCCTTTTCACCGGCGAGGATGGCCTCGTGACGTTTCGAGAGATCGCTGCCGGCGATATGCCCCACCTGGGGCCTTATCAGGACGTCCGCCCGGGCGTGCTGGGAGGTCGCGATGCGGTTGTACATGATGTCGATGGACTTCAGGATGGTGTCGAAGATGTTCTGGGGGTCCGTCTTGCCGACGCCGCCGGAGATGTCCACGGCTATCACCACGTCCGCCCCGTAGTCCCGCGCCACGCCCACGGCCAGGGGATCGACGACCCCCCCGTCCACGTAGGCGGCGGCGCCGAACCGCGGCGGCTGAAAGACACCGGGAACGGAGCAGCTCGCCCGCACGGCCATGCCCGTGTTTCCCTGACCGAAGACCACGCGCTCGCCCGTGATGATGTTCGTCGCCACGGCGTAGAAGGGCAGTCTCAACTTCTCGATGGGCGTCCCCTTCACGGCCCGGTTCACGTAGGACTCGAGCTTCTCCCCCTTGAGAAACCCGTTGTCGGGGAGGGAGAGATCGGCGATGTCGTCCCTCGTCAGGGCCATGGCCATGGCCTGGAGCCGGTAGGCGTCATAACCGTAGGCGTAGAGGCTCCCGACGAAACTCCCGGCACTCGTGCCGACGACCATGTGGATTGGGATACGGTTCATCTCGAGGACCTTTATGACCCCGATGTGGGCGAATCCCTTCGCGGCCCCCGCCCCGAGAACGAGGGCCACCTTCGCCGGCCTCGTCGGCGGCACCTCCTTGGGGAGGCAGCCCGCCGTCACCAGGCACAGGAGGGAGAGAAACAAAAGGACCCCTAAGGGACCCCTCCGCAGGTGCTGACTCGCCCCTTGACGCCGCCCCTCACTGAGCTCCTCCCCCGACATGGACCGTCACCCCTTCTTCTTCGATTTCATGATGATGTTCGCCCCGACGACGATGAGCAGCACGGGCAGGAGATACTTCCCCAGTTCGTACATCTTGATCCCGAAACCCTCCGTGAGGAGAAAGACCGTCCCCACCGTCAGGATGATCCAGCCGCCGATGTCCTTCACCCGCTGGATGAGGGTCCCGATGGCGATGACGATGAGCAGCACGGGCCAGCTCCGCCCGAATTCGTAGATCCCCGTGTTGCTAAGGATGATCAGGACCCCCAGGGTGATCAGGATCAGGCCCCCGATAATGATCTGCATCTTCTGTCTCTTCTCCATTACTTCTCACCTCCTTCCGACCGCACGGCCATCCGGAACAGGTCCAGGGGGATGGGGAGGATCGTCGTGGCGTTGTTGCCCGTGGAGATCTGGCTCAGGGTCTGGAGGTAACGGAGCTGGAGGGCGATGGGTTGACGGGAGATGACCGAGGCGGCCTCCATGAGCTTTTCCGCCGCCTGGAACTCCCCTTCGGCATTGATGACCTTGGCGCGGCGTTCCCTCTCCGCCTCGGCCTGCTTGGCCATGGCCCGTTTCATCTCCTCGGGCAGGTCGATATGCTTCACCTCCACGAGGGTCACCTTGATGCCCCAGGGATCGGTGCTGCGATCGAGGATCTCCTGGAGGTTGATGTTGATCTTTTCCCGTTCCGACAGGATCTCGTCCAGTTCCACCTGGCCGCAGACGCTTCTCAGGGTCGTCTGGGCCAGCTGGGACGTGGCGTAGAGGAAGTTCTCCACCTCCGTTACGGCGGAGTTGGCGTCCATGACCCGGAAATAGACCACGGCGTTGACCTTGATGGAGACGTTGTCCCTGGTGATGACGTCCTGCGGTGGGACGTCCATGGTGATGGTCCGCATGTCGACCTTCACCATCTTGTCGATGACGGGGATGAGGATGATGAGACCCGGCCCCTTGGTATCGATGATCCGCCCCAGACGAAAGATGACCGCCCGTTCATATTCGTTGAGGACCCGGATGGCCGACGCCAGGAACATGATCGCCAGAAAAACAAGAATCGTGATGGTGTAAAACATAAGTCGCCTCCTTTCGTTAACCCCTGTCTCTCTCTCGGGCCTCGACCTGGAGCCGCAGCCCGTCCACGGAAATCACGCGTACCGGCATCCCCGCCTTGATGGGCCTGACGCTCGTCGCCTGCCAGTATTCCCCCTTGACCAGGACCTTGCCCACGGGATCGACATCGGTGACGGCCACCCCCTCGGCGTCCACCATCCCCTCCCGACCGGTCCTCTTTCGCCTCAGCTGGGCCCGGACGACCAGGACGATCACCGCCACGAAAAACAGGGTGATGATCACGAGGCTCGGGATCATGACGTCCAGGGAGACGCGCAGGGCCGGGTCGGGGGACTCGAAGAGCATCAGGGACCCCACGACGAGGGAGATGATGCCCCCGACGGTGAGGATGCCGTGGCTGACCACCTTCATCTCGGCGATGAAGAGAATGACCCCGAGGACGATGAGGAGGATGCCCGCGTAGTTGATCGGCAGGGTCTGCATGGCGAAGAAGGCGAGGATGAGGGAGATGGCGCCGACGACGCCCGGGAGGATGACCCCCGGATGGGAGAACTCGAAATAGAGCCCCGCCAGACCCAGGAGGAAGAGGATGTAGGCCACGTTGGGGTCGCTGATGGCCGTCAGGACCCTCTGGCGGGTCCCCATCTTCTTCTCCGTCACGACGGCCCCCTGGGTCTTGATGACCACCGTCTTGCCACCCACCTTCACCTCCCGGCCGTCGATGCCTCTTAAAAGCTCGGGCACGTCGGCGGCGACGAGGTCGATCACCCCTTTCTTCAGGGCCTCCTCGGCGGTGACGGATTCGCTTTTCCGAACGGCCCTCTCCACCCACTCCTCGCTCCTACCCCGCTGCCGGGCGATACCCCTCACATAGGCGGCGGCGTCGTTCTCCACCTTCTCCATCATGGTCTTGTCTCCCCCGCCGAAACCGATGGCGACGGGATGGGCCGCCCCGATGTTGGTCCCCGGCGCCATGGCCGCCACGTGGGCCGCCACGGTGACGATGACCCCCGCCGAGGCCGCCCGGGCGCCGGCGGGATAGACGAAGACGATGACGGGCAGGGGGGCGTTGAGGATCCCCTTGGCGATGTCCCTCATGGCCAGGTCGAGACCCCCGGGGGTGTCGAGAAGGATGATCAGACCGGCTCGGCCCTCCCGGGACGCCTCTTCGATGTTCGCCAGGATGAATTCCGCCATGGGGGGCGTGATGGCGCCGCTGACGGTGATTTTGTTGAAGACGGGCGGCGGCGCGGCAGGGACCGCAGGCGGAGCGATGAACCCCCAAAGCCCCAAGAGCAATAAGATCAGGCCCGGTAAGGACGTTACCCCTTTACCGATCACATCCGCACCCCCTTTTTGTCTTTGAGGACCTCCATGATCTTCCGCACGTCCTCCCAAACCTGCTTCTTCGCCTCCGGGTTCCGCAGGAGGTAGGCGGGATGATAGGTCGGCATGAGGGGCACCCCCTGATAACTGTGGAAGCGCCCCCGCAGGACCGTGATGGGGGCCTCCGTCTTCAGGAGTGTCCGGGCCGCGAAGGTCCCGAGGGCGCAGATCACCTCCGGGCCGATGGCGGCCAGTTGCCTCATCAGATAGGGCTCGCAGGCGGCGATCTCCTCCCCCCGGGGGTCCCGGTTGCCGGGGGGCCGGCATTTGAGGATGTTGCAGATATACACATCCTCCCTTTTCAGCTTCATGGCCTCGATGATCCTGGTCAGGAGCTGACCCGCCCTCCCCACGAAGGGACGGCCCTGCCTGTCCTCATCGGCCCCGGGGGCCTCGCCGACGAACACCAAGCGGGCGCGGGGGTTGCCCTCGCCGAAGACCACACTCGTCCGCGTGGCGTGGAGGGGACAGAGGGAACAACGGGCCGCCTCGGCGGCGATTTCCTCCAGGGTCTCGCCCTCGGCCTTCGGGGTCTCGAAAGAGGGGTGTCTCTCCGTGTCCCCTCCTACCTCGTCCTTCCCGTAACGAAAATACCTCTCCGGTCTCTCCGACAAGGCGAGACGGAGGCGCAGCGAGTCAAGGAGCGTCCGGAGGGTCTCCCTCTCCTCCCCCGCAGGTCCCTCAGGAGCCATCCCGTTTCCTTTCCCGGCGGAGCTTCTTCACGCGGTCGAGGATGGCGTGGGCCACCTCCAGCTTGTCCATCAGGGGCAGGGACTCGATGGAACCGTCGTTCATGATGATCCGCACCTTGTTCGTGTCGTGCTGAAAACCCGCCCCCTCCTCGTTGAGGTCGTTGGCGACGATGAAATCCATCCCCTTCGCCTTCATCTTGGCGGCGGCGTTTTCCACGAGATTCTCCGACTCCATGGCGAAACCCACGAGGATCCTGTCTCCCTTCCGTTTGCCCACCTCGGCGATGATGTCCGGGTTTCGCTCCAACTCCAGGATGAGGGGACCTTTGGTCTTCTTGATCTTGCCCCGGGACCGGACGGCGGGCCGGTAATCGGCGACGGCGGCGGCCTTGATGATCACCGTGGACCTCTCCAGATGCTCCATGACCTTCTCGAACATCTCCCGGGCGCTCTCGACCATGACCGCCTCGACGCCGTAAGGGGGTGGGAGGGTCACGGGGCCGCTGACGAGGACCACTTCGGCCCCCCGGCGCCTCGCCGCCGCCGCCAGGGCGTACCCCATCTTGCCGGAGGAATAGTTGGTGATGAAACGAACGGGATCGAAGGGTTCCCGCGTGGGCCCGGCGGTGACCAGGATCCTCTCCCCCGCGAGGTCCTGGGGGGACAGGAGGCGGGCCGCCTCCGTCACGATGAGGGAGATCTCGGGCAAACGGCCCTTGCCGGAAACGCCGCAGGCCAGATCCCCCGCGGCGGGTTCCAGGACGTGAAACCCCGCGCGGCGGAGTTTCTCGAGGTTGTCCTGGACGATGGGGCTCTCGTACATGGCCGCGTTCATGGCCGGACAGAATAGGACGGGGCAGCGCAGGGTCATGACGGTCGTGCTCAAAAGATCGTCGGCGATGCCCGAGGCCGCCTTGCCGACCATGTTGGCCGTCGCCGGGGCGATGATCATCAGCTCGGCGTAATCGGCCAGGGCGATGTGGTTCATGTCGTATCCGTCGTCGCCGAAGGTGTCCGTCAGGACGCGCCGTCCCGAAAGGACCTGAAAGGTCAGGGGGGTGACGAACCGCGTGGCGTTTTGCGTCATCACCACCCGTACCTCGGCCCCCTCGCGGATCAGCTCCCTCGTCAACTCAGCGGCCTTGTAAGCGGCGATGCCGCCGCACACCCCCAGCACCACCCTCTTGCCCCTCAGCATGATCCTTCCTCGTCTTGTTTGGTAATCGGCGTCATATTAACAGGACCGAAACGCCCTGGCAAGGGGTCTTTACCGTTTTCCCTTGCCTGGTCCCTGAAAAGGGATTATACCCTTCCCCATCACGCACCGGGCAGGTGTTCATGAAAACATACGTAAAACCAATTATTATCGGTTCTTCGATTATCTTGGCGGCCCTGGGCGCTTGGTTTTTCCTGACCGTCGGCGAATGGGTCAAACCCGAGATCAGGCCCCTTGCGGATCTCCAGACCATCGGCCGGGGGGCGGCCCTCAAGTTCAGCGTCACCGACGGCGGCAGCGGTCTCTCCTCCGTCGCCGTCACCATCACCCAGGACGACCAGGTCCGGGTCCTGTCGTCCCTGAGTTTCCGGGACGGGAAAACGAAGGAGACCACCGTCTCCGTCCCGTTAGACGCCGGCGCCCTCCGGCTCCGGGACGGCCAGGCCGTCCTCACCGTCGTGGCCGAGGACCGTTCCCTCTGGAAGAACAAGGCCCGGTGGCAAAAAAACGTCTCGATGGACCTCGATCCACCCCGCATCGCCCTCTTGACCACCATGAATCACCTGAGCCCGGGGGGAACGGGTGTGGTCCTCTACACCCTCTCCAAACCGGTGACCGCCGACGGGGTCTGGGTGGATGACGTCTTTTTCCCCTCCTATGCCATCAGTCAGGGGGGTAGGAACCTCAGGATCGTCTATTTCGCCGTACCCATGGATTCCGCGGCGGGCGGCCCCAGGATCAGGATCGCCGCCCGGGACGGGGGTGGGAACGAAGCGATCCAAACGGTCCCCCGCGTCATGCTGAAGAAGACCTTCCGTCATGACAAGATGACCCTGAGCGACGCCTTTCTGGAAGGCAAGACGGCCGAGTTCGTGCCCGCGCATCCCCCCCTGAGGGAAAAGACCCCCCTGGAGCGCTTCGTTTACATCAACACGTCCCTCAGGGAAGAAAACTTCAAGACCATCCAGGCCGTCTGCGCCAAGTCCGAACCCCGTCAGCTCTGGGAGGGGCCGTTCCTGAGGATGAAAGACGCGGCCCCCATGGCCCTATTCGGGGACCGCCGCACCTATCTCCACGGAGGGAAGGCAGTCGGCGAAAGCGTCCACATGGGCGTGGACCTGGCTTCCCTCGCCCAGGCCCCCGTCGAGGCGGCCAACAGCGGTCTCGTCGTCTTCACGGGTAAGTTGGGCATATACGGCAACACGGTGATCATCGACCACGGCCTCGGTCTCTTTTCCCTCTACGCCCACCTTTCTCAAATCGACGTCAGACAGGGCCAGAGGGTGAAGAAGGGGGAGGTGGTGGGTAGAAGCGGCATGACGGGCCTGGCGGGGGGTGATCATCTCCACTTCTCCCTCGTCGTCGGCGGGCGTTTCGTGGACCCCAAGGAATGGTGGGATCCCCACTGGATAAAGGATAACGTGACGAAAAAGCTCGAACTGTCTTGGAGGGGTTTCAGCTCTTGTTGATGTCCCGGTGGGTCAGCGTCACGTTGTAGTTCTGTTCCGTGAAATAGGCCGCCAGCTCGTTGGCCATGACGACGGACCGATGATGACCCCCCGTGCACCCGATGGCGATGTTGAGGCGCGTCTTGCCCTCCCCCTCGTAGAGGGGAATGAGAAAGGCCATGAGGTCGAACAGTTTCTGCACGAAGATCCTCGCCTCTTCCCCTTCCAGGACGTAACGGCGAACCTCCTCGTCATGGCCGTCCCGGTTTCTCAGGTGATCAACGAAATAAGGATTGGGTAGGAAGCGGACGTCCAGGACGATGTCGGCGTCGGCGGGCAGCCCGTAACGATACCCGAAGGAGGTGACGTGGACAAAGAGCCTCCTGGCCTCCGCGGGACCGATGAAGGCCCTCTGAACGGCGTCCTTCAGCTGGTGAACGTTGTAGGCCGTGGTGTCGATGACCTTGTCGGCCATCTCCTTGAGGATGGCGAGGCGCAGACGTTCCTGCCGAATCCCCTCCATGACCGACCCCTGGACGGCCAACGGGTGGACGCGCCTCGTTTCGCTGAAACGGTGGACGAGGGCCTCGTCGCTGGCGTCGAGAAAGAGGATCTGGATCTCGAATCCCTTCTGTTTGACCTTGGCGAAGATCTCGGGGTACTTCTCGAGGAAGAACGGCTCCCGCAGGTCCATGACGATGGCCACACGCGATATGCGGTTGGCCGCCCCGCATTGGATCTGGATAAACCGGGGGAGGAGGACGACGGGGAGATTGTCTACGCAGAAGAAACCGATATCCTCCAGGGCCCTGAGAGCCGTGCTCTTGCCCGAGCCCGACATGCCCGTTATGATGACGATCTGGATAGATTTCACGGCCCGAGACCTTGACGTCATCTTTTTCGAGAGGCCCCCGGGATGAATCAACGGCCACCCTCGTCACTACAGGGGGAGTCGCCCTGCCGCCCTGATGCGGGAACTCAGAAGACCTCGTCCTTCTCCTCGATGATCCTGTAGATCTCATCCTCCGAGGAGGCTTTGAGGAGCCGCCTGCGGAAGGTCTCGTCCTTGAGCATCTTGGAAACCCTCGCCAGGGCCTTGAGGTGGTAGCCTGTCGAGCTTTCCGGCGCCAAAAGCAGGAAAAAAAGATGGACGGGGCGTCCGTCCATGGCGTTGAAGTCTATGCCGTTGAGGCTGCGGCCGAAGCCGATGACCATGTTTTCCAACTCGACGAGTTTTCCGTGGGGGATGGCGATACCGTCACCGATACCCGTGCTGCCGAGTTTTTCCCTCTCCAGGAGGACCTCCACGATCCGGTCGGCGTCGCACACGGGTTCGGCGAGGGCGACGGTCCGCGACATCTCAAGAAGGACGTCCCTCTTCGTCTGACCCTTCAAAGAGGCCGTGATACAGTCCTTCCTTAGCATATCCATTATCTTCATCCGTCTTCCCCCGGCATCGGTTAACTGGTCTCGATCATGACATAACCGCCGTCGTCCCGCCGATAGAGAACGCAGAGGGCCTCCGTGGCGGCATCCCTGAAGACGACGAAACGATTCCGGCCCGATTCCAACTCCAGGATGGCGTCTTCGTGGGACATGGGCTTCAAGACCACGCGCCGGGTCTCGATGATCCTTCCTTCACCCAAGTCTTCCCCTTCCTCGACCACGGGCGCCGTCTCCTTCGCCTCGTTCCGGCCCATGGCGCCCTTGTGATCGCGGATCTTTTCCCGTCTCTTCTTCAGCTGCCTCTCAACCTTCTCCACCGCCTCATCGATGGCCAGGATCATCTCCTTCGCCTCTTCCTTGGCGATGATGTTCATGCCGTTGTCGGACATGTTGATTTCCGCCACGTTGCGGAACTTCTCTACGGAGAGGACCACGTGGACCTCCACGGGATTGTCGAGATACTTCTTGAGCTTTCCCAACTTCTCGTCCAGGTACTCCCTGTACCAGGCCTCGCCTTCTGTGTTCCTGAAGGTCACCGAGATCTTCATAAAACAATCCCTCCTAAATTGTTTCCCGACAAAGGTCCTGTGCTATAGTGGCACGTTCAGGAAATGTCAACCCCCATTTTTCGTTTCCAGGGGGTACCTCCGGCGCCGGGCCGAAGGGAGGATGTTCATCATCTCCCTGTACTTGGCGACGGTCCGGCGGGCGATATCGATCCCCGAAGCCTTCAACCTCTTCGCGATTTCGCTGTCACTCAAGGGATGGGCGGGGTCCTCCTCGCTGATGAGCCTGCGTATGTCTTCCTTGACACTCTTCGACGCCACCGCCTCGCCGCCCATCGTCGAGGAGAGGCCGCTGCCGAAGAAATACTTGAGTTCGAAGACGCCGCGGGGGGTCTGGATGTACTTGTTCGTAACGACGCGACTGACGGTGGACTCGTGCATCTCCACATCGGCGGCCACGTCCCTCAGGACCAGGGGCTTGAGGTGGCGCACACCCTTGTCCAGAAACTCCTTCTGAAAACCGACGATGCTCTGGGCCACCTTCAGGATCGTCTTCTGACGCTGTTCTATGCTCTTGATGAGCCAGGTGGCCGATTGGACCTTTTCCTTCACGTATTTGCGACCCGTGTCCGCCGAGGCCCCCCCGCCCATGCCCGCCATCAACTCGCGGTAAAAATTGCTGATCCTCAGCCTCGGCAGGCCGTCATCGTTCAAGACGACCTTGTAATCGTCGCCGGATTTGACGACGTAGACGTCGGGGATGATGGTCTGGGCCCGCTCCTCGCCCAGGCGGCTGCCCGGCTTGGGGTCCATACCGCTGATAATGCCGACGACCTTCATGACATCCTCGACGGAGATCTTGAGCTTGGCGGCGATGGCCTTGTAATTCTTGAGCTCCAGGTCTTTCAGATGGTTCGTGATGATCCTCTCCATCACGGTGTCGCAGACCCCCAGCTGCCTGGCCTGAATGAGGAGGCATTCCTTGAGGTCCCGGGCGGCGATCCCCGGGGGGTCGAAATCTTGGACCACCGAGAGAACCGCCTCCACCTCCCGGGGTTCCACGGCCTCCTGTTCGGCGATCTCCTCGATGGTGGCGGCGAGGTAACCGTTGGGATCGAGGTTGCCGATGATCTGCTCGCCGATCCGCATCTCCCTCTCGTTCAGGGGGGAAAGCCTGAGCTGCCACATGAGGTGATCGTAGAGGGTGGGGCTCTTGCTCACCATGTTCTCCCACGGGGTACCTTCCTCGTCGTGCCGCTCGTAGGAGACCCCCAGGGGACCGTAATCCTCCAGGTAATTATCCCAATCGAAATCCGTCCTTCCGTCACCCTCCCCGGTGATCTCGCAGGTGCGTTCGAGGGGTTTGCCGAGCTCGCCCTCCAGGGTGACGACGGTATCGAGTTCCGCGGGCGGTTCGAGCTCCAGGGTGTTGTCGTCCTGCTGCTCCTCGAGGAGGGGGTTCTGTTCCAGCTCCTGGTTGATCATTTCCTGCAGTTCCAGACGAGACAGCTGGAGGAGCTTGATCGCCTGCTGGAGCTGCGGCGTCATGATGAGCTGCTGGGCGAGTTTCAGGTTCTGTTTGAGTTCCAAGGCCATAGGTCAACCGTTGAAAACGAAGTCCTCTCCGAAATACACCCTTTTGGCCACCTCGCTGGCCGTGATGACCGCCGGATCCCCCTCCACCAGGACCGAACCCTCATGGATGATATAGGCGCGGTCGCAGACGCTCAAGGTCTCCCGGACGTTGTGGTCCGAGATGATCACCCCGATCCCCTTGTCCTTGAGCCGGCCGACGATCTTCTGGATGTCCGCCACGGCCAGGGGATCGATACCGGCGAAAGGCTCGTCGAGGAGAATGAAACGCGGCGACGTCACCAGGGCGCGGGTGATCTCCACGCGTCGCCGCTCACCACCCGAAAGGGAATAGGCGAAATTCCCCGACAGGGCCGTCAGGTCCAGTTCCCTGAGGAGCTCCCACAGGCGCTCCTCCCTTTCCTCCCGCGTCAGGTCGAGGGTCTCGAGGATGGCCATGATATTGTCCCTCACCGTCAATTTACGGAAGATGGAAGGCTCCTGGGGGAGATAGTTCAACCCCTGCCTCGCCCTCACGTACATGGGCAGGCGCCCGATGTCCTCGCCGTCGAGGAGGATCGTCCCGCCATCCTGCCTGACGAGGCCGACGATCATATAGAAGGTCGTGGTCTTCCCCGCGCCGTTGGGACCCAGAAGGCCCACCACCTCGCCGGGGCTTATCCTCAGGTCAACACCCCCCACGACCCGGCGCCCCCCGTATATTTTTACCAGGCCCCGGGCCTCAAGTAAACCGGACGCCGCCATGTTAACGTTTCTTGCCCCCCTCCTGGAGATTCCGGGAAGGGAAAACGGTCGCCTGGACCCGCCCTTTGTCGAGCCCTTCGACGACACCGCGATTTTCGTTGAGGAGGACCGTTATCTTATGGCCCCGCACGACATTCCCCTCCTCGGACATGACGGCGTTCCCCGTCAAGACGATGGTCTGGGCGGCCTGATCGAAGACGGCCTCATCCCCCGTGACCACCCGCTTTCCCTGGATGAGCCTCACCCGACCGTGGGCCTCGATGCGCTCCAGATCCCCCCCGCCGGGGGCGCCCACGCCCTCGGGCTTAGCCTGTTCTGAACCCTGCCGGTAGAACAGATGCAGGCGGTCCGCCTTGAGGATCCTGTCCCCCTGGACGGCCGTGGCGTTGCCGATGAAGACGACCATACCCTTCTGCCCCAAGGCCTCCAGACGATCGGAGGTGATGCGGATGGGTTGGCCTTTCGGCATGATGGCCTGAGGTCCCCCCTGGGCCCCCGAGACCCCCTCGGCGGGCAGGAGCAGTAAAAAAAGCAACGGTAACAAAAATTTTCCCATGCGATGGATCATCACCACCCCCGTCAGGGCCTATCTGCCCTTGAGCAAGGCGGAGATGTCCTTCTGGAGCCTCATCTCCCTCGTGTCGATTCTCAAGATCATCCCCTTGCCCTGCAGTCTGCTCTTTTCCGTCTCCAGCGTAACCACGGAATCCGTCGTGAGGACCCTGTCCTTCCCGTGGTAGTAGACCTGGTCTGTAGAGGCCCGCTCACCCCCGGGCGAAACGATGGTGACGTTGCCCTTGAGGGCCATGTCCTTCGTCGTCGTGTTGTAGGTGCCCGTGTCGCCCCTTATTTCGTAGGACCGGCCGTCATCGAAGAGGATGCGCGCCGTAACCCCTTCCAGACGGGCCTCGCCGTCCCTGCGGACGAACACCCCCTTGGCCGCCCGAACCTCCCATTTCACACCCCGACTCCCCACGTCTGTGTAGACGACATCCCGCACCTGGAGGTCCACTTCGTCGGGGATGATCTTGTTGAGGGTCTGCCGTTCCTTACCGCCCGTCTGAAAGAGGAGAAAAGCGCCCATCGCCGCGACGGCGATCAGCAGGACCAACACCAGACCTTTTTTCTTCCGCGTCACTATACCACCGAGGAACCCTTAAAGCAAACGATCCCGATCCCCGCAGTCCAGGCCGTATCGGGCCGCCACCTCCTGCCAATCCCCCCGGGCCTTGAGGATCATGTCACAGACCTCCCGGACGGCACCCCTTCCCCCCCTGCGGCCCGTCACGTAGTGGGCCGCCCTCTTGGCCTCGCCGACGGCGTCGGCACAGGCTGCGGCAAAGCCCACCCGGTGGAAGAGGGGTACGTCCACGATATCGTCACCCACGAAGGCGACCTCCTCGTCCCTCAGGCCGCGCCTCGCGATGATCTCCTCGTAGATTTCCAACTTGTTCCAAATCTTCTGATGGACCTCCCTCACCCCCAGATCACTGGCCCGGTGTTCCACGACGGCCGATTGCCTCCCCGTCAGGAAGACCACGTCGATGCCGTATCGCATGAGGAGCTTGATGCCGTGGCCGTCCTTGACGTCGAAGAACTTGGTCTCCTCGCCCCGATCGTTCATGACGATACGCCCGTCCGTCAAGACCCCGTCCACGTCGAGGATCAAGAGGCGGATCTTCCTCAACCTCTCCTGCAAAGAGACCCCGGCGTTCTTCGCGGAGGGGTCGCGTCCATTCTCTCCCATTACTCTTTACTCTCCTTTTTCTTCACCAGACCATCTATTTCCGCCAAGGTCAGAAGCAGATCCTCCAGGGAGTCCAGGGAAACGGAGTTCGGTCCGTCGCACAGGGCCTCGTCGGGGCAGGGGTGGACCTCCATGAAGATACCGTCCACCCCCACGGCCGCGGCGGCCCGGGCCAGGTATGGGACCATGGAACGCTGTCCCCCCGAGGCCGTGCCGGACGCCCCGGGGAGTTGGACACTGTGGGTGGCGTCGAATACCACGGGATAACCCATCCGCCTCAGGATGGGGAGGGACCTGAAATCGGCCACGAGGTTGTTGTAGCCGAAGGTGGTCCCCCTCTCGGTGATCAGGAGGTTTTCGTTCCCCGCCGCCCGGACCTTCTCCACGATGTTGGCCACCTCCCAGGGGGAAAGGAATTGACCCTTCTTGACGTTCACCACCCTGGAGGCCCTTGCCACCTCCATGACGAAATCCGTCTGGCGGCAGAGAAAGGCCGGGATCTGGACGACATCGAGGACCTCCACCGCCCTCTCTATCTCTTCGAAGCGGTGGACGTCGGAAAGGACGGCAATGTCAAAATCCCTCCTGATGGACTCAAGGACGGCCAGGCCGTCCTCGATCCCCGGCCCCCTGAAGCCCTTCAGGGAGGTGCGGTTGGCCTTGTCGTAGGAGGCCTTGAAGATGAAGGGGATCCGGAGACGGGCGGTGAGTTCCTTGAGGAAAAGGGCCGTCTCCCTCGTCTTCGTCTCATCCTCGATGACGCAGGGGCCGGCGATGAGGACGAATGGGGCCCCGCCGCCGATGACGATATCTTTGATACGGATCTGTCTCACGATGGACCTTCCTGTTTCTGCTTCATTATCCGGATGCGCAGGGCCGGTATGCGCCGCGCGGCCTTGTCCGATTCCGGGTTGAATCCGTAGGCCTTCTTGTACGCCTCGAGGGCCTTCTCCAGTAAACCCTTCTTCTCGTACGCCTCCCCCAGGCTGAGCCAGACGGCGTCGTCCTCTCCGTCGATCTTCAAGGCCTGGCGGTAGGTCTCGATCTCCTTGTCCAGATCCCCCTTGCGCCCGTAGGCCTGGCCGAGGGACCAGTAATAAGCCGTTTTCTTGGGCTTCATGGCGATGAGGCGCTTGTAGGCGTGAATCGCCCCGTCGTGATTACCCTCCGCCAGGTAATAGGACCCGAGTTTGGCCAAGACGCCCTCCGTGGGTCGCAGGGCCGCCGCCCGTTCGTACATGGACGCCGCTGACCGTTTGTTCCCCAGTTCTTCATAAGCATGACCGAGGTTGAAATAGACCTGCGGGTCCTTGGATCCGTAACCAACGGCCTTCTCGTAAAGGGCCGCGGCCTCCCGATGACGCTTCTTCTCCCCGTAGGCGAAGGCCGCGGCGGCATAGACGGCGGGATCCTTCGGCCGGCCCTTGAGTACCCTTTCGTAGAGCCGCAGGGCCCCGTCATAGTCCTTTCTCTTGACCTTGAGGGCCGCCAGGCGCAGGGCCGTCTCCAGGTCGTCGGGGGCGAGGGCCAAGGCCTTCTCGTAGGCTTCGTAGGCCTCCTTCTCCCGCCCGCTCTTTTCCAGGGCTACGGCCATATTATACCAAACGACGGCATTCTTCGGGGCCAGAGCAAGGGCCTTTCTGTAACTCTCTATCTCCTGGGCCGTTTTCCCCCGCATGCCGTAGGCGACGCCCAGATTGGCATAGGCGGCGGCATCGGGTTTTTTCTTGACCACGGCGAGGTACGTCTCCGTCGCCCTGTCATAGGCCTTGCCCTTGAGGTAGGCGGCCCCGAGGGCGTTTTGGACCGCCCAGTTCTGGGGTTCCCTCTTGAGGATCTCCTGATAAACGGCGATCGCCCCCTTGAGATCGCCCGCCATCTCCAGGGCCTCCGCGAGGCGGACGCGGAGGATCGTCTGTTCGGGCTGGAGGCGGACGGCCTCACGGTAATGGGCCACGGCCTTCTTCCAGTTACCCATCTTGCCCCATGCGGCGGCAAGATTGGCATGGGCGGCGGAGTCGCGGGGATTCAGTTTCAGGAGCCTCTCGAGGGTGGAAACGGCCCGGCGGTAATCACCCGCCCGGACGCTGGCCGCCGCCGATTCGGAGAGGGCCTTGAGATCGTTGGGGTTCTTATCAAGGACCGTCTGATACTGGCCCAAGGCCTCTTCCACGTGACCGGACCGCGCGTAAAGGTCGGCGAGCATCTTGCGCAGCTCCGGATCGTCGCCGCCCATGGCAATGGCCCGCTTCAGGTAGGCGACCTTCACCTGGGTGTCCCGCGCCTGACGGGCGTGACGGAGCATGTCCTGGGGTGAAAGGAGGACCCGCAGGGGAAAGGACGCCACGGGACGGCCCCGGTGGAGGACGGCGACCTTCGTCTCCCCCTCGGACGCCTCGCCGCGGTGACCTCCCGTGGCGGAGAGGAGACGGTCGACGAGGTCCACCCCCCGTTGAGGAATCCCCAACGCGTCCCCCCCGGACCCCTCCCCGACGACGAGGGAGAGGTTCTCCGCCCGCCACTCGTCGGCGACGATCCTCCGGAAGACGAACTCATCGCGATAGGTCACCGTCAGGGGCCGATCCCTCTCCAGGCGGAAGGTCTGCCCGTTTTTCTCCCCCTCCAGGAAATAGACCCGCGGCTCACCGCCCCGGACGGCGAAGGCGACGGTGTTGACAAGACGCCGCCCCGCGAAGGTCACGCCCTTGCCCGACTCCCAAAAGACAAGGACGGCCGCCGCCGCCAACGCCGCCAGGGAGAGGACGGCGAAGGCGGCCACGGTCATCCCTTTCTTCAGCCCCGGCAGCGAAAGGCGGGGGCCTCGATCTCTCTTCTTCCTCGTATGGAGTTCCACGGACCCTACCTCTCAACCCCGGGGGTGATACCGCCGGTGGATCTCCTTCAGATGGGTCGTCGTGACATGGGTATAGATCTGGGTCGTGGAGATGTGGGCGTGGCCGAGCATCACCTGCACCGACCTCAGGTCGGCCCCTCCCTCCAGGAGGTGGGTGGCGAAGGAGTGACGAAAGGTATGGGGATGGACCTTGTCGCCCAAACCGGCCGTCAAGGCGTACTTCCTGATCAGTTTCCAAAGGCCCTGGCGGGAGAAGCGTTTACCGAAACGATTGAGGAACAGGATCCTCGTCTTGGCGCTTTTTTGAAACAGGGGACGGATCTCTTCCACATAGGCGCGTGTCATCTCCAGGGCGTGGCGGCCGACGGGGACGATCCGCTCCTTTTCCCCTTTTCCCCGGACGGCGAGATAACCGACCTGCCAGTTGACGCTGCCCACCTCGAGGTCGGCCGCCTCGGAGACCCTCAGGCCCGTGGCGTACATAAGCTCCATGAGGGCCGTGTCCCTGACGGCTTGGGGGGTTGCCGTGCCCGGGGCCTTCAAGATCCTCTCCATCTCTTCCCGCGTGATGGTCTTCGGCAGACGGAACCACAGTCTCGCCCTGGGGAGATCCGTCACGGCTGTGCTCTTCCCCTTGCTTTCCCCGGCCAGATACCGAAAAAAGCTCCGTATGGCGGCCAGGTTGCGATTCACGGAAGAGGGGGCCAGGCCGGAGGATCTCAGTTCCGTCAGGTACCCCATGAGCTCCTCCGTCTTTACCGCCCCGAGGTCCTCGATGCCGAGGCGGACGACATAATCGTAAAACCTCTTGAGATCGCGGCTGTAGGCATCGAGGGTATGAACCGACACCCCCTTCTCCGCCGCCAGGAAATGCAGGAAGCCCTCCATCTCGTCCATAGGCCGATTTTTAGCCCATTTGCCGGCAGGAAGCAAAGTATTTTTCCCGGCTTGGATAACGGAGGGGCCGGACAAATCAGTTGACATGACGGGGCCCATGTGTTAACTCGCTCGGCGAAATCGGCGCCCTTTTTCCGTGTGCCGGCGTCGGACTCAGTAGCTCGGAAATACATACCAAGAAGGAGAAGAAGGTGACACTTCGCGAGGTTAAAGACATACTGGAGGCAGAGGTGATCGTCGGTCACGATCAGCTGGACAAAGAGGTGAAAACGGGTTTCGGCGCCGACCTCATGAGCGACGTCCTGGCCTTTGCCAAACCCGGCAGCCTCCTTCTAACCGGTCTCACCAACTCCCAGGTGATCCGCACCTCCGACGTCCTCGACATAGCGGCCATCATCATGGTCCGCGGCAAGAGACCCAGCATGGAGGCGATCCGCCTGGCCGAGGAACTGCGCATCCCCATCCTGGCCACAAAGTACATCCTCTTCGAAACGGCGGGCCGGCTCTATTCCCGCGGTATGGTAGGCTGCCTGGAGAAGGTTGAAGAAGATCGTGTCAACACCTGAGGCGGCCCTTTATGAAAACTCTTTTTTCGTGGAAGGAGGCAATTTCGATACCGCGGGTTCCGTATCGAGCCAGATAAAGGCCCTCCTGAAACACATGAGACTGCCCAATGACGTGGTGAGGAGGGCGGCCCTAGTGACCTACGAGTCGGAGATCAACATCGTCTCCTACGCCGACCACGGCCGCATCTATCTCAAGGTCACCTCGGATTACGTGATGATCGAGGCCATCGACAAGGGTCAGGGAATCGCCGACATAGAACTGGCCATGCAGGAGGGATATTCAACGGCCACGGACAAGATCCGGGAGATGGGTTTCGGAGCGGGGATGGGTCTCTGTAACATCCGCAACTTTTCCGATTTCTTCCGTATCACCTCCGATGTGGGAAAGGGCACCCATCTGAAGATGGTGATCAAGATCGACAAGCTCTTCGACGGTATCTGAGGGAGTCGCTCATGGCCACTTTGGGAGAGATCGTCGCGGCCCTGGACCTCAAGGTGCGGTCCGGCGAGGACAAAATGGGGACGGAGGTCCACGGGGGTTACACCGGCGATCTCCTGAGCGACGTCATGGCGGGGAGTAAAGAGGGTGATCTCTGGATAACCCGCCAAACCCACCAGAACATCGTGGCCGTGGCCTCCCTCAAGGATCACGCGGGGATCATCCTGGCGGGAGGTGCCGAACCGGCGGCCGATACCCTGGAAAAGGCAAAGAGAGAGGGGATACCGATCCTCGTCTCGAACCGCTCGGCCTTCGAGACCGCGGGCATGCTCTTTGAGATGATATCAAGCCAGAAGACCGGTCGCTCCGGCTGAAAGGAGTAGGGTCAAGCGATCTTTTGAAGCTGAAACCCTTTCGCTGTGACCTTCACATCCACACGTGCCTGTCCCCGTGTGGTGACCTCGACATGACCCCCCGGGCGATCGTCGCGAGGGCCCGGGAGGTGGGCCTCGATATGATCGCCGTCTGCGACCATAACGCCTCGGAAAACGTCCGTTATGTCCAGCAGGCGGCCGAGGGGAAGGGGATCGTCGTCCTGCCCGGGATGGAGGTGTCCAGCAGGGAGGAGGTCCACCTACTGGCGATCTTTGACAATTTGGAAAGCCTGGAGGCCTTTCAGGAGGTCGTTTACCGATGCCTCCCGGGGCTCAACGACGAGCGGTACTTCGGCTGCCAGCCCATCGTGAACGAATTCGACGAGGTGGAGGGCATCAACGAGCGTCTCCTCATCGGGGCCACGGGTCTCTCCCTGGAAGAGGTACTGACGGCCGTTCACTCCCGGGGCGGTCTGCTCGTCCCCTCCCACGTGGAGAGGCAAAGTTTCGGCATCATCGGCCAACTGGGGTTCATCGACCCCGCATTGCCCTTTGACGCCCTGGAGATCACCTCGGGATCCGTGTCATCCTTCCGTGAAAAACACCCGGAACTCGCCCCTTTCGTCTTCCTTCGCTCCTCGGACGCCCACTTTCTGACCCAAATAGGAAGATCTTTCACGAGGGCCTGGCTGGCCGAGGCCTCTTTCGCCGAGTTGCGCCTGGCCCTTCACAGGCTCGAGGGGCGCTACGTCGAGGAGTGAGTCCCTTGCAGGAATTGGCCCTCCACATAGTCGACATCGGCGAGAACTCCATCCGGGCCGAGGCCGCAAACATCTGGATCCTGATCGACGAGGACGACGCACAAGACCGGATCGCCATAGAGATCAGGGACGACGGAGTCGGCATGGACGAGGAGACCCTCGAGAGGGCCCTCGACCCCTTCTACACCACCAAGAAGGTCAGGAGGGTCGGGTTGGGGCTCCCCATGCTGAAAGAGGCGGCCAGGAGGGCGGGGGGTGATCTGTCATTGATTTCCGCGCCCAGTTCGGGTACAAGGGTCCGGGTGGATTTCCAGAAAAGCCACTGGGACAGACAGCCCCTGGGGGACGTCCCCGGGGCGATCATGACCCTGGTGGCGGGCAATCCGGGGATAAACATCCATTATCGCCATGAATGCAACGGTAAGGTCTTCAAGTTCGAGACGGCGGATATAAGAGATATCTTGGGGGACGTGCCCCTGAACAACGCGGAGGTGCTCTCCTTTATCAAGGAATATGTCAGAGAGGGGCTTGGTGAAATCGGGTCATCGGCCTGAAGGCGAGCTCAAGTATAAGGAGGTTTAATTGATGAAAGCTGATTACGACACTCTGCTCAAGGAATTCACGCCGGAACAGGTGGAAAAGCTCAAAGAGATCATAGAGCGATACAAGGGCAAACCCGGGGGTCTGATCCCCGTCCTGGAAGAAGCCCAGGTCTCCCTCGAATACCTGCCCGTGCCGGTCCAGAAGGTGATCGCCGCGGAGCTTAACCTCCCCTTGAGCCGGGTCTACGGCGTGGTGACCTTCTACTCCTTCTTCACCATGACCCCCCGGGGCCGCCACACCGTCCGGGTCTGTCTCGGCACCGCCTGCTACGTCCGGGGCGGTAAAGCCATCGCCGAGACCATCGAGAAGCTTTACGATGTCAAGGAAGGCGAAACGACGGCCGACCGTCGCTTCACCTACGAGACGGTACGGTGCCTCGGTGCTTGCGGTCTCGGCCCCGTCGTGGTCATCGACGACGAGGTCCACGGCCGCATGAAACCCGCCAAGGTAAAGGAAGTTTTGAATCAATACGAATAAGAAAGGCAGGGTGGCTTATGGCAAAAATCACCATAGAGGACCTGAAGAAGATCAAGGAAAAGGTGCAGGCGGAGACCTCCCTGCGGGAGGGCGGTAAAAGGGTCAAGGTGACGGTCCACATGGGCACCTGCGGGATCGCCTCCGGGGCCAAGACCGTCATGGACGCCCTCATGGACGAAATCGGGGCCTCCGGGGCGACGGATATCATCGTGACCACCTCGGGGTGCATGGGACTCTGCAGCCGGGAACCCCTGGTGACGGTCGAGATCCTCGGTCAGGAACCTATCAAGTACGAGTACATGACCCCCAACAAGATGCGCCAGGTCTTCAAACGCCACATCCTTGCCGGTGAGATCCAGACCCCCTTCGTCCTGGCAAGGGGGACGGAGGAACAAAAATAGGGGAAGGAGGATCATAATCCACGATGAAAGTTTTCCGCTCACATCTGCTCATCTGCGGTGGTACGGGCTGCCACGCCTCGGGGAGCCTGACGGTGAAGAAGGCCCTGCTGGAGGAGCTGGAGAAGAGGGGCCTTGCCGAAGAGGTCAAGGTGGTGGAGACGGGCTGCAACGGTTTCTGCGCCCAGGGACCCATCATGGTCGTGTACCCCGAGGGGGTGATCTACATGATGATCAAGCCCCAGGACGTCCCGGACCTCGTCGAGGAGCACCTGGTAAAGGGAAGGATCCTGGAGCGGCTCCTTTACCGGGAACCGACCACCGAGGCCGTCATCCCCACCATGCAGGATATCCCCTTCTTCGCCCTCCAGGAGCTCCGTGTCCTCCGCAATCGCGGTCTCATCGATCCGGAAAAGATCGAGGAATACATCGCCCGGGACGGTTACCAGGGTATGGCCAAGGCCCTGACCCAGATGACCCCCGAAGAGATCGTACAGGAGGTCCTCGCCTCGGGTCTCAGGGGGAGGGGAGGCGCCGGGTTCCCCACGGGTCTCAAGTGGAAGTTCTGTGCCTCGTCCCCCGGAGACGTCAAATACGTCCTCTGCAACGCCGACGAGGGTGACCCGGGGGCCTTCATGGACCGGAGCGTCCTGGAGGCCGATCCCCATGCCGTCCTGGAGGGGATGGTCATCGCCGCCAAGGCCATCGGCTCCCACCAGGGTTACATCTACTGCCGCGCCGAGTACCCCCTGGCGATCCACCGCCTCAACATCGCCATCGCCCAGGCCAAGGAGATGGGCCTCCTCGGTAAGGACATTTTGGGGACGGGTTTCGATTTCGACCTCGAGATCTACCAGGGCGCCGGGGCCTTCGTGTGCGGCGAGGAAACGGCCCTCATGACCTCCATCGAGGGCAAGAGGGGCATGCCCCGTCCCCGCCCGCCCTTCCCCGCCGTCGCCGGTCTCTGGCAGAAACCCTCCGTCCTCAACAACGTGGAGACCTTCGCCAACGTCGGCCAGATCATCCTCAAGGGCGCGGCCTGGTTCGCCAGCGTCGGGACGGAGAAGAGCAAGGGCACGAAGGTCTTCGCCCTGACGGGCGACGTGAATAACGTGGGCCTCGTGGAGGTGCCCATGGGTACCACCCTGGGGACCATCGTCTACGACATCGGCGGCGGCATCCCCAAGGGCAAGAAATTCAAGGCGGCCCAGTTGGGCGGCCCGTCGGGCGGCTGTATACCCATCCAACACCTCAACGCCCCCGTCGATTACGAAAACGTCACGGAACTGGGGGCCATCATGGGCTCCGGCGGACTCATCGTCATGAACGAAGATTCCTGCGCCGTGGACATGGCGCGGTTCTTCATGGACTTCTGCCAGGACGAGTCCTGCGGGAAGTGCACCCCCTGCCGCGAGGGGACCAAGAGGATGCTCGAGATCCTGACGAACATCACCCAGGGCAAGGGCAAGGAGGGGGACATCGAACTCCTCGAGGAAATGGCCGGCATCATCAAGGAGGCCTCCCTGTGCGGCCTCGGCCAGACGGCCCCCAACCCCGTCCTGAGCACGATCCGCTACTTCCGCAAGGAATACGAAGACCACATCCGCAATCACCGCTGCGAGGCCGCCGTGTGCACGGCCCTCTTCAAATCCCCCTGCCAGCACACCTGCCCCGTGGAGATGGATATCCCGGCCTATATCGCCCTGATCCGCGCCGGCCGCTTCGAGGACGCCTACAAGGTCCTTCTGAAGACGAACCCCTTCCCCGCCGTCTGCGGCCGCGTCTGCGATCACAAGTGCCAGTCGAAGTGCCGCCGGGGCAATATGGACGAGCCCCTCGCCATCAAGTACCTGAAGCGTTTCATCACCGACAACGCCCCGCGGCCCGCCGTCAAGCCCGTCCCCGTCACCCGGAAGGAGAAGATCGCCATCGTGGGGGCCGGCCCCGCCGGTCTTACCGCGGCCCGTGACCTGGCCCTCCGCGGTTACAAGGTGACGGTCTTCGAGGAACTGCCCGAAGCGGGAGGGATGATGCGCTGGGCGATCCCGGCCTACCGCCTGCCGCGTAACATCCTTGCCCAGGAGATCGCCGACGTGGCGGCCCTCGGGGTGGAGATCCGCTGCGGGGTGAGAGTCGGTCGAGACATACCCTTCGCCAGGCTCGAGGAGGATTACGACTATGTCTACATGGCCCCCGGCGCCCACCGCAGCCAGAGGATGGAGGTGCCGGGAGAGGAGCTGGCGGGGGTCTACGGCGGCGTGGAGTTCCTCCGGGACTTCAACATGAACGAAGAGGACTGGCTTACGGGCAAGAAGAGTCTCGGCGCCCGCGTGGCCGTCATCGGGGGTGGTAATTCGGCCATCGACGCCGCCCGGGTCGCCCTGCGCCTGGGCGCCGAGGTGACGATCCTCTATCGGCGGGAGAGGAAGGACATGCCCGCCGCCGTCGAAGAGATCGTCGCCGCCGAAGAAGAGGGGATCAAGATCGAATACCTCGTCGCCCCCCTCAAGATCGAAGGTAAGGACGGCAAGGTGGCGGGCATCACCTGCGAGCGGATGAGACTCGGGGAATTCGACCGGAGCGGCCGCAAGAAGCCCGTGCCCGTCAAGGGGTCCGAGTTCACCCTCTCCGTGGATTCCGTCATCGCCGCCATCGGCCAGGTGCCCGACCTGTCCTTCGTCCCCAGGGAAAGCGGCATCTCCATCAACAAGTGGGACTGCTTCGACCTGGAGGCGGGAAGCAAGAGCAAGACGACGGCCGAGAAGTTCTATGCCGGCGGAGACGCCGTGACGGGACCGGACACGGTCATAGGGGCCATCGCCGCCGGACACCAGGCGGCCCGCGATATCGACGAGGCCATCCGCCGCGCGGCCGGAGAACCGCCGTGGGAGGAACCGGAAGAGGAGAAGATCGACATCCCCTTCGAGATCGACGAGGAGACGACGGAGACACCTCAGGCGAAGATGCCCGAGCTGCACGGCCCGGAGCGCCGGAAGGGTTTCGCCGAGGTGGAGCTCGGCTTCACCAGGGAAGAGGCCATCAAGGAGGCCTGCCGCTGTCTGCGTTGCGACGCCGAGATCTGAGAAAAGACAGAGGAACGACAAGGGCGGGGGGGGAATTCGCCCCCCCGTTTTTTTCAGCGGAAGTAGTGGGGAGGGGTGATCTCCGTCACCGTCGTCAGGCCGGGGGGGGCCGCCATGACCGCCGCGATGGAGTTGACCAGGACGGCGGCCGTCGCCTGATCGCCCGCCACCCCGCCCTCGATGCGAAGGTTGATGTTGGGCGTCCCGCAGATACAGACGGCGTCGTGGGGGTCTTCGGCCCCCAGGTACATGTACAACTCTAGGGTGATCACCCTCTCCCCCTGCCGGTTTCCCTTGACGATGTGCTTGATCCCCGCCACCTCTCCCGGCGTCAGGGAGAAATAACTCGATTTCACGGGTTTATCGGCCAGGACGGGTTCGATGGTCTCCATGACGTCGTCGAGTTCCATCCCCAGACGACCGGCCACTAAATACAGGGATTCCCTCAGGCCCACGTGCCCCAGTTCGTGCCGGGCGATCTGTTCATGGAAGTCCCTCGGGTCCATGCCCGCCCCGATCTTTTTCTGCAAGGGGTAGCGTCTCGTCGTCGCGTCGACCACCCGTCTCACCGTGACGGTCCTCACGTCCTGGCACACGGCCGTCAGGAAAACGGGCAGGGCGTCCATCACGAACCCGGGATTGACGCCCGTTCCCAGGACGGTCACCTTGTTCTCCACGGCGAGATTGTGCAGTCTCGCGGCAAGTCTCGCGTTTTCCTTCAACGGGAACAGGAGCTCCTCCGAAGAGGAGATGATGTTGATACCCGCCTCGATGATCTCCACGAGCTGATCGAAGATCTTCTGGATACGGGAACCCGCCGTGTGGAGGACGACGTCCGCCTCCACCTCGCCGAAGAGTCTCTGGGGGTTGTCCGTCACGACCACCCCCAATCTCCTGCCCAGGCCCAGGATCGTGCCCAGGTCCTTCCCCACGAGATCGGGCGAGATGTCGACGGCCCCCACGGTCTTGAGGTTGCTCTTCGTCTGGGCCAGTCTGGCCGTCTCCATACCGATGGGACCGAGACCGTAATGTATGATCCGGATCTTTTTCCTCTTCATCCCTCAGTACCCCTCTCAGAAGCGCCGGGCGCCGTCTTTCTCCCATGTTTTCATTTTTCCCCAATAGCACCAAGAATCGAGGGTCCGCAAGACTAACCGTTCCGACGTCTCCTCAACCTCAGGAATCCCCACACGATCAGCGAGGCCGCCAGGAGGAAGGCCAAGGGGGGTAAGAGAAGGGCGAGGAAGGTCGTCAGGGTCGAGGCCAGGACCTCGGCGGTGGCGAGGAGAATATTGGCCGTCCCGCCCGTCGACAGGGTTGAGACACCCCGCAGGAGGGCCGTCGAGGCCTGGACCGTCCCGGCCACACCCCCTCCGGCGATGAGGGCCAGGGACCATTTAATGAAGGGCGAGACATCGGTCATGAGGGAGGCGGTGATGATCGTTCCCGCCGCCACGGCCAAGGGGGTGGCGGCGGCATCGAGGAGATTGTCCATCCAGGGGACGTAGTACGCCCCGATCTCGAGGACGGCGGCTGTGGCGAAGGCCACGACGGCCGGCCAGGTGCCCATCCACTGAAAGCCCGGGGAAGGCTCGACGAAACCGTAGAACGCCGCGAGGGACAGGCCCAGAAAGGGCAGGATGACGCGAAAACCGCAGGCCGCGCTCAGACCTATGCCGATGACGAATCCGGAGATTCCGCCCCAGAGTTGATCGAGGTACAAAGGACCTACCCCCGCCATGAATGGCGTCACCATAACCTTTTCCCGCGGCCCTGTAAATAGGCACCTGACGGGATGTCATGGGGCTTGTCATACCCTCGGCGGGCCCGGCGACGGCCGACGCGACCCGCCCTCAAGGGGCCGGTCCCTCAGAATCCCCTCTCTTTCAAGGGGAATCAAGCCGAGGAAGGAACTTGCGTGCCGCTAAAAGTCCCTTGACAGCCCCAGGGGGCCATAATAAGCCTGAAAAGACCGTTGGAAAGGGGACCCGTGGAGAGGGAAAAGGCCTTCATCAAGAGTTTTTGGCATCTCATCAGCCCCTATTGGGTCTCCGAGGACAAGAAGGCCGCCTGGGGCCTTTTGACCGTCGTCGTCGCCCTCAACCTCGGCATCGTCTACATCAACGTCCTTCTGAACCGCTGGATGAACGGTTTCTACAACGCCCTCCAGAACCTGGAGATGAAGGCCTTCCTCAACTCCCTCGTCGAATTCTCCGTCCTCGCCGCCGTTTTCATCGCCACGGCCGTCTACATGATCTACCTCAACCAGATGCTCCAGATCCGCTGGCGGAAGTGGCTCACCAGGCGCTACCTCACCGAGTGGCTAGACGGACAGACCTACTACCGGATGCAGATCTTCGAGAGGCGGACGGACAACCCGGACCAGCGCATCAGCGAGGACATCGCCGCGTTGGTGGAGAAGACCCTCAATCTCGGCCTCGGGTTCCTCCGGGCCGTCGTCACCCTCCTCTCTTTCATCGTCATCCTCTGGGAGCTCTCGGGCCCCCTAGAGATCCCCCTGGGGGGATTCGGGACCGTCACCATAGGGGGCTACATGGTCTGGGCGGCCCTCTTCTACGCCCTCTTCGGGACCTGGCTGACCATGGTGATCGGCAATCCCCTGATCAAGCTCAACTTCAACCAGCAGCGCCTGGAGGCGGATTTCCGCTACGGCATGATCCGCCTGCGGGAAAACAGCGAGAACGTCGCCATCTACGGCGGCGAGGCAAGGGAGATGGCCCTCTTCTGGGGGCGTTTCAAGCTGGTCGTCGCCAACTTTTGGCGGATCATGCGCCAGCAGAAACGCCTGACGTGGATGACCAGCACCTATAACCAGCTGTCCGCCATCTTTCCCCTCGTGGTGGCCGCCCCCCGCTTCTTCTCGGGACAGATCAAGCTGGGGGGGCTCATGCAGATATCCCAGGCCTTCGGGCAGGTCCACGACTCCCTCTCCTTCATCGTGAACAGCTACGTCGGGATCGCGGAATGGAAGGCCGTGGTGGACCGCCTCCTCACCTTCACGGACACCATGAAGACCATCGAAGAGGCCCGGTCCCTGGAGAGGATCAAGCGCCGGGGGACGGAGGAAGACGCCTTCGCCGTCCGCGCTCTGGACCTCTTCCTACCCGACGGGAGGGTCTTGGTGAGGGGCCTCTCCTTCCACCTTCGCCCCGGCGAGTCCCTCATCGTGACGGGGCCCTCGGGGTGCGGGAAGAGCACCCTCCTCAAGGCGATGGCCGGCCTCTGGCCCTACGGCGAGGGGGAGATCCGCTATCCCGAGGGGAAAAGCTGCGTCTTTCTCTCCCAGCGCCCCTACCTCCCCCTCGGCACCCTGAGGGACGCCCTTACCTACCCCGCCTCCAACGGTGGCAGCGACGAGGAGCTGCGCGATCTCCTGGCCGCCCACGGCCTCGCCTACCTCGCCGACCACCTCGACGACACGGAACCCTGGTCCCAGACCCTCTCTCTGGGGGAACAGCAGCGGATCGCCTTCATCCGCGCCCTCCTCCACAAGCCGGACTATCTCTTCCTCGACGAGGCCACCTCCTCCCTGGACGAGGAAACGGAGGCCCGCGTCTACGGCTCCCTGAAACAGCGCCTCCCCGAGACGGTCTATTTCAGCGTCGCCCACCGCTCGACCCTCCTTCCGTGGCATGCGCGGCGCCTGGCCTTGAGGGGCGACGGGGGGTGGGACGAGGGGCCCCTTCTCCTCCCGGCCGATTCCCGGTCTTGATGGGAACGGCCGACAATGATAAGGAAATCGGATAAACACGGCGGTGAAAGGGAGGGAAAGTCATGAGATCGAAAATCACGGTCCTTGGGATCCTCGTCTTCTCGTTGCTGTTTTTCGCGTCACCGGCCCTTTCCCAGGCGCCGGCGGCCTCCGGGGCGGGTGGGGAGGCCAAGGCCCCCCCGGTCCAGAAGGAAGGGACGGCTCAGGATACGGCCGCCCTCTGCATGGACGCCCTCAACAGGACCCTCGCCCAGGACATGGCCCTTTTCGAGGTGATGAAGATGATGAGGGCCATCGTGATCATCCAGGACGAGATGACCCGGGGGATCATGGCCACGGACAAGCGGCGGGTCCAGGGTGAGTTGAAGATGATGAGGGAACAGCTGGAACGGATGATCGCGGGCCTGGAGATGCGTTACCGACAGGGCAGGGACACGGCCCCGCCGGGGGCCCAAGGCCGCTGAGAATCCCCGGGCAGGGTCAAGAAGGAGGACGGCATGAGAGACCCCCGTGTCGCCAAATACGCCGAGCTCATCGTCGCCTACAGTGTCGAAATCAAGGAGGGCGACAAGGTCCTGATCAACGGCAGCACCCTCGCCGCGCCCCTCCTCAGGGAGGTATACGCCGCCGTCCTCAGGGCCGGAGGCTTCCCCCTGACCATGGTCTCCTTACCCGACATGGAAGACATCCTCTATCGCCACGCCTCGGACGGACAGCTCCTCCACGTCCCTCCCCCCCTGATGACGGCCATCGAGACCTACGACGCCGTCATCTCCATCTCGGGAGCGGAAAACACCAAGAACCTCAGCGAGGTGGACCCCCAGCGGGTCGTCACCCGCAACCGGGGGAGGAGGGAGATGCTCGAGGTCTTCATGCGGCGGGCGGCGGCGGGCGAGCTGCGCTGGGTGGGGGCCCTCTATCCCACGAGCGCCTATGCCCAGGACGCGGAGATGAGCC
The DNA here is from genome assembly GCA_029553375.1 of Deltaproteobacteria bacterium. Taxonomy (GTDB): domain Bacteria; phylum Desulfobacterota; class Syntrophia; order Syntrophales; family UBA8958; genus JAKPCH01. The sequence goes on along the minus strand of JAKPCH010000045.1, from coordinate 2,925 downwards.
TGGAGGACTACGAGGATTTCGTCTTCGGGGCCTGCATGCCCGATCCCGACGATCCCGTCGGCTACTGGCGCGAGTTCTCCCACCGGCAGGGTAAAATCGCCCGGTGGCTTTCCGACAAGAGGGAGATCCATGTCGTCGGCCCCGGCACGGACCTGAGGCTGTCCGTGGCGGGGAGGACCTTCATCAGTTGCGACGGCCGTCACAACCTGCCCGACGGCGAGGTCTTCACGGGCCCCGTCGAGGACAGCGTCGAGGGGACCGTCCACTTCTCCTACCCCGCCATCTACCAGTCCCGGGAAGTCGTCGGCGTCACCCTCGAGTTCAAAAAGGGACGGGTCACGTCGGCCAGGGCGGACAAGAACGAGGAGTTCCTCCTGAAGATCCTCGACACCGACGAGGGCTCCCGCTATGTCGGTGAGTTCGCCATCGGCACCAACGAGGGGATAAGGCGGTTCACGAAACAGATCCTCTTCGACGAGAAGATCTGCCGTTCCTTCCACCTCGCCCTGGGCGCCGGCTACCCCGAGACGGGGAGCAACAACCGTTCGTCCATTCACTGGGACCTCATATGCGACCTCTCCGACGGGGAGATAAGGGCCGACGGCGAGACCGTCTACCGGGACGGCCGCTTCCTCTTCGATCCGTCCTGACGTCCCATGCCGGCCAATCTCCCACCCCAGTATTTTGAGGCGGAGCAGAGGTTCCGCGAGGCCCAGACCCCCGAGGACAAGATCGAGGCCCTCGAGGAGATGCTGGCCATCATGCCCAAGCACAAGGGCACGGACAAGCTCAAGGCCATGCTCCGCGAGCGGATCTCGAAACTCAAGGATCAGGCCGCCGCCAAGAAAGGGACGGCCAAGCACAAATCCGCCTACGCCATCGAGCGCGAGGGGGCCCTCCAAGCCGTCGTCGCGGGGGCGCCGAACACGGGTAAGTCGTCCCTCGTGGCCCGTCTCACCAACGCCAACCCGGAGGTCGCCCCCTTCCCCCATTCGACCCACAAACCCACGCCGGGCATGGCCCCCTTCGAAAACATCCAGTTCCAGCTCATCGACACTCCCCCCCTCACGCCCGAATACGCCGATCCCGGCCTCTTGGACCTCATGCGCCGCACGGACATGGTCCTCGTCCTCGTCGATCTCCTCGCCGATCCCGTGGACCAGTTCGAACAGACCATGGACATCCTCCACAGGAACCGTATCTTCTCCCCCTCCTGCCCCCTCCCCGAGAACCTGGCAAAAAAACCCGTCATAAAGAAAATGCTTATCCTCCTCAACAAGGCCGACAGTCCCCGGGACCTGGAAAATCTCGACATATTCAAAGAGCTCACGGGCACGGACATCCCCGCCATGGCCGTGTCCACCAGGACGGGCCTGATGCTCATGGATCTATTGGCGTTCATCTACGAACTTTCGGGTCTTATCCGGGTATACACGAAGCGTCCCGGTAAAGAGGCGGATCTCACCTCCCCCTTCGTCCTCCCCAGGGGCAGCACCCTGGAGGAACTGGCGGGGCGGATACACAAGGATTTCCCGGAGCGCCTGAAATTCGCCCGGATATGGGGCAAAACGGTTCGGGAGGGCCAGCGGGTCCAGCGCGATTACGTCCTCCAGGAGGGGGACATCGTCGAGCTCGGACTCCAGGGTTGAATTTTAACTTGCGCCCTCCCTCTCCTTGTGGCAGATAGTTCGTCTGTCAACGGAGGGCCCTCCGTTCAAAAACAAGGCGGCCGCAGCTGAAGGGGTTGATTTCCCGAGGATATCGGGCGGGGAGTACCCTTTGGCCGGCACCTGGTCTTTGCCATGGGAGGTAGGACGGATGAGAAAAAACATTCGTGCCGTGATCGAAAGGCTCCATCAAAAGGCCCTTTCGCCCGTCGGCTTCGTGATCATACCCCACCCCTCAAGAAACCCCTTCCACTTCCGTCTTCCCCTCGGTCTCGTGGTCTCTTTGGTTTTTTTGAGCCTCTTGGCCGCGGGCTATGTCGTGTCGATGATGATCAATCTGGCGAAGTACGAGGGCATGGAGAGGCTCATCGCCGACCACGCCCGGAAGGTCCAGGAATTCAACGCCACCTTGTCTTACCTGAAGAGGGCGGAGGGGGAGCTCCGGAGGCTCCTCGCGGCAGGTTCCAAGGAGAAGATCCTCAACGAGATGGAAAGCATGGACACGGGGACGGCCCAGATCGAGGCCATCGAGGGGCAAATCGAGACTGCCATGAATACCGTCTCTTCCATCCGCGAGTACCTCCGGCATAAACGGGAGCTCTTCCTCGCCACACCCATGGGGGTGCCCGTTGTCGGGGTCGTCACCTCCCCCTTCGGGGTGCGGATCAACCCCCTCACCCGTCGTCTCGAGTTCCACCGGGGCCTCGACATCGCGGCGCCCGCCGGCTCACCCGTGCGGGCCACGGCCGACGGCGTGGTCACCTTTTCCGGGTGGAACGGACCCGGCGGAAACCTGGTCGTCCTTTCCCACGGGGAGGGTTTCACGACCTGCTACGCCCACAACAGCATGAACCTCGTCCGGGTCGGCCAATTGGTCCGCCGGGGGGACATCATCGCCTACGCCGGCTCCACGGGCAGCGCGACGGGCAGCCACGTCCACTACGAGATATGGAACGAGGGCCGGCCCGTAAACCCGAGACCTTTTCTGGAGAGGAACTGACTCCCACGCCGCCCTGAACCCCGTGCCGAGAGGAAGGCTGACGATCTCCCCGCCCAGGGGAAAATCCAGAGTGACAAAAAGGCTTCTTTGAGGAATGTTTGCCTCCGCATTTATTAATCCTGAATCCAGAGCGAACGTGCACCGCACACGGTGCCGTTGGCTTTTTGGGCTAAAAAAGCCTCAATGGGCGGGTGGTCCGAGGGCTAAAATCCGAAGATTATCGTGCCCGGATCATGTAATGGCCTCTAAAAAGGGAAA
>JAKPCH010000043.1 GCA_029553375.1 Deltaproteobacteria bacterium | reverse complement strand
CATCTACCAGGACCAGGCCTTCATACCCGGTGAAAGAGGCATCTACCCCGAAGAACTCGAAACCTGGAGAACCACCAAAACCGGCCTCAACCTCCTCTTCAGACCCATCAAAATCAGCGACGAACCACTGCTGAAAGACTTTTTCTACTCCCTGTCCGATGACGCCCTTTACCGCCGTTTCATCTCTCACAGGAAAGACATGCCCCACGAGAGGCTTCAGGAGTTCGTCGTCATCGACTACTCGCGCATGATGGAGATAGTGGCCGTCATAGGCGAAGAGGGCCATGAAAAGATCATCGCCCTCGGCCAATACAGCATCGACGAGTCTTCCCACACGGCCGAGGTCGCGTTCGCCGTCCTCGACGATTATCAAAATAAGGGCATCGCCACGGAACTCCTGGCCTACTTGACCTATCTCGCCGCGAGGCAGGGCCTCCTCGGCTTCACGGCCGAGGTGCTGGTGGAGAACAAACCCATGCTCCACGTCTTCGAGAAGACGTTCAAGGACCTGGGGAAGAAGGTCAGCGCCGGCGTGTACGAGCTGGAAATGCCTTTCAGAAAGTGAAGGGGACATGAAACCGCCTATCACGAGCCTCTTCGAGCCGAGATCGATCGCCGTCATCGGGGCCTCCCAGGACCGCGGCAAGGTCGGTTACAGCATCTTGAAAAACATCCTTTCGGGCGGCTTCAGGGGCAAGATCTATCCCGTGAACCCCCGGGGGGGGACCGTCCAGGGGCTCCCCGCCTACCGCGACGTGGAAGAAATCCCCGCGGAGGTGGACGTGGCCTGCATCGCCATTCCCGCCCGAAAGGTCCTTGCCGCCGTGGAGCGATGCGGGAGGAAGGGCGTCAAATACGGCGTCGTCATCACATCCGGCTTTTCTGAGGTAGGAAACACGGAAGAGGAGAAGGCCATCGTTCAAAGGGCCCGGGAATACGGCATGGGCATCCTAGGCCCCAATATCTTCGGCATTTACTCGGCCGCCGCCTCCCTGAACTGCACCTTCGGGCCCGAGGAAGTCGCCCCGGGCAGGGTGGGCATCATCACCCAAAGCGGCGCCATCGGCCTGGCCATGATCGGGAAAACGGCCGCGGAGAACCTCGGGCTGTCCGCCATGGTTTCCGTGGGGAACAAATCGGACATCGACGAGGCTGACCTGCTCGAGTATCTCGTCCCCCAGGAACTCACCAAGATCATCCTCATGTATATCGAAGGGATAAAGAACGGCGAGAAACTCGTGGAGCACCTCAAGAAGGCGACGGCTGTGAAACCCGTCATCGTCATCAAGTCCGGCCGTTCGAAAAGGGGGGCCATGGCGGCGGCATCCCACACTGGTTCTCTGGCCGGTTCGGACGAGGTGTTCGATCACATCATGAGGCAGTGCGGCGTCCTGAGGGCGGAGGGCATAAGGGAAGCCTTCGACTGGTGCAGTTTCTTTTCCCGCAATCCCCTACCCCGAGGGGAAAACACCCTCATCATCACCAACGGGGGAGGCATCGGGGTCCTGGCGGCCGATGCCTGCGAAAAATACGGCCTTTCCCTCTACGACGACACCCAGAAACTCAAGGATGCCTTTTCGACCGTCGTGCCGGCCTACGGCTCGTCAAAGAACCCTATTGACATGACGGCGGAAGCCTCCTCCCGGGATTACGAAGCCGCCTTCGAGACGGCCCTGAACCTGGACCCCGTCCACGCCGTCCTGGGTCTGTATTGTGAAACGGCCGTCTTCGACCGAGAAAATCTTGCCGCGATGATCTCCCGAAACGATGAACGACTCAAGAAAGGAGGCAAACCGGTGTCTTTCTCCCTCCTGGGGGGCGAGAACACGGCCCGCGATATCGGGGTGTTGGAAAAGGGGGGGGTTTCCGTCTTCGACGATGTGTACCAGGCCGTCTCACCCCTGGGTGCCATGTATTTCTACCACCGCCACCTTCATGACCGTCCGGGGCCCCCTCTGACGGCATCCATCGATGTCCACGCCGTGGAGACCGTTGTCGACGGCGCCCTGAAGGAGGACAGGACGTTTCTCTTTGCCCACGAGGCTCAGACATTGATGGGCACGGCGGGCATCCCCGTGCCGAGGAGCGCCTTGGCCGGAACCCTGGAAGAGGCCGTGAAGATTGCGGAGGGGATAGGTTACCCTGTCGTCATGAAAGTCGTCTCCAAGGACATTCTCCATAAGAGCGACGTGGGCGGCGTCATGCTTGATCTTCTCAACCGGTCGGAGGTGATAGACGCCTATCAGGCCATTGTCGGCAACGCCCTCAATGCCGTGCCGAACGCCGTAATCGAGGGGATCGAGGTCACGGAGATGGTACAGCCGGGAACGGAGATCATCGTCGGCGCGCGAAGAGACAAGATCTTCGGGCCGATCGTAATGGTCGGTCTCGGCGGCATATACGTGGAAGTGATGAAGGACGTGTCCTTTCGGTCATTCCCCCTCGACCGGAAAGAAATAATAAAGATGATCAAGGAAATCAAATCCTATCCCCTCCTCCTCGGGGTCCGGGGTGAAAAGACGAAAGACATGGACGCCCTGGCGGAGGTCATCGTCCGTTTAGGCTCCATCATCCTGCATTGCCCCCGCGTGTCGGACATCGAGATCAATCCCCTCATGGTGTACGAACAGGGACTGGGTGTGAAGGCCGTCGATATAAGAGTGCTGATAAGAAAACAACCATGACGGCTGACAATTCCATCGCTGCTTCGGCAACGGCCCAAATTCGGTATCTTTAGGGGTTGTTTATGCCTTTGGATCATTGGCGTGCCGTATATCCCGGGAAGTTTGTTTCGGAGGAAGAGGTATTCGGGCACATTCACCGGGGGGACACGATTTTCATCGGGTCCGCCTGCGCCGAGCCCCAGTATCTCGT
>JAKPCH010000017.1 GCA_029553375.1 Deltaproteobacteria bacterium | reverse complement strand
AGGATAGATGTCGGAATGTGCCTTCAACGCGGTCATCTGCGCAACAACCCACATCTTGTGGTCAAGATTTTCTTGACATACAAGTCCGTGTCTCCTATCCTGCCGACAACGAAAAGCAAGTTCTTATCAATCAATATCAATATCAATGCCGCCGTCCGCGGTCGGCGCCGCTGCGGGGCCGGCGGCGGTTCCCGGGCCGACAACCCTCCCGGGCGCCGTCTGTTCCGGCGCGGATCCGGAGGCTTCCGCCCCGGCGGGCGTTATGGGGGGAACGGGGGCTACTGCCGCGCCTGCCGTCCCGGACCGGGCCGCCTGTGTAGTGCCAAGAACTTTTTTATGACACCTATGTGCACAATATCGTTGAATATATTTTTTGCAACTGTTAAAGATCATCATGAGGGATTACGCGAACATGACGCGGCGGCAGAGGTGGCTTATGGCCATCCGGCCCAGGACTTTGCCGGCGTCCGTGACGCCGGTCCTGGTGGGCACAGCGGCGGCCTACCGTGACGGCGGGTTCCGCCTCCTGCCCGCGGCGGCGGCCCTTCTGGGGAGCCTTCTGCTCCAGATCGGGGTGAACCTGGCCAACGACTATTTCGACTTCAAGCGGGGTTACGACACCCCCGACCGCCTCGGACCCGTGCGCGTCACCGCAGGCGGGATCATCGCCCCCGAGACGGTGAGAAACGCCATGATCCTCGATCTCTTCGCGGCGGCTACGATCGGTCTTTACCTGGTTTGGGTGGGCGGGTGGCCCATTCTCGCCGTCGGCGCAGCCTCCATCCTGGCGGCCCTCGCCTACAGCGGCGGTCCCTACCCCCTGGCCTCCCACGGCCTCGGCGACCTGTTCGTCTTCATCTTCTTCGGCCTCGTGGCCGTCTCGGGGACCTACTACGTCCAGAGCCTGACCCTGACGCCCCTTGCCATCACGGCGTCCGTCCCCGTGGGACTCCTCATCACGGCCATCATCGTCGTGAACAACCTCCGGGACATCCCCACGGACGCCAAAGTGGGCAAGAGGACCCTGGCGGTCATCGTCGGGGAGAAGGGCACCCGCGGCGAGTTCGTCGCTCTCGTGGCCGCCTCCTACGTCCTGGCGGCCGTCCTCTGGGTCATGGACGACAAAAACCCCGCCCTGCTCCTCCCCTTCCTGTCCCTCCCCTTCGCCCTGAGGACAACCAACAAGGTCCTTCACAGTCGGGGGGCCGAACTCAACAAGGCCCTGTCCTCCACGGCCCTCCTCTCCCTGCTCTTCGGGGTCCTCCTCTCGGCGGGCCTCGTCGTCTCGAAATAAGGGCGAGAACCGACCGGCACCGGGGAGAAACGGCCGTAGCCCCGGGCGCGGGAGCATAAAGTGAACCTCCCCGGAAACGCCAAGGTCCGCGACCCTTTCTCGGCAATACCATTTCGGCCTTCGTTCCCGACCCGTCCCGAGGGGAGTATCGGAGCTCCTATACAGGTTATCTGTATGACATCATTAAGTAATCGGCGACGACAAAAAATTTCCTGTGGGGACGGGCCTTCCCGGCTCGTCGGGGACGTCAAGCATTACCAGAAGGGGCTTTGCGGACCTCGCTCCGGCGACGGGTCCGAGGGGAAAAAACACCACGGCGGCGGTCCGGCAGAGACAAGAACATCTCCCCTCACGGACCGTCGAGGTCGTCCGTCTCCTCGAGAAAGGCGGGGGGACGAAAGGCGACGGCCTCGATCTCTATGGGCGCCTCCCGCGGCAGACGGGCCACCTGGACCGTGGCCCGGGCCGGGGGCTCGGCGGTGAAGAAACGGCCGTAGACCTCGTTCACCGCCGGAAAATCCCCCATGTCCACCAGATAGATCGTCGTCTTGACGACATCGGCCAAGGTGGCTCCCGCCGCCGCCAGGACGGCCTCCAGGTTCCTCATGGCCTGCTCCGTCGCCCGGCGGACGTCGGCGGTGATGACCTCGCCCGTGTCGGGGACCAGGGGGATCTGGCCGGAACAAAAAATGAAAGGCCCCGCCTTGACCGCCGACGAATAGGGGCCGATGGCGGGGACGATATGGCAGGAAACGGCCTTCTTCATGTCCACCTCCCGAGGGGTCATGACAAACCCTCATATTTCTTTAAGTAAAGAACGGCGCCTTGTCAATCGGCGAGATAGACGGCCGTGACGATCCCGACGAGGTCGTCCAGGACCTTGTCCATGAGTCTCCTCATCCCCGGCCGGTCCGGGGCGTCGGTGACGTGGACGTCGTTGACGAAGAGGGCGAAGGCCGTCTCCCGCCCCGCGGCGGTCGTCAGGTAGCCGGCCAGACCCTTGACGTGGACGATGCCGCTGTCGTTGAGGAGGTCGAAGAGGCCGACGGTCCCCGTCTTGGCCGAGACCTTCCCCCGGGCCGGCGAGTTCTCTCCCCGGCCCCTGAGGGTGCCGTCTTCGCCCAAAACGGGCAGGGAATCCCGAAAGACCCCGTATTCCCTATGGCCCTTCATGAACTCCAGGAGGGAGACAACGCAGAGGGGCGTCACGAGATCCGCCGTGGACAGGCCGGAGACGTCCCCCAGGGAGACGCATCGGGGATCCATGCCGGCCCTGTTCACCGTCTCCTTGACGAGGGCCATCCCCTCGGGAAAGCTCCCCTTCCCCGCCGAAACGGCCATGACGAGGGGCAGGAGATCCGCCCCGGGGTTGTGGCTGTCCTTGAGGATCCGCCGGACCCATTCCCCCAGGGGCGGTGAGGGACGGACGGCCACGGCCGTTAGGCGGCGGTACTCGTTGACCGGCGGCAGGAGGCGGGGCCTGTTGAGACGCCCCGCCCGCGATGGCGGAGTCACGCCCTGACGCCTGAGGGCGTCCATGAAGAGGGAGCGGACGAAGGAAGAACCGTCGGAGACGGGGACGCGCATGAACAGGGGCTCTCCACCCCTGGGGATCCCGCCCTGGCCGTTGATGCGGCCCTCGTGATCGATGGAGACGGACAGCCTCACGGGTCCCGAGGCGACGGTCCGGCAAGGGGCGCCGGGACGGAGGTAGGACGTATGGGGATACCAGGTCATTGCGGCCCCTTCGCCCTCTCTCGTCGGTTTGATCGTCACCTCGACGAGGTTGTCCAGGACCATGGCGGGGGAAACCCGGTAGAGGAGGCGTCCCGGGTCCGAGACGCTGAAGGCCTCGTAGGCCGAAAAGGCCCGGTCGTCCACCAGGACGTCCCCGAGGACCTTTCTTATCCCCGCCGCCCGGACCTGTCGGGCCAGGTCCTCGAGGGACGAGGCCCGGCCGTGACCCAAGAAGGGATCGCCGCCGCCGACGAGGATGAGATCTCCCTGGAGGCGGCCTGCGGCATCGACCTCGCCGCGGCGGTACACCGTCGTGACGACGCGGAAGGCCGACCCGAGACGGTCCAGGGCCGCGGCGGCCCCGAAGAGCTTCGCCACCGACGCGGGGCGGAAAAAGGTGCCCTCGTTCAGGGCGTGGAGGACCTTACCCGTCGCCAGGTCCTTGAAGACAAAACCCCAGCGGGCGTGACGGTAGAGGGGGTCTTCGAGGACCCTTCTCACCCCCGCCGGGAGCCCCCCGGGGTCCTGTGCCGCCGCCGGGAGGGAGAGGAGGCAGGAGAGGATCAACAGGCATAACACAGCTCCCCCGAAGCCCCTCATCTTCCCCATCATCCCTCGGCCTCGAACACGGCGGACACAGACCCCCCTTGACCCTTAAGCCCCCTTATCCTATAAGTCTTGCCATGTCCATCACCATCAGGAGAAGGCCCTACATCGTCGGGGTGATGGGGGGCGCCGACGCCCCGGCGCCCCTCCTCGAGGAGGCCTTCCTTCTCGGGGATGGTATCGCCAGGCGCGGCCATGTCCTCCTCACGGGCGGGGGACCGGGGATCATGAGGGCGGCCTCCGAGGGGGCCTGGCGGGCCGGCGGTTTGGTGATCGCCGTCCTGCCCAACGACCGCCTGTGGCCCCTGGACGGATATCCCAACGAGTACGTGGACATCCCCATCTACACGGGCCTCTCCGACGCCCGGAACGTGATCAACGCCAAGACCCCCCATCTCATCGTGATCCTGCCCGGGGGCGCGGGGACCCTCTCGGAACTCGCCCTGGCCCTCAAGGCCGGGACGCCCGTCGTCACCCTCCGCCGGGATCCCCCGGAATTCGCCCCGCCCGGCGCCTGCGTAAGGGCCGAGACCGTCGCGGAGGTCCTGGCGGTCATGGACGACCGCCTGCCCCCCCTGGGCGCGGTCCTCACGGACGGCTTCTGAGCAGGGATTCCGAGTCGTGACGTCGTTTCGCCGCCCCGGGCCGGCGACGGGGACTTGATTTTTTCGCGATCGTCACTATTTTTAAGGGAAAAAATCCGGGGTCGAACGATGCCGATCTACGAGTTCTACTGCCACAAATGCAACACCGTCTATAATTTCTTCTCCAAGACGGTCAACACGGAAAAGATCCCGAACTGTCCCAGGTGCGGCCGGGTGAGGCTCAAGAGGCAGATGTCCGTCTTCGCCAAGATCTCCCGGGGCCGGGAAGGGGAAGGGGAGGCCGATGACCTGCCCCCCATCGACGAGGCCCGGATGGAAAAGGCCATGAGCCTCCTGGCGGGGGAGGCGGAACGGATCAACGAAGACGATCCGCGCCAGGCCGCCGACCTCATGCGCAAGCTCTCCGAGGCGACGGGGATCCACCTGGGACCGGCCATGGAGGAGGCCCTCCGCCGCATGGAGCGGGGAGAGGACCCGGAACGGATCGAGGAGGAGATGGGAGACCTCCTCGAGGCGGAGGAGCCGTTCCTCTTCTCACCTCCCAAGACGAAGGGCCGGGGCCGCAGGGAACCCCCCAAGGTCGACGAAACCCTCTACGACCTGTAAAACGTCACAGGAAATTCATGGGGTCGATATCCACCCGGAGCTCCACGGCCCGGGGGAGGCGCAGACGGCCCATCTCCGCCGCCAGGAGATGGAGGTCACGGCTGTCGCGTCCCTTGAGGAGGAGGTGGCGGCGGTAGCGGCCCCGCAGCCTCGCTATGGGGGCCTCGGCGGGCCCGACGATCTCCACGTTTTCCCGCAGGCCTAGGGTGCCCATCAGCCTTTTCCCCTCCGCGGCCAGGAGGAGGGCCGCCTCGACCGTCTTCTCCTCGCCGGGGCCGGAGACGAGAAACTGGACGAGGCGCGAGAAGGGCGGGTAGCCGAGCTGCCGCCGCAGGTCTATCTCCTGACGGAAAAAACCTGCGTAATCGTGGTTCTTCGCCCACTGGAGGGCGTAGTGGCCGGGATTGAAGGTCTGGATGATGACCCGCCCCGGGTCCTCCCCTCTCCCCCCCCGGCCGGAGGCCTGGGTGAGGAGCTGGAAGGTCCTCTCGGCGGCCCGGAAGTCCGGGAGGTGGAGGGCCGTGTCGGCGGAAACGATGCCCACCAGGACCACGCCCGGATAGTCGTGGCCCTTGGAGACCATCTGAGTCCCCACGAGGATGTCGATCTCCCCCCGCCCCAGGGCCCCCAGGATCATCTCGTGGGAACCCCTGCCTTTTGTCGTGTCTCGGTCCATGCGGGCGACGCGGCTGCCGGGGAAAAAGCGGGAAACGGCCTCGGCGAGGCGTTCCGTGCCGAAGCCGTAACTGACGATTGGTCCCCCGCCGCAGGCCGGGCACACGGCCTCGGCCCTGACGGAGTAATCGCAGTAATGGCATCTCAAGACCCCCTCGGCGGCGTGGTAGATGAGGCTTACGGAACAGTTGCGGCACCTCACGACCCCGCCGCACTCCCGGCAGAGGCGCAGGGTATGGAAGCCCCGGCGGTTCAGGAGGAGGAGGACCTGCTTCCCCCTGTTGAGGGTCTCCCTCATGGCGGTCCGGAGGTATCGGGACAGGATGAGGGACTCCTCGTCCTTTTCACCCCGCTCCAACCTCAGGTCCACGATGTCCACCTTCGGGAGGGGCCGCTCCTCCACCCTCCGCGGCATCACCAGGAGACGATGCCTCCCCAGGAGGGCGTGGTAGTAGGTCTGGACGGAGGGGGTCGCCGAGCCGAGGACGACCGTCGCCCCCGTCATGCGGCCCCTGACGAGGGCCAGGTCGCGTGCGTTGTAGCGCATCCGCTCGTCCTGCTTGTACGACTCGTCGTGCTCCTCGTCCACGATGATGAGACGCAGATTACCCACGGGGGCGAAGACGGCGGAACGGGCCCCCACGGCCAGGCGGACCCCGCCCCTGAGGAGGGATAACCACGCCTCCCGGCGCTTGGCCGTCGTGAGGCCGCTGTGGAGGATCGCCAGGGGCTCGGAGGGGAAGCGTTCCCGGAGGCGGGAGATGAGCTGGCCCGTCAGGCCGATCTCGGGGACCAAGTACAGGACGCCGCCGTTTTCCTTCATGACGTGGGCGATGAGACGGAGGTAGATCTCCGTCTTACCGCTGCCCGTGACTCCGTGGAGGAGGCAGGACTGGAAGGATCCCCCGTCGACGGCCCGCCTGATCTCGTCCAGGACCCGCCGCTGGTCGGCGTTGAGGAGGTGGCGGACACCGACGGCCTCCGAGACCCTGCCCCCGTCACCGGGTGTCTTCCCTTCCCCCTCGGCCTTGATTCTCCTCGACCCTTCCCGGCCCCGGAAGGGCAGGATCTCCGCGAGGACCTTCCCGAGGGGGTGGAGGTAGTAATCGGCAACCCAGGTGTAGAAGGGGAGATCGGCGGCACAGAAGACGGGACCCTCGCCGATCGTCCCCTCGATCTCCTTCACCGACGAGACGTCGGCCTCCCCTTCCAGAGAGACCACGTAACCCACGAGGGACCGCCCGCCGAAGGGGACGGCGACGCGGCTCCCGATGCCGACGACGTCTCGGAGGGGGACGGGGACAAGGTAGGTGAAGGTCTTTTCCGTAGGGATGTCGAGGGCCACCTGGACAAGCACGGGGTATCCTCCGTCCGGGGCGGGGGTGGCGGCAAGGGGGGGCGGGGGGTTGAGAGAGACCTCACTCCCCCATCATCTTCTCCAACTTCTCCTGCTTGGTCTTGCAGTCGATACAGAGGGTGGTGACGGGCCTGGCCATGAGCCTCTTCTCCGATATCTCGCCGCCGCAGGCCTCACAGATGCCGTAGGTCCCGTTGTCGATGCGCTGGATCGCCTCCCTCATCTTGGCGATCAGTTTCCTTTCCCGGTCGCGGATCCTAAGCTCGAAGTTGCGGTCCGCCTCGAGGGAGGCTCGATCGTTGGGATCGGGGTAGTTATCCTTGCCGTTGGTCATCTCGGAGACCGTCTTCTCCGCTTCACTCAGGAGCTTGTTGATCTCCTGGTTGAGCATGAAACGGAAAAACTCCAATCTGTCCGGCTTCATGGCCATCTTCGATCACCCGCCCTGTCAATGACTCTTCTTAGAGGGAGAGGTCTTTTACATGACCGGCGGGTATTTGTAAAGAAAAATGTTAGCCCCCCGTGCGGGAGAGTTCCTCGTAGAGGGGGCGCAGGCGGTCGTACATGCGCCGGTAGACCTTCCTGTATAGCCGGTCGTAGAGGTCGTGGCGGGCCTGGTCGGGCCGGAAGTAACTGCCCACGCGGGTCATCCTGTTCACCGCCTCTTCGAAGGTCATAAAAAGACCCAGACCCACGGCGGCCGCCACGGCGGCGCCCAGGCCGGAGGTCTCCGAAACGTGGGGACGGCCCACCTTCAGGCCGAAGATGTCCGCCGTGATCTGCAAGGCCCCGTCGCTTCTGGAACCGCCGCCCGCCGCCCTCAGTTCCTCCACCTTGATGCCGCTTCGTTTCTCCTGGCGTTCTTTGCCCTCCCTCAAGGCGTAGGCGAGACCTTCGAGGATGGCGCGATAGACATGGGCCCGGTTGTGGACGTCGCCGAAACCGATGATCGCCCCCCTGGCCTCCGGCCCCGGCACCTTGAGTCCCGGGGACCAGTAGGGCTGGAGGATCAGGCCGTCGGAACCGGGCGGGGCCTGCCTGATGAGCTCCTCGAAAAAGACCTCCGCCTCCAGGCCCCGCTCCTCGGCCAACAGACGCTCCGGATGGGCGAACTGTTCCTTGAACCAGTTGACCATCCAGAATCCCCGGTAGATCATGACCTCCAGGTTGTACGCCCCCGGGACGGCGGCGGGGTAAGGGGGGATCATGGGCACGGCCTCGAGGTAACGACGGTGGGTCGTGTTGACCGTCGCCGTCGTTCCGTAGCTGAGGCAGGCCAACGAAGGATCGAGACATCCCGCCCCCAGGACCTCGCAGGCCTTGTCGGAGGCCGAGGCCATCACCGGCAGCCCCTCGGGTATCCCCGTCTCCCCGGCCGCCCGGTGGGTCACCCGGCCCAGTTCCGCGGCGGGCGGCACCAGCCTGGGGAGCATGGACGGCTTGACGGGGAGGACCTTCCACTTCCAGTCCCAGGGGGCCGCCCAGCGGTGGCGCCGGTAGTCGAAGGGCACGTAACCCACCTGGGAACCCGTGGAATCGACGAAGAGGCCCGTCAGGCGGTAGATGAGATACCCGGAGAGGAAGAGGAACTTGTGGGTCCTCTCCCAGATCTCGGGCTGGTGACGGGCGATCCAGTTCGCCTCCGCCTCCGCCTGGAGGTAGGCGACGGTCTCCATGTTCCCCGTGAGGCGGAAGGCCGCCCCCCAGAGGCCGCGGGGGAGAGGCTGGCCCTCCGTCCGGCGCTGGTCCAGCCAGACGATGGCCGGTCTCAGGGGCCTCCCCTCCGTGTCGACGTTGACGACGGTGGCCCGCTGGGTGGTGACGGTCATCCCCGCCAGGGCCGAGGGAGGGATCTCGGACGTCCTGAACAGTCCGCGGCAGGCCTCGCAGAGGCTGATCCAGTAGTAGTCGGGGTCCTGCTCGGCCCAGCCCGGCCGGGGGGAGACATAGGGACGGATAGGCACGCGGGCATAGGACCGCAGGCGGCCCTCCGTGTCGAAGATCATGGCCCGGACGCTCTGGGTCCCGCAATCGACGGACAGTATGTAATTCGCCCCGGCCCCGGGCATCTGAGAGATCCTAACCGTAGAGGGAACGGATCTTCTCGACGACGTTGGTCGTCGATCTGCCTTCCGTGAGGGGGACGATCATCACCTTCCCCCCCCTGCCCCTGACGAAGGCGGCCCCGGCGATCTCCTCCTCCCGCCAGTCTCCTCCCTTGACGAGGACGTCCGGCGCCAGTTCCTCGATGAGGGCCTGGGGTGTGGGTTCGTCGAAGATGGTGACGTAGTCCACCGAAGATAATTCCGCCAGGATGTCCGCCCGCTCCTCCTGGGGGACGAGGGGCCGCTTATGACCCTTGATGGCCCGGACTGAGGCGTCGCTGTTGAGGCCCAGGACAAGGACGTCCCCCGCCTTCTTCGCCTCCCGCAGGTACCTGACATGGCCGACGTGAAGGATGTCGAAACACCCGTTCGTAAAGACGATGGTCTTCCCCTCGGCCCGCAGCTCCGCGACCCGCCTCCTGACGGCCTCCCGGGAAAGGATCTTTTCCATAACAGAAACCTCCTTCAAACAACCCGCGCCACCGTAAAGACCCCCACCCAGGCCGCCCCCGCCTTCTTGACGACGCGGGCGCACTCGGAGACGGTGCTCCCCGTGGTGAACACGTCGTCCACCAAGAGGACCCTCTTCCCCTCCAGGCACTGCGGCCTGACGACGACAAAGGCGTCGCGGACGTTTTCCCGCCGGTCCTTACCGTCGAGGGAGACCTGTGGTGTCGTGTCCCTATGCCTCGCGACGGCGTCAAAATCAAGGGCGAGATGGTGATGCCGCGCCACGACCCTCCCCAGGACCAGGGCCTGATTGAACCCCCTCTCCCTGAGGCGCCGCAGGTGAAGGGGGACGGGGACAAGGACGTCGTAGGCGGTGAAAGAAAAATCGAAGAAGGGGTAGGAGGCGGCCAGGCGGCCGAGGGCCTCGCCGGCCGCCGTGTCCTTGCGATATTTGAAACGATGGATGACCTCGAGGAGGGGCCCCTCGTAGCGGCCCAAGGCCCGGGCGACGTCGAAGGGGGGTCGCTCCTTCAGGCAGGCGCCGCAGGGATGACTCGTTGTCGTCCCCGCCTCGAAGGGGAGGCCGCAGACGGGGCAGAGGGGTTCTTTTATGTAACGGATCCGGGCGTCGCAGGCGGGACAGAGGGAATGCCGCGACCCGTCGGGGAGGAGGGACAGGCAGGCGAGACAACGGGAGGGGAAGAGGACCTCGGTCAGGGCCGCAAAGATCGTCCCCAGGGTCTTATCCCTTCTCACCCGAAGGACAAGCCGACGATCTCCGTGGCCTCGTCCGCCACCTCCATCCTGGCGGCGTCGACCCAGAGACGCTCGATGTCGTAAAACTCCCGGACCGGTTCATGGAAGATGTGGATGATGATGTCGTCGTAGTCCATCAGGACCCAGCGACCGTGCTGTTCCCCTTCCACGCCCAGGGGGGTCATGCCGTTCTTCTTCAGGTCCTCCCGCAGCCACGAGGCGATGGCCCTCACCTGGCGGTCCGAGTTGGCGCTGCAGATCACGAAATAATCGGCGAAGGAAGACAGGCCTTTGACGTCGAGGATGACCATCCCCCTGGCCTTTCGCTTCAGGGCCGAATTAACGCACAGAAGAAGCCGGCCCTCAGAACCGTTCTCCGCGGTGTTTGTCAATGACACCTCCTTCGCTCAAGGGGACCCGGCGGCGGCGCCCCGACGACGGTCCGGAAAATAATAAAGATTGTGAGTATATAGAACATAATCGGCGGCCTGTCAACGCCTGCCTTTGCGTCCCCGAAAGAGCCTGGGAAAAAATCCCTTGACATAAGCGAACAATACCTGTAATGCGTAGCTCGGAATAGGCGCACGGCCTCAAGGGGCCCAGGCGCTGGCAAAGTTGGATCGTACATTTTGAAGTGCAGGGATGAACCGCCGTACCTCTTATGGACGTGGCGGTTTTTTTCTTTTCCTCATATGGCCGTCCGACTTGTCGATTTTGAAGAAAGGAGGAAAAGGTGATGTCGGAAGGTAAAGTCAAATGGTTCAACGAACAAAAAGGCTTCGGGTTCATCGAAAAGGACAGCGGCGGCGACGTGTTCGTTCATTACAGCGCCATCCAGGGACAGGGCTTCAAGACCCTTACCGAGGGACAGAGAGTCAGTTTCGATGTCGAGCAGGGCAAGAAAGGCCCGGCGGCGACCAACGTGAGGCCTCTATAGGTCGATTTGAAACAGAGGCGGGGCCCCCCCAGGGGGGTCCCGTTTTCATTATCCCCGGATCGCGGGCGGGAGGCTCACCATGGTCAGATCAAGATACACCTTTGAAAAGAGGCAGAGGGAGTTGGCCCGTGAACAGCGGAAACGGGAAAAGGCCCTCCGCAGGGCGGAGGCGAAACAAAACAGAAAAGACACGCCCCCTGAAGGGGACGTGCCGGAGGTCGAGGAAGGAACGGGAAACGCCGAAGGCCGCCCCCTTCCCTGATGGAGCCCAAACTCAGAACGGCACCCTCCCTTAGGGACCGCCGTTACGATCTCCTCTCCGGGCCCGTCCTCACGGGTCTGCACTACTTCATCCAGGGCTACAGCAGGACCCTGCGCCTCAAGGTGGAGAACGAGGGTCCCTGGCGCGCCCACATCGACGGCGGCGGTTCCGTCATCCTCTGCACGTGGCATCAACAGTTCTTCTCCGCCATCGCCCACTTTAGGACCTACGCCCCCTACCGCCCCTCCCTGATGATCAGTCAAAGCAAAGACGGGGACATCATCGCCCGTGTCGCCGGCCTCTGCGGTTGGAACGCCGTGCGGGGATCGTCGTCCCGCGGGGGGGCGGCGGCCCTTGGGGAAATGATCGAAAACCTCAAGACCTCCCGACTCGCCGGGCATATCGTCGACGGACCCAAGGGCCCGGCGGGCAGGGTCAAGGCCGGCGTCATCCGCCTTTCCCTGGCCTCGGGGGCCCATATCTGCCCCTTCTCCACGGCGGCGGACAGGGCGTGGTATTTCAACAGCTGGGACCGTTTCCTCCTCCCCAAACCCTTCGCCTCCGTCACCATCCGCTTCGGGCCCCTCATCGCCCCGCGGGGGGAGGGCGAAAGGGACTTCGAGTCCCAGAGACAAAGCCTGGAAGAGACCATGAGGCCTTCCCTCCTCGCGCCACATTGCCCGTTGCCACCTTAGGGGGCCTATGGTAGGGGGAGGCCATGGAAGCGATCCTGAAGAAGGTCCAGGTCCATATCCCCTTCACCATGCTCCGGGAGGGTTATCTGGACCTCTTCCTCAAGAGGCGTATCAACCCGGAGATCAGTTTCAGCGCCGAGACACTGGCTAGACACACGACGGCCGAATTCGCCGAGATGGGGACCAAGCTCGCCGCCGCCGGTTTGACTGTCACCCTCCATGGGCCCTTCATGGACCTGAGGCCGGGTGCCATCGATCCGGAGATCCGGCGGGTCTCCCGGGACCGGATCGCCCAGGCCGTCACCCTATCGTCCCTCTTTCACCCCAAAACCATCGTCTGCCACCCGTCCTTCGATCACCGCTACTACGTCTCCACCTTGGACCAGTGGGTCGCCAACAGCGTGGAGACCTGGTCGTACCTGGCGGGTCTCCTTGACGGCGAGGAGACGATCATCTGCCTGGAAAACGTCTACGAGAGGGACCCCGAACCCTTCCGGCGCCTCTTCGCCGCCCTCGCTTCCCCCCGGATCGGATTTTGTCTCGACACGGGCCATTTCAACTGTTTCTCCCAGACCCCCCTGGAGGAGTGGTTGGAGGCCCTCCACCCCTATCTCCGTCAGATCCACCTCCACGATAACCTGGGACAGGCGGACCAACACCTCCCCGTGGGGGACGGCACCTTCCCCTTCCGGCGTCTCTTCGCCCTCCTCAGGGAGAGTTCCATCGCCCCCGTCCTGACGGTGGAATCCCACCGGGAGGAGGACCTGCCGCGTTTCGCCGCCAACATCGAGGCCATGGCCCTGCTTTAGGAGGCCCCGTGTCACCCTTCCTCCTAAAACGTCTCCTCCTTATGATCCCCATGCTCCTGGGCATCACCGTCGTCTGTTTTGTGGTGATGCACCTCGCCCCCGGTTCGCCCACGGACCTCCAGACCCAGATGAACCCCCGGGCCTCCGCCGAGGCGAAGGCCCGCCTCAAGAGCCTCTACGACCTGGACAAGCCCCTCGCCGTACAGTACTGGCTCTGGCTGAAGAAGGCGGCCGTCCTTGACCTCGGGAAATCCTTCTCCCCCGACCGCCGGCCCGTGGCGGACAAGATCCTGGAGCGGCTACCCGTCACCATTAGCCTCAACATCCTGTCCCTGGGTCTGATCGTCATCGTCGCCGTGCCCCTGGGGGTCATGGCCGCCGTCCGGCAGGACAGCCTCTTCGACCGCCTGACCTCCGTCTTCGTCTTCGTGGGCTTCGCCATGCCCACCTTCTGGCTCGCCCTCCTGGCCATGATCTTCTTCGGGATCCACCTCGGCTGGTTGCCCATCTCCGGTATCCGCTCCCTGAACTACGAGTACCTCCCCCCCGGGGAACGGGTCCTGGATGTCGTCAAACACCTCATCCTGCCCGTCCTCCTCTCGGCCTTCGGGGGGTTGGCCGGCCTCTCCCGGTACATGCGTTCCAACATGCTCGAGGTGATCCGCCAGGACTATATCCTGACGGCCCGGGCCAAGGGTCTTCCGGAGAGGACCGTCATCTTCAAACACGCCCTGCGCAACGCCCTCCTCCCCGTGATCACCATCCTGGGCCTGTCCGTGCCGGGCCTCATCGGGGGCAGCGTCATCTTCGAGACGATCTTCGCCATCCCCGGTATGGGCCAGCTCTTCTACATGGCCGTCATGTCCCGGGACTACCCCACCGTCATGGGCATCCTCCTCATCGGCGCCGTCCTGACCCTCCTTGGCAACCTCCTGGCGGACCTCGCCTACGCCCTGGCCGACCCCCGGATCCGCACCTCCTGAGAGACCCGATGCTCGCCGATTTCTGGAAACGCTTCAGGAAAAACCCTTTGGCCATGGCGGGGGGCGTGATCGTCCTCTCCCTCATCGTCCTGTCCCTCCTGGCCCCCTGGCTGGCTCCCTACGATCCGGCGGCCGTGGACCTGAGAAACATCCTCGCCCCACCCTCGGCCGACCACTGGTTCGGCACGGACCAACTGGGGCGCGACGTCCTGAGCCGGATGATCCACGGGGCGGGGATCTCCATGAAGGTGGGATTCGTGGCCACGGGTATCGCCCTTTTCATCGGTACCGTCCTGGGTGCCCTGGCGGGATACTACGGCGGCTGGGTGGACGGTCTGATCATGCGTTTCGTGGACCTCATGCTCTGCTTCCCCACCTTCTTCCTGATCCTCGCCGTCATCGCCTTCCTGGAGCCGTCGATCTGGAACATCATGGCGATCATCGGGATCACGGGCTGGATGGGGATCGCCCGTCTCGTCCGGGCGGACTTCATCTCCCTGAGGGAAAGAGACTTCGTCCAGGCCGCCAGGGCCATGGGGGCGGGGGATCTGAGGATCATCTTCCTCCACATCCTCCCCAACGCCCTCGCCTCCATCCTGGTGGCGGCCACCCTCGGCGTGGCCGGGGCCATCCTCACGGAATCGGCCCTGAGCTTCCTCGGCATCGGCGTGCAGCCGCCGACGCCGAGCTGGGGGAACATCCTGACGGCGGGGAAAGACAACATCGACATCGCCTGGTGGCTCTCCCTATACCCGGGCCTGGCGATCCTCGTGACCGTATTGGGCTACAACCTCCTGGGGGAGGGGATCAGGGACGCGGCGGATCCCCGCCTGCGGAGCCGTTAGGGAAGACAAAAAAAAGGCCTTGAAACCTCTCGATCTCAAAGCCTTTTTTGTCCGTTAAAGACCGGCTCAAGCGGAACGTCTTACTTCTTCTCCTCGGCCTTCTTCTCCTCGGCCTTCTTGGCCTTCTTGGCCTTCGGGGCCTTCTTGGCCTTCTTCTCCTTCGCGGGGGCCTTCTCCTCGGCCTTCGCCGGCTCAGCGGCGGGCTTCGCCGCGGGGGCGGCCTGCGCGAACGCCAGACCCGACAGGGACAGGGCGAACAGCATGGAGACGATGATGGACATCAGCTTCTTCATTTAGTTGTCACCTCCTTTCCTTCAATTTGGCAATCTTAATTGCGAGAATCATGCCATAGCCAAAAAATCACGTATTAGGCCCTCTTTCAATGACTTACTCCTTGTCAAGACCCCCCTTTTCCTTCCCGAGGACCGCCGTCTGGGGAAATATTCCCCGTTTTCTGAGGAATTATTCCCGATGAGTCCGCCGGGGCCGTCTTTTTCTTGCGGCGCAGGCGGTTAAGCCAACGGTCGCGGTAAAAATAGGCCACGATGATGAATACAAGGCTTATGATCCCAAGGCCCCAGAGGGCCTCATGACGGTTGGAACGGGCGAGATCGCCGCTTACGGAGAGCATGGCCGTTCCCAGGAGGCGGCCCAGGGTGGACACGACAAGAAAGGTCACCGTCTTCATATGGCTGAGGCCGATGACGTAGCAGAGGGCATCTTTGGGGAAGCCGGGGATGAGGAAAAGGATGAAGGAGACGAGTTTTCCCTGATGCTCCATGAAGTAGTCGTATTTCTTTAACACCTCGGCGCTCACCACCCTCTCCACGAAGGGCAGGCCGAACCAGCGGGCCAGGGCGAAGGCCAACCAGGAACCGACAGTAAGACCGATGGTGGAAAAGACGGTCCCCAGGACGGAGCCATAGATATAGCCGCCGATAAAACCCGTCACCTCCCCCGGAACAGGGGCGAAGAGGACCTGAAGGATCTGGAGGCCGATGAAGACCACGACGGATAAGGGACCGAAGGAGTCAATGAAGGCGATAAGGCGGTTCTTGTCCTGGAAGAAGACGATGAGGTCGTAATGGACAAACAGCCAGGCCCCCAAGGCGGCCAACCCTAGGAGAACCAATAGTTTCAATAGGTTCGATCCATTCATGGGGCAAGGGCGATGGTGGATCTTAGCGGAGGCCGCCGCCGCGGTCAAGGACGAAAGAGTCTTTTGGCGAGGGGTAAAAGCTCCGGGTAGTCGCTGAACACCCCGTCCACCCCCAGAGCCAGGACCCTCTTGAGGTCTTCCTCGTTGTTGACGGTATAGACAAACAGCTTCAGACCCTCCCGCCTGACCCTCTCCACGATCCCGGCATGGCAGAGGCGGTGGTTCATGTGGACGGAAAAGGCCCCCGTCTGTCGTGACAGGGTCCCCAGACGTCGGGGCTGGCCGCCGAAAAGGAGGCCCGTCTTCACCGCGGGGAGGAGAAGATGGAAACGCCTCAAGATGTCGTGATGAAAAGAAGAAACGATCACTTCTTCCGGCCCCAGGCGGCCCTTCTCCAGGTAATCCCCCAGGACCCGGGCCGTGGGGGCGGCCGCGTCGGGTCCCTTGATTTCGACGTTCACCCCGGCCCTGCCGGCGACGCATTCGAGGACCTCCCCCAGGAGGGGGATGGGCTCGCCCATACCGGCGTCGAGGGAACGGAGATAGGAGAGGGGTCCGGCAGAGACCGGTCCCTTCCCGTTGGTGGTCCGCTCGAGATATTCGTCATGGATGACCACCGCCTCGCCGTCGACGGCCAAGACGTCCACCTCCACCCAGGGGGCCCCCATGGCCAGGGCCCGCCGGACGGAACGCAGGGTGTTCTCCGGCTCATGGCCGCTGGCGCCGCGGTGGGCGAAGAACCAGAAGGACCGCCCGCTTTTGACCATAGCCCTCTTGTGCCTTTTGCCCGAATTTTGGTTTGCGGACCCTTTGCCTCCGGTGTTTCCCCGTGTTTTGTTCAAACGGGCCCTCTCCGACCCGCCCGCGGCCCGATGACGGTTCAAAAGGTGAAAGGGGATCCTCAAGGAGACGCAACGGGGGACGTCACCCTCCCCTCTTACCCGGTCACCGGCCCGCCGCAGACCCTCGGCGGCCTCCTCAGGAAGCGTAGAGGGCCTCGATACGGTCCATGAGCCGCGTCAGGACCACCTTGCGCTTGAGTTTCATCGTCTGGGTGAGCATACCGTTATCGAGGGTGAAGGGTTCGGAGAGGAACAGAAACCTCTTGGGTATCTCGTAGCCGCCGTAGCGCCCTTTCAGGCTTTCCGTGATGTCCCGGGCGATGGTCTCCTGGATGTCCCGGCGCTCGATGAAGGCCTCGGGTGGGCCCGTCAGGCCCTTTTCCTCCGCCCAGCGGCGCAGGACCTCGAAATCGGGGACGACGACGCAGACGTTGTAGGGCCTGTTCTCCCCGTAGACGACGGCCTGCTGGACCCAGGGGACGAGGCATATGTCCTCCTCGAGGGCGGCGGGGAAGACGAATTTCCCGTTTTCCAGCTTGTACTGCTCCTTGATGCGGCCCGTGATGTAAAGGAACCCGTCCTCGTCGAGACGGCCGCGGTCGCCCGTGCGCATACCCCCGTCGGGTGTGATGACCTCCCTCGTCTGGTCGGGCTTCTTGTGGTAACCCTTCATGACGTTCGGACCATAGACGACGATCTCACCGTCCTGTGCCCCCTCCTCCACGACGGAGGAATCGATGACGATCTTCACCTTGTCGATGGCCTGGCCGACGCTGCCTATCCGGTAACTGTACGAGGCGTTCATGGCCACGGCAGGGGATGTCTCGGTCATGCCGTAACAGTCGTAGATGGGGATGCCCAGGTCGAAGAAGAAGCGGGCGATCTCGGGGTTCATGGCGGCGCTGCCGCTCATGGCCCCCATGAGGCGTCCCCCCAGGCGGTCACGGATCTTCTGGAAAACGATCCTGTCCCCCAGGGTGTACTTGAGGTTCGTCACGAGACAGGTCTTGCCCTCGGCGGCCAGTTCTCTCTTCCTCTTGGCCGCCTCCACGGCCATGATGAAAAGGGCCTTTTTTATGCCCCCTTCCCGGTTTACCCTGGCCCAGAGACCGTCATAGATCCGGTTGAAGACCCGGGGGACGGCGACGAGCCAAGTCGGGCGGACCTTGAGGATATCCTCGGCGATGGTGGTGGGGCTCTCCGCCAAACCCATGGCGCCGCCGATGCGGATGATGGCGTAGAGCTCCCCCGTCTGGCCGTAGGAATGGGCCCAGGGGAGGATGGCCAGGGTGACGGCCTCCTTCTCCAGAAGTTCAGGGTACTTCTTCAGACCCGCCAGGGTGTTGCTCGAAAAATTGCCGTGGCTCAACAGCACCCCCTTGGGGTCCCCCGTGGTGCCGGACGTATAGATCAGGCCGGCGATGTCGTCGGGGTCCGGGCGCCGGGAGGGTACGGGGTCGGCCTCTCCCAGGGCCTCCACGGCCGCCATGGAACCCTCCCCGGTGTCCTCGATGACGAAGATGTGCTTCAGGGTCGGTATGTCCGTCTGAAAGGGGGCGATCTTCTCGTAGATGTCCCGGCGGGACACGAACAGGACCTTGATCTCGCTGTCGGCTATGATGTATCGCCACGTCTGCGTCAGCTCCGCCTCGTACATGGGGACGAAACGTCCCAGCCGCCCGTAGGTGGCAAAGGCGGCAATCACCCACTCGAGGCGGTTGTTGGCGATGATACCCACGGCGTCACCCTTGTCCACCCCCAGTTTCGCCAACCCCCCGCGGAGATTGTCCACCCGCCGGCCGACCTCGCCGAAGGTCACCCACTCATAGTCGCCGTTTTTGTTCTTCGTCCCCAAGAACCGCCTCCCCCCGTACCGGGAGACGCTCTCCTCGAAGAGGTCTACCAGATTGTCCGGTTTGTCCAGGGTGTAGCTGTGCATCGTTTCTTTCGCCTTTCCCTCTATATTCCCCGGCGACAGGCGGAAAACGTCCCCGTCCGAGGTCGTATCGGCCGCTTTTATGGCAGATGCGACCAAACTGCAAGGCGAAAAATCTTCTGTCATCACGTGGGCTTGAAGCAACGGAGGGGGCGCCTCGACGGTGGTTGCGGCCTTGCAAAAGAGTTGACATCCCCTCGCCTTTAATCTAAAAATACCGCCCGCTTCTGTGGGCCGGACCTTCGGCGTGCCGCGGGCGACGGTACCACGGGACCGATTAACGGAGAAAGGAGCCGCCGTATGATCAAAACGGCCATCACGGAGATGTTCGGCGTCGAGTATCCCATCATCTGCGGGGCCATGATGTGGCTTTGCAAACCCCGTTTCTGCGCCGCCGTCTCCAACGCCGGGGGCCTGGGCAATCTCACCGCCGCCAATTACGAAACGGAGAAGGATTTCCGCGACGCCATCCATGAAACACGCCGTTTGACGGACAGGCCCTTCATGGTCAACATCACCCTTCTGCCCTCTGTCCGCATCACGCCGGAGCATCACCGGATGTACATCCGTGTCTGCGCCGAGGAGAGGGTGGCGGGCATCGAGTTCTCCGGAACACCCGTGGACAAGGCCGCCGGGATGGAGGCCATAGAGACCCTCAAGAAGGCGGGGGTCAAGCTGTTCCACAAGGTCGGCTCCGTCCGCCACGCCCTCCATGCCGAGAAGGTCGGCTATGACGGTATTTACGCCGCCGGTATCGAGGAGGGTGGGCACCCCCTCGACGACGACGTCACCACCATGATCCTGACCCCCCGCGTCTGCGAGTCCGTCAAGATCCCCGTGGTGACCGTCGGGGGTATCGCCGACGGACGGACGATGGCGGCGGCCCTGGTCCTCGGCGCCCAGGGGGTCATGATGGCCTCCCGTTTCATTGCCACCCGGGAGTGCGAGGTCCACGAGAACATCAAGCAAGAGCTCATTAGACGTCAGGAACATGAGACGGTCCTCTACGGGAAATCCATCGGCCTCCAGGGCCGGGGCTTGAAAACCAAGGTCCTCATGGAGGTGTGCGAGATCGAGAAAAGGGGCGGCGGTTTCGAGGAACTGATACCCCTCCTGGCCGGCCAGAGGGTCAAACAGGCCTGGGAGACGGGGGACGTGGACTACGCGCCCCTGATGGTGGGGCAGTCCATCGGCCTCATCAAAGACATCCCGACGTGCCGCGAGCTCCTCGAGCGGATGGCCCGAGAGGCCGAAGCGGAATTGGCCCGCGTCCGGGCCATG
Organism: Deltaproteobacteria bacterium; assembly: GCA_029553375.1. Taxonomy (GTDB): domain Bacteria; phylum Desulfobacterota; class Syntrophia; order Syntrophales; family UBA8958; genus JAKPCH01. Next base: position 37,799 of record JAKPCH010000017.1, on the reverse strand, counting down.
ATGCCATGACGACGGAAGGTGTATAGATGAAAAAGATAAAGGATCTCATCGCCAAGAACCCGGACAAACGCATCCTGAAGCAGAAGATCCTCAAGGGGGAGATCACGGAGAAGGATCTGATGGAATACCTCAAGACCCTTCCCGATCTTTCCGACAATGCCGTGGAAATGACCGTCGAATGACGCTCACGGACAGTCATGCCCACCTGGAGATGGCCGACTTCGACGGCGACCGTGACGAGGTGCTGGCCCGAGCCCGGAAGAAGGGCGTCACCACCGTCATCACCGTCGGGACCACCCCCGACGAATGGGAAAAGGCAGTTTCCTTGACGAAGCGGTACGAAGGGGTTTATGCCGCTTTGGGTCTCCACCCTCACGAGGCGAAAAGGGGCGGGCCGAAGGTCTACGACACCCTGCGGGCCCTCTGTGCCGACGAGAGGATCGTGGCCTACGGTGAGATCGGCTTGGATTTCTTCCGGAATCTCTCGCCCCGCGCCACCCAGATCAGGGTCTTCGGGGAACAACTGGACCTGGCCGCCGACCTCGACCTCCCCATCATCGTCCATGACCGGGAGGCCCATTCAGAGACCCTCGCCATGCTCAAAGGGTGGAAAGGCAAGAGGGGAGGTGTCATCCATTGCTTCTCCGGCGACAGGGCCATGGCGGAGAAGGTCCTGGAGATGGGATTCTACATCTCCATCGCCGGTCCCGTCACCTACAACAAGGCCCATAGGTTGCAGGAGGTGGCCCGCATGGTACCCCTAGACCGCCTCCTTATCGAGACGGACGCCCCTTACCTCACCCCCGCTCCCCTTCGCGGCCGCAGGAACGAGCCCGCCTTCATCATCCACACGGCCGCGGAGATAGGCCGCCTTCGGGACCTTACGGTGGAAGAGATCGGGGCCGTCTCCACCGAGAATTCAAGGCGCCTCTTCGGAATCGCCTGAGGGATACCCATGGGAAGCGATCCTCTGTATTTCGCCTACGGCCAGAACCTGAACGAGGCCGATCTGCGCTCCTGGTGCCAAAACCGGGGCTACCTGTACCCCCTGAAGGAGAAGGTGGCCAACGCCTACCTGCCCGACACGCGCATCGTCTTCAACTGTTTCTCCCCCCATCTCCGGGGCGGCGCCCTCAATATCACCTACCACTTGGGGCACGTGACGCCGGGCGTCCTCTTCCGGGTCAACACCGGCGGTTGGGAGACCCTCGACGCCAAGGGCGAGGAGGAGAACATGTACAAGCACCTCAACATCATCGCCCTCACGGAGGACGGGTGCGAGCACGTGGCGACGGCCTATCAGATCAGAACGGACAAGAAAAAGGGCGATTTCTTCACCCCCGACAGGGCCTACCTTCAAACCCTCAGGGAGGGTCTGAAGAGCCACGGTTTCGACGATTACATCCTCAACACCGTCGCGGCGGGCGAGGAGCCCCCTTACCTGATCGCCCATCTCTTCGTGTACGGCACCCTCATGAGGGACGAACCGCGTCACCCCCTCCTGACCAAGTGGGCCGACACGTCCCGGCGCCGGGAGGCCGAGGCCCCCGGTATCCTCTATGACAGCGGCAAGGGTTTCCCCTGCATGGTCCCGGACGTGACGGGCCGAGGCCGCGTCAAGGGGGAGATCTACCCCATCCGGGACCCCAAGAAGGCCTTCGAGACCCTCGACATCTACGAGACGGCCCGGCGCTACCGGGAGACGGAGACCTTTCTGCGCCGCGCCATCGTCCGGACGGTGACCAAGGAGGGGGAAAGCCTCCTGGCCTGGGCATATTTCGCCGAGTCGAGCGTCGATGGCATGGCCCAGATAACCTCGGGGGACTGGCGCCGTGTATCGCCCTGAGCGGGTGGTCATTCTCGCCGCCGGTCCCCTCCACGATCCCGCGGTCATAAAGGCCGGGATCACGGCACTTGCGCCGGAGAAAATCATCTGCGCCGACGGCGGCGCCGTTCACGCCTTGGCCATGGGCCTTTGTCCCTCCCTTGTCATCGGGGACCTCGATTCCCTCCCCGAGGAGACACAGACACGCCTCCGGGAAATGGGTTGCGAGCTGCGCCGGTACCCGGCGGCCAAGGACGACACGGACACGTCCCTGGCCCTGGAGGAGGCCCTTAGGCTCCGCCCGCGGGAGATCTTCGTCTTCGGGGCCACGGGCCGCCGCCTCGATCACACCCTCGCCAACATCGCCCTCCTACTGAGGGGTGTCCGGGAGGGGATCCCCGTCAGGATCGTGGACGAGTGGTGCGAGATCTTTGCCGTCACTCGACGATATCGGTTTCGGGGCCGGCCCGGGGAGCGGGTCTCCATCTTCCCCCTGGCGGGGGAGGCCCTCGGGGTGACCCTCGAGGGTTTCGAGTACCCCCTCAGGGACGGCGTCATGCCCCCCGAGCGGCCCTACGGGATCAGCAACCGCATCGCCGCCCCCGAATGCGCCATCGCCGTCGCCTCGGGCGTCCTGCTGGTCCTGAGGTACTTCGGTGCCGATCGGGGGTAAATGGGGGGTATCGCCCTACGTGGTCCCTCAGGGGATGTGATTTTTCGCAAACGAGACCATCAAAACGAGAAGGAGGGTGCCGTGAACCAATATGTCCTGTGGGGATTCGTCGTCGCCTCCCTGGTCCTCGTCTCCATGCTTATCGCCGGTTCGGGGCCGTCCCTGGAGAACATCGTCATCATCGCCGTGACGATCGGCCTCATGTCCTTCTTCGTCGTCTCCTTCATCAGGGCTCAAAAGCAGAGAAAACGGGAAGATCGGGGGGAAGAAGGGGACGATGACGTCGGCGAGGGCTGAGGCCTTAATCGTCTCTCCCCCGGAGGACTCGGCCGCCTACGCGGGGGCCGTAAGGATCGTCGAGACGCTGCGCCGGTCCGGCCATGAGGCCTACCTCGTGGGGGGATGCGTCCGGGATCTCGTCATGGGGAGTGTCCCGGACGATTATGACATCGTCACCTCCGCGCGCCCGCAGGAGGTGATGGACCTCTTCGAGAGAACGGTCCCCGTGGGGGCCGCCTTCGGTGTCGTCCTCGTCGTCGCCGGCGCCAAGGGTTACCAGGTGGCCACTTACCGCAGCGACGGCCCCTACGCCGACGGCCGGCACCCCGTCGGCATCACCTACGGGGGTGTCCACGAGGACGTGAGGCGTCGTGATTTCACCATCAACGGCCTCCTCATGGACCCAGGGACGGGCCGGGTCATCGACCTTGTCGGCGGTCTCGGGGATATAAGAAACAGAAGGGTGAAGACCATCGGAGACCCCCGCCTCCGCTTCGCCGAGGACCGACTGCGGATGCTCAGGGCGGTGCGCTTCGCCGCCACCCTTGACTTTTTCCTCGATCCGGAGGCCGTGGCGGCCATCAGGGAGGAGGCACCCCTCATCCGGGGGATCAGCGCCGAGAGGATCAGGGAGGAGCTGACGAAGATCCTCACCCGCAGGGGCCTGAGGCGTGGCATGGAACTGATGATGGAAACGGGTCTCCTCGAGGAGATCTTACCCGAGGTGGCCGCCCTTTCCGGGGTCGGCCAGCCCCCCGATTACCATCCCGAGGGGGACGTCTGGGAACACACCCTGCGCATGCTGGACCTGATGCCCCAGCACGCCGGCCCCGCCTGGGAGGCGACCCTGGCCTGGGCCGTCCTTCTCCACGACGTGGGCAAGGCCGTCACGCTCCATCGGGACGAAAGGGGCGTTCACTTTTACGGCCATGACCGGATAGGGGCGCGGATGGCCCAGGAGATCATGGGACGCCTCCGCTTCTCCAACGCCGAGACCGAGGCGGTCCTCGACCTCATCGCCAACCACATGCGGTTCATCCACGTCCGGGAAATGAAGACCACCACCCTCAAGCGCTTCCTGAGGATGCCCAGGTTCGATCTCCACCTCAAGCTGCACCTCCTGGACTGCCTGGGGAGCCACGGCAACCTGGAGAACTACGAGTACTGCCTGTCCATGCTCCGGGAGATGCCTCCGGAAACCCTTTCACCCCCCCGTCTCCTGACGGGGATGGACCTGCAGGACATGGGCTTCCTGCCCGGCCCCCTCTTCAAGGAGATCTTGGGCGCCGTGGAGGAGGCCCAACTGGAGGGCCGGGTATCAACAGCCGAAGAGGCCCGCCGCTTTGTCCTGGAACACTTCGGGGACCAGAGGCGGACACCGCCCTGACGGAGGAGGGCAGCCCCTATCTGTCCTTGGACAGCTCCTGGGCGATCTTTTCATGGATGAGGTGGGCGGCGATGTTGTTGCCGCCGAGGCCGACGAGGACCGCCACCTCCGTCTGGTCCTTGGCCTTGAACTCGATCTTCACCGTGAGCTTTTCGTCGAGGACGAACCCCACCATCTTACCCTTGCCGATCTTTTTCTCCTGTTCGAGGCGCTGGGCCTTCATTTCGCGGTAAACGGCCTCGACGGCCTTCCACACCCGGTCGAAATCGTCGTTGTAAGTGGAGACCATGTAGCCCTCGGAATAGACGAACTCACCGGAACGAACACCCACGGACCTGCTGCCCATGACCACGCCCATGTCGCAACCCGCGGCCAGGACGGCCACCGCCAAGGCGGCGGCGACGAAGAACAGTTGTTTTTTCCCCACGGTCAAACCTCCCCTGACAGTATCAGCTTATTCGTCAAAAGACCCAAACGCGCCAAACCCCTTGTATCACGGCCCAAAGGATGGCCAGGCCCGTCAAGGCCAAGAGTCCCCAGCCCAACAGACAATGGAGGAGTGTCTCTTCGTTCCTTTCGTGATAGCCAAGGACCCAGGCCGCGGCCAGACCGGCCATGATTCCTCCACCGTGGGCCCAGTTGTTGATCCCCGGGACCAACAGGCCGAAGATGACCAAACCTACCACCCACCCCATGGCCTGGCGGTAGATGGCCTCGCCGAAGAAACCGCCGCGGCTCTTGCCGTAGTAGAGAATGGCCCCGATGAGGCCGCAAACGGATGCGGAGGCCCCGATGGTGAAGGGGACGCCCGCCAGGAGGGAGAGTAAGAATCCGGCGATCCCAGAGACGATGTAGAGGGCGAAGAAGCGACAGAAACCGAACTCCAGGTAGACGAAGGGACCCAGCTGGGAGAGGGCCACCATATTGAAGAAGAGGTGGAGGAGACCGCCGTGGAGAAAAGAGGCGGTGAGAAGACTCCACCAGCGGCCGAACCGGAACACGGGCACCGTCCCCGTGGCCCCGAGGAGGAAGAGGCTCCCCTCGGAGGGCGACAGAAAACGGAGGGGGTTCATGGATATACCCATGCCGGAAGGACTCAAAAACAGGGAGAGGATGTAAACCACGACGTTCACGGCGATGAGGGAGGGCACGGGGTCGAAGGCCCCGGGTCCCATCAGCCCCCGGAAAGCGCCCCTGAAGGAGGAACCGGGCCGACTCAGACCGCAGTAGGGACAGACGTCCTCGTCGATACTGATCAGGCGGCGGCACTGGGGGCAGAGGGTGGAGTTGCGTCTTTTTTCCATGTCGCCCTTGGCCTTACCAGCATTCGCCCCCTTTGTAAAGAAAACGACGGCCTCACCAAAACGCCGTTGATATAGGGTGCGTCATGTAATATGAGTTAGGAACAACGGTTTAAGAAAGGAGAGGACCATGGCACTGGATTTCGTCAAAGAAGGACACATCGCCAAAGTGGGCCTGAACCGCCCTCAGGAGAAGAACGCCCTCGATCCCGACATCCTCCTGGACCTGCACCGGGCATGGCTGGACATCAACGCCGATGACACGATAAGGGCGGTCATCCTCTATTCATGTCTCCCCGACATCTTTTGCTCCGGCATGGATCTCAAAACCGCCATCCCCGTCCTCACGAGGGCCAGGGAACCGGAGACGGAATCGGAACGGTGGCTGGTCCAGGTGGGCCCCCACGTGGGCGAGGCCATGCTGAAACCCAACATCGTCAACAAACCCGTCATCGCTGCCATCAACGGCTACTGCCTGACGGGGGGATTCGAGATGATCATGGGGGCCGATCTCCGCATCGCCTCCGAGGACGCCCTTTTCCAGATGCGGGAGGCCAGTTTGGGCATCATGCCCACGGGCGGTTCCAACGTCTACCTGACGAGGATGCTCACCCCCTGCCGGGGCCTGGAGATCCTCCTGACGGCCGACAACTACCCGGCCCGGACCCTCCTGGAGTGGGGTTTCCTCAACCGCGTCGTACCACGCCAGGAACTGATGGCGGCTGCCACGGCCCTGGCGGAGCGCATCGCCGCCAACGGCCCCCTGGCGACGCGGGGCATCATCCGGTGCTGGCGCGAATCACGGGACATGTCCTACAAAGACGCCTTCGCCAAGGAACTGGAGATAGGCATCCCCATCTTCGGCAGCCAGGACGCCCGTGAGGGTATCAAGGCCCAGAGGGAAAAGAGGAAACCGAATTTCCCGGGTAAATACTGACGGCGCCCCGGGACGATGAACAACGCCCTCTTGGGGACGGCGGGGATCGTCCTTTTTCTCTACGGGACGGTCAGGCTGAGCGCGGGGGTGGAACGCCTCCTGACGGCCCGGATCCGTGACTACCTCCGCTATATCGTCAAGAGACCCCTCTTTGGTCTCATGACGGGCATGGGCACCACCGTCCTCTTCCAGAGCAGCTCCGCCTCCACGGCTCTCACCGTCGGCATGGTGGGCGCCGGCCTCATCGGCTTCCGCGACTCCCTGGCCGTCATCCTCGGCACGGACATCGGCACCACCTTCGTCGTCCAGCTCGTCGTCTGGAGGATAACCGACCTCTCCCCCCTCTTCATCTGCGCCGGCGGTCTTCTGTACCTCCTGGGCCGGGATCGGACACGGGAGGTCGGGGAGATGGTCCTCCAGTTCGGCATGATCTTCTTCGGCCTGGGGCTCCTCGGTACCGCCGCGGCCCCCCTGAGGGACCACCCTGGGATCGTCGCCCACCTGAGGGACGTCCCCGACCCCCTTACGGGTTTCGCGGCGGGGGCCGTCATCACGGCCCTCATCCACGCCTCCGCCATACCCATCAGCATCCTCGTCATCCTGGCCCAACAGGACCTCGTGGGGACCTACCAGGCCCTCCCCGTGGTCTTCGGCGCCAACGTGGGCACGACCGTCACGGCCATCATGGCGGCGGCCGTCACGGGGCCGGCGGGCAAGCGGACGGCCGCCGCCCATGTCCTGTTCAAGGTGACGGGGGCATGTGTATGCATGGCCGTCCTTCCCCAGGCGGTCAGGCTCCTCCAAGCCCTCTCCACCAGCGTGTCCCAGCAGATCGCCCTCGCCCATCTCTTATTCAATCTATTGATTACATTCATGTTTTTCCCATTTTTGGACGGTGTGGCCCGTCTACTCGAGAGGTTCATCCCCGGGCGGGAGGAGGAGGTCTCCCTGTGGCCCGAGTACCTCAAAGAGGAGGATCTCGCCGACGCCGACCGGGCCCTCGGGGCGGTGAGAAAGGAACTGGCGCGTCAGATGGGCCTGGTGGAAAGGGTATTCGCCCAGACCTTGTCCGTGAGACGGTCCTTCAGTGAAGGCAGGCTCCGCCACGCCCTCCTCATGGAGATGGCCGTGAACCACCTCCGGGGGGAGATCGTATCCTACCTGAGGAACCTCTCCTACCGGATGCCCGCCGCGGCCCACCCCCGGGCCATCTTCGCCTACACGGCCCTGGCGGACGACATAGAGAGGATGGCCAACCACATGATGGCCCTGATGGAGCTGTCACGGATCAAAAAGAAGAGGCGAATCCTCTTCTCGAGTTTCGCCGAGGAGGAGTTGGACGAGATCGAGGCCCTCGTGGGAGAAAACATCACCGACGCCCGGAGGCTCTTGGAAGGGGGTGACGGAAACCTCCTCCAGGCCGTGGGGAAAAGGGAAGAGATGGTCGATCTCGCCGTGAAGGAGGCGAGGGAAAAACACATCGTTCGTTTCCACCGGCGTCTCTGCCGCGCCGAGGCCGGCCCGGTCTTCATCGAGATGCTTATCCGCCTGGAGCGGATCTCCGATCATTGCCAGAACATGGCGGAACACGTGGCGGAACTGGGCCCCGAGGATAAAGGCCTTGCCCCCGCCCGGACCTCGTGATAGTGTTTGACGAAGATCAATAAAAGGAGCGCCAAGATGAAAGACCGACTCAACGCCCTCGAGGTGGCCCTTAACAACGAGTTGCGGGAACACGAGTTCTACAAGAATCACGCCGAACGGACCAAGAACGCCGTCGGCAAGGCCATGTTCGAACAGATCGCCGCCGACGAGCTGGAACACCACGCCCGTCTGAAAGAGCTTTACGAGATCTGGAAGGAGGCGGGCCAATGGCCCGAGACGGTGCCCCTCAAGGTCAACCAGACGCCCGTCAAGGACGTCCTGAAAGACGTGGTTAAAAGGGGTCTGGAAGGGACGAAGGCGGATCGGGACGATCTCGAGGCCCTGGAGACGGCCATCGAGTTCGAGGGCAACGGCGCCGCCTACTACGCCCGCCTGAGGGACCAGGTGACGGATCCGCGGGAAAAGGCCTTCTTCAACCTCCTGGCGGACATCGAACACGAGCACTACGTCTCCTTGAAGGACGCCGCCGAGTTCCTCACGGACCCGGCGGGGTGGTATCGCCGCCGGGAAAGCCCGGGTCTCGACGGGGCCTGACGGCCCCCGGGGCCCTTCAAGGCTCCCCTATGGCGCCACCGCCCCTGCCCCTGGTGCGGCTCCTGAGGTACCTGCGGGACAACCGGCTCGTGTGGGATCTCTGCGGTTTCATCTACAACCGCTATATCGGCGACGCCCTTACCCCCCTCTTCGTACTCCTCACCGATGAGATCGCCCCCCGGCGTCCCTCGAGGATCCTCGACGTCGGCTCCGGTCCGGGATATTTGACCTGCCTCCTGGCCCGCCGCTGCCCCCGGGCCGAGGTTGTGGGGGTGGATTTCTCGCCCCGCCAGGTGAGTTGGGCCCGCCGCCGAGGAAACGCCCTGGGCCTGTCCAATATGACCTTTCTCAGGGGAGACGCCCTGCATCTTACTTTCCCCGACGAATCCTTCGACGCCGTCGCCAGCGTGGGCTCCATCAAGCACTGGCGCGACCCCCAGGCGGGCATGAGTGAGATCCGCCGGGTCCTGAAACCCGGGGGGCCGGCAATCGTGGCGGAAACGGACCGCGGGGCCTCACCCGGGGAGATCCGTTCCTTCATGGCAAGGTTCAAGACCCCCCTCCTGCGGAACGACCTGCTCCTCTGGGGCATGAAAAGAATCGTCTTCGCCGAGAGTTTCACCAGTGACGATCTATCGCTGATGGCGCGAAAGGCGGGCTTCGAGGAAACGAGGCCCCTGGGGGTGGGCGGTATCCCCTACGTCTGCGTCAGGGCGGCTTGAATCAGACCTCGGGGCGCCATGGCCGGTTTGGCATCGGCAATCAACCCGTTCCGAAGGGGTTGAGCCCCTCAGCGAGGGTCCTCCTTCTCCACCTCCGCCATCAGTTCCTCCCACCGCTCGTACAGGGAGGTCGTCGTCTCCTCCAAGAGGCGGTGTTCCCGGTGCAGTTCCCTGATCAAGGCGGGGTTGCGGAGGTTTTCCTCGCGGCAGAGTTCCTCCTCGACGGTCTTCTTCCGCTCCTCGGCGGCCGCGATGAGTCCCTCCACCTCCTCGAGACGCCGCCGGCTCTCCCGGCGCGCGCGTATCCGGCGGAGTTCCTCCTCACGCCGGGCCCGCTTTTCCTCCCCTTTCTTCGGCGCCCGGTAAACGACGCCGGGGGTCGAAGGGGGAGGGACGCCCCCTTCCTCCCGGCGCCGCTTCTCGATGAAGTAGGTGTAGTTTCCCTCGTAGGGCCGCACGGCCCCCTCCCTCACCTCCAGGACACCGTCGACGAGACGGTCGAGGAAATAGCGGTCGTGAGAGACGATAACCACCGTCCCCCCGTATTCGAGGAGGGCCTCCTGGAAGATCTCCTTCGTCCGGAGATCGAGGTGATTGGTCGGCTCGTCGAGGACCAGGAGGTTCGACTCCTGGAGGAGGACCTTCAGGAGGGCGAGGCGGGATTTCTCCCCCCCCGAGAGGACGGAGACGGGTTTCGCCACCGTCTCGCCGGGGAAGAGGAAGGCCCCGAGGAGATCCCGGCGCTGCTGATCCGTGCCCCGGAAGGGGACGGCGGCGGTCTCCTCCCAAACGGTGCGCCCGTAATCGAGGTTGTCGGCCGACTCCTGGGAGAAAAAGGCGATGCGGACGTCGCCGCCGTAGGTGACGGCACCCCACGACGGCTCTTCGACACCGGCTATGATCCGGGCCAGGGTGGACTTGCCCGCCCCGTTGACCCCCACGAGGGCGATCTTGCGTCCCCGGTCGATGCGGTAGGAGAAATCCGTAAAGACGGTCAAGTCGCCGTAGGCCTTGCCCACTCCCTCGAGGGTCACGACGTTTTTGCCGCTCTTGGGGACCTCGGGGAAGCGGATCCGCACCGTCGGCCCCTCCCGTTCCGTCTCCAAGGGCGCAAGCCTCTCCAGCATCCGGATCCGGCTCTGGACCTGCCTGGCCTTGGTGGCCTTGTAGCGGAACCGCTCGATGAAGGCCCTCGTCCTCTCCAGCTCCGTCTCCCTCTGGGCCGCCTCCCGCTCCAAGGCCTCCTTCCGTCTCTCCTTCTCTCGGAGATAGGCGCTGTAGTTACCCTTGAAGACCCGGATGCGACCCTGGGCCAACTCGGCCACGACGTCGACGATCTTGTCGAGGAAGACCCGATCGTGGGAGACGGTGACGATGGTGCCCCGGTACCCCCCGAGGAATCCCTCCAGCCATTCCATGCTCTCCGTGTCGAGGTGGTTCGTCGGCTCGTCCAGGAGGATGATCTCCGGGCGGGACAGGAGGATGACGGCCAAAAGGATCCGCATCTTCCAGCCCCCCGAAAACTCGCCGCAGGGGCGGTGATGATCCCCCCGGCGGAAACCCAGACCACCCAGGATCTCGCCGGCCCGGGCATGGAAGGCATAACCGTCCTCGGCGCGGAACATCTCCAGGGCCGCCTCGTATTCGGCCATGAGACCCCGTACGGCCTCCCGTGCCTCCTCGTCGTCCCCGTCGGCGGCCGAGAGGCTGCAGGCGCAGGCGGCCAGGCGCTCCTCGTAGGACTTCACCAGTTCCTCCCGGGAGGCGATGCCGCACCTCTTCTTGAGTAAATCGATGAGGGGTATGTCCTCCAGCTCGACGAGGTCCTGGGGTAGGTAACCGATAGAGCGGCAAACCCGGGGGATCTCGACCCTCCCGCCGTCAGGTTCCACCTGACCGACGATGACCCTCAGCAGGGTCGTCTTGCCCGTGCCGTTGTCCCCCACGAGACCGATGCGGGCCCCCGTCGGTATGTCCCAGGAGATGTCCGAGAAGATTTCCCTCCCCCCCAAGGACAGGCGGAGGTTGCTGATCCTTATCATCCCTCCCCACCGCGCCGGCGGATCTTCTTCTCGAGGCGCCCCCGGCGGCGATTCAGGTCGTCCAGGGAGGGCCCGGAGGCGACCTTGAGGGCCTCCAGGGTCAACTCGAGGGCCCTTGCGGGCTCGCCGCCCCGGTGTTCCCACCACTTGGCCAGTTCCACGAGGGCGAACAGGTCCCCCGGATCCTCACCGACCATCTCCGCCCATACCCGGAGGGCCTCATCCCAGCGACCCGCCCGCTTGTAGAGGAGGGACAGCTCACGCCGCGCCTCCCGGGCGGCCTCGTCGTCCCGGCAGGCCGCGGCCCTCTCCAGGTGCCTCCTCCCCTCGTCGATCCGGCGCCGGGAAAGGAGAAGACGCCCCGCACGGACCATGACGCCGGGCGGGGTGTTTTCCCCTTCCCCCTCCGGGTCGAGGACCTCGCCCAAGACCCTCGCCAGGGCGGCCATGGAGAGGAGATCGAGGCGATTGTGGTCGAAGATGGCCGACAGGGCGGAGGCGTCGCCGTGGCGCAGCCATCGGAAGTAAAGGCTCGGTATCTCCCAGCCGGGGACATCCCCCGAGCGCCTCACCCCCAAGACGGCCTCCTCCAGGGCGCCGAGGGAACAGCTGGCGAGACGGTGGGAGAAGAGGCGCCGGGCGGGGTGGAGAAGATCGAGGTGGGGGACCCCCTCCAGGGGGTTGGGGAGACGGTTCATGATGAACCTCGTTTGGAGGAGGTTGCAGTCGAAGGCCCGGCCGTTGAAGGTGACGATGAAACCCCGCTCACGCAGGACGGCCCCCAGGGACGACAGGACGGCCCCCTCCTCGTCGAAGTCCCGGGCGAAGAGCTGGCGGACCACCAGGTCTTCCCCCTCGAACCAAGCCAGACCGACGAGAAACGCCACGGTCCCCGTCCCCCCGGCGAGGCCCGTCGTCTCCGTGTCGAGGAACAGGGCGTCGTGGACCCTCATCTCATTCAGGACGGCGTCCCCGGCCAGGACCGACGCCAGGCCCATGTCGAGGCGGGCCAGGTCCCTCACCAGACGCCCGCCGTGGCGCCACTTCCCGGGAATCAAACGGCGGACGGCATAGCAGGTCCCGCCCTCGTTCTCCTCTTCCTCCCCCGGGACCGCCTCCCTCAGGGACAAGTGTCGCCCCCGCCCTTCACACAGCGGCACGGCGGGACCGACCCGACCCATCTGACCCGTACCGAAGAGGCCGCGCAGGAGCCTCTCCATGCGATCCCTATCGTTCACGGTTTTGAACGGAGCAAGGCGAGGACGGCCAAGGCCGTCTCCTTGGCCCGCCTGCCCACCTCCAGGGTCGGCCCCACGCAGGAGGGGCAACCAGACGGGCAGGGGCAGGAGGCGATGAGCCTCTCGGCGGCCCCGAGGAGATAGTCGTGGCGTTCATAGAGGAGGTCCGAGAAACCGATGCCCCCGGGATAGGCGTCGAAAAGGAAAATGGTGGGGTCGAAGGCCTCGGGGACGGAGGGGGCGTCGCCGGCGGCGGTGAGGGGAAAGGCCCCTCTGGCCGGCCCCGTGCGGAGGAACCACTCGCCGCCCTTCTCGCCCACGGCCCGATCCAGGTCCCTGAGGTCCGCCATGAGGGTCATGGCCGCCAGGTGGTGGAGGGCATAGGCCACGGCGGCCAAACCGTCTATGATCTCGCTCTGGTTGTAGGGGAGGTCGAGGAGGAACTCGTGGGGGACGGTGAACCAGTAGCCCGTCGTATGCATGTCCTTCTCGGGGAGATCGACCTCGCCGTAGCCGAGGTTCTCGCCGGTGTAGAACTTGATCTTCTTGTATCCCACGACCTTGCTCGTCACCTTCAATTCCCCGTGTTCCACGAGGGCCGTCTCGAGGCGGCGGCCGTCGAAGACCTCGAGGACCCCCACCTTCGTGTAGGTCATGGCGTCGGTGTAGTAATCCACGTCGACGGCATGGACATAGGCCGTGTTCCTCTCCAGGTCCAGTCTGTCCACGTGGTACTGCCGGGACTCCACCATGTAGATGGCCCCGTCGTGGACCGTCGTGAAGGCGCTGTCCCAGTCCACCTCGGCGATGACCTTGTGTTCACCCGTCTTGGTGGCGTCCACGACGACGACGTTACGGGGATTGATGCTCCTGAGGCTCACCTCGTCGGCGGGGTAGGTCTCGGCCGACCAGTGCCAGCGCTTTCCCACCCGGTGGAGCACGCCCTTACCCTCTAAAAGCTCCAGGATCTCCTCGAGATTCTCGCCGCCGAAGGTCTCGCCCGCCTCGAAGGGCAGCTCGAAGGCGGCGCTCTTGACGTGCTGGACGAGGATCATGAGGTTGTCGGGGTTGATGCGGCAGAACTCGGGACTCCGGGCGAAGAAGTACTCGGGGTTCTCCATGAGAAACTGGTCCATGGGGCTGCTGCGGGCGATGAGGACGACGAGGCTCAAACCCGTCCTCCTCCCCGCCCGTCCGGCCTGCTGCCAGGTGCTGGCGATGGAACCGGGGTAACCGCAAAGCACGGCGGCCTCGAGATCGCCGATATCGATGCCCAGCTCGAGGGCGTTGGTCGCCACGACCCCCAGGATCTCCCCGTTGCGGAGACCCGCCTCGATGCGACGGCGCAGCTCGGGCAGGTAACCGCCACGATAACCGGCGACGATGGACCTCTGACCGGGGTCCTCCCTGTCGAGGCGGTCCTTGAGGTATTTCGTCAGGACCTCCACGTTCAGACGGCTGGTGGCGAAAACGATGGTCGGGATGGAGTTCTCCAACAGGTCGGCGGCGATCTTGCTGGCCGGCGTGAGGGCCGACTGGCGGATCCCCAGTTCGCGGTTCACGACGGGGGGGTTGTAGAGGAAAAAGACCTTGGCCGCCGAGGGGGCGCCGCTGGTCGCGACGAGGCTCACGGGCCTCTCCAGGAGGGCCTCGGCGTGTTCCCGGGGATTGGCCACCGTGGCGGAGCAGCAGATGAAGACGGGGTCCTGACGATAAAACCGGCATACCCGGGAGAGACGCCTCAGGACGTTGGCGAGGTGGGAACCGAAGACCCCCCGATAGACGTGGAGCTCGTCGATGACGACATAGCGGAGATTCGTGAACAGTTTCTGCCATTTCGTGTGGTGGGGGAGGATACCCGTATGGAGCATGTCGGGGTTCGTCACCACGATCCTGCCCCGGTTGCGGATCGCCCTGCGGGCGTCGTCCGGCGTGTCCCCGTCGTAGGTGAAGACGCCGATTTCCTCGTTCAGCCCCGCCACGAGCTGTTGAACCTCGTGCATCTGGTCCTGGGCGAGGGCCTTGGTGGGGAAGAGGTAGAGGGCCCTCGTCTCCTTCTCCTCGAGGATCCGCTGGAGGACGGGGAGGTTGTAGCAGAGGGTCTTGCCGCTCGCCGTGGGGGTACACAAAACGACGTTCTTTCCCTGCCTCACCAGGGCCACGGCCTCGGCCTGGTGGCTGTAGAGCCTCTCGACGCCCTGGGACCTGAGGACCGCCCTAAGACCCTCATGGACCCAGGGAGGAAAATCGGCGTAGACGGCCTCCCGCGGCGGGATCTCCTTGACGGCCTTGACGTTCTCCATGAACCGCCTGTTGTTTTCCGCCTGGGAGAGCCATTGGGCGAGGGTGAGCTTAGCCATGGCGGGGAAAATATATTTTTTGAAATCGATTGACAAACCTTTTTTTCGTGGCTACCTTAGCGCCCACTTCACCCCCCCGGGGGTCAAACACAAGGAGGAAGAGATGCTTCAGGTATCGGAAAAGGCAAACGAGATGATAAAGGAGTTCCTCAAGGGTCGCAGCGGCCCTCTCTCCATCAGGATCTTCATGACGGCCGGTTGAGGCGGGCCCTCATTGGGCATGGCTCTGGATGAGCCGCAGGACAACGACGAGGTCATTCAAGACAACGGCCTGACCTTCCTCATCGACCGCGACCTGTACGAGGAGGCCAAACCCATCGCCGTCGACTTCATAACGAGCGCCATGGGCTCGGGTTTCCGCCTCACGTCGAGCCTGCAGAGTGCCATGGGCGGTTGCGGGGGTTCCTGCAGCGCCTGTTGACCCTATCGGTAGATTTAGGACCTCTTGGGAGACGACATCCCCGTCATCAACATGGCAGATTCGGATTACCTCCTCAAGCTGGCGGAGGATCACATGGAGGCGGGACGCTTCGCCGAGGCCATCCCCCTCCTCCTCCACCTGAGGGACCTCCACCGGGGAGAAGACTCTTACGTCATGAAACTGGCCTGGGCCTACCACGACAACGGCCAGTTGGCGGAGGCCCTCGCCTGCCTGGAGGAACTCTTCGAAAAGGAGGTCTCCCGGCGGATCTTCACCGGTTTCGCCTTCGACGAGCTCGTGAGGATCTACAAAAGGGAGAACATGACGGACCGCCTCGTGGCGATCTGCGAGCGGGCCGTCGCCGCCCAGCCGGATGATTTCGCCCTCCTGGGGGACCTGGCGGAGGCCTACCTCAAGGCCGAGATGGCCGCCGAGGCGGTCTCCGTCTTCCAGAGGATGATCGCCCTCGACCCGAGGGAATCGGTCGTTTACTGCCGCATGGGAGACGCCCTCATCGCCCTCGACGACGAGGAGGGCGCGGAGAGGGCCTACGAGAAGGCCATCTCCCTCGATCCCCAGGACACGGGCCTTTACTACTCCCGCCTGGCCGATGCCTTTCTCAAGGCCGACCGCCTCGCCTCGGCCGAGCGGGCCATCCGCAAAGGCATCGCCTTCGACGACACGAAGCCCGCCTTCCATCTGGCCTTGGGGGACATACTCCTGGCGGGGGGGGATACGGAGGGGGCCTTCTCGGCCTACGAGGAGGCGGTCCGCCTCTTCGAGGGCGCCGCCGGCGCCTATTACCAGCGTCTCGGCAACAGCCTCATGAAGAAGTCCCTCCCCGCCGAGGCCTGCCGGGCCTTCCGCCTGGCCGTCGCCGCCGAACCGGCCAACCCCCTCTACCTCCTCCGCCTGGCGGAGGCCTATCTCGCCGACGGGTTATACGAAGAGGCCCAGGAGGCCCTCCGGCGGGCCCAAAACCTATAGAAAAAGCCTCCCGAAGACCTCCGTCATAGCCTCCCCATCTTCTTCAGGGTCTCCTTGAAGACGTGGTAGAAGGCCGAGTGGTCCGCCACCCCCTTCTTGATGATCGCCGCCGCGTCCTCGACGTTCTTCACGTTGAGGGTGAGATTGACGCTCTTGTTGAAGGCCGCCATGTTGTCCATGGTGCGGAACCTCTCCGTCACCAGGACGACGAACATGCGCCGGCGCGTCACCATGGGGAGGGAGCTGAAGTAGGTCAGGACGTCGTTGGCCTCGGGGCTGTCCGTGTCGAAGAGTTCGTTGACGACGACAAGATCGAAGACGTGAAAACGGGCCTTCTTCAGGGCGTCCCGGGCACTCGCGGCCTCGGTGACCCGATACCCCAGACTTCTGACGGCCTCGGCGAGTTTCTCCCTCCCGGCGGGGTCGGCCTCGCAGAGGAGGGCCGTCTCCATCCCCTCCGCCACGAAGTCGAAGGGCATGTCCGCGGCGTCGTAGGTGCCTTCCGCCACTTCCGTCAACACGCTCTTGGGCTGTTCCACGCAATCCCCTCCTTTGCCCTACCGGAATGACGGCCGGGCCGGTTTGCCGTAGTCCTTGTCGATGGTCAGTTTACCCAGATCCGTCGTGGCCTGACCGGCGGCGCTCTTGACGGCGTCGATCCCGCGGCCCACGACGCCCTTGTTGGAGGCATAGGCGCGGGCCGTTTCCTCCGTGATGAGCCCCTTCTTGAAGAGCTCCACGATGTAGTCGTCGAAGGTGATCATGCCGAAGGCCCGACTGGCCTGGATTATCTCGTAGAAGGTCTTGCCCTCCGATTCGCCGTGGAGGATCGTGTCCTTGATACGGAGGTTCGAGCCCATGATCTCGAAGGCCGCCACCCTTCCCCCTCCCACCTTGGGCAGGAGGCGCTGGCAGACGATCCATCTTACCGTGTCGGCGAGGCGGATCCGGATCTGGGTCTCCTCCTCGTGGGGGAACATGCCGAGGATGCGGTTGATCGTCTGGCCGGCATCGACGGTGTGAAGGGTGCTGAGGACGAGATGGCCCGTCTCGGCGGCGGAGAGGCCGATCTCGACGGTCTCGCGGTCGCGCATCTCCCCCACGAGGATGACCTTCGGCGCCTGGCGGAGGGCCGCCCTCAGGCCGTTGGCGAAGGTGTCGAAGTCGTTCCCCATCTCCCGCTGGTTGAAGGTGGCCTTCTTGTGGGGATGGGAAAACTCCACGGGGTCCTCGAGGGTGACGATGTGGACCGATTTCTTCTCGTTGATCTCGTTGAGGACGGCGGCCAGGGACGTGGACTTGCCGCTCCCCGTGGCGCCCGTGACGAGGATGATCCCGTTCTTCTCCTCCGCCATCTTGTAGAAGGCCTCGGGGAGATCGAGGTCCTTGCAGGTGGGGATCCTCGTCTCCAGTTTCCTCAGAACGATGGAGTAGTCACCCCGCTGGGAGAAGATGTTGACGCGGAAGCGGGCCTTACCGGGCAGCTCGTAGGAGGAGTCGCAGGACCCTTCCCTCAGGAGGGTCTCGGTGAGACGCCGGTCCTGGTTGATGAGGTTCAGGGCGAAGATCTCCGTCTGGAAGGGGGTCAATTTCTCGAAGGGGGGGTCGATGGGCACCCCCGTCAGCTCGCCCGAGGTCTCCACCTGGAAGGGTTTGCCCACGGTGATGTTCAGGTCCGAAACGTTTCCGTAGGCGTCGAGCATCCGGCCGAGGATGTAATCTATCTCCTGCTTTCTCATGTCTCTTCCTCCTCCGTCACGCCTCGGTGAAATCAGCCGGCGGGTTCTTCAGGAACGGCCGGAACCGGGCCTTGTCGTTGGCCTTGGCGTAGGCCTCGTCGGGGCTTATCCAGCCCTTCATGAGCAGGTCGTTGATGGCGTCGTCGAGGAGCTGCATGCCGTACTTCTTCCCCGTCTGGATCATGGAGGGGATCTGGAAGGTCTTGCCCTCGCGGATGAGGTTACGGACGGCGCTGTTGGCGATCATGATCTCCAAGGCGGCGCACCGTCCCTTCTTGTCGATCCTCTTGAAGAGGACCTGGGCGATGACGGCGCGGATGCCGTCGGCGAGTGTGGAACGTATCTGGGCCTGCTCGCTCGCCGGGAAGACCTCGATGACGCGGTCCACCGTCTTGGCGGCGCTGGTGGTGTGGAGGGTCCCGAAGACGAGGTGGCCCGTCGAGGCCGCCTCCACGGCGAGACGGATGGTCTCCAGGTCACGCATCTCACCCACGAGGATGATGTCCGGGTCCTCGCGGAGGGCACCCCGCAGGGCCGCGGCGAAGCTCTTCGTGTGGACGCCCACCTCCCGGTGGTTCACGATACAGCTCTGACTCTGGTGGACGAACTCGATGGGATCCTCGATGGTGATGATGTGATCCTTCCTCGTCCTGTTGGCCTGATCGATGATGGCCGCCAGGGTCGTCGACTTGCCGCTCCCCGTGGGTCCCGTGACGAGGACGAGACCGCGGGGGAGGGAGGCGAGCTTGGAGACGACGGGGGGGAGGCCGAGCTGCTCCGCCGTGAGGATGGTGCTGGGGATCTCGCGGAACACGGCGGCGCATCCCCACTTCTGCATGAAGAAGTTGGCGCGGTAACGGGCCAGGCCGGGGATCTCGTAGGCGAAATCCACGTCCCCCGTTTCTTCGAACTGCTTGATCTTGTGCTCAGGGGCGATCTCGTAGAGCATGGCCTTGAGGCTGTCGTTGTCCAGGACGTCGTAGCGGATCCTCTCGATCTCGCCCCTGATCCGGATGGCCGGCTGCTGACCCGTGACGAGGTGCAGGTCCGAGGCCCCCTCTTCGTGCATCAGGTGGAAAAACGCATCTATCTTCGCCATGAAGCTACCTCCTTTTCATCTCTCCTCGCCGGACGCCCGTCGCCGGGCGGCCTGGTAACCCCCTGCGGCACGCCTGAGTAACAACTATGCCGGGGAGGGACTATAGGTAAAAGGAACGGACCCTGTCAAGGACGGGCAACATCCCCTTGACACGCCCCCCCGAATCATATAATGTCCTCCTGTCTTATCGGTCCCACGGGGATGTAGCTCAATTGGGAGAGCGCCGCGTTCGCAATGCGGAGGTTAGGGGTTCGATCCCCCTCATCTCCACCATGGAAAAAAAGAAGCGCCGACCGTTTCGGGAGGCGCTTTTTTCGTCGTATAAACGGCACGACCACGGTGCCCTCAACCCTTCTCCTTGAAGAGACGGGCCAGGCGCCATTTTTTGCGTCTCCTCCAGGCCCCCTTTTGGTAGACGTAGGCGGCGATCAGGGGCAGGGCCATGGTCGCCTCGGCATAGATCATCTTCTCGTAAGAGCCGTCCACCTTGCCCCAGGAGGTGGCCTCCTTCAGGGTGGAGCCCGAACAACCCCCGTCCCTCACGTCCGCCACGGTGATCTGGACGGCGTACTTGTGCATGGGGACCTCACGCCCCAGGATCTCGGCGCAGATGACCGTGTCCTGGGCGAAGTTCTTCGGCACCCCGCCGCCGATCATGAAGAGTCCCGTCGTGTCCACGGCCATCTTGATCATCGTCAATTCCCGGAAGTCCTTGACGGAGTCGATGGAGCAATGGTCCTTGGGGTTCTTGTACTGATGGAGGACCAGGCCGAAACCGGCGCTGCAGTCCGAGAAGGCGGGGCAGAAGATGGGCACGTCCTTCTCGTAGGCGACCTGGATAAGGGAGTTCTGTTTCTTGGCGTGGTTGGTAAGCCAACGGCCCATTTCGGCTATGAACTCACGGGAAGAGTAAGGACGGGGCGGCAGGGCGTCGGCGATCTCGCAGACCGTGCGGTCGCATACCTGGAGCTGCTCCTCGTCGATGTAGGTGTCGTAGATCCGGTCGATGTAGAGGGAACGGAGGAGCCGGTCGTCCGTCTGGGGCGTCCCCTGGTAGTGGCGGAAACCGAGGGCCTCGAAGAAGTCCATGTCGACGATGGAGGCACCCGTGGCGACGACGACGTCCACCATGTTGTGTCTCACCATGTCGGTGTAGATGTCCATGCAGCCCGCCGCCGAGGTGCTGCCCGCGAGGGTCAGGATGACGACGCAGGAACGGTCCCTGAGCATCCGGTCGTAGATCTCGGCCCCCTCGGCGAGGTCCCGGGCGCTGAAGGACATGCCCTTCATGGCCTCCACGATGGGTACGGCGTCGATGGTCTTGATGTCTATGTGGCGCACGGGGCTTTTCAGGAAGTCTCGCTTTTCCATTCACACCTCACGAAGGTAGCCTTATTCTTACCTTCGCTCTTACTTCATGAGCCCCCGAATGTCAACGACCCGTAGAAAAACCCCCTTGTCACCCCTAGGGATTTCTGATACGCCCGTCCCCTATGGACATGGAGACCCTGCACATCTGGACGGTGACGAGGCTCAACGAGGAGATCAAGGCCCTCCTGGAGGCGAGGTTCGACTACCTCTGGATCGAGGGGGAGGTCTCGAATCTCAGGCGTCCCCCGTCGGGCCACGTCTACTTCACCCTGAAGGACGACAGGAGCCAGATCAGGGCCGTCATCTTCCAACAGGCGTCCCGCCGGGGCCGACCCTTCGAACTGGAGGACGGGATGGCGGTCCTCCTGATGGCCCGCCTGACCCTCTATCACCCCCGTGGGGAATACCAGCTCATCGTCGAACGGGTGGAACCCCGGGGCCTGGGGGCCCTCCAGAAGGCCTTCGAGCAGCTGAAGGAAAAGCTGCGTCGGGAAGGTCTTTTCGACGCGGCCCGCAAGAGACCCCTCCCCTACCTGCCGCGGACGGTGGGCGTTGTCACCTCGCCCTCCGGGGCCGTCCTGAGGGATATCATGAACGTCTCGCGGCGCCGCTTCCCGACCGTGCGCCTCGTCCTGGCCCCCGTGCGCGTCCAGGGTCTCGAGGCGCCCGCCGAGATCGTGCGGGCCATCGCCGACCTGAACGCCCTCGGAGGCGTGGATGTCCTGGTCCTGGCCAGGGGCGGGGGATCCTGGGAGGACCTCTATCCCTTCAACACGGAGGAGGTGGCCCGGGCCGTGGCCGCCTCGGCCGTCCCCGTCGTCTCGGCGGTGGGCCACGAGACGGATTTCACCATCGCCGATTTCGTGGCGGACCTGCGGGCCCCCACCCCCTCGGCGGCGATGGAAATAATCCTCCCCCACCGGGAGGAGCTGCGGGTATCCCTCTCGGACCTCCATTGGCGTCTCGCCAACGGCATCCGCCGCGCCGTCGGCACGCGTCAAGAGACGGTCCTGCAACTGCGACGACGCCTTAGGGACCCTGGTCGCCTCGTCGCCGCCTTGCGCCTGAACGTGGACGGCCTCTACGAACGACTCCACAGGGCCCTCCAGGCGGGGATGGAGAAACGGCGGGACCGCCTCGAGGGGCGTTTCCGGCGCCTCGCCCACACCGGCCCCCTCGGGCGCCTCAGGGAGCTCAGGTCCGTCCTCGCGGCGCGGAAAACGGCCCTCATCGGCGCCGCGAGGATCCGTATCGAGGATGGTCGCCGGAGGTTCCTGGCCGCCTCCGCCGCCCTGGAGGCCCTGGACCCCCTGGCGGTCCTGGGCCGGGGCTACGCCCTGGCGACGAAGGAGCCGGAGGGGTGGATCGTCACCCGGGCGGCCGCCCTGCAGAGGGGCGATACCGTCCGCGTCCGCGTCGCTCGCGGGTCCTTCAGGGCCGCCGTGACGGGCATCGAAAGCGAGGTAAGGAAAGATGGCGAAAGATAGATTCGAGGAGGCCCTCGGCAGGCTCGAGGAGATCGTCCGCCGCATGGAGGCGGGGGAGATGAGCCTCGACGAATCCCTCAAGGCCTTCGAGGAGGGGATAAAACTCGTCCGCTTCTGTTCCCGGAGGCTCGATGAGGCCCAGAGGCGGGTGGACATCCTCATGAGGAACGGGGAAGGGGAGATCACCACCGTCCCCTTCAAGGGGATCGAGGATGAAGACGGGGAGTGAGGACAATTTGGAAAACTACCTGAGTCAGAGGAGGGCCCTGGTGGAGGAGGCCCTGGAGCGCCTCATCCCCGGCGAGGAAAATGCCCCCTCCCTCCTCTTTAGGGCCATGAGGTACAGCCTCTTCGCCGGGGGCAAGAGGCTCAGGCCGATCCTCTGCCTGGCGGGGGCCGAGGCCGCGGGGGGCGACCCCGCCTCCGTCCTCCCCGCCGCCTGCGCCCTGGAGTGCATCCACACCTATTCCCTGATCCACGACGACCTCCCGGCCATGGACGACGACGATCTCCGTCGGGGCAAGCCGACTTGCCACAAGGTCTTCGGCGAGGCCACGGCCATCCTCGCCGGTGACGCCCTCCTCACCCAGGCCTTCACCCTCCTGGCGGACCCGCGTCACATGCCCTCCCTGCCCCCCCTGACGCGGGTGAAGGTCATCGCCGAGATCGGTAAGGCCGCCGGTCCCTTCGGGATGGTGGGCGGTCAGGTGATGGACATGGCACCTCCCGAGGGGCGGGGCGAGGTGTCCTTCCTCGACGCCATGCACCGGCGTAAGACGGGGGCCATGATCCGGGTCTCCGTCGTGGCGGGGGCCATGCTCTGCGGAGGCGACCCGATGACGATCAAGGCCCTGAGCTCATACGGCGAGCGCATCGGCCTGGCCTTCCAGATCGCCGACGACATCCTGGACGTCACGGGCGACCCCGGCGAACTCGGGAAGGGGACGGGCGGCGACCGTCGTCTCGGCAAGGTAACCTATCCCGCCGTGATGGGTCTCGAGGCCTCTCGACGGCGCATGGCGGACCTCGTCGATGGGGCCCTGACGGACCTGGAAGGACTCGACGAACGGGCCCACCCCCTCAGGGGGATCGCGAAATTCATCATGGAGAGAAAAAGCTGAATGGCCGAAAACCTGCTTGAAACCATCTCCGACCCGGCCGACATCAGGGGCCTCGACCTCGGGGAACTCCATCTCCTGGCGGAAGAGATCCGGCGTCTCATCATCGAGACCGTCTCCGTGACGGGGGGGCACCTCGCCTCCTCCCTCGGGGCCGTGGAGCTGACCCTGGCCATCCATACCGTCTTCGACACCCCCCGCGACCGCCTCGTCTGGGACGTGGGACACCAGGCCTACGCCCACAAGATCATCACGGGCCGGCGGGAACGCTTCCACACCCTCCGCCGCCGGGGGGGGATCAGCGGTTTCCCCAAACGGGCGGAGAGCCCCTACGACACCTTCGACGTCGGCCACAGCGGCACCTCCATCTCGGCGGCCACGGGCATGGCCGAGGCCCGGCGTCTGACAGGGGGTGACCACAAGATCGTCGTCGTCATCGGCGACGGTTCCCTCACCTCCGGCCTCGCCCTCGAGGGCCTGAACTGGGCGGGTTACCGGAAGGAAGACCTCGTCATCGTCCTCAACGACAACGAGATGTCCATCTCCCCCAACGTCGGCGCCCTTTCGGCCTATCTCAACCGGATCATGACGGGCCAGACGATGACGAGGCTCCGGGCGGAGATCAAGTCCTTTTTCAAAAGCATCCCCTCCATCGGGGAGCACATGCTCAAGTTCTCCCGCCAGCTGGAGGAGTCCCTCAAGGCCTTCGTCCTCCCCGGGGCCCTCTTCGAGGACCTCGGCTTCACTTACGTGGGCCCCATCGCGGGCCACCGCCTCGACTATCTGATCCGCACCCTCGAAAACGTCCGGGAGATGCCCGGTCCCGTCCTCCTCCACGTGGTGACGAAGAAGGGCAAGGGTTATCCCTTCGCCGAGGCGGAGCCGAGGCGCTTCCACGGCACGGGCCCCTTCGACGTGGCCACCGGGCGTCCCCTGTCCCCCGAGGGTCCCACGGCCGTCACCTACACCCGGCAGTTCGGCCGGACCATCTGCCGCCTCGCCGCCGAAAATCCCAAGATCGTGGCCATCACGGCGGCCATGTGCGACGGCACGGGTCTGGACACCTTCGCCGAGGCCTTCCCCGAGAGGTTCTTCGATGTCGGCATCGCCGAGCAGCACGGCGTGACCTTCGCCGCCGGCCTCGCCGTGGAGGGCCTACGCCCCGTCGTGGCCATCTACTCCACCTTCCTCCAGCGGGCCTTCGACTCCATCATCCACGACGTGTGCCTCCAGAACCTTCCCGTCGTCTTCGCCCTGGACCGGGGCGGTTTCGTGGGGGACGACGGCTCGACCCACCAGGGCCTCTTCGACCTCTCCTACCTGCGGTGCATCCCCAACCTCGTGGTCATGGCCCCAAAGGACGAAAACGAGCTCCAGCACATGCTCAAGACGGCCGTCGAGCACGGCGGCCCCATCGCCCTCCGCTACCCCCGCGGCTCCGGCGTGGGCGTCCCCCTCGATGAGGACCTCCGCGCCCTGCCCATCGGCCGGGGGGAGATCCTACAGGAGGGGGAGGACGCCGCCGTCATCGCCCTGGGGTCCACGGTCCATCCCGCCCTCGCGGCCGCCTCCCTCCTCGCGGACGAGGGTCTCAGCGTCCGGGTGATCAACGCCCGCTTCGTCAAGCCCCTGGACAGAGACCTGATCTGCGAGACGGCCCTCCGCGTGGGTCGCTTGGTGACGGTGGAGGAAAACGTCCTCATGGGGGGGTTCGGCAGCGCCGTGACGGAGCTCCTGGCGGACGAGGGCCTCGGCGGCTGTCGGGTCGTCCGCCTGGGCGTGGACGACCGCTTCGTCGATCACGCCTCCCAGGAGGAGCTCCGGCGCCGCTTCGGCATCGACCGGGACGGCATCGCCGCCGCGGTCCGCCGTCTCTTGGCCCTGGCGGATCATGGAGAAGGTGCGCCTCGATAGGCTCCTCGTGGATCGGGGCCTGGCCCCCACGAGGGAGAGGGCCCGGGCCATGATCCTCTCCGGGGCGGTCCTGGCGGATGAAAGGCCGGCGGACAAGGCCGGGCTCCTCGTCTCCCCCGATGCCGCGATCCGTCTTAAGGGCGAGGTCAACCCCTACGTCGGCCGGGGGGGGCTGAAGCTCAAGGGGGCCCTCACGTCCTTCGGCCTCTGCGTGGATGGTATCGTGGCCCTCGACGTGGGGGCGGCCACGGGGGGCTTCACGGACTGTCTACTCAAGGAGGGGGCGCGGAAGGTCTACGCCCTCGACGTGGGCTACGGTCAACTCGCCTGGGAGCTCCGGAACGACCCCCGGGTGGTGGTCCTGGAGCGGACCAACATCCGCCTCTACGACGGGCGGGGCATGGAGGAGAGACCGGAGCTGGCCGTTATCGACTGTTCCTTCATCTCCCTGCGACTCGTCATACCACCCGTGGTCCGCCTCCTGGCGGCGGGGGGGAGGATCCTGGCCCTCGTCAAACCCCAGTTCGAGGTGGGGAGAGAGCAGGTCGGCAAAGGGGGGGTGGTCAGGGACCCGGCCCTCCAGGAGGCCGCCGTGGAAGGGATCATCCGTTTCTGCCGGGAAGAGGGCCTCGCCGTCCAGGGGAGATGCGAATCACCCCTGAAGGGGCCGAAGGGGAACCGGGAATTCTTCATCCTCGCCGCCGTGGGGGAGGTCGTCCATGGCCGTTAAGCTGGCCCAGACGGCGGGTTTCTGCATGGGGGTGAAGAGGGCGGTCGATCTCGTCCTCGAGGTGGCCCAGCGCAAGGGAAACGAGACCGTCTACACCTACGGCCCCCTCATCCACAACCCCCAGACGGTGGAACTCCTGAGAAAGAGGGGGATCATCCCCATCGCCTCCCTCGACGAGCTGGCGGGTAAGGACAAGGGTTCCATGGTCATTATCCGCGCCCACGGCATCTCCCCCCAGGAAAGGAGACGACTCAAGGAGACGGGCCTGCGCATCGTGGACGCCACCTGCCCCCGCGTCGGCCTCGTCCAGGGGATCATCAAGAAGCACGCGCGGGAGGGCTACCATATCCTGATCGTGGGCGACGAGGCCCACCCCGAGGTGAACGGCCTTTTGGGTTACGCCGAAGGCCGGGGGATCCTCCTCTCCTCGCCCGCCGACGTCGCCGCCCTCCCGGAGTTGGACAAGGTCTGCGTCGTCGCCCAGACGACTCAGAACCCCGAGGAGTACCGGGCCGTCTGCGAGGCCGTCCAGGGACGTTTCCCCCATGCCGTGGTCTTCAACACCATCTGCGACTCCACGGAAAAGAGGCAGGGGGAGGTGGAGGCCCTCGCCCGGGAGATGGACGCCATGATCATCGTCGGGGGCCGCAACAGCGCCAACACGAAGAGATTGGCCGACCTGGCGCGGCGGCGGGGCATTCCCGTCGCCCACATCGAGACGCCGGAGGAGTTGGACCCGGCGGCCCTTCAGGCCTGGGACCGGGTCGGCGTCTCCGCCGGGGCCTCGACGCCCAACTGGATCATCGACCGGGTCGTGGACGAGGTGACGGCCGCCCAGAGGGAGAGGGGGGGGCGGGCGACGGGCGTCTACCGCCTCTGGGCCGCCGCCGTCCGGACGGACCTCTACTCCTCCCTGGGGGCCGCCTGCCTGGCCTACACGGCCTCCCTCCTCCAGGGCCTCCCCAACCGGCCCTCCGCCCTCGCCATGGCGGCCCTCTACGTCTGGGCCATCCACGTCATCAACCGGGTGATCAACCGCCGGGCGGGCACGGTCCTGGGAACCTTTCGGGAGATCTCCTACCAGCGCCACGAGAAGGCGTACCTAACCGCCGCCGCCCTTTCCCTCGTCGCCGCCCTCGCCCTCGCCCTGTGGGAGGGGCACCGGCCCTTCCTCCTCTTGTTCTTCATGTCCCTCCTGGGGGGCCTCTACAACGCCCCCCTCCTGCCGGGCAGGGGGCGCTTCCGCAGCCTCAAGGACCTCCCCGGCTCCAAGAACATCTCCATGGCCCTCGCCTGGGGGACGGTGACGGCCCTCATCCCCCCCCTCTCGGTCCCCTCTCCCTTCACGCCGGCCACGGCCGTGGCCTTTGCCTTCGTCTTCGGTCTCGTCTTCATCCGGTCCGTCCTTTCCGACATCCTCGACATCCAGGGGGACCGGTTCATGGGGAGGGAGACGATCCCCGTCCTCATCGGCGAGGCCCGCGCCCGCCTCCTCCTCAAGGGCGTGACGGCGGTGGTGGCCCTGATCACGGCCGCCTCCTACTGGGCGGGGTGGGCCCCTTCCCTGAGCCTCCCCCTCACCCTGACCCCGTTTTATATGTGGATTTGTTTCAGGCTTTATGATAGAGAGGCCGGGTTTTCCGGTCTGGTGATGGAGGGCGTCCTGGAGACGGTCTATCTCGTGTCGGGGGCCATAAGCGCCCTCTGGGCGGTGGGAAGGATCCTCTTCCCTTAAGTGCACAAGGAGGGGCGGTATGAAGGCGAAGATGAAAAAGGCGCACCTGGGGTTGATATTGTTCTCCCTTCTGGCCTTGGCGGCCTGCGGGGGGGGCCTTCGTTACTCCCAACTCGATCCGGCGGCGAAGGAATTCCATCCCCGCCATTTGGCCGTGTTCCCCGTCGACGTGGGCACTTACGAGGAGGCCCGGGACGTGGCGGACACCATCCTGGCCGGTGTCGTCATGGAGAAGAAGGCCTTCAAGGAAGTGACCGCCGGCGACGCCATGAGGGAAATGCTGAAGGCCAACGAGGAGTTGCGAAAGACATACCAGGATTACACCCTCAAGCTCAAGACGGTGAATTTCTCGGACCCCGAGCTCAGCAGGAAGATCGGGTCCATCACCAAGGCGGACGCCTTCCTCCTCGTCAACATCGACTACTGGCTCTACACCCAGGAGAGCGGCAAGAAGGTGGGCAAGGTGGGGATGGCCATGAAGCTCGTCGAGACCTCCACGGGCCGGATCATGTGGAAGGCCGGTCATTTCCTCGACCGGTCCTACAGCTTCATCAAACCGGATTTGAAGGACATCGCCCGGGACGTGGCCCGGGAGATGCTTTCCGAGCTGCCCAACTGAAGGAGTAAAACATGAAGGAGAAGGTGGAACAGGCCCTGGCGAAGATCAGGCCCGGCCTGAGGGCCGACGGCGGAGACGTGGAACTCATCGACGTGGACGCCGAGGGGGTCGTGAAGGTCAAGCTCCTGGGGGCCTGCCACGGGTGCCCCATGGCGGCCATGACCCTCAAGAACGGGATCGAGCGTTACCTCAAGAAAGAGGTCCCGGAGGTGAAAGAGGTCATCCCGGCGTAGGCAAGACAAAAAACCGCCCCGCGGCCGGCGACGACGGAAACCCTCGGCCGAGGGGCTTTTCTATATCAGTCACAGGAGGATTGGAAATGGCCCACGTTATCACCGACGACTGTATCGCCTGCGGATCCTGCGAGGACGAGTGCCCCGTGGGAGCCATCTCCGAAGGGGAGGACAAGTACGTCATCGACCCCGAGGTCTGCACGGACTGCGGCGCCTGCGCCGATATCTGCCCCGTGGAGGCCATCATCCCCGGCGAGGAAAAGTAACCACCTTCCCTCCCTCTCCCCCTTAACCCCACGGATAAAGGGGTTCCAAAGATGGGTCTCTTCATCACCTTCGAGGGCATCGAGGGGTGCGGCAAAACCACCCAGGTGGACCTGGCGGCGGAGCGCCTCCGGCGACGGTCCCTCCCCGTCCTCGTCACCCGGGAACCGGGGGGCACGGACCTGGGGACGGCCGTCAGGGCCCTCCTCCTCAACCGGGGAGAACGCCCGCCGGACGCCGTGGCGGAACTGTTCCTCTTCGCCGCCGCCCGGGCCCAGCACTGCCGCGAGGTGATCGGACCGGCCCTCGCCGCCGGTACCATCGTCCTCTGCGACCGTTTCGCCGACGCCACCGTCGCCTACCAGGCCTACGGCCGGGGGCTCCCCTTGGAGACCGTCCGCTTCGTGAACGAACTCTCCACGGGTCCCCTGAGGCCCGACCGGACCTTCCTGTTCGATCTGGAACCCAAAGCGGGCCTGTCCCGGGCCCTCACGAGGATCGCCCACCGCGGCGGGGGGCCGGCGGAGGATCGTTTCGAGGGGGAGGACCTGGCCTTTCACGAGGCGGTGCGGCGGGGTTATCTCGAGGAGGCCCGCCGGGACCCGGGGCGTTTCCGTGTCATCCCCGCCGAGGGCACCGTGGAGGAGGTGGCCGCCGCCGTCGGGCGGGAGATGGAGGATCTCCTGCGGGAGAGGGGTTATGTCCTATAGGGGTATCAGGGGGCACGACGGTCCCATCGCCCTGTTGAAGAGGGCCGTCGCGAAGGGGAGGGTCGCCCACGCCTACCTCTTCTGCGGGATGGACGGCATCGGCAAGAAGAAGGTGGCGACGGCCTTCGCCCGGGCCCTCCTCTGCCGGGAGGCGAGAGACGGCGAGGGCTGCGGGGTCTGCGGGACGTGCCTGAAGATCGAGCGGGCCTGTCATCCCGACGTCCTCACCCTGGCCCCGGAGGGGGCCTTCATCAAGATCGGGGAGATCAGGGGTCTTATGGAGATGATGGCCCTCCATCCCCTCGAGGGCCCCAGGAGGGTGGTCATCGTCGACGAGGCGGACCGGATGAATCCCCCGGCGGCCAACGCCCTCCTGAAGACCCTCGAGGAACCCACGGCGGCCAATACCCTGATCCTCGTCACCTCCAGGCCCCTTCAGCTCCCCCCCACGATCCTCTCCCGGTGCCAGCGCCTCACCTTCTCGCCCCTGGCGGCGGCAGAGGTCGCCCTTCACCTCCGGGAGGAGGCGGGTCTCGACGGGGAAACGGCGGCCTTCCTCGCCGCGGCCGCGGGGGGAAGCATCCGCCACGCCCTCCTTCTCCACAAGGAGGGCTACCTGAAGAGATGCGAGGAGATCGTCCTCTGCGCCGCCGACGAGACGCGGCCCCGGCCCCTGAGGGTCCTCTCCCTCATCTCCCTCCTGGGGAGGGAGCGGGACAACCTGGCGGAGGCCCTGGGGATCCTCAAGGTCTTCTTCCGGGACGCCCTCGTCCTGGCGGCGCTGGGACCCGAGGCCCCCGTGGTCCTGAGGGAGCGGCGGCGGGAGGCCGAGGGGACGGCGGTGCGCCTGGGGACGAAGGCCCTCCTCAGAAACTGCCGTCTCCTCGATGAAGCCCTCCGCCTCATCGAGCAAAACGCCAACAAAACGTTGACTTTAGAGACCACTGTGTTTAAGCTGGCCCTATGACGACGGGAGAGACGGACAAGAAGGAGCAGGTCGTCGGGGTGAGGGTCAAGAGGGAAGGGGAGAGCTTCCGGTTCTTCCTGACCACGATCACCCTGTGCCCCGGGGACCTCGTCGTCGTGGAGACGGACCAGGGCCCGGCCCTGGGCGAGGTCGCCTCCCCTCCCCAACCCTGCGGGCAGGCGGAACCGCCCGCGCTGCCCCAGGTCCTGAGAAGGGCCGACGACGACGATCTCCACACCCTCGCCGAGAACCGGAGGCTCGAGGGAGAGGCCAAGGACTTCTGCATCGAGCGGGTCAAGCTGCGGGGCCTGCCCATGAAGGTCATCGACGTCGAGTGCCTCTTCGACCGGAGCAAGGTCATCTTCTACTTCACGGCGGAAAACCGCGTGGACTTCCGGGAACTGGTGAAGGACCTCGTCCAGCGGTTCCGGACCCGCATCGAGCTCCGCCAGATCGGCGCCCGCCAGGAGGCCCGCCTGGTGAGGGGGCTGGGGATCTGCGGCCGGGAGGTCTGCTGCGCCCGCGCCCTCCAGAACCTTGACAGGGTCACGGTGAAGATGGCCAAGGAGCAGGGGATGTCCCTGAACCCGGAAAAGATCTCCGGCCTCTGCGGGCGCCTGATGTGCTGTCTGGCCTACGAATACGAGGTCTACCTCGACCTGCGGAAGGACATGCCCAAATGCGGCAAGACCATCACCACCCCCCAGGGACGGGGGAAGGTGATCCGGCAGAACATCCTCAACCGCGAGCTGGTGGTCGCCCTGGAGAGCGGCCGGGAGGTCACCCTGCCCCTCGACGAACTCAAGAACTGACAAGCGAGGTCGCCCATGGAAAAGGCATACTACATCACCACCCCCATCTATTACGTCAACGCCTCACCCCACATCGGTCACGCCTACACGACCATCGTGGCCGACGTCCTGGCCCGTTACCACCGCGCGGCGGGTCACAGGACCTTCTTCCTGACGGGGACGGACGAGCACGGCGACAAGATCGCCGAGGCGGCCGCCAAGGCAGGGATGGACCCCCAGGCCTACACGGACATGGTCAGCGCCCAGTTCAGGGCCCTGTGGCCCCAGCTGAACATCACCAACGACTACTTCATCCGCACGACGGACGAGAACCACGTGCGGGTCGTCGAATACGTCCTCAGGAAGGTCTACGACGCCGGCGAGATCTACTTCGGCCACTACGAGGGCTACTACTGCGTGGGCTGTGAGCGTTTCTACACGGACAAGGAGCTGGTGGACGGCCTCTGCCCGGACCACAAGACGGCCCCCGAGTTCCGGAAGGAGAGCAACTATTTCTTCCGGATGAGCAACTACCAGGACTGGCTGATCGATCATATCAAGAAAAACCCCGATTTCATCAGGCCGGAGCGGTACCGCAACGAGGTCCTGGCCTTTCTGAGGGAACCCCTGGAGGACCTGTGCATCTCCCGCCCCAAGACGCGCCTCACCTGGGGCATCACCCTCCCCTTCGACGAGGCCTATGTCACCTACGTGTGGTTCGACGCCCTGATCAACTACATCACGGGCATCGGCTACCCCGACGGTGCGGACTTCCGGGTCTTCTGGCCCGTGGCCCAGCACCTCATCGCCAAGGACATCCTCAAGCCCCACGGGATCTACTGGCCCACGATGCTCAAGGCGGCGGGCCTGGAGCCCTACGCCCACCTCAACGTCCACGGCTACTGGAACGTGGACCAGAGCAAGATGTCCAAGAGCCTCGGCAACGTCGTCAAGCCCCTCGACCTGAAGGACAAGTACGGCCTCGACGCCTTCCGCTACTTCCTCCTGAGGGACATGGTCTTCGGCCTGGACTCCAGCTTCAGCGAGGAGGCCCTGGTCCAGCGCCTCAACTCCGATCTGGCCAACGACCTGGGGAACCTCGCGAGCCGCGTCCTGGCCATGGCCTTCAAGTTCGCCAAGGGCGAGGTCCCGCCCCGGGGGGCCGAGGCGGACGCCGACGGGGCCCTGAGGGAGGGGGCGCAGCGGGCCCTGGGGGAGACGAGGGAGAACTTCGAGCACCTCTCCCTCCACAAGGCCCTGATCGCCATCTGGGAATTCATCAACATGGTCAACAGGTACATCGTCGAGGGAGAGCCCTGGAACCTTGCCAAGGACCCCTCGCGTCGCGACCGTCTCGACACGGTCATCTACAACTGCCTGGAGGCCCTGAGGGTCATCGCCGTCCTCATCTCCCCCTTCATGCCCGGCACGGCCGAAAAGATCCTCGGGGCCCTTGGTCTGGACGGCAAGGGGGTGAGGCTGGACTCCATCGAGAACTGGGGCGGCCTGCCCGAGGGCAACAAGTTAACCAGGATCGAGGCCCTCTTCCCGCGGGTGGAGTACGTCCGGGAGGAGAAGGCCCCGCCGGAAAGGAAAACCGTCATGGAACCCGTAAAACCGGAGATAACCTACGAGGATTTCGAGAAGATCGACCTCCGGGTGGCGAAGGTCATCACCGCCGAGGCCGTCCCCAAGTCCAACAAGCTCCTGAAGCTCACCATCGACATGGGCGAGGAGCGCCAGATCGTCGCCGGCATGGCCAAGGACTACAAGCCGGAGGAGATGGTGGGCCGCTACATCGTCGTCGTCGCCAACCTGAAACCGACGAAGCTCATGGGCGTCGAGTCCCGGGGGATGCTCCTGGCGACGGACACGGAAGGGGGCCTCACCCTCATCACCTGCGACCGGCCGCCGAAGACGGGTGCGAGGGTCAGGTAGGGGTCAACGCGGGGTCAGGCGGTAGGAACTGATCGTCTCCACGGGGCCGTAGGATCTCTTCATGACGGCCAGGGCGGGGACCCCCATGTCGCTCTCCTTGTTGATGAAGGTCTCCGCCGGGAAGAGGAGACGGGCCGCCTCCCGGTCCAGGTACTGGTAGAGGCCCTTGACGGAGGGGAGGGCCTTCTCGAAGTTGAGGACGCCGATTAGGTCCGTGAGACGGGAGGCGAGGGCGAAGGCGCACACCCGGCCGTCGACGCGGATCATCAGACCCCGCCAGGGCAGGACGCCCACCGTTCGGAGGGCCCTTCGCGCCGCGGCGACCTCGGCGGCCAAGGAGGGCCCCTTCGGCCGTTGTCCCCTCGCCCGGCACCACTCCTCCAGGAAGTCCAGGCAGGCCGGGACGTCCCCCGCCGTCAGGGGAGCCGTCTCGACCCGCCCCGAGGCGACGTAATTCCTCTCGAACTGGTGGATGAGGTTCCGCTTCCGGACGTACCTGTTGCCCCGGAGGGTCGCGAGGTCCTCTTTCCGATAGAGGTAGTCCTCGTATCCCTCCTGGAGGCCGAGGCGGAAATGCCTCTCTATCTCCCCCCTGCCCGCCTCTTCCACGTAGTCCCCGGGGACGAAACAGTAACCGCCGTAGGGCGACCCGGCGAGGAGGGCCCGGAGTTCCGCCGGGGAGGGGGCCTTCGTCCCCCCCACGGGCATGACGAGGCAAGGCTCGTCGGGCCGGTCGAGGGCGTCGCTCGTCACGAGGACCAGGCCCTCGGCGATCCCCCAGCGGTAAACCCGGGGAGGTTGGCTCCAGGCGATGAGGGAGGGGAGGGAATAGATGCCCAGGCGGTAGGTCTGGCGGGCGAAGAAGGGCTCCAGGAGGGGGTAGTCGTCGACGGTCAGTTCCTTCATCATTCTCCGCCCGCCGTCTCCTTTTCCCGGATGTCCTCCTCGTAGATGCGCCAGCAGGAGAGGAGGAGGGAGGCGATGACGGGACCCAGGACGAAGCCCGTGAGGCCGAAGAGGACGATACCCCCCAGGGTGGAGAGGAAGATCATGAGGGGGTGCATCTGGACGTCGTGACCCAAGAGGAGGGGCCGCAGGAGGTTGTCGACCATGCTGATGACCAAGACGCCGTAGACGAGGATGAGGATCCCCTGCCAGATATACCCCTGGATGATCATGATGAGGCCCGCGGGCGCCCAGACGATGGAACAGCCGATCCCGGGCAAGATGGAGGCGCCCACCATGATCACCCCCCACGTCAGGGCCCCCTTGATGCCGAGGAGATAGAAGAGGACCCCGCCCAGGAAACCCTGGAGGCCGCCGAT
Source organism: Deltaproteobacteria bacterium (assembly GCA_029553375.1). Classification (GTDB taxonomy): domain Bacteria; phylum Desulfobacterota; class Syntrophia; order Syntrophales; family UBA8958; genus JAKPCH01. The sequence continues at coordinate 3,388 of JAKPCH010000017.1, read as the reverse complement.
GAGGAGGGTGACCTTGAGGGTGGCCCGGGCGGTGACGACGAAGCGGGAGAAGAGGAGGGCTTCCCGACCCCCTCCCAGGGGCCGGTGCTTCGTCACCCACCTCAGGAAGGACTCCCCGTCGCGGACGAAGAAGAAGAGGGTGTAGAACATGATGGCGAGCTGGGCGACGAAGATGATGGTGTTCTGGGTGAGGCCCTTGAGACTCTGCCAGATGTAGCCGGAGAGGCCCTTGAGCAGCTCCGCCAGGCGCTCCATGAGGAAGGAGGTGTCGATCCTGACCTTCGCCAAGAGGGGATACTGGGACAGTTCCCGGGAGAGGTCCCTCAGGTGCCGGTCGATGGTGGCGGCGTCCATGTCGAGGGAGTTGTAGAGATCGAGGGACTCGGCGAGGAGGAGGCTCCCGAGGAGGACGGCGGGCAGAAAGAGGGCGAAGAGGATGACGACCATGACCAGGGCGGCGGCGACGTTGGGGGGGGTGTTCTGGCGGCGGAAAAAGGCGAAGAGGGGGTGGAAGACGACGGCGATGACGGCGGCCCAGAAGACGGCGTAGAAAAAGGGACGCAGGAGGTAGAGAAACAGGAGGGTCACGAGACCCAGGAGGGCCAGGAACAGGATCCTTCTCGTCGTCTCCCTTTCCATGAAGGGGACCTTATACGAAAAGTCCGCCCCGATCAAGGCCCGTCCGGGTCCGCGACGCCCCCGCCGTGGCGCCGTGAGGGAAACACGCCCCGGGGCCCTTGAAACGACGCCGCGGACGTGCCATAGAAGGCCGAAGACGGTTGACGAAGAGGGGTATGAGGCGTGGCAAAGGGTAAAAAGGCCGTTTTTCTCCTGTCCGGCGTGTTTTCCTCCCCCCATCCGGCTAGCGGCGGGGAACTGCCCACCGAGGCCGTCGCGGCCCTGGGGGGGCTGAGGGCCTCTTACGATCTCTTCCTGGCGGCCGCCGGGGGGGACGGTCCCGATGGGGGTGTCGGGGGGCCCCTCGCCGCGGGGGGGGACGTCTTCTCCGGTCTGTGCCCCCTCCCCGCGGGGGAGGCCGGTGATCTCTCCCGCCGCCTGGGGGAGGCGGTCCGGAGCCTGGGCGTCCGAACCGAGGGTTCCTTCTTCGTCGCCGACGACCCGCGCCTGGTGGAGGCCGCCGAGGGGGCGGGACTCTGTGGTCTCTATATCCTGACGCCGCGGGGTTTCCGCCTCCTCGGCGACCTGGCCCCCGACGTCTTCGTCTTCCATGACCTCCCGGATGCGGTCCGCTGGATCCTCGACCACCCCGAGGGTCCGCGCAGCGTCTCCGCCGTAGTCCGCCGGGGCGCCGCGGCGATCCGCCGGGGCGGCCTCGTCGCCTTCCCGACGGAGACGGTCTACGGCCTCGGCGCCGACGCCCTGAACCCCACGGCGGTGGCCCGGATCTTCGAGGTCAAGAGACGCCCCCTCCACGATCCCCTCATCGTCCACGTCGCCGACCCCGCGGAGGTGGCGGCCCTGGTCACGGAGATCCCCCCGGCGGCCAGGAGGCTCATGGACCGTTTCTGGCCGGGCCCCTTGACCCTCGTCCTGCCCAAGAGGGAGACGGTACCCGATATCGTGACGGCGGGCCACGGAACCGTCGCCGTGCGCATGCCCGCCAACCGGTGGGCCCGGGAGTTGATCGCCCTGGCCGAAACGCCCGTCGCCGCCCCCAGCGCCAACGCCTTCGGCCGGACCAGCCCCACCACGGCCCGCCACGTGGACGAACAGCTCCACGGCCTCTACGACGAGATCATCGACGGGGGTGCCTGCCGGGTGGGGATCGAATCGACCGTCCTGGCCCTGGCGGGCGGCAGGACGGTCGTCCTGCGCCCCGGCGGTCTCGCCCCCGAGGAGATCCGGGAGGTGACGGGGGAGGTGGAGTTACCGGTCCCCCGGGGCGCCGGCGGCGCCAGCCCCGGGATGCTCGCCTCCCACTACGCCCCCCGGACCCCCCTGTTCCTCGTGGACGACGCCCGTCCCTACGGAGACCGACCCGATGTCGGCCTCCTCCTCTTTCAGGACCCCCCCGGCCCCGTCCGGGGTCAAGTGGCCGTCCTGAGCCCGAAGGGGGACCTGAGGGAGGCGGCGGCGAACCTCTATCAGGCCCTGCGCCGCCTCGACCGCCTGGGCCTGCGCCTCATCGTCGCCGAGCGCGTTCCCCCCCACGGCCTGGGGGTCGCCATCAACGACCGCCTCTCCCGGGCGAAATCGGGGGACACAATACTTAATTCGTAACATCTCGTTTTCACTGGGCTATTTTTAAGCTGAAATCGGTCATCGTGTCCCCGAATTTCTCCCCCGTCTCGGCAAAATCCCGCCGAAGGGCGATCCGCAAACCCTTGTCCGGTGGGGCTTTCGGGATCTCAAAATCCCGGAAGCCTCACCACGACAGCAAATTTTCAACGTCGCCGATTTCTCAATGATATCATATAGTTAAACTGTATTGGAACTCCGATACCCATCCCCGGGAGGGGGTCCGAAAATATCTTTGATCACGACAACAACGGGAGGAGAGCGGGGTGATCCCGCCGCCCCTTTGACCCCTCGGTGAGGAATTGTTATTTTTACATTTTTCGTGGCTCATGCCTGAACCCTTAAACAACATGAAATTTTCGCCACCAGTGCCAAGATCTTAGGAATGCTCTCCTGTTGATGACGTCAGCTTGCCTATAACCGGGATTTCAATAATTCCGTTATCCGCAACAGTTCCCCTGCCTCCTGGTCCCCCCCTTCCGCCCTATTGAGCGAGATTCTCTCGACCAAAACAATAGGGCCCGCCGATCGAATAATGACGTTTCCGCACTGGGGAAGCAGATGGAAAAACCCATCTCCAAGAGGCGTTATCTGGTCATTTTTCTCGACATAAAGATCATATTCCATGGCCGATTGACCTAAAACGCCCGCCTGGGCTTTTCTGAACTTGGAGGAAAGGGTCAATTCGACACCCTTGCGGATGATCTTTCCGCTCACGCCCCTCATACCGGGGATAAAGAGCATGACCCATGTCCCCCTAGTGTCGGCCTTCGGAATTGCCGCCACAAGATGTTTAGTGGGGCCGTTGACATTCGACAGCCAACACACGGCATAATCACCCCCCGCCCTCTTGTAAATTTGCTCGATATAGGAATCACACAAAGTAAGGCGGCAGGCAGCCGCGATGGCATCAAAAATGGGATCAGTCCGGTCGATGACGGTAAATCCTTGCGATGTCAGAAAATTATGGAGGGGCAGAGAGATCGTTGGATCGAGTTTCCTTTTTCCCCAAAAAATGACCAAAACAACAATGACGAACGCGACAATCATGCCAATAATGCCTGCGATCATTGTTCATGCAATCCTTGTAAATAGGGGGACACAATACTTAATTCGTAACATCTCATTT
>JAKPCH010000016.1 GCA_029553375.1 Deltaproteobacteria bacterium | reverse complement strand
ATCAGTTTCTCCTGGCGGAACACCCGCACGCCCCGCTTACGCACCTCCCTCTCCAGAGAAAGCGTCCGATCCCGCTGCAGCGCCTGAACGGCACTGAAGGCCAAGGGCAACGTGATGTCCACCCGATAAAGATCGGCGATGTCGAGGACGAAGGCGTTGCTCGAATCCTCGTGAATGAACCCCAAAGGCGGCAGGGCGCCCACGGCGGCGACGGCGATGTCCGCCGCGGCCTCGACAAAGGTGGCGGCGTGATTGATGGCCTGGTTGGGGATATCGGCCGCCTCGGGAGATTCACGGTCATACAATCTACCCCGCCAGGAAATGCCGTACCTCTGGGCTATGACCTTGTAGGCCTCCTTCATCCGCGCCCCCTCAATGCCCCTGAGGGTCGCGATATCACGATGGGGCAAGACGCGGCCGAAACGCCAGGAATACAGTTTTCGCGCGATATCGAGACGCTTTTGCCGGTCCGCCCACAACAGGGCGTGCGCCCGCGCCACGTCGGACCTCCCCTGACCCATGGGGGGGGCGGAATAGAACTTGACACCGCCCTCACCCACGGCGGCTATCAATACCCCGTGGCGTGCGGCGAGGCGCAGGACATCGTGGGTGAGGCTCGTGCCGGGCCCCAGGAGCAACATGGACACGGCCTGATAGGGGATCGCGTAATCCCCGGCCGCTATAGTCTCGCTCCCCGCGGCGACGAAGCGCAGGGTCCCCTCCTCCACGGATAGACGCCCGTACTCGAGCCACAGGAGACCGTGACGGTCGGCGTGGGGGACACGAGACGCCGCCAATCCCAAACGGCCCGGCAAGAAACCCGTGGATCTCATTTCGCCGGCAACAGCCTGATCATGCCAAAGCCGAAGGCGCGGTGGCGCCCGACGCCGCGGGCGAGGATCTCGGTCAATCCTTCTTCCTTCCGCACTGTCGCGACGGCCCGAAAATGGGCCTCCGGCCGTTCGACGACGCGAAGGCCCGAAGGTCTCGATCCCCTTGCCCTCCTCAGCAAGGCGCCCCGGGACCGCATCCCCATCAAGGAAAGAGATTCGAGCCTGAGGACCTTCGGATCGATCTGACGCCGAAACCAGGAACAGTACACATCCGCCCTCCTGGGTTTCTCTTCCTCGACGGCCCCCTGACCCTCCCATCGGTCGAGGGCGCGGAGAAAGACATCCTTCTCCTCATCGTCCTTCCTTGTGACAGGGCAGGCCCGGACGTGCAGTTCCAGGCGCCGGCCGACGGTCCACCTCTCGGGCATGGGTTTCCCCGCCAGCGTTTCCCCCTCCAGGACTCGATGGGCCATGGGATCGGCGAAGGCCGCGGCGTGTTCCGCCAGGATATCCCCCGGCGCCTCGGAATAACCGTAGAGAACGGCCTTTCTCATGTCAAAGTAGAAGGGCTGGGGGGCGGCGTCGCCGAACATGGCCCGGAGCCAGGCGTGGAGAACGTAACCGAAATCGTCGTCCCGGGGGGCCAACAGGTCGTGGTTGCGGGCAAAGACGACAAGCTCCTCCCGACGGAGGCTCATTCTGATCAGATGCAACTTCATGACGTGATCTCCAAAGGTCCCTCGAAATAGCGATGGAGGCCCCGAGGCATGTTAAGGGGCCAGTCCCTCCGGTCATAGACGTCTCCGGCAACGGCATGGGGCCCGTCCCCGTGACCCTCCTCCGCGGGCCAGCGGGCCGTGACCAAGGGGGGGCGGGCACGAGGACCGATATCCGCCAAGGGCTCGTTTCGCAGGGCCTCCAGCAGAGAGGCAGCCTCCACTTTCCTCAGGAAGATCGGGGTGGCGGGCAGACAGGCCTTGCGGCCGATAAAGAGGGGGCGGGCCGGGTGCCGCAGGGCCGCGAGGATATCCCCCAGTGCGGGGTAACCCTCACCGACGAGGGTGACGGCGGCGGTCAAGACGCCATTGGCCAGGTAGTGGCGATAGCGGATGTGGGTCTCTCTTGTGGCCTTTCCCGCACCCCTCTCCTCGACCATCCCCCGCGTCGTCCAGCCCGTGTCCACGAGGTGCTCCTGTCCGAGATCCACGGTCTGATAGTCGATGATCCTTCGAGGGTCGGCATCCCACCGCGCGGCGACCCTCAGACGTTCCTGGAGATCCCGAAGACGGTCCGTGTCGGCGTGATCCCACCCCAGGGCGTTGCCGATCAGTCCCGTGATCATTGACCGGCCGGGGAAAAGATCGGTATGGTTGAGGTTGTCGACGCAGACCCCGCCAAAGCTCATGAGAGGCGCGTCAAAGCGCAACAGAAGGCAGTCCATGGCTCAGCTCCAGATGGCGTTGAGAACGCCTTCGATGGCCTTATCGAGGGTGGTCTTCTCGCACCCGAAATCGACCCCCCCGTGGATGGTGGCAAGGAATCTCTCGTCGGAGGTGGGGCCGTACATCTCATCGATCCTTTTCAGGTAATTTTCCATGCGGCTCGTCCCTTCCCGGATGACGTGGCCCTTCATCGGCAAGGCCTCCAAGAAGGCGTTTCCCAGGGTGCGCGGCTGTTGTCTGCCCGCTTCCAACAGGACCGTTTCGGCCCGGCTGTACGGCGCCGTCGAACCCAGCTTGGCGCCGGGGCTCTTGGCGGCCACGGCGCGCACGAGGGCCGCAAGCACCTGACGGGGCAGTTCACTCCCCTGGGTCTTCCAGTCCTTCTCCGCAGCGCCCGTGAGGTTAGAGACCAGCAAGGGCACGTCCACCACCACGTAACAGTAAAAGACCCCCGCCCCCAGTTCCGTTTGGTTGAGGTGGGCCACCCCCGTTTCCTCCTCCCGGGAGAGGTCGTCCACAGCGGTGAAGTAATCCATTTCCGTGTCGGCGGCGTGGACGGTCATGGCGTGGGCCACGTGGACGGGGGCATCGACCCGGGACAGGTGATCGGAGGTCACGAAACGACCGAAGAGGGCGGAGGTCAAACCCGTGTCCTTTTTCATGGCCCTGAGGTTCTCCTTTTCGTCCTTGTCGGAAAGCCGTTTTTTAAGGATCTCGACGGGGTTCGCGGGGTCCTGGTCGAAGGAATCCTTGATCACGGCGGCGAAATATTCCCCTTCCCGCCGGCCGAAAAGGACCGTCTGGTTCGTTTTCAAACCATTGATGCCGTCTTTGTCTCCTTTGTCTTTGATCACGGTTTTGGCGAAGGTCTCCGTCAGGGTTTTTGCCGTGTCCTCCGGTACCCCCTTCTCCATGACCAGGGGGAGGACGACGCGGGTGAAGAAATGCCGCGTCCGCAGGCCGTCCGGGATATCGGGGAGGTCCCGCTGCAACGCCTCACGCCAGTGGCGTTTCAGGCACTGGGAAGAGACGCGGAGGCGCACGGCGTCCCCGAAGGGGATCCTCTTGGCCAGACCCGCGTCGTCGCGATTGAGCAGAGAGGCGGGATAGGAAACGAGGGTGTGGATCTGTAGAAACATCTTCATTCCTCCTTTGCGTCAGATGATTTTTTTGACAGGGCATGGAAATAATCTTTGGCCAGACGACGATGAAAGTCCTCCCGCTTCCCCTCGTCCCTGATCAGGAGCAGCTGGGCGGCCTCGGTCCAATCGAAACCCATGCCCTTGGCGCCGAGGAAGCGGACCAAATTCGCGAAGAGTTTCACGCGGACATCGTCACGGGAGGCAAGGAGCTTCTCCAACCTCGTCTCCGAGTATCCGGCCTCGGCGAGGACTCGCCCCAACGGCAGGCCAGGCTGGTGGGCCTCGGGGCCCATGTGGGCCAGGCCGAAGGCGATGGTGGCCCAGCCGATGATGTCGGCGGGTAGGTCCCTCCCCAGGTGGATCAGCCAGAGGCGGTAAAAGGCGAGAGGCAGGGGGCCGCCCGGGGTGTAACGTTTCAGGGCCGCGCGATCCCCCGCCGGGTAACCGGCGGAGGAAACGACACCGGCCAGACGGTTGACCAAACCTCTCAGATCTTCCTGTTCGTGTGATTGAGCCGCCGTCGTCATAGAACCTCCCTGATAGTCAAACCTTTCTTGTTGAGGGTCCCCCAGAAGATCCCGTCGGCGC
>JAKPCH010000064.1 GCA_029553375.1 Deltaproteobacteria bacterium | reverse complement strand
AGCTTCGTCTTCATCTTCATCCCGACACTCCCCCTGATCGTGATCGCGGCCCCTGAGGCCAAGACCCCCTTAACCCATAACCCCAGGGGCCTGTCAAGGATTCCTGGGGTGCAGGGCTAAGCGGGGCCCTCGGGTCGTTTTTCCCCTGGGGGCCTAACGCAGGGTTGTCGCCCGCGGGCGTGGCTGTCGCCCGGCCTTTGTTTCAGCGGGGTTGTCTGACGGGGTGGGCCTGTTTCGCACCTCAGCCGTCGCCGGGCCCGGGGCTCCAGGAAAACGGTTTTTTTTGACCGTTTCGCTACGGGGGCCGGGAGGCATTGTGAAAAAATCGTCCATTCGGCCCGATTCGCCGCCCCGGGGGGAGCCCCACGGGAAAACGGGTCGTTTTGCCCCGTTTTGCTCTCCCCGGGGGGAAAAACGGGCCGTTTTGGTCCAAAAAATTTTTCCGCCCGAAAAACGGGCCGAAAGGGGCCGTTTTGGGGGCAAATTTCGGTTATTTTTATGAGCATATTATGGGCCCTATATTAGATCAAAAACGGTCCGGCGAGGGGGTATGTCGGCGCGCCGACGTAGGTAGACTACCTGAAATCATTGAGGAATCAGCGATCTCAAAAAAATTTTCCCCGCCATTTTTTTCTCCCCGCCCCTGAAGACGGGCGAAGAATGACCTGGGGGTTATATGTTATCGAGGCCTCGGCGCCGTGCCCGATGGTAACCGGCGCACCGACGCCCTGGGGGCGACGGGACGACGGGGAAGCAAGGCGATTGAATAAAGGAGACGACTCTGTTACACATCCTTTGTGTAAACTGGTCTTGGGGGGAGGGCAGGTCCGTGAGGGTCCTCATGTTCGGTTGGGAGTTCCCGCCGCGTCTGAGCGGCGGGTTGGGCAGGGTGTGCCAGGCCTTGACGGGGGCCCTCGCCCGCCGGGGATGCCGCGTCACCTTCGTGGCCCCGACCGTCGCCGGGGACGAGGCCCCGGCGGGGGTCACCCTCCTCTCACCCCCGCCGACGGCCGACGCGACGGGTCCCCGCGCCGAGGGGGGGCGTCGCCGTTGGTCCCTCCATCCCTACCGCCGCCGGAGGCCCTCCTCAGGCCCCGCCGGTTGGAGCTACCTCGCCGGGGACGGCGTCTACGGCGAAGACCTCATGGCGGAGGTCGAGGGATTCGGGGAGCGGGCGGCGGCCCTCGTCGAGGGGGAGGACTTTGACGTCATCTACGGTCACGACTGGATGACCGTGCCGGCCTGCCTGAGGGTGAAACGCCTCAAGGGGCGGCCTTACGTCTTTCACTGTCACTCCCTCGAGTACGACCGCGGCGTCTTCCCCGACGACGAGATCGCCGCCGTGGAGCGGGAGGGCCTTAAGGCGGCCGATGTCGTCATCGCCGTGAGCCGTTACACGAAGGAGCGGATCGTGCGCCTCCACGGCATCGCGGAGGAGAAGGTCGTGGTGGTCCACAACGGCGTCGATGAACCGGCAAGGCCCCTCCCCGCCGTCCGCGGGGAAGGGGAAGAGAAGGTCGTCCTTTTCCTGGGCCGCGTCACCTACCAGAAGGGCCCGGAGTACTTCGTCGAGGCGGCGGCCCGCGTCCTGGGGGAGATGCCCGAGGTGACCTTCGTCATGGCCGGGACGGGGGATTTGCTGCCCCGCATGGTGGAGAGGGTGGCGGAACTGAAGATCGGCCGGCGGTTCCGGTTCACGGGTTTTCTCGAGGGGGAGGACCTGGAGAGGATCCTCTCCGAAAGCGATCTTTTGGTGATGCCCAGCGTCTCCGAGCCCTTCGGCCTGGCGGCCCTCGAGGCCCTCGTCCGCGGCGTCCCCGTCTGCGTCTCCCGTACCTCCGGCGTGGCCGAGGTCGTCGAAAGCGCCGTCAAGGTCGATTGCTCCGATGCGGCGGCCATGGCGGGAAGGATCGTGGACCTCCTGAGGGACCCGGCCCTCCGGCGGGAGATGGCGCGGAAGGCAAGGGAGGAAATCAAGGGACTCACGTGGGAGGCGGCGTCCGGGCGGATCATGGCCGTCCTGGAAGGGCTCCGGGGAGGGGGGGCGTGACGGATGCCCGCCGTCTGTCTCTATTTCCAGGCCCATCAGCCCTTCCGCCTCCGGCGCTACCCCTACCTCGAGGTGGGAAAGGGGGGACCTTACGAGGACGAGGCCCTGAATCGCCGCCTCCTCGACAGGGTCGCCCGGCGGTGCTATCTCCCCGCCAACGACCTCCTGATGGGCCTCATAGACGGCCACGGCGGGCGGTTCCGCTTCTCCCTGTCCCTCTCGGGCTGTCTCCTCGATCAGCTCGAACTCTGGCGTCCCGATGTCCTGGAGAGCTTTCGGGCCCTGGCCGGGACGGGGGCCGTGGAGTTCCTCGGGGAGACGGACAGCCACTCCCTCGCCTTCGTGTACAGCCCGAGGGAGTTCGTGAGACAGGTGGAGGACCACGCCGGGCGGGTGGAGAGGCTCTTCGGTCACAGACCGGTCACCTTCCGCCACACGGAGCTGATCTACAGCGACGAGGTGGCGGCGGCGGCGGGGGATTTGGGTTTCGAGGCGATCCTCGCCGAGGGCGCCCCGGACCTCTTGGGCCGTCGCACCGCCGGCGTCCCCTACCGCCCGGCCGCGAGACCCCGGATGAGGATCCTCCTGCGGAACGCCCGCCTGTCCGACGACGTGGCCTTTCGCTTTTCCCGCCGGGACTGGGAGGGATACCCCCTGACGGCCGAGAGGTACGCCGCCTGGATCCGGGGGGCCGGCGCGGAGGGGGGGGTGGTGAACCTCTTCATGGACTACGAGACCTTCGGCGAGCACCAGTGGGAAGAGACGGGGATCTTCGCCTTCCTTGCGGCCCTGCCCGGGGAGGTCCTCAAGGGAGACGACTGGGTGTTTGCGACGATCAGGGAGGCGGCTTGCCTGGTCCCCGACGGGGGTGAACTCCCCTGCCCCCGGTTGGTCTCCTGGGCGGATCAGGAACGGGACCTGAGCGCCTGGGCGGGTAACGCCATGCAGAGGGACGCCCTGGAGACCCTTTACTCCTTGGAGCCCCTCATCGGCGGGCGTTTTGATTCCCGCCTCCACGGGACGTGGCGCCGCCTCCAGACGTCGGACCATTTCTACTACATGTCCACCAAGGGCCGGGGGGACGGCGAGGTCCACGGGTATTTCAACCCCTACGCCTCGCCCCACGACGCCTATATCAATTACATGAACGTCTTGGACGATTTCGCGAGAGAGGTCCGCAAGGAGGCGCCTTGATGAAGGATTTTCAGAAGGTCTGGCTCTTCGAGGTCAGCTGGGAGGTGTGCAACCGCATCGGCGGCATCCACACGGTCCTTTCCACCAAGGTGAGGGACGCGGCGAAGATCTTCGGCGACCGCTACGTCCTGTTGGGACCCGACCTGAAGACGAACACCGATTTTGAGGAGACCGACGAGGCCTGCTGGACCCGCCTGCGGGAGAGCACGGCCATCAAGGACCTCCCCTGCCGTTTCGGGAGGTGGAAGATCCCCGGTGAACCCAAGGTCATCCTCGTGGGGGCGGGCCGGAAGTACGACAAGGATCAGCTTCTCTACCGCCTCTGGGAGGTCTTCGGCGTCGATTCCATCGCCGGGGGGTGGGACTACGTGGAGCCCGTCATGTTCAGCTTCGCCTGCGGCGAGGTCATCGAGACCTTCTACAACCTCTACCTCCGGCCCCACCACCTCGCGGCCGTCGCCCAGTTCCACGAGTGGATGACCGGGGCGGGCCTCCTGTACCTGAAGAAACACCTCCCCGAGGTGGGGACGGTCTTCACGACCCACGCCACCGTCCTGGGCCGCGCCCTGGCGGGGAGCGGCATGGACATCTACGCCGTCATGGACCAGATCGCACCCCAGCGGGAGGCGGCGGCCCACAACGTGACGGCGAAGTACTCCATGGAATCGGCCGCGGCCCGTGAGGCCGACTGCTTCACGACGGTGAGCGAGATCACCGCCACGGAGGCGAAGAACTTCCTCGGCCGCTGTCCCGACGTCATCACCCCCAACGGTCTCGACATCGAGGGCATACCGGACCTCGCCTCCGACCGGAGGCCGGCCCTGAAGGCCCGGGAGAGGCTCCTGGCGGCGGCCTCCCGGTTCCTCAGGCGGGAGTTCAGCCCAGACACGCTTCTTGTCGCCATCTCCGGCCGCTACGAGTTCCGGAACAAGGGCATGGACATCTTCCTCAACGCCCTGGGCCGCCTCGACCGGGAGGAGATGGAGGCGCCGGTCTTGGCCTACATGTTCGTCCTCGGGGGGCACCTGGACCTGATCCCGGCCTTGAAGGACGACTGGGGCAGGTGGGACTCAGCCTCGGCCCCCATCTGTACCCACCGCCTGGAAAACGAGACGGCCGACCCCATCCTCCAGGCCTGCAGCCGCCTGGGCCTCAAAAACGGGCCGAACAACCGCATCAGCGTCATCTTCATCCCCGCCTATCTCAACGGCCACGACGGCCTCGTCAATCTCCCCTATTACGAGGCCCTCTCCGGTTGCGACCTGGGGGTCTTCCCCTCCTACTACGAGCCCTGGGGCTACACCCCCCTCGAGAGCGCCGCCTACGGCGTCCCGACGGTCACGACGGATCAGGCGGGATTCGGCATCTGGGTGGAGGGCGCGACGGGCGAGGGCGAGGCCGGCGGCGTGATCCTCCTGAAACGGCGGGGCCGGCCCCTGGCCTCCATTGAGGATCACCTCGTGGCCATCTTCAAGGATTTTATCCTCTGGAGCGACGCGGAGCGGGACCGGCGGAGGAAGAGCGCCCGCCGGGCGGCCCAGCTGGCCTCCTGGTCCGATTTCTACCGCTACTATCTGGAGGCCTACGGCAGGGCCGCCACCATCGCCGAGGTCCGGGTCCAGAACCTCACCGCCCTCCCCGAGAAGGCGACGACCCGTCACGTCTTCGCCGGTTCCGTCTCCACCCAGCCCCATTTCCGCTCCTTCACCGCCGTGGCGAACCTGCCGGAGCCCATCGCCCGTCTGCGGGAGTTGGCCTACAACCTCTGGTGGACGTGGAACCCCCGGGCCCTGGACCTCTTCGCCACCCTCGACCTGAAGCTCTGGTCGAATATGGGCAACAACCCCGTGCGGATGCTCGAGACGGTTTCCCCGGAGATCCTGAAGGAGGCCGCCTCCAACCCCAGCTACCTGGGCCTCTACAACCAGATCCTCGGCCAGTTCGACGCCTACATGGGCGAGAAGGGACCCCGCCGCCGTCTGTCCGTCGCCCCCGAGATCAGGCGATCGTCGCCCATCGCCTATTTCTCCGCCGAATACGGCCTCCACGAGAGTATCCCCATCTATTCGGGGGGCCTCGGCACCCTCTCGGGGGACTATCTCAAGACGGCCAGCGACCTGGCCGTCCCCCTCGTGGCGGTGGGCCTCCTCTACAAGAACGGTTATTTCCAGCAGGTGATCGACGACGAGGGCCGCCAGGCCGAGTTGTATCCCGAAAACGACTTCTCCTCCATGCCCGTCCGGATCGTCCAGGACGAGTGGGGCAAGGAGGTCCAGATCGCCATCGACCTCCCCGGCCGGACCCTCTACGCCAACATCTGGGAGATCAAGGTGGGGAGGGTCTCCCTCTACCTCCTCGATTCGGACGTGCCCCGCAACACCGTCCAGGACCGGGGGATCACGGCCCGTCTCTACGCCGCCGACGCCAAGACGCGGATCGAGCAGGAGATCCTGCTCGGGATCGGCGGGTGCCGTCTCCTGAAGAAGCTCGGCATCAAGCCCCGGGTCTATCACATCAACGAGGGCCATTCCGCCTTCCTCATCTTCGAGAGGATCGAGAACCTCATGACACAGGAGGGCCTCTCCTTCGAGGAGGCCTGCGAGGTGGTGCGCAGCAGCACCGTCTTCACGACCCATACCCCCGTGGAGGCGGGCAACGAGAGGTTCTCCCGGGAACTGATGGAACACTACTTCTCGGGCTTCGTGAAACGGTCGGGCATGTCGTGGGCCCAGTTCTGGGAATTGGGACGCCGGGACGGCCCGGAGGAGAAGGCCTTCTACATGAACATCCTCGCCTTCAAGCTGAGCTTCAGAAGCAACGCCGTCAGCCTCGTCCACGGACAGTTGGCCCGTCACATGTGGCGGGAGGTCTGGAAGGGTTTCGACGTGTCCGATGTCCCCATCTGTCACATCACCAACGGCGTCCACCTCCCCTCCTTCATCGCCCCGCGGATGCGTTCCCTCCTCGAGGCCTACCTCGGCGTGGACTGGGATCGGTACCTCCACGACGCCGAGCGGTGGCAGCGGATCCAGGACATCCCCGACGCCACCCTGTGGCGCGTCCGCTACGAACTGAAGCAGAAGACCCTGGACCTGATCCAGGAGAACCTCGTCAAGAACCGGGCCCGATACGGCTGGGCGGGATCGTGGCCGGACGAGATGTTGACGATGATCAACCCCGCCGCCCTCCTCATCGGGTTCGCGAGACGCTTCGCGCCCTACAAGAGGGCCGATCTCATCTTTTCCGACCCCGACCGTCTCGAGAGGATCCTCAACAACCCCCACCGGCCCGTCTACATCGTCTTCGCCGGCAAGGCCCACCCCAACGACGGCATGGGGAAGGCCCTCATCGAGAAGGTGATCGCCTTCAGCCGCCAGGACAGGTTCCGGGGGAAGATCTTCTTCCTGGAGAATTACGACATCCGCCTCGCCCGCCACTTCGTCCAGGGGGTGGACGTATGGTTGAACAACCCCCGGCGCCCCCTGGAGGCCAGCGGCACCAGCGGGATGAAGGCCGTCATCAACGGCGTCCTCAACCTCAGCGTCTCCGACGGGTGGTGGGTCGAGGGATACGACGGCACCAACGGCTGGACCATCGGTCCCGTCCGGCGGGGGTATCGGGAGGAAAACGGCGACGTCGACCGGGAGGACGCCCTCTCCCTTTACCACCTCCTGGAGAACGTCGTCATTCCCCTCTACTACGACCGGGACGCCTCGGGGATCCCCGTCAAGTGGCTGGCCATGGTCAAGCGGTCCATGGAGACCCTCGGTTTCTTCTTCAACACCGATAGGATGATCGAGGAGTACCTGCGGTTGATGTACGAGCCGGCGGCCCGGCGGGAGGCGGAGCAGACGAGGGATTCCTTCCGCGTGGCCAGGGAGCTGGGGGAGTGGAAGACCAAGATCCCCATGCGTTTCTCGTCCTTGAAGCTCCTGGAGATCTCGGTGGAGGGGATCCACGGGGAGACGGTGACCGTCGACGAGCCCCTGACGGTGAGCGCCCGCGTCGATCCCGGCAAGCTGAGGGAGGAGGAGATCCTCGTGGAGCTCGTCATCGGCCTCGCCGGTCCCGACGGGTTCGTCGGCGAACCGGAAAAGGTGCCCCTCGTCAAGACCCAAGAGGCCAGCGGGGTCCTCACCTTCAGCACCCAGTACCGCGTCCCCTCCAACGGCCCTTACCGTTACGGCGTCCGCGTCCTTCCCCATCACCCCCTGTTGGCCTCGAAGATGGAGACGGGCCTGGTCCTCTGGGGTTAGGTCACTTCCTGCCTATGAACCACAGGAGGAGGGAGAGGACGACACTGATGACGAGGCTCGTCGCCAGGGGGAAGTAGAAGGTGAATCGCTCGCCCCGGAAATAGATGTCGCCGGGGAGGCGGCCCAGCCACGGTATCTTCCCCGCCAGGAGGAGGACCAGGCCCAGACCGGCCGTCAGCAGGCCGATGAAAAGAAGGATCTTTCCCAGGCCGTAGAGATCGTTCATTGCCCCCTGTACCAAGCGAACGGTTCTTCCCGGTCGAAGTCGGGCACGAGGTCCCGCTCGTCCACGGCCTGTATATACAACTCCTCGAAGCCCATGTCGAGGGCCGCCTCCAGGACCTCTTCGTACTCGTCCGCCCGGACCCTCCGGCCGAGGGTGGGGTGGCCGCGGACGGCGGCGACGGGGCTGTACTGGGCCATGAGACTGAGGGGCACCCGGGGTGAGATCTCGGAGCGGATGATCTTGAGGACGGCCAGGCTGTTGGCCGTGTCCCCGGGCAGGACGAGGTGGCGGACCAGGAGGCCGCGGACGGCCACGCCGCGGTCCGTCTCGAGACGGTCGCCGACCTGGGAGGCCATCTCTCTTATGGCGGCGACGGCCCGGGGGAGGTAGTCCCGGACCCCCGCGTAGAAAGCGGACCTCTCTTCCGAGGCGAACTTGAGATCGGGCAGGTAGATGTCCACGGCCCCCTTGAGGGAGCGGATCAACGCCGGGTCCTCGTAGCCGCCGTTGTTGTGGATGAAGGGGACCCGCAGGCCCCGCTCCCGGGCCCGCCTCAGGGAGGCCAGGACGAGGGGCATCTGGGGGGTGGGGGTCACGGCCTCGACGTTGTGACAGCCACGTTCCTGGAGGTCCAGCATGATCGAGGCCAGCTCGTCCACCGTGACGTTTTTCCCCCGGGGGCGATGGCTGATCTGGTGGTTTTGGCAGAAGGGGCAGCGGAGGTTGCAGGAGGAGAAGAAGAGGGTCCCCGCGCCCCTCTCGCCCGAGATGGGCGGCTCCTCGCCGAAGTGGGGCCAGGCCCCCGCCAGGACGATGCCGTCGCCGAGGCCGCAGAAGCCCTTTTCCCCCGCCGTGCGGTCCACGGCGCACCGGCGGGGGCAGAGACGACAGGACTTCAGGTCGAGGGGGTCGGCCTCGGGGCCCCGCGAAGGTTCGCGTTCACCGGACGGCCTGGGATCGGCCATCGTCGCCTCGTCGTCCCTCCGCCTCAAGGGGTCGCCAGGGGTAGAAGGACGTCCCTGATGCGTCCGCTCTCGATGAGGTCGCAGAAGACCTCCCCGAGGTGGGAGGTCCTCTCCACGGCCAGGCGCCAGTTCTCGATCCTCTCCCCCGGCCGATCCATGAAGGCGACGAAATCGTCCCTCTCCGGGACCTTGCCCAAGGGGAGGGAGGCGACCAATTCCGGGGAGGGGTGGACCATCAGGAGGGAGGACAGGGCCTCCCGCGGCGGGGACCTCCGCTTGAGGCGTCGATCGAGCCATCCCGGGACGATCCTGTCCTGATGGTGGAACAGGAGGGTCACACCGTCTTCGCCTCCGCCGTAGTCGCGGGCCAGGTGATAGTCCGTGAGGCCGCCGTCCCTGTAGACGCCGTAGGGGGCCCCGTAGATGTCCCTCACCCCCTCGACGACGAGGGGGATGGCCGCCGTGGCGACGAGGACGGTCTTGAAGTTGATCTCCGTCAGGGGGAAGTGGCGGCCCTCGAAGCCCCTGAGGAGGGTGAAGGGGGGCGGCTTGGGTCCCGTGTAGAAGACCACGGGCTCGACGAAGAGGTTTAAAAATCGGCGATCGAGGGCGTTGAGGGCGAAGGCCGCGTAGAAACCCAGTCTTTGCAGGGGCGAGAAGAAGGCGGCGGCAAGGTTTTTCGCCCGGGCCGTCGTGACGGCGAGGCGGTGGCGCCCGTCGGCCAGGGCGAAGGGCACGGCGTCGTCCTCGACGGCCCTGTCGATGATGGAGGCCAGAGAGGCGCGCACCGTCGCGGGGGTGTCCCGACGGGAGTAAGTGGCGGTGATGTAGGCCTCCCTCAGGGCCAGGTGGCTCTTTTCCCTCTCCGGCTGGATCCAGGCGGCGAAGCGCCAAGCCCCCGCCGAGGCCCCCGCCAGGAGCACGGGTCTTTGCCTGCCCAGGAGGTCGTTCTTCATGAGGGTGAGGTCGAAGCCGGAGGCGACGAGCCACCGCGGCCCCACGGCGGGGCCCACGTAGGTCCTCACGGCGTCCAGGGAGAAGCCTCCGTCCATGATCATCTCCCGGGCCCTGTCGCCCGCCCTGATGCAGAGATCCTTCTCCCGTGCCGACACCCTCGCCCCTTTCGCCTTGACAGGCCGTCTTTTCCTTGTGTAATAGTTTCGACAAAAGTCGTAACGCCGCCCGTCATAGACGATGAAAAACCCCTTTGTCAACGGGGTTTGGCTACGGAAGGGGCTTTTTGTGGAACTGACTTCCCTTGTGCGGGGTATGGGGGAAAGGGCCAAGGAGGCCGCGGCGGTCCTCTCCCGTACCGCGACGGACGTGAAAGACCTGGCCCTGCGCCGGATCGCCGAGGCCCTGAGGGACCGGGCCTCCTACCTCATGGAAGAGAACCGCAGGGACGTGGAAAAGGCCCGGGAAGCCGGCCTGCCCGCCGCCCTCATCGATCGCCTCGTCATGGGGGAAAAGACCATCCTCGCCATGGCGGCGGGTCTCGAAGAGGTGGCGGCCCTTCCCGACCCCGTGGGCCGCGTGACCTCCATGTGGCGCCGGCCCAACGGCCTGATCGTGGGACGGATGAGGATCCCCCTGGGGGTCATCGGCATCATCTACGAATCCCGGCCCAACGTCACCGCCGACGCGGCGGCCCTCTGTCTCAAGTCGGGCAACGCCGTCATCCTCCGGGGCGGTTCCGAGGCCCACCACTCCAACATGGCCGTCGGGGAGGTGATCAGGGGCGTCCTGAAGGAGTCCCCCATCCCCGAGGCGGCCGTCCAGGTGGTCCCCGTCACGGACCGGAAGGCCGTCAACGCCCTGTTGGAGCTGGAGGACCTCGTCGATCTCATCATCCCCCGGGGCGGCGAGGAACTGATCCGGGCCGTCGTGAGGGCCTCGCGGATCCCCGTCATCAAGCACTACAAGGGGGTCTGCCACATCTTCATCGACGAGAGCGCCGATCTCGACATGGCCGTCAGGGTCTGCCTGAACGCCAAGACCCAGCGGCCGGGGGTCTGCAACGCCATGGAGACCCTCCTGGTCCACGAGGGGGCGGCCGAGAGGATCCTCCCCCCCCTGGCCCGCGCCCTGAGGAAGGCCGGCGTCGTCATCCGGGGGTGCGAGAAGACGAGGCGGATCCTGGCGGGAAAGGTGAAGGTGGAGACGGCCCGGGAGGAGGACTGGTACGAGGAATACCTCGACCTCATCCTGGCCGTGCGGGTCGTCAGGGACATCGACGAGGCCATGGCCCACATCGCCCGCTACGGCTCCCTCCACACGGAATCCATCCTCACGGGGGACTACGCAAACGCCCAGCGTTTCCTCAACGAGGTCAACTCCTCGACGGTCCTCGTCAACGCCTCCACCCGCTTCTCCGACGGTTTCGAGCTCGGCCTGGGGGCCGAGATCGGCATCAGCACCACCAAGCTCCACGCCTTCGGCCCCATGGGTCTGGAGGAACTGACGACGACGAAGTTTATCATCTACGGCAACGGTCAGGTGAGAACATGAAATGGGGATTGCTCGGGGGGACCTTCGACCCCATCCATATCGGTCATCTCCGGTGCGCCGAGGAGGTCTTGGAGATCTTCGACCTCAACCGCGTCATCTTCGTCCCGGCGGCCAGGCCGCCCCACAAGATAGACGGGGAGATCACCCCCTTCTACCACCGGGAGCAGATGGTGCGTCTGGCCATCGAAAACAATCCCTCCTTCTCCTTCTCCGACGTGGAGAAGGTCCGGGGGGGCGTGTCTTACTCCGTGGAGACCGTGGAGTACATCCTCCAGCGGTACATGAAGAACCTCGAGCTGTATTTCATCTGCGGCCAGGACGCCTTCCACGCCATCCAGACCTGGAAGGACTGGCGCCGCCTTCTCCTCCTGTGCCATTTCGTCGTCATGACCCGCCCGGGTTACGAGAACAGGGGGCTGGAGGCCATCCTCCCCGCCGACTTCACGAGGGACTTCTCCTATTCCCCCGAGAAGGACGGTTTCCTGGGCCCCACGGGATACTATATCTTTTTCCGGGAGGTGACCTTCCTGGACATCGCCTCGGGGCGGATACGCAAGAGGGTCGAGGAGGGGAAGTCCATCACCTATCTGACGCCCGATCCGGTCCGTCACTACATCATCAACAACGGTCTCTACAAGAAGGGGTGAAGATCATGCTCAGAGGAAGCCCGTTCCTCCTGGCCGCCGCCCTGGTCCTGGCGGCCCCCGCCGAGGCCTTTCGCTGCGGTGACTCCCTCGTGACCGTGGGGGACACGAAGGCGAAAGTCCTCCTGGAATGCGGGGCCCCGACCCTCAAGGAGAAGGTGGGGGCGAGGGAGGAGACCTACGGGGCGAAAACGAGGGGGAAAAGGGCCAAGAAGACCAAGACGGTGGAGCAGTGGACCTACAACTGCGGCGAGGGCGATTTCATCTACATCCTCACCTTCGAGGGGGGTAAGCTCACGAAGGAGGAGACGGGCGGACGCGGCCGGGGCAGGTCGGAATGCCGGGGCCGTTGAGGCGGCAGATCGCGCCGACCGCCTCCTCTACAGGTCCTTGACCTCCTGGTAGTACTTGATCCTCCCCTCCTTGACCATCCCCTTTCTCGTCTCTTCGATCCAGGCGCCGATGAGTTCGCTCCGCTTCACGGCCCTCAGGGTCTCCCGCAGGACCTCCCGTTGCTTGTCCAGGCCCTCCTCCGTCGCCCTTTCCCGCTCCTTGAGCTGGATGACGACGTAACCGTCGGGGGCGGGGAGGGGTTCATCCACCCAGGGACGGCTCGGGGAGAGGCGCGAGAGGTGGGACATGAGGGGTCCCGTGGCGGGGCCGAGTTTCGCCGGCGGCGCAAAGAGGGGGAACAGACCCGTCTCCTCCATGGGTAGGGCCCGCTCCCGGGCGAGCTTGGCCAGGGCCTCGCCCTTTTTCATCCTCTCGATGAGGCGCAGGGCCTCCTCCCTGGCCAACGCCTGGGCCTTCCGGTCCGTGACGCGGCGCCTCAGCTCCTCCTCGATCTCCCCGAACGGCGGGGTGTGGGAAGGCCTCTTCTCCGCCACCTTGAGGAGGAAGTAACCGTTGTCCCCCTGGAGGACGGGGCTCAGATCGTTTTTCTGGAGGGGGAGGACCTGCCTCTCCAGGTCCTTGATCCCCCTGAGGGGGGGCGGGACGGACCGGGAGGAGAAGAAGGGTGTCGTCTCCACCGTCAGGCCGAGGCGGCTTAAGTATTCCTCGAAGTTGTCCCGCTGGTAGATGATGTCGTGGGCCTTCTTGGCCTCCTTGAAGGCCTCGGCCATGCCCCGGGCGCGGCGGAGCTCGGCGGCGATCCTCTCCCGCTCCGCCTTCGTCGGTCCCTCCTTCGCCCCCGCCTTGGCCGGCCTCTGGCGCCCGTAGGCCTCCCTGATCTCCTCCTCCGTCACCGTCACGCGACGGCCGAAATCCTGGGCCCCGAAGAAGACGTACTTGACCCTCATCTCCTCGGGCACGCGGAAGGCGGCGCTGTTTTCCTTCAGGTATTCCTCGAGTTCCCCCCGGGAGGGGTGAATCTCCCTGCGGAAAGGGGCCAGGGGGACCTTGACCATGGTGAGGTTCACCCGGTCGTTGCGGGCCCGGTAGAAATCGAGGATCTCCTGGTCGGTAACGTGGGCGGCGTCCTGGATCAGTTCCTGAAGCTTGAGGGCCGTGAGGTTCCGTTTCTGGAGGATCTCGAAGTCTTCCGGGGTCATTCTGTGCATCTTCAGGACCTGCTGGTAGAGGCGCTCGTCGAATCGCCCCTGCCTCTGGAAGGCGGGGAGGGAGGTGATGAACGAGGACAACTCCTCGTCGGTGACGTCGATCTTGAGCTCCTGGGCCTTCTTCAGGAGGATCGCCTGGTTGACGAGGTTGTCGAGGACCTGCTGCTTCATCTCCTTGGACTTCAGCAGCTCGTCCGGCAGTTTCCCCCCCAGGCGCTGGCGGTAGGACTCCATGAGGTCGCGGTACTCCTTCTGAAACTCCAGGACGCTGATGGCCTTGCCGTCCACGGAGACGATGGTTTCGGCCTTCTTCCGTCCCGCCGTCGAGCCGAAGTAGAAGATGAACACGACGATGATGATGCCGAGCAGGACCTTCATGATCCAGTTCTTGGCGTGTTTGCGCATGATCTCGAGCATGGCCTGACCCCCTCGCTGACCGTTCCCTTGAAAGACGGGTTCACTAATATAGAATCCCTGAAATTGCAAATCATTTTCTCGAAAAAAGGATTGCCTGGCCGGGGGAAATACGTTATAGGGGACGGCGTTTCCCTCACCAGGGTCCTCCCCCGTCGGGGGCGTAAAGACGTGACGGATCGGCGGCGGGGGCGGGGTGAGTCATAAGGGAGGTTGAGAGGGTGCTGTTCGATTTCATCTTGGGTAAATTCTCCAGCGATTTGGCGATAGATCTGGGCACGGCCAACACGCTGGTCTACGTCAAGGGCAAGGGGATCGTCTTGAGCGAGCCTTCCGTGGTGGCCGTCCACAAGGACGCCAAGGGTTTCAAGAAGGTCCTGGCCGTGGGCGCGGAGGCCAAGAAGATGTTGGGGCGGACGCCCGGCAACATCATGGCCATCAGGCCCATGCGGGACGGGGTCATCGCCGACTTCGAGATCACGGAGGCCATGCTCAGGCACTTCATCCTGAGCGTTCACAACCGCCGCACCCTCGTCCGTCCCCGGATCATCGTGTCCGTCCCTTCGGGGATCACCCAGGTGGAGCGGCGGGCCGTGAAGGAGACGGTGGAGTCGGCGGGTGCCAGGGAGATCTACCTGATCGAGGAACCCATGGCGGCCGCCATCGGCGCCGGCCTCCCCATCACGGAGCCGACCTGTTCCATGATCGTGGACATCGGCGGGGGGACGACGGAGGTGGCCGTCATTTCCCTGTCGGGGATCGTGTACGCCAAGTCGCTGCGTATCGCCGGGGACAAGATCGACGAGGAGATCGTCCAATATATAAAAAGGAAGTACAGCCTACTCATCGGCGAGCGGATGGGTGAGATCATCAAGACCACCATCGGTTGTGCCTATCCCGAAAAGGAGATCCGCACCATCGACGTCAAGGGGAGGGACCTCATCTCCGGCATCCCCAAGATCATCGAGATCAACTCGGAGGAGGTGCGGGAGGCCATCGCGGAACCCATCAGCCTGATCGTCGATACCATCAAGGACGCCCTGGAGAACTCCCCCCCCGAGCTGGCGGGGGATGTCGTCGACCGGGGCATCGTCTTGACGGGGGGTGGCGCCCTCTTGAGAAACCTGGACGTCCTGATCAGGGAGGAAACGGGCCTGCCCGTGGTGGTCGCCGAAGACCCCCTCTCCACCGTCGCCCGAGGGGCCGGTATGGCCTTGGACCAGCTCGATATCCTGAAAGAGGTCACCCTCCAGGTCTGATCGGGGACCTCGACCTCCCATCCTCCCCCGTCTCGCCCCTCCCTCTGCCCGGCGGCGGGATGAGGCGGGTGGAGAGTCAAGGGTGCATGGAACCCGGGTGATGATGCCTCCTGGAAAATACCGCAAGGTCATCGTCTTGTCAGTTGTCGGGGCCGCGGTCGTTTTGGTCTTCGCCCTCGGTGCCCTGCGCTCCTCGGAGCCGGGGCTGATACGACGTCTGGTCCTCGACGTCTGCGCCCCCCTCGACGGCATCTTGCGTCTGCCCATAGACGCCATGAGGGGGATCTGGGGCCGCTATGTCTTCCTCGTGGGCCTGGAGGCGGAGAACCGCGCCCTGAAGGCCCAGAACGCCGAGCTGGCCAACCTCCTGATCCGGTACCGGGAGGGGTACGAGGAGGGACGGCGCCTCAAGAAAATCCTCCAGCTTCAGGAAGAGGGGGCGCACCGGTCCGTAGCCGCCCAAGTCATCGGGAAGGACCAGAAAGGGGTCCTCAAGACCGTCCTGGTCAACAAGGGGACCGTGCACGGCGTCGCCAAGGGGTGTGCCGTCCTGGCCGACCGGGGCGTCGTGGGGCGGGTGATCGAGGCCTCCTGGCATGTCTCCCGCGTCCTCCTCATCACCGACAGCAACAGCAACGTGGATTGCTTTCTCGAGGGTCCCAGGACCCAGGGCATCCTCCAGGGAGACAGGGGCGGCGTCTGCTTGATGAAATACGTCGCCAAGACGGAGGAGATCAAACCGGGTGAGAATGTCCTCACCGCCGGATTAAGCGGGATCTTCCCCAAGGGTTACCTGTTGGGCAAGGTCTCGGGGGCGGACCGGGGCGTCGGGGGGATGTTTCAAAGGATAGAGGTCCTCCCGGCCGTCGACTTCTCCAAGCTGGAGGAGGTGCTGATCCTCGTCCCGGCCAAGGGGGGCGGTCGATGACGTTTTACCTCCTCCTGTTGCCGGTCCTTTTGGCCCTTGTGGTCCTGCAACATTCCCTCGGGGTTTATCTGGCCTTCAACCTCGTCAACATCGAGGTTTCCCTGGCCCTTGTCATATTCGCCGCCCTCCGCATGGACGTCCTCAAGGGGGCCGTAGCGACGGGGATGGCCGGTTTCTTGATGGATTGCCTCTGCGGGACCCCCTCGGGTTTCTACATGACGATCTATTACGTCGTCTTCTGCCTGTTTTCCTTCGTTTCCCCGCGCCTCTACACGGAGGAGAGATGGACCCTCGTCTTGATCACCTTCGTCGGCGGTCTCATGGAGGGTTTCCTCCTCTTCGTCATGAGCGGCTGGGTCTTAGGCAAGGACGTCTCCTACGACCTGTGGCGCTTTTTTCTCCCCCAGCTGGTCCTGGTGAGCCTTATCAGCCCCTTCCTGTTCCAGCTCTTCGAGGTTTTTTTCATCCGCATGGGGGGTTATGAACGGTCGCTTAAATGAGAGGGACCCCGCCGACCTGAGGAGACCCTTCCGTTACGTCCTCTGGGCGGTCCTGCTGGCCTTTTCCCTCCTGGCCGTCCGCCTGGCCTACATGCAGATCGTCAGGGGGGAGGAGTACAGGGAGCGGTCGGAGAGCAACAGCGTCCGCCTGCGCAAGATCAAACCGTACCGGGGACTGATCTTGGACGGCGACCGCAACGTCCTGGTGGACAACAAATCCTCGTTCGATCTGGTCTATATCCCCCCCCGGGTTATGGACATCGGTCCGGTGATAGAGAAGGTGAGGCGTCTATACGAGGAGAGGGGTCTCAAGATCGCCAACGAAAACCCGCCGTCCGGCAAGACCAGGGCCTTTGTCCCCGTTTGCATCGAACGGGACATCTCCCTGGCCAAGGTGGCCGTGATCGAGGGCCACGCCCTCGACCTCCCCGGTTTGATCGTGGAGGTGAGCCCGAGTCGTGATTACCCCGAGGGGGAGGTCATGGCCCATCTCCTCGGGTACACGGGGGAGATAAGCAAGGAGGAGCTCGAACAGGCGGAGGGGGACCATTTCGGGCCCGGTGACATAGTGGGCAAAGACGGGGTCGAGAAATATCTCGAGCCCTATCTCGGGGGCCGCAGCGGGATGGAACAGGTGGAGGTCAACGCGGCGGGGCGGGTGGTGAGGTCTTTGGGCCGCGTCGAGCCCGTCAGCGGTTACAACGTCCAGTTGACGGTGAAACGGAGGATACAGAGGGCCGCCTGGGAGGGCCTCAACGGCAGGCCGGGCGCCGTGGTCGCCATGGATCCCCGGGACGGTTCCATCTTGGCCCTGGTCAGCTCCCCCTCCTTCGACCCGAATCTCTTCCGGGGGGGTATCTCCGCCGGGGACTGGGTGAAATTGTCCCGCAACCCCCTCGCGCCCTTGGAGAACCGGGTCGTCTCCGGTCAGTACCCCCCCGGTTCGACCTACAAGCTCATCGTCGCCGCCGCCGCCCTCCAGGAGGGGATCTTGAAGGATGACACCCGTTTTTTCTGCCGCGGCGCCCTCGAGATGGGGAACCGTCAGTTCCGTTGCTGGAACCGGGGCGGCCACGGCTGGGTCAACCTCCATCGGGCCATCGTCGAGTCATGTGACGTTTTCTTCTATCAGGTGGGAAGGCTTCTGGGCGAGGAGCGCCTCGCCCGCTATGCCCGACAGTTCGGTCTCGGGGATTTTACCGGCATCGACCTGCCCCGGGAGAAGAAGGGGCTGATCCCCACCGCCGTCTGGAAAGAGAAGCGGTTCAAGAGGCCTTGGCATACCGGCGAGACCCTGCTGACCTCCATAGGACAGGGTTACACCTTGACCACGCCCCTCCAGCTGGCCGTGGCCTATGGCGCCCTCGCCAACGGGGGGACCCTGTGGCGGCCGCGGCTGATCAGACAGATCGAGACGGCCGACGGCCGGGTGATCAAGGCCTTCCCCCCCGAGCGGCGGGGTGTCGTCCCCATCGGCGAGGAGAACCTCCGCCGCCTCCGCAAGGCCCTTTGGGGTGTCGTCAACGAAGGGGGTGGCACGGGGGGCGCGGCACGCCGGCCCCAGGGCGACGTGGCGGGCAAGACGGGGACCTCCCAGGTCGTCGGCGAGACACCGGGGGGGAGGAAAAGGGGCAAACGTTACGAGGATCACGCCCTGTTCGTGGGCTTTGCGCCCTTTAGGGATCCCGAGATCGTCGTCGCCGTCGTGGTGGAACACGGAGGCCATGGAGGGGGGGCGGCGGCACCGGTGGCGAAGAAGGTGATCGACGCCTATTTCGAGGACAAGGCCGGAGAGGGGGGGCGTCGATGAGACTGGATCGAGGCCTGTGGGGCAATTTAGACTGGTTCCTTTTGGCCCTCGTGTTGGCCATCTGCCTCCTGGGCCTCGTGAACATCTACAGTACGGGTTTCAGCCTTCTCCACGACAAGACATCCGCCCTCTTCGTCAGGCAGTCCCAGTGGCTCCTCATGGGGCTGTGCGGCATGGTGATCGCCTTTTTCCTCGGCTACCGCTTCATCGCCTCCTGGGCCTACGTCATCTACGCCTTGTCCGTGATCCTCTTGGTGATCGTCCTCTTTTACGGCCACACGACCCACGGTTCCCAGCGCTGGATCAACATCGCCGGCTTTTCCTTCCAGCCGTCGGAGATGGTGAAGCTGACCATGATCTTGGCCTTGGCCAGGTATTTCAACGACCATCCCAGTCCCCGCTCCTATACCCTCAAGGAACTCCTGCCGCCCCTGGCCATCTGTGTCCTGCCCCTCGTCCTGATCCTCAGGCAGCCCGATCTGGGGACCGCCCTGATGCTCCTCATCCTCTTCGTCTCTTTTATCCCCGTCGTCGGCATCAGGTGGCGGGACCTGGTGACGGTCACGGCCGTCACGGCCGTCCTGGTACCCATGGGTTGGTTTTTCCTTAAGGATTACCAGAAGGAAAGGATCCTGACCTTCATCAACCCCTACCGGGACCCCCTCGGGTCTGGCTACCACATCATCCAGTCCATGATCGCCGTCGGTTCGGGCGGTGTCCTGGGCAAGGGCTTTCTCAAGGGTACCCAGACGCAACTGAAGTTTCTGCCGGAACAGCAGACGGATTTCATCTTCTCCGTCTTCGCCGAGGAGTGGGGTTTTCTCGGCGGGGTCATTCTCCTGGCCATGTTCACCCTCCTGGTCGTCTGGGGACTGAGGATCGCCCTTCATTCCCGGGACTACCTGGGGACCCTCGTCGCCTACGGCATCACCGCCCTGATCTTCTGGGGTGCCTTCATCAACATGGGCATGGTGCTGGGTTTGCTCCCCGTGGTCGGTGTCCCCCTCCCCTTCTTCAGCTACGGGGGATCGGCGATGGTGATGTTGATGACGGCCGTGGGCATCCTCCTGAACATCAGCACCCGGAGGTTCATCCTCCAATCATGAGGGCCTCGGCGGCCAAAAATTCCTTGACAAGGGGGGGAACTTGTGATTTATACACCGCGCTTTCGGCAAGGGAGGTTTCCTAAGTTGTTTTCCACCAGGTGTCCCGTCCGCGTATGTAGCGCGTTACGTTATAATACTGATGAAGAGGTAACAGTAGGGGCCTACAGTGTCTGACCATGCCGGGTGGAGGCAACAACCACTCGGTTTTTTTTGTTCGAAAAAACGATGGAGAGGTCGAAGTCGTGGTAAACCTTGACGTAACCATTTGGGTCCAGATGGTTAACTTTCTGGTTCTCATCGTTATCCTGAACGTTCTTCTCTACAAACCCATCTTGGCCGCCATCGAAAACCGGAAGCGGCGTCTTCAGGAAGCGGACGACGAGGTCAAACGCCTCAACAAGACCGTGGAGGACAAGGTGGCCGAGTACGAGGAGAAGCTCCGCCTGGCCAAGGTGGACGCCATGAACCGGAAATCGGAGATCCTCAAGGAGGCCGCCGATCAGGCGAAGGCCATTATCGACGCCCAGCGCGCCAAGATCCCGGCCATGATGGCGGAGTTTCAGGCCCGGGTCGCCAAGGAGATCGAGGAGGCGAGAAAGGTCCTGGCCCGGCAGTCGGAGAAGATATCGGCGGAGATCGCCCAGAAGGTTTTGGGAAGGAGTATCTGATGAAAGGAAGGTTCCCGGGAAAGAGGTTGCTGGTCCTGCTGGCCCCCGCAGGGCTGGTCCTGTCGCTCTCCCTGGCGGCCTACGCCGCCGGAGGCGGGGAACACGGGGGAGACGCGAAGGCTCAATGGATCGATTTCGGCTGGAGGGTCCTGAATTTTTCCGTCCTCGCCGCGTTCCTCTGGTGGCTTTCGGCTAAGAAGATCAAGGAGTTCTTCACGGGGCGCCACAACGACATCAAGGCGGCCCTGGAGCAGGCCGAGGCCGCCAAGAGGGAGGCGGAGGAGAAGTACAAGGAATACACGGCCAAGCTCGAGAAGGCCACGGACGAGATCGACGGTATCGTGGAGATGATCAAGGCCCAGGGCCTGGCGGAGAAGGAAAAGATCATCGAGGACGCCAAGAAGGCGGCCGTGAAGATCGAGGAGGACACGAAGGCGCGGATGGAGCAGGAGTTCAAGGCGGCCAGCAACGCCCTGCGCGCCGAGGCCGTGCAGCTCTCCGTGCGCATGGCCGAGGAACTCCTCAAACGCAGCATCACGAAAGAAGATCATGAGAACATGGTCAGAGACTATCTCGATAAGGTGGTGATTAAACATTGATCGGTAGTACCATTGCCAAGAGGTATGCCCGGGCGTTTTTCGAGATCGCCGAGGAGGAGAGGCGGCTCGAGGAATACTACAACGAATTGAACGGGTTCCTCTCCATCGTCGAGGGCAACGAGGATCTGAAAGGCTTCCTCGCCAACCCCGTTTTCGACCAGGCCGAGAAGAAGGCGGTGGTGGAGAGCATCCTCAAGAAGATCAATATCTCGGGGATCACGGCCAATTTCATCAAGCTCCTCACGGACAAGCGTCGCATCGTCATCCTGAGGGATATAGTGGAGTGCTACCGGGAGATGATGGACGAGGCGCTGCACACGGTGCGCGTCAACGTAAAGACCGCTTTCCCCCTCTCGGACGAGCTCAAGGCGCAGCTCCAATCCGGCCTCGAGGCCCAGACGGGCAAAAGGGTCCAGATGACCGTCACGGAAGATCCCTCTCTCCTGGCGGGCATCGTCGTCAGGGTCGGTGACACCCTGTACGATAACAGTATCAGGACCCAACTGAACAATATAAGGAATCTCTTAGGGGAGGAACGATAGAGCATGGAGAGCATCAGGGCAGAAGAAATCAGCGAAATCATATCCAAACAGATAAAGGACTACGAGAGAAAACTCGATATTAGCGAGACAGGTACGGTCCTCTCCGTCGGTGATGGTATCGCCCGTGTCTACGGCGTCCAGAACGCCATGGCCATGGAGCTCCTCGAGTTCCCCGGCGGCATCCTGGGCATGGTCCTGAACCTGGAGCGGGACAACGTCGGTGTCGCCGTCCTCGGTGAGGTGACCCACATCAAGGAAGGTGACATCGTCAAGAGGACGGGCAAGATCGCCCAGGTCCCCGTCGGCGAGGCGGTGTTGGGCCGCGTCATCGATGCCACCGGCGCCCCCCTCGACGGCAAGGGCCCCATCGAGGCGACGGAGTTCCGCCGCATCGAGATGGTCGCCCCCGGCGTCATCGCCCGTAAGCCCGTCAATCAGCCCATGTACACCGGCCTCAAGGCCATCGACGCCATGACGCCCATCGGGAGAGGCCAGCGCGAGCTGATCATCGGCGACCGCCAGATCGGCAAGACGGCCATCTGTATCGACGCCATCATCCGCCAGAAGGACACGGGGATCAAGTGCATCTACGTGGCCATCGGGCAGAAGAAGTCCACCGTCGCCCAGGTCGTGGAGAACCTGAGGAAATACGACGCCCTTTCCTATACCTGCGTCGTCTCCGCCTGCGCCAGCGACCCGGCGACGCTCCAGTACATCTCGGCCTTCGCCGGCTGCTCCATCGGTGAGTATTTCCGCGACCGCGGCCAGGACGCCCTGATCATCTACGACGACCTCTCCAAGCAGGCCGTGGCCTACCGCCAGATCTCCCTCCTCCTCCGCCGTCCCCCCGGACGGGAGGCCTACCCGGGAGACATCTTCTACAACCACTCCCGCCTCCTCGAGCGGGCGGCCCGGGTCAGCGACGAGCTCGGCGCCGGTTCCCTCACGGCGCTTCCCATCATCGAGACCCAGGCGGGCGACGTTTCGGCCTACATCCCCACGAACGTCATCTCCATCACGGACGGTCAGGTCTACCTGGAGCCCGGCCTCTTCTATTCGGGCATCCGTCCCGCCATCAACGTCGGTCTCTCCGTCTCCCGCGTCGGCGGCGCCGCCCAGGTCAAGGCGATGAAGCAGGTGGCGGGTACCCTGAAGCTCGATTTGGCCCAGTACCGCGAGCTGGCCGCCTTCGCCCAGTTCGGCAGCGATCTCGATAAGGCCACGCAGGCCCAGCTCGACCGCGGCGTGCGCCTGGTGGAAATCCTCAAGCAGCCCCAGTTCCAGCCCATGTCCCTCGCCGAGGAGGTCGTCATCCTCTTCGCCGGCACCAGGGGTTTCCTGGACAAGTACCCCGTGGACCGCATCAAGGATTACGAGCCCCAGCTCCTCTCCTTCGTCAAGGGTAAATACCCGGAGATCATGAGGGAGATCGACGAGCAGCAGGTCATCAGCCCGGATCTGGAGAAGAAGATGAAAGAGGTCCTCACGGAGTTCGACTCGATCTTCGCCGCCTGATGGGGCCGCCAAGAAAAAGTTTCGATAATTTAGGGAGAATTTAATGGCCGCGTTAAAGGACATTAAGAGAAAGATAGCCGCCGTCCAGAAGACGAAGCAGATCACGAAGGCCATGAACATGGTGGCGGCCTCGAAATTCAAGGTCGCCCAGCAGAGGATGGAGAACTTCCGCCCCTACGCGGGCAAGTTCATGGAGGTCTTGAACAGCCTGGCCCTGCGGGTGGATGCCAACTCCCACCCCCTCCTGGCGGTCCGTCCCCCGAAGCGGATCTGGGTGATCTGCATGACCTCCGACCGGGGACTCTGCGGCGGGTTCAACACGAACCTGATCAAGGCGGCGGAGAGGTTCGTCAAGACCAAGGAGGCCGAGAGGCTCGAGGTCACCCTCATCCCCGTCGGACGCAAGGGGAGGGACTACTTCCGTAAAAAGGCCAAGATCGCCTTCGACCGGGCGGACGTCATGGGGAAGTTCGACATGAGCCTGGCCGCAGCCATCTCCCAGGACATCATCCCCCCCTTCATCAGGGAAGAGTACGACGAGCTGTATCTGATCTACAACGAGTTTCGCAACGTCTCCTCCCAGCGTCCCGCCGTGGTGAGGCTCTTCCCCCTGCCCGCCATCGGTTCCGAGGAGGCCGTGGACCCGGAGAAACGGATCGAGTACATCTACGAGCCCTCCGACGAGATCCTCCTCGACAGGTTGCTACCCATGTACGTCCGGGTGCTCCTCTTCCGGGCCCTCTTGGAGACCTCGGCGGGCGAGAACGGGGCGAGGATGGCGGCCATGGACAACGCCACCAGGAACTGCGACGAGCTCATCGGCTCTTTGACCCTGAAGTTCAACAAGGCGCGCCAGGCGGCCATTACGGCGGAGCTGATGGACATCGTCGGCGGCACGGAGGCCCTGGCGAAGAGCAGTTAGGATAACGAAAACGCATCAAGTATTAAGGAGATGGGTATGAATATAGGAAAGGTTGTACAGGTCATCGGGCCGGTCGTGGACGTCGAGTTTCAGGAAGGTCAGCTTCCGAACATCATGAACGCCATCTATATCACCAACCCCGCCATCAATGACCAGGAAGACAACCTCATCGTCGAGGTTGCCCAGCATCTGGGCGACAACGTCGTCAGGTGCATCGCCATGGACATTACCGACGGCCTCGTGCGGGGGATGCCCGCCAAAGACGCCGGCGCACCCATTACGGTGCCCGTGGGGAAGGAATGTCTGGGAAGGATTCTGAACGTCGTCGGCCGCCCCGTGGACGGTCTGGGACCCGTCGACGCCAAGAACTGGGCGCCCATCCACCGCGAGGCGCCTTCCTTCCTTGAGCAGGACACGACGGTCCACGTCCTCGAGACGGGCGTCAAGGTCATCGATCTCCTCGTCCCCTTCCCCCGGGGTGGTAAGATGGGGATGTTCGGCGGCGCCGGCGTGGGCAAGACGGTCGTCATGATGGAGATGATCCACAACATCGCCATGCACCACGGCGGTATCTCCGTCTTCGCCGGTGTCGGCGAGCGGACCCGCGAGGGTAACGACCTGTACCTCGAGATGAAGCAGTCGGGGGTTATCAAGCAGGCGGCCCTGATCTACGGCCAGATGACGGAACCCCCGGGAGCCAGGGCGCGGGTGGCCCTGACGGCCCTCACGGCGGCGGAATACTTCCGCGATGTGGAAGGCCAGGACGTGCTCCTCTTCATCGATAACATCTTCCGGTTCACCCAGGCCGGTTCCGAGGTCTCGGCCCTTCTCGGACGCATGCCCTCCGCCGTCGGTTACCAGCCCACGTTGGCCACGGACCTCGGCGAGCTCCAGGAGCGCATCACGTCCACCAACAAGGGATCCATCACGGCGGTCCAGTGCGTCTACGTCCCCGCCGACGACCTCACGGACCCGGCGCCGGCCACCACCTTCGCCCATCTCGACGGTACCGTCGTTCTGTCGCGGCCCATCGCCGAGCTCGGTATCTACCCCGCCGTGGATCCCCTGGATTCCACCTCCCGCATCCTCGACCCCAACGTCGTCGGTGTCGAGCACTACCAGGTGGCGCGGCAGGTCCAGATGACCCTGCAGAAGTACAAGGACCTCCA
>JAKPCH010000058.1 GCA_029553375.1 Deltaproteobacteria bacterium | reverse complement strand
AAGCCCTTCCACATCGACGACCTCCTCTACAAGGTCCAGATCGCCCTCCGCCAGGTGGAGCTCCAGGGCCGGGGCGACGGGCACGGCCTGGAGGAGGAGAAGGCCTACCTCTCCGTCAAGAGCTACATCTACGACACCCTGGAGAACCTCGAGGGGGACAACGAGCGGATCTTTGACAAGCTCGTGGAGCTGGCCGCGCGGATCGCCGAGGTGGACGCCTGCTGGGTGACCCTCTACGACGGCGAGGCGGACCACCACCTCCTGAAGGCCTCCCAGGGGACGGACGCCTCGTCCCTCGGCAACGGCAACCTCTCCTTCCTCAAGCCCTTCTACAACCGGGTCATCGGCAAGAAGGAGGCCCTCATCATCAACTCCGAGGAACATCCCGTCGTGGCCCCTTCCCTCATCTGCGTCCCCCTGACGATCCGGGGCCAGGCCTTCGGCGTCCTGACGGCCCTCAAGAGGAAGAACCGGGGCGTCTTCCGCACCCGGGACCTCAAGTACCTTACCTCCCTCGCCAAGCGGGCCTCCCTGAACCTCGAGAACAAGCTCCTCTACGAGAGCCTCTACCAGAACATCCTCAACACCTGCAAATCCCTCATCGATTCCATCCAGTTGCGGGACCACTACACCCAGGAGCACTGCCGCAGGGTGACGGAACACGCCCTGAGGACCGCCCGCTCCCTGGGGTGCGACCACGCCACCCTGGAATCCCTCAAGATCTCGGGGCAGCTCCACGACCTGGGCAAGATCGCCATCCCCGACCACATCCTCCTGAAACCGGACCGCCTCGCCGACGACGAGTACGCCGTCATCAAGACCCACTCCACCGTGGGGGCGCGGATCCTCGAGTCCATCGCCCTCTTCGACCGGGAGCGGGAGACGATCCTCCACCACCACGAGCGGTGGGACGGCCGGGGCTACCCCGACGGCCTCCAGGGGGAGGAGATACCCCTGGCGGCGCGGATCATCGCCGTGGCCGACACCTATGACGCCATCACCAACAACCGCCCCTACCGGCAGGCCCGGGACAGGGAGTGGGCCGTCGCCCAGCTCCTGGCCAACCGGGGCACCCAGTTCGACGGCGAGGTGGTGGACCACTTCCTCAAGACCCTGTAGCCCCAAGGCTGGCACGGTAATTGAAATTCCTTCCGTGACAACCCCGTTGCGGAGGTCTCTCCATGTCCCTATCACCCGTCGTCTTCGGCCCGCCGCGGCCCCTCGATCCGTCAGGCGCGACGGCCAAGGTCTCCCCAACCGGCGACTCCTCCTCCCCCTTCCGGGAGGCCCTGAGGGAGGCCCTTTCCGCCGGGGAATCCCAGAGGGCCCCGGCGCCCGAAAAGGAGGAGGCCCTGAAGGGGGAGCTGCGCCACCGCCTCTTCCTCGGCCTCATGAACGCCCTCGAGGGGGAGAGGCCCGCCGCCCCTCCGATCCCCTGGCGTCTTTCACCCTACACCCCGACAAACACGCAGGCGTCAAATAACCGACAGGCCGACCCCCCGGCGGCCCCGGCCGACCTGGAGGATCTCATCGAGAGGGCCTCGCGGCACTACGGCGTGGACGCCGACCTGATCCGGGGCGTCATGAAGGTGGAGAGCAACTTCAACCCCCGGGCCACCTCCCCCAAGGGGGCCATGGGCCTCATGCAGCTCATGCCCCAGACGGCCCGAGACCTGGGGGTCCAAGACCCCTACGACCCGGAGGAGAACGTCATGGCGGGGACCCGCTATCTGCGCCATCTCCTCGACCGCTGCGGCGGCGACGTGGAAAAGGCCCTGGCGGCCTACAACTGGGGGATCGGGAACGTCGAGCGGGGCCTGGCCCCCATGCCGAGGGAGACGAGGGACTACGTGGAGCGCGTCGTCGCCCTCGCCGCGCCGCGCCGGGGGTGACGGGGGTGTCCCGGCCGGCTTTGCCTATTGACGTCGGAGGTCCCGACCGGCTATAGATGAACCTCCGCCGGGGACCGCGCCCGCGGCCCCGTGGAGACGACAAGGAGGGAGACCCCCGTTCGATGGAAGTCACCCAGATCCGCTCCGCCGAACTCCTCGACTCCTGCCGCATCCTCTTCGGTAGGGACACCCCCCTCCCCCCCGGCTTCCTCGACGCCCTCAGCCTCGACAACCTCAAGGAAACCTACCGTCGGCGGGCCCTGGAGACCCACCCGGACCGCTCCGCCTTTCTCCTCGTCCCCGAGGACGTCCTCGCCGAACGATTCAAGGAACTAACGGGGGCCTACGACCGCCTGCGGCGCTACCTCGAGGACCCCTCCCGCTTCCTGATCATCGACGGCGAGGTCCGCACGACGGGCCGGGGGGCCGGGACGCACCGGACCGGTCGGCCGGGGACGGCCCGGAGACGGCCCGATCACGGCCGGGTGGATCACTACTTCCGGGGCCGCCCCCCCCAGGTCGTCCTTCCTATTGGGAGGTTTTTATACTATTCTGGTCATATTTCTATGCGACATCTTATTGACGCCCTCGTCTGGCAGCGCCGGCAGCGCCCCGTCCTCGGCGTCATGGCCCTGAAGCGGGGTTGGCTCACCCCGGCGGAGGTCCGTTTCCTCCTCCTGAACCGTCACCTGGGGGAGCGTTTCGGGGAGCGGGCCGTGCGGGCGGGCCTCCTCCGGGACAGCCAGGTCCGCCACCTCCTGGCCATGCAGCGCCTCCTCCAGCCGCGCCTCGGCCGTTACTTCGTCGAGGCGGGGATCCTGACGGCGAGGGAGGTGGAGGAACTGGTGCGGCGTCTGCGTCTCCACAACCTGAGGGCCCGCTGAGGCAGGATGGGGATGGAGCGGGGAAAACAGGACCAGAATATCCAGTGGCGCCGCCTCAAGACCCTCGTGGTGGACGACTACCCGGACTTCATCAGGACCGTCCGGGGCATGCTCCTCTCCTTGGGTCTCGTCAACGTCGACACGGCCACGAGCGGCGTCGAGGCCGTCCGCCTCATGACGGTGAGGCGCTACGACATCGTCCTGTGCGACTACAACCTGGGACCCGGCCAGGACGGCCAGCAGGTCCTCGAGGAGGCCCGGCACCGCCGTCTCCTCCTCCCGACGGCGATCTTCATGATGGTCACCGCCGAGAACACCCTCGAGATGATCATGGGGGCCGCCGAGTACGAGCCCGACGCCTACCTCATCAAACCCTTCACGGGCCGCACCCTCCACAAGAAGATCCAGAACCTCCTCGAGAAGAAGGAGGCCCTCAAGCCCATCGACCGGGCCATAAGGGCCATGGATTACGAACGGGCCCTCGGGCTCTGCGAGGAACTCATCGCCCGACGCCCCCCTTTCCTGGCGGACCTGTTGCGGATCAAGGGGGACGTCCTCCTCATGAGGGAGGACTACGAGGGGGCCAAGGCCTTCTTCAAGGAGGTCTCGACCCTGGGGAGACTGCCCTGGGCCGTCTTGGGCCTGGGGAGGCTCAAGCTCCGGGAGGGTGACCATGAGGGGGCGAAACGCGTCTTCGCCGGTCTCATCGCCATGAACGACAAGGTGATGCCCGCCTACGACGAGCTGGCCCGGACGATGGAGGCGACGGGGGAGTACGGGGAGGCCAAGGAGACCCTCCTCAAGGCCACGGAGATCTCCCCCAAGGCCATCAAACGGCAGGAAACGCTGGGCCGGGTCGCCCTCAGGGGCGGCGACCTCGCCACGGCGGAGCGATGCTTCCGGGAGACGGTGAAGCTGGGGCGCCACTCGTGTTTCAAGAGCCCGTCCCACTATGTCTCCCTGGCCGCCGTCCTCACGGAAAAGGGGGCCCCCGAGGAGGCCCTGAAGGTCCTCCAGAACGGGGGCGAGGAGTTCCCCCGGGACGCCGACGCCGCCGTCCGCCTCACCATCGCCAGGAGCCTCGTCTACACCCGGACGGGTCAGCACGACAAGGCACGGGAGTGCGTCTCCGAGGCCCTGGAGATGGTGAAGAAGAACCCCCAGGCCGTCGAAAGGGACGTCACCCTCGATCTCGCCAAGGCCCTCATGACCACGGGGGACGAGGAGCTGGGGAAGGAGATCCTCCGGCGGACCGTCCAGAACAACCACGACGACGCGGCCGTCCTCGAGGGGGTCAAGGCCGTCTTCCGCGAGGCCGGACGGGAGGAGGAGGGGGAGCGTCTCCTCGAGGAGGCCGTGGAGGAGGTCGTGGCCATGAACAACGAAGGGGTCCGCCTGGTCCGCGGGGGGGACCTGGAGACGGCCATCACCTACTTCGCGAAGGCCACCGAGCGCCTCCCGGAGAACAAGCTCGTCAACGCCAATGCCGCCTACGCCTTCCTCGCCCACATGAAGGAAAAGGGGGCTGACGACGCCCTGATCGTCAAGGTCCGCACCTACCTCTCCCGGATCCACCGCCTCGACCCCACCTACCGCGACCTCCCCAAACTCGCCGCCCTCTACCGGGAGATCACCAACGAGGCACCGCCATGGACGACCGACAGCGACTGAACTTCGTCGACATCCTCGCCTCCACCCTCCACGACACGAAAAACGCCATGGGGATGGTCTACAGCCGCCTGGAGGAGATGGGGGACCACTGCCGCGAGCGGGGCTGCCCCCGCCACGCCGACCTCCTCGAACTCCAGTACGAGATCCAGAGGCTCAACAGCAACCTCATCCGTCTTTTGGCCCTCTACAAGGCCGAAAGGACGCCCCTGAAGGTCAACTGCGACCTCCACAACGTCTCCGACTTCCTCGACGAGGTCCTCGACCGGAACGAACCCCTCCTGGCCAGGAAGGGCATCGCCGTCGAGACCGATTGCCCGTCGGACCTCTTTCGGGCCTTCGACAAGGGCCTCGTGACGGGCATCCTCGACAACGTCCTGAACAACGCCTTCCGTTACGCCAAGGTCAAGGTCCTCCTCGCCGGTCGGCCGGAGGGCGACGGTCTCCTCATCGAGGCGAGCGACGACGGCCCCGGCTACCCTCCGCGCCTCCTGATGGACTCCTCCCGGGAGGGGGGGATCGCCGAACCCTCCTCCTTCCTCACGGGCAACACCGGCCTGGGCCTCTATTTCGCCCTCCTCGTCGCCCGGGCCCACCGCCGCGACGACCGGGAGGGGTACTTCCGGGTGACGAACGGCGGGGCCCTGGGCGGGGGTTGTTTTGCCCTCTACCTCCCCTGAGGCCGAAAAAAAATTAGTCACTAATCAAAGTTAAGTTATTGAATTTATTGGGCGAATAGCTACAGTGCGGTAATCATTGAATTATTTCCGATAATCGCCAATTATGCAATAACTACGGATATTTACGAGCTTTGATCAAGGCGTGAACAACGGCGGGGGGCGGAGATTTTCGACGGGTCGGTAGGGGGTGACACGGGACCCGAGACGGCCGGGCGGAACGGCCCCGGGGCGGCCCCCTTCCATTTCTTGCGCAAATGTTTGTCTTTCGTCGGGATTTGTGGTATAGACCCATCCTTCGACGGCAAAGCCGAACTGCCCGAAGCCAAAACCATCCACCTCCTGCGGGTGTTACCTCTTTGACACGGCTTCGATAGTACTTGCGCGAAAGGGGGAGACCATGCCATGAAACCCGTCGGCACCCACATCGTCGCCGAGTTCCACCACTGCGGGAAAGAGATCCTCAACGACCGGGCCCTCCTCGAGGAGGTCCTGAGGCGGGGGATCGAGGAAAGCGGTCTCGGTTTCGTGGGGATCACGAGTCATGCCTACGACCCCGTGGGGGTGACGGTGGTGGCCCTGATCAGCGAGTCCCACGTGGCCGTCCACACCTACCCCGAGGCGCGCCACGCCTCCATCGACGTCTTCACCTGCTCACCCCAGCGGGACACGACCCTCAACCTCCTCCACCGCCTGAAGGAGGCCTTTTCCCCCGCCACGACCCGTATCGCCGAGATCAGCCGGGGCAACCCCCTCGAGATCGCCCAGACGGACTGGATCATGAACGTCTGCGACGCCCCGGGCTTCGACATCCGCTACCACGTAAAAAAACGGGTCTATTCGGGCCACAGCCGCTACCAGCAGATCGACATCATCGACAACGAGACCTTCGGGCGGATGCTCTTCCTCAACCAGGACCTCCAGATCGCCGAGGCGGACGCCGACCTCTACAACAGGGCCCTCATCGACCCCCTCCTGAACGGCTCCTCCTCCCCGGGCCGCGTGGCGATCCTGGGGGGCGGCGACGGGGGGACCCTGAGGGAGGTCCTGAGACACAACCCCGACGAGGTGACCCTCGTGGACATCGATGAGGAGGTCGTGGCGGCCGCCAAGGAATACCTCGCCCCCATCTGCGGAGAGGCCTTCGACGACCCCCGGGTCCGGGTCGTCCACGCCGACGCCTACACCTTCCTCGAGGAGCCGCGGAACTTCGACGCCGTCGTCTACGACCTGACGATGAACCCCGAGGCCTTCACGGCCCTGGACCGGGAGGATTACCTGGAGGGCCTCTTCGCGCGGATCCACGCCGCCCTCGTCCCCGGGGGGATCCTCAGCGCCCAGTGCTGTTCCGCCTACGACGAAAAGACCCGGGACTTCTCCGCCCGGGTCCTCGGCGGCCTCTTCGGGGACGTCCGTTTCACCATCCGGGAGATACCCTCGTTCCTGAGCCCCTGGGTGTTCGCCGCGGCCCGCAGGCCCTGACACACCCAAGCCCCGCCGGGCCGGTTAGCCTTTTGACCCTGTAATTTTGTCAGTAGATGGGGGGGATGAGAAGAAAAGGGGCCGGTTGGGCACCGGCCCCGTCGCTTGCTGGTGGGCCAGGGCAGAGTTGAACTGCCGACACTCGGATTTTCAGTCCGATGCTCTACCTGCTGAGCTACCGGCCCAAGTGGTGAGAGTTGTCTATAGGATCGCCTCCCCTTTGTCAAGGCCTATTTCGGGGTGGCGGCGGTCCGTCCTGACGACGTAGGTCCCGGCGATCTTGTCGTGCCAACCCTGCTTGCGCCCGTCGAAGGCCACCCAGAGATAACCGAGGAAGAGAAAGAGGGCCGAGACGAGATAACCCACCCACCGCAGGAAGGCGATCCCGTAGGTCATCCTCTCCCCCCCGACGGGGACCACCCTGAGGCCCAAAAGGATCTTGCCCGGCGTCTGCCCCCGGGAGCCGTGGAAATAGACGAAATAGGCCCCGTTGGCGAGGACGCTCAATCCCTGATAGATGACGAGGGCCCCGTCGGTGGTCTCGAAGGGGTCGTAGGCCGCCACCTCGAGGAGGGCGCCGAGATACAGGGCCCCGAAGAGGACGACGAAGATGCAAAAATAGAAGAGATTCAAGACGACCTGATCCACCAGGGCCGCCGCCGCCCGCCGCCAGAAGCCGCCGTATTCCTCCCCCCTCATGTCCCCTCCCCGGCGGGGGCCCGGAAGAACCCCCCCAGCTCGTACTGGACGACGGCCAGGGCCGTCAGGGCCGCCGTGTCCGCCTTGAGGAGGCGCCGGCCGAGGCTGACGGTCCGAAAACCCCTCGCGGCCGCCTCTTCCACCTCCTCCCGCGTCAGGCCCCCCTCGGGCCCCACGACGAGGAAACAGCCCCCTCTCCCCCCCTCCGCCGCCGTTCTCAGGACGGCCTTGAGGTCCCGCTCCCGCTCCTCCTCCCAGAAGAGGATCCTCAGGGGGAAATCGGCCGCCAGTTCCAGGGTCTCGGACCAGGAACGGAGGGGTCCCACCTCGGGCACGTCGGAACGGCGGCACTGCCTTGCCGCCTCCGCGGCGATCTTCAGCCACCGCTGCCTCTTCGCCCGGGCCCGCTCCCCCTCCGGCCGGGCGACGGACCGCCGGGCCGTGAAGGGGAGGATGAGACCCGCCCCCAGCTCCGTCGCCTTGCGGATGATCGCCTCCATGGCCGGGGCCTTGGGGAGGGCCTGGGCCAGGGCGATCCGGACGGTGGGGACCAGGGGTTCCAAGGGACCGATGATCCGGACGGACCACGTCCCGTCGTGGTCGCGGAATAGGAGCCCCTCGTACTCCCCTCCCCGGCCGTCGAAGCAGCAGATCGTCTCCCCCGCCCGGAGGCGCAGGACCTTGAGGAGGTAACGTCTCTCTTCTTCCGGGAGGCGATGACTCTCGCCGGGGGCCAGGGGGCCGGCGAGGCGGAGGCGGGGCAAGGTCACGCGGCGGTTCCCTCTCGCCTCAGGACGTAGCAGAGCCACTCCTTCTCCCGCAGGACCCTCTTGACGGCGAGGGGCTCCTTCAGGAAGTGGGTCTCCATGTCTTCCTCGTTGACGTCGAGGAGGCCGGAGACGACGAGGAAACCGCCCCCGTCCAGGAGGTCGACGAGGCGGGACCGCAGCTTGATCAGGACCTTGGCCGTCAGGTTGGCGGCGATGAGGTTGAAGCGCTCCTCCACGGCGGCGACGTCACGGTTCAGGACCTGCACCCGGTCCTCCACGCCGTTGATCCGGACGTTCTCCGCGGCGATCTGGGCGGCCTGCCGGTCGATATCCACGCACAGGACCCGCTGGGCCCCCAGCTTGGCGGCGGCGATCCCGAGGATCCCCGTGCCGGTGCCCACGTCGAGGACGCGCCAGGTCGGGACGGATCGCTCCTTGAGGAGGAGGTCCTCCAGGGCCTCGAGACACATGCGGGTGGAGGGGTGCTGGCCCGTGCCGAAGGCCATCCCCGGGTCCACCTCGATGACCACGTCGTGGCCGACGGGGGTGTAACGCTCCCAGGTGGGCTTGATGACGATGTTCTTCGTCACCTTCAGGGGCTTGAAATACTTCTTCCAGGCCTCGGCCCAGTCGGCGTCCTCCATGACGGCCGTGGTGAAGGTCACGGGGGGCAGACGGGGGTGGAGGTCGGCGAGGCTCGCCACATAGGCCCTGAGGGCGTCGAGGCGGGCCTCGAGACGGACGTCCATGGGCAGGTGGGCCTCGAAGACCCTCTCCGCCCCCGGCTCCTGGAGGTCGCCCGCCTCGGGGGGTTCGGGGCCTTCCTCACAGATCCCCGGGGCCCCCAGCTCCAAGACGAAGTTGGCGACGGCCTCGAAGAGCTCGGCGGGCGCCCGGCAATCGATCCGCAGCCATCTGTTCTTCCCTCCCGTCATGCCTTCCCCTTTTGAGTCTTTTTGCGTTTCATATCCGTTTTCGTCTGATATTTCAAGGCCCTTGAATTTTGAGACCCCCCGTGATAGCCTCCGCCTCGTTAATCATGAAATATTACCCGATTTTTCTCGATATCGAAGACAGGCCCTGCGCCGTCGTGGGCGGGGGGGAGGTGGCCCGGAGGAAGGTCGAGGGTCTCGTCGCCTGCGGCGCCCGGGTGAGGATCGTCGCCCGGAACCTGACGGAACGTCTCCTCGCCCTCCGGGACGGGGGCGTCATCGAGCATGTCCCCGAGGACTACTCCTTCGCCGCCGTCGCCGGTTCCTTCCTCGTCTTCGGCGCCACGGACGACGAAGACGTGAACGGCCGCATCGCCGCCGACTGCCGCCGGGCGGGGATCCTCGTCAACATCGCCGACGATCCCAAGCGATGCGACTTCATCCTCCCCTCCGTCTGCCGGCGGGGCGACCTGACCATCGCCGTCTCCACGGGCGGCAAGAGCCCCGCCTTGGCCAAGCGGATCCGGGAGGAACTGGAGGACAGGTACGGCGAGGAGTACGCCGACCTCCTCGAGATCCTCGGCTCCCTGCGGGGCCCCGTCATCGCCCGGGGCCTGTCGGCCGACGAGAACCGGGAGGTCTTCACGGGCCTCCTCGAGGGGGGGATCCTCGAGGCCGTCCGGAGGCGGGACTGGGACGAGGTCCGGCGACTCATCCGGGAAGGGACGGGCGAGGAGCCGACCCTCCCCTGCCGTTCTTAGACCATGGGCGCGACGACGATCCTCTTCCTTGCCGCCCTGGGGTCCTATTTGGCCAGCACGGTCATCTACGGCCTCTCCCTGAGGGTCCGGCGCGTCCACACGGCCAAGACGGCCACCAGGGTCTTCCTGGCCGCCTTCGTCCTCCACGGCCTCTTCATGGTCTCCACGGCCTTCCTGAGGGGGAGGCCCCCCCTCCTGACGGCCCACGACACGGCCTCCTTCTTCGCCTGGACGGTGGCGGGTGTCTTCCTCCTCTTTCAGGTGCGCACCAAGACGAGGGTCCTGGGGGCCTTCGTCTCCCCCCTGGTCCTGTTGCTCCTCCTCCTCGCCGCCCCGGGGACGAGGGGGGAGACGGTGATCGCCCAGAACCTGAAGGGCCCCCTCGTCCTGGCCCACGTCATCCTCTCCGTGGCCGGGGAGGCCCTCTTCGCCCTCGCCTCCCTCGCCGGGGCCGTCTATCTCCTCCAGGACAACCTGATCAAGAGGCGCATCAGGAGCCCCTTCATCCGCTATTTCCCCTCCCTGGGGGACCTGGACCGGATCAACGCCGCCTGCCTCCTCGGGGGCTTCCCCCTCCTGACGGCGGGCCTGATCGCCGGTTCCCTCTGGGCCCGCGTCGCCTGGGGGGACGCCTGGCCCCTCGATTCGAAACTCGTCTGGACCCTCATGGCCTGGCTGGTCTACGCCTTCCTCCTCCACCAGCGCCTCGCCCTCGGGTGGGGGGGGCGCCGGGCGGCCCTG
Source organism: Deltaproteobacteria bacterium (assembly GCA_029553375.1). Classification (GTDB taxonomy): domain Bacteria; phylum Desulfobacterota; class Syntrophia; order Syntrophales; family UBA8958; genus JAKPCH01. The sequence goes on along the minus strand of JAKPCH010000058.1, from coordinate 19,811 downwards.
TACTCCGTGGCGGCCTTCGCCTTCCTCCTCGCCTCCTTCTTCGTCGAGAAGGCCCTGTTCACGACGATCCACCGCTTCTCCTGACCATGGGTCTCCTCCTCGTCGGCATGAACCACAAGACCGCCCCCCTGGAGGTGAGGGAACGCCTCTCCCTCTCCTGCCGGGAGGACGTGAGCCCCCTGGGCCTCCTCAAGGGTATCCCCTCCGTCCGGGAGGCCCTCTATCTCGCCACGTGCAACCGTGTGGAGATCCTCGCCGTCGCCGCCGATGTCGAAGAGGCCCGGGGTGAACTCGTGGACCTCATCCTGACCCACGGCAACCTCCCCCGGGAGGAGTTGGAGCGGTGCCTCTACGTCCATCGCGACGAGACGGCGGTCCGTCACCTCTTCCGCGTCGCCGCCAGCCTCGACTCCCTCATCGTGGGAGAGCCCCAGATCTTGGGCCAGGTCAAGGACGCCTACCGCGACGCCGTGGACGGGGGCACGACGGGTCTCATCCTCAACCGCCTCCTCCATCACGCCTTCCGCACCGCCAAGAGGGTCCGGAGCGAGACGGGGATCGCCGGCCACGCCGTCTCGGTGGGTTACGCCGCCGTGGAGACGGCCAAGAAGATCTTCGGGGGCCTGAGGAAAAAGGCCGTCCTCGTCGTGGGGGCGGGGGAGATGTCGGAACTGACGGCCCGGCACCTCCTCAAGAACGGGGCGGAGAGGGTCCTCGTCGCCAACCGCACCTACGCCCGGGCCCTGGACCTGGCCCGGGAGCTCGGCGGGGAGGCCCTGGCCCTGGAGAGACTCCCCGAGGCCCTGATGGAGGTCGACATCGTCATCTCCTCCACGGGGGCCCCCGGCTACGTCATCACCAGGGAGATGGTGGCCGGGGCCCTGCGGAGACGGCGCAACCGCCTGCTGTTCCTCATCGACATCGCCGTCCCCCGGGATATTGACCCCGAGGCCGGCGAGCTGGACAACGTCTTTCTCTATAATATGGATGACCTCCAGGACGTGGCCGACGAGAACATGCGCATGCGCCGCGAGGAGGCCCAACGGGCCGAGGGGATCGTGGCGGAAGAGACGGAGAGGTTCATGGAATGGCTCAAGACCCTCGCCGTCGTCCCCACCATCGTCGCCCTCCGGGAGAAGGTGGAGGCCATCGTGGCGGGGGAGATGGAACGCCTGGCCGTCCGTTTCAAGGGGATGTCGGAAGAGGACCGCGAGACCCTGGAGATCCTCGTCAACTCCATCGTGAACAAGATCCTCCACGACCCCATGACGGCCCTCAAGGAGGAGAGTCAGGAAGGGGGCGGCCAGGCCTACGCCGCGGCCCTGCGCCGCCTCTTCCGCCTGTAGGGAAGGAGATTACATGACCGTAAGAATCGGCACCAGGGGAAGCCCCCTGGCCCTCGCCCAGACGGAATGGGTGAGGAGGAAGATAGAAGAGAGGCACCCCCGCCTCAAGGTGGAGACGGTGATCATCAAGACCAAGGGGGACATCATGCAGGACGTCGCCCTTGTCCGTATCGGCGGCAAGGGGGTCTTCGTCAAGGAGATCGAGGACGCCCTCCTTAAGGGTGAGATCGACCTGGCCGTCCACAGCCTGAAGGACGTCCCCGCGGAGCTCCCCGAGGGTCTCGTCATCGCCGTCACCCCCGAGCGGGAGGACCCCCGGGACGTCCTCGTCAGCCGGGGGAATGTCAAGTTCGAACGCCTCCGCCGGGGGGCTAGGATCGGGACCTCCTCCCTGCGGAGGCGCTGCCAGCTCCTGGCCGTCTATCCCGACCTGGAGATCGTCCCCCTCCGGGGCAATCTCGACACCCGCCTCCGGAAGGTCGAGGTAGAGAACCTCGACGGGGTCGTCGTGGCGGCGGCGGGGATGAGGCGCATGGGCTGGCTGGGCCGGGTGTCCCACTTCCTCCCCCCGGAGACCCTCCTCCCCGCCGTGGGCCAGGGGGTCTTGGCCATAGAGACGAGGGCCGGGGACGCGGGACTCATCGAGGATCTCCAATTCCTCCACTCCCCCCGGACGGGGCGGGAGGCGGGGGCGGAAAGGGCCTTCTTGAGGCGCCTCGGGGGGGGGTGCCAGCTGCCCGTGGCGGCCCTCGCCGAGGAGAAGGGGGACTCCATGGTGGTACGGGGCCTCCTGGGGAGCCCCGACGGACGCCTCGTGATCAGGCGGGAGGCGCGGGGCCCGGCCCACGACTACCTCTCCCTCGGGGAGAGGCTCGCGGAGGAGATCCTCGCCGGGGGCGGCAAGGGGATCCTCGCCGTCTTCTATCCCCCCTGCCGTTGACGAAAAGGGGTAAGGAAATGAAAGGAAAGGTCTATCTCATCGGCGCCGGCCCGGGCGACCCGGGTCTCATCACCGTCAGGGGGCGCCGTCTCCTCGCCCTCGCCGACGTGGTCGTCTACGACCACCTCGTGGGGGAGGACATCCTGGGGCACGGGGCGCCCCGGGCGCGTTTCGTCTATGCCGGCAAGGAGGGCGGTTCCCACACCCTCTCCCAGGAGGAGATCAACCGTCTCCTCGTGGAGGAGGCGGGGAAGGGAAAGGTGGTGGTCCGCCTCAAGGGCGGCGACCCCTTCATCTTCGGCCGGGGCGGCGAGGAGGCCGAGGTCCTGGCGGCGGCGGGGATCCCCTTCGAGATCGTCCCGGGGGTCACCTCGGCCATCGCCGTGCCCGCCTATGCCGGGATACCCCTCACCCACCGGGGCCTCACCTCCACCGTCGCCTTCGTGACGGGCCACGAGGACCCCCTAAAGGGCGAGAGCGCCGTCGACTGGGCCGCCCTGGCCCGCCTGGGGACCCTGGTCTTCCTCATGGGGGTGAAGAACCTCCGTTCCATCTGCGAACGCCTGATGGAGAACGGCCGGGCGCCCGAAACACCCTGCGCCCTCATCCGCCGGGGGACGACGGCGGACCAGAGGACCCTCGAGGCCCCCCTCTCGGCCATGGCCGAGAGGGCCCGGGAGGAGGGATTCACCCCCCCCGCCGTCCTCGTCGTGGGCGAGGTCTGCGGCCTGAGGGGCAGCCTCGACTGGTTCGAGAAGAAGCCCCTCTTCGGCCGGGGGATCGTCGTCACGAGGCCGGCCCACCAGGCGGGTCCCCTGGCGGACCTCCTGGCCGAGGGAGGAGCCCGGGTCCTGACCTTCCCCACCGTCGAGATCCAGCCCCCGCCGTCGTGGGAGGCCCTCGACACCGCCCTGGGCGAACTCGCCTCCTTCGACTGGGTCGTCTTCACGAGCGCCAACGGCGTCCGTTTCTTCTTCCACCGCCTCTACGAGGGCGGCGGCGACGTCCGGGACCTCAAGGGACTCAAGATCGCCGCCATCGGCCCCGCCACGGCCCGCTCCCTCGAGGAGCGGGGCCTCAGGGTGGATCTGGTCCCGAAGGAGTACGTCTCCGAGGGGGTCGTCGCGGCCTTCGGCCGCCTGGACATGGCCGGGAAGAAGGTCCTCCTCCCCCGGGCCGCGGAGGCGAGGGACGTCATCCCCCTGGGTCTCGAGAACCTCGGGGCCCGGGTGGAGGTAGTCAGCGTCTATCGGACCGTCACGGCCCCCTCCCGGAGGGAGGTCTTGGAGGGGTGGCTCTCCGAGGGCCTCGTGGACATGATCACCTTCACGAGCCCCTCCACCGTCCGGGGCCTCTGCGAGATCATGGGGGGAGAATTCCGTCTCCCCCCCGGGGTGGAGGCGGCCGTCATCGGCCCCGTCACGGCCGCGGCGGCCAGGCGGGCGGGGATCGAGATCGCCGTCCTTAAGGAGACCTACACCATCGAGGGCCTCGTCGAGGCCATAACCAGACACTACGCCGCAGAGACGGCCCTTGACAGACCCGCCCGGGGCCGCTAAAGGGGCGGCAATTACAGCTCGGGAGGAAAAGGATCCATGAAGGCCAAGGTCACGGTCATCGGCGCGGGAAACGTGGGGGCCACGGCGGCGCAACGCCTGGCGGAGAAGGAGCTGGGCGACGTGGTCCTCGTCGATATCCTGGAGGGGGTACCCCAGGGGAAGGCCCTGGACCTCCAAGAGGCGGCGCCCATCGAGGGCCACGACGCCCGCGTCGTCGGCGGCAACGACTACGAAGCCTCCGCCGGTTCCGACATCGTCATCATCACCGCCGGCATCCCCCGCCGTCCGGGGATGAGCCGGGACGATCTCCTCACCACGAACGCCCGCATCATCAGGGACGTCACCCAAAAGGCGGTGCAGAGATCTCCCGGGGCGATCCTCATCGTCGTCAGCAACCCCCTGGACGCCATGTGCCACGTGGCCCTAAAGACGAGCGGCTTCCCCCGCCACCGGGTCATAGGCATGGCCGGCGTCCTCGACGCCGCACGCTTCCGGGCCTTCGCGGCCCTGGAGCTCGACTGTTCCGTCGAGTCCGTCTCGGCCCTCGTCCTCGGCGGCCACGGGGACACCATGGTCCCCCTGCCCCGTTACTGCACCGTGGCGGGTATCCCCATCACGGAGCTCCTGCCGGAGGTGAGGGTCCGGGCCATCGTGGAGCGGACGAGGAACGGGGGGGCGGAGATCGTGAATCTCCTCAAGACGGGGAGCGCCTTCTACGCCCCCGCCTCCGCCGCCGTCGAGATGGCCGAGGCGATCCTCAAGGACAAGAAGAAGATCCTTCCCTGTTCCGCCTACCTGGAGGGGGAATACGGTATCCGGGGCCTCTTTGTGGGCGTGCCCGTCAAGCTGGGGGCGGCGGGGATCGAGAGGGTCATCGAGATCCCCCTCCTACCCGAGGAGCGGGAGGCCCTCCACCGTTCGGCGGCGGCCGTGGGCGACCTCGTCGCCGCCCTGGGGAGGCTCAGCTTCTGAGGGACTCCCACCGCATCGTGTTGGAGATCCGGCGGCGGCCCGGGGTTCAACGGTCGATCGCAGCCATCCCGAATCGGAAACCGTCGGCGACGCAAGCGTCTAATCCTTCTTTACGCCTTCTCGCCCCCGGGCCCGGCGCCGGGCCCGAAGTCTAAACATTGATGTTTTTTTGTCCCGCCGCCGCGGCCATGCGGTGGGAGACATGGGTCCCGAAGCGGGTGAAGATCACGGCCCCCAGGCCGATCATCAAGGCGAGGACCTTCACGATCCAGCCGATATAGGGCGCCCAGCCGATGAGCCACAGGGCCAAGAGGCCCCAGAAGGTCTCCCGGATGACGGGCTGGCCCTTTTTATGGAACAGGGCGTAGATCCGCCGCCCGACGAGCTGGGCGACGGCGATGAATCCCATGAGACCCGCCGAGACGACGAGGATCATCTCCAGGGGGATCAGGACGATCCCCACGACGGAGATGGTCAGCAGGACGGCGAGGGGGACGACGAGGATCAGGCCGAGGAGACCCCACAGGGTGACCCGGAGGGTGTCCTCCTCTACGGCCAGGGCCACGACCCTCAGGGGACGGGGGATGAGGACCCCGAGGATGAGGGCGATGATGAGGACGCAGAGGAAGATGACGAGGGAAAAGACGGCCCAGATCCAGGACCATCCCTCCCACTCCTCGCTCAGGACGGTGGTGAGGTACTCGGAGAGGTTGGCGGCGTTGAGTTCCGTTACGGACCCGTGGACGTCGGCCCCCCGGGCGGCGACGACGATGCCGCCGATGCTGACGACGTTCCCCAAAACGACGGCCCTCCTCGTGAGGACCACGGACCCCCCCACGGCGACGACGTGGCCCTCCACGTGGCCGCTGACGGTGATCTGCCCCCGGACGGTCACGACGTGATTGACCCGCTGCCCCTCCTCGACGGTGACGTCGCTGCCGATGCGGAAGAGGGAAGACGCCTCCGGCACGGCCGGCCAGAGACAGATCAGGATGGACAAAAGGAACCCGGGCCACAGAGGCACCCGCCGAGTGCATCCCTCACCGACCACCAGGGGACCCCTTAGGAAACGAACCGCCAAGACCGCTGACACTTTTCTCTCCTTCTTTTCGGCGCGGCCAGGTCTACCGGAAAGGCTGACCCATGTCAACGGAAAATAATCCTTTTCTCTTCAAATACATAGATTATATCAGTTACTGAGGCTGCCCAAGGGGTTATGATAAAAATTTTTCTTGATTTTTGTGAGATTCTTATTAAACGTAAATCCGAGTTTTGTCTATCAAGGAGCAATTTTTTTACCCCCACACGGAGAAAGGAGATCACGGATGATGGAAGCGAAGACCCCGGAAGAACTCGAGGCCCTCGTCCAGGAGCGGACGGCCGAGCTGGTCAAGGTCAACCAGGCCCTGGAGGCGGAGCTGGCGGAAAAGCGCCTGATCGAGGAGACCCTGAGGAAGAGGGAAGCGGAGCTGCAGGCGACGGCCCAGTCCCTCGAGGAACTCAACAACGCCATGAAGCTGCTCCTCAAGCACCGGGAGGACGACAAGAACGAGGTCGGTACGAAGGTCACGGCCAACGTCAAGGACCTGATCCTCCCCTACATCGAGAAGCTCAAGGCCACCGACCTCGACACCCTCCAGCGGATCCTCCTCGAGATCATCGAGATGCACCTGATGGAGATCACCTCCCCCTTCCTGACGAAGCTGACCTCCACCTTCATGGGTTTCACCCCCAAGGAGATCCAGGTGGCCACCCTGATCCGCGACGGCAAGCGGACCAAGGAGATCGCCAAGATCATGAACGTCTCCAAGAGCGCCATCGACCTCCACCGGAACCATATCCGGGCCAAGCTGGGCCTGAACAACAAGAAGGTCAATCTCCGGTCCTACCTGACCTCCCTGACCTGATCCCTCTGAGACCCCCGCCCCCCGGCGGGACGGGGGTCTCCTCCTGCCTCCCCCACCCTCAGGGGCGGCCGGAGAGGCGGTTCTTCATCTTCTTCAGATAGGCTTCGTGGGCGGCATCGTAGCCGTAAATGTCCTCACGGAACTGAAGGACGCCGTGGCCGTCCACCCAGGCCGTCAGGTAGAGGACGTGGACGGGGACGGTCCGCGTGAGGGTGACGACCTGCCTCTTGCGCTTCCCGATCTCGGCCATCAGCCGCTCCCGGGACCAACCCGGGTTGTCCTTGAGGACCCACAGGGCCAGCTCGTAGGGCTTCTCCACGCGGATGCAGCCGTGGCTGAACATGCGGCGGTGCCTGTTGAAGAGGTAGCGCTGGGTCGTGTCGTGGAGATAGACGTCGAAACTGTTGGGGAACATGAACTTGATCCGCCCCAGGGGATTGACCCCCGGGTCCTGGACCATGCGGTAGGGGAACTTCTCGGGGTTCACCTTGCGCCAGTCGATGGCGGCGGGGTCGATCTCCCGGGCCTTCTCGCTCCAATCCCGGTAGATGCGGATCCGTTTCTTCTTCAGGAAATCGGGGTCCTTCAGGACGCTGGGGATCATCTCCTTCTCCACGATGGAGGCGGGGATGTTCCAGGGGGGGTTCAACTCCAGGTAGGTCATGGTGTCGTTGAAGATGGGGGACGGGTTTTGGGCCGTCCCGACGACGGTCTTCATGCTCAGGACGGTCTTCCAGTCCTCGACGACGAAGAGCCAGAAGTCGGGGATGATGACCATGACGTAGAGGGAACCGAAGTCGTCGGGATACCAACGCCACCTCTCCAAGTTGATCTCGAGCTGGCGGACCCGCCTTGCCGGGTCCGCGTTGAGGGAGGCGAGGGTCTGTTTGTCGACTATCCCCGTGATCTTGAGGCCGTGGCGCCACTGGAACCTCCGCACGGCGAGGTCCGTGATGCCGTCGAAGACCTCGGGGTCATGCAAGAGCTCCCCGTTCAGGTCCCCCAAGAGGAGGAGGCGGTTCTTGAGGGCCGCCACCCGGGGTCCCGTGCTTCCCTTCTTCAGGGCCTTCCCGGGGGGGAGGGGGGTCAAGGGGCCCGCGGCGGCGAGGCGCCGGTAGAATTCCAGCCTCTCCTTGAGTGCCCCGTAGGAGGGGTGACGGGGGGCCAGGGCCGCCAGGGCCGCCTCCGGGGCGGTTCCTCTCCCCACCTCCGCCAGGGCCGCCAGGGGGTCGGCGGGCCTACGGTAGGGGACCCATTGAAAAAACTCCCGTTCCGGGTCGAAACGTCCCCGGGCCAGGTGGACGGCATAGGTGAGGAAGGTTTGGGAGCAGCGTATCTCCCAATCCGCCGCCCCCTGGGGCGTCGCCGCGGCCCGGGACGGACCCGCCTCCATCTCGGGGAGGCGGTAGTCTTCAGGGTCGAGGCCCTCGGCGGCGGCGTTGTCGAGGACCTTTTGCAGAGCCGCGGCGGCGGCGGTGGGTCCCTGGGGGCCTACCCAAAGGGGCCTGAACTCCCGGGCGGTGTAGAAATCCCTGATCATGGCGGGGATGTCCCGAAAGCCGTTACCCGTCCGGGCGGCGGGGAGGGCGGCGACGCGGAGCCGCAGGGCCTCCTCTATGGACGCGGGGGTCTCCTGGGCCCAGGCACCGACGGCCCACGAGAGGAGAAGAAAAACCGCCAAAGAAAAAACGTCGTATCCCCGGGGGGCTCTGCCGCCCCGAGATCTACCTGTGCGCCTCATCCCAGTTGGCACCGAAACCCATATCCACCTTCAGGGGGACCTTAAGGGCCGCGACACCCTCCATCTCCTCCCTCACCAGGGTCATGAGACGATCCCTTTCTTCCCCGGGCGCCTCGAAGACCAGCTCGTCATGGACCTGCATGATCATCTCCGCCTTCATCCCCTCCCTCTCCATCCGGCCGGCGATGCGGATCATGGCCATCTTGATGAGGTCCGCCGCCGATCCCTGGATGGGCGTGTTGACGGCCGTCCGCTCGGCGAACTGGCGGACGGCGGCGTTTTCCGCCCCCAGTTCCGGCAGGTAGCGCCGCCGGTTGAGAAGGGTCTGCACATATCCCACCCTCCGGGCCTCGTCAAGGGTTCTTTCGAGGTAGCGGCGCACGCCCCCGTACTTGCGGAAGTACTCGTCGATGTAGGACTGGGCCAGCTTCTGGGGGATGCCCAGCTCCTTGGCGAGGCCGAAGGCGCTCATGCCGTAGATGATCCCGAAATTGATCACCTTGGCCTGGCGGCGCATGGTCTCGTTCACCATCTGGGGAAAGACCCCGAAGAGGGTGGAGGCGGTGCTGGTGTGAATGTCCTCGTCGGCGGCGAAGGCGGCCAGTAAGGTCTCGTCCCCGGAAAGGTGGGCCAGGACCCTCAGCTCGATCTGGGAGTAGTCCGCCGAGAGGAGGCCCCAGCCGGGGGGGGCGATGAAGGCCTGGCGGATCCTCTTCCCCTCCAGGGTCCGGACGGGGATGTTCTGGAGGTTGGGGTTGCTGCTGGAGAGGCGGCCCGTGGCCGTCACCGCCTGGTTGTAGGAGGTGTGGACGCGGCCCGTCCGTTCGTTTACGAGGAGGGGGAGGGCGTCCACGTAGGTGGTCTTGAGTTTCATGATGCCCCGGTAGGCGAGGATCTCGGCGGGCAGTTCGTAGTCCTTGGCCAGGTTGGCCAGGACCTCGCCGTCCGTCGAGTAACCCTCCTTGATCTTCCTTCCCCGGGGCATCTTCAGCTTGTCGAAGAGGATCGTCTGGAGCTGCTTGGGGGAGTTGACGTTGAACCGTTCCCCGGCGAGGCGGTAGATCTTCTCCAGGGAGATCTCGATGAGGTTCTGGAGCTCCCGGGACAGGTCCTTGAGGAGTCCGAGGTCCAGGAGGACCCCCCTCATTTCCATCCCTGCCAGAACGGTGATGAGGGGCATCTCCACCCGGCGGTAAAGCTCGTCGAGGCCGTCTCTCACCAGGAGGCCCTCGAGAACGCCCTTCAGCTCGAGGACCGACGCGGCCCGGCGGCAGGCCCGCCGACGCGGCTCCTCCCCGCCCCTCCCGAGGCCCGGCGCGGACCGCTTCAAGTAATCCAGGGCGAGGTCGGGGAGATCGAAACCGCGCCGGGAGGGGTTGAGACAGTAGGCGGCGATCATGGTGTCGAAATCGGCGGCCATGAGCTGTAACCCTTCCCGCCGGAGGGTGATGTGGGCCGTCTTCAGGTCGTGGCCCCACTTGACGATGCGCCCGTCGCCCAGGGCCTCCGCCAGGGCCGTCGGCACACCCCCCTCCGGCCCGGGCAGGGGGAGAAACCAGGTCCCCTGATCGGGTACGGCGAAGGCGAGACCCTCCAGTCGGGCCCGCATGGCCTCCGGCCCCGACAGGACGGGCTCCAGGGCCACGGTGCCCGACCTTCTCACGGCTGCGAGGAGGGTCTCGAGGTCCTCGGGGCCCTTCACCTCCCGGAAGGGGAGGGCCTCCTCGGTACCGCCGCCCCGCAGCTCCTGGAGGAAGGAGGAGAACTCCAGGTCCCTGAAGATGGTCACCAGGGCCTCCTCGTCCCTCTCCCTCCTCGTCAGGGCCTCCAGGTCCATCGGCACGTCGGCGTCCGTGCGGATCCGCACCAGCTCGAGGCTCATCCTCGCCTGGGGGGCGTGGTTCCGCAGGGCCTCCTTGGCCCGCCTGTTCTTCACCTTCTCCACCTTTTCCAGGAGGTTCTCCAGGGACCCGAACTCCTGGATCAGTCCCTGGGCGCCCTTGGCCCCGATGCCCGGGACGCCGGGCACGTTGTCCGAGGCGTCCCCCATGAGGGCCAGGAGATCGGCGACCCGGGGGGGATCGACACCGAACCGCGCCCGGACGGCCTGTTCGTCGTAGGTCACGTCCTTCATCGTGTCCAGGACGGTGACGAGGGGAGAGACGAGCTGGAGGAGGTCCTTGTCCCCCGAGACGATGACGACCCTCTTCCCCCGGGCGGCCCAGGTAACGGCGAGGGTTCCGATGACGTCGTCCGCCTCCAGGCCGGGCCGCTCGATGATGGGGATGCCGAAGGCCCGGACGACGTCCTTGACGACGGGGATCTGGGGGACGAGGGTCTCGGGTATGGGGGCGCGGGTGGCCTTGTAATCGGCGTAGGCCTCGTGGCGGAAGGTCGGGCCCTTGACGTCGAAGACAACGGCCAGGTAGCGGGGGTCCCGCTCCCTGAGGAGCTTGAGGATCATGCCCGTGAAACCGAAGACGGCGTTGGTGGGGAAACCCCGGGAGTTGGAGAGCTCCCGGATGGCGTAGAAGGCCCGGAAGAGGTAGTTGCTCCCGTCGACGAGATAGATCGTCTCCCTGTCCGCCTTTTCCATGATCCTCAGACCTCGAAGCGGGCGTCGATCTTGTAAACCTCCCGGGAACGGAGGCTTATGAGGTCCTTGACCCCCGTCGCCGCCCTGATCTCGTCGATGGTCCTTGCCAACTCATCTTCCCCCTTGCAGGTCAGGGTAAACCAGACGTTGTAGGCGCCGCGGCGTCCGTAGTTGTGGGTCACGCCGGGATAGGCGTTGACGACGGCGACGAAGGCCTCGACCCCCTCGGGGGGGACCCGGGCGGCCACGAGGGTGCTTACGTAACCGAGGGCGGCGGGGTTGAAAACGGCGCCGATGCGCCGGATGACACCCTCCTCCTTCATCCGGCGGACCCGCCGTATCAACTCCTCCCCGGTCATGCCCAGCTCGGCGGCCACATCGCCGTAAGGCGTCGCCGAGAGGGGCAGGCCCCTCTGGAGGCGGTTGAGGATCTTGGCGTCCTGCTCGTCCATGTCAGAAATAGATCGTGAAGAGGGGGTTGAAGCCCGGGCGGTATCCCGGGTCGACGTTCCGCTCCCCGCCGCCGGGGGGCGCACCCGCCCTTTCCTGGCCGCCGAGACTCCCGGCGGTCTCCCTCCGCCCCGACGGCCGGGGGGGGCAGTTGAGGATCTCCCCCTCCGTCAAGGTCCCATCGCCGTCCCTGTCGCAGGCCCGGAGACGCTTCTCGGCGGCCCGTTTCAATTCCTCCCAGTCCAGGTTCCCGTTCTTGTCGGCGTCGAGATCCTCGAAACGGCTCCGCGCCCCCTTGATCCCCTCGAACTCCTCCCGGCTCAGGGAGCCGTCGCCGTCGCGGTCGTGGGCCCTGAAGACTTCCCGGGCGGCCCTCTCCAGCTCCTGTCTGTCCAGGCGACCGTCCCCGTTCGTGTCCAGGTTCCCCAGGCCGCTTCCCTGGGCCCAGACGCTATGGCCCGCGAACAAGACCAACAGGAAAAACAGGGACCAAACCCTCATCCCTCTCACGCTGTTTCCTCCCTTCCCCCCTTCACCTCGTAGGCGCACAGGGGTTCCTCGGCCAGATAGTCTCCCGTCGCTTCGTAGGCCCGGGCCCGGCAGCCGCCGCAGACCTTCAGAAAGGGACAACGGCCGCACTTGCCCCCGTAGAGATCGAGGTTCCTGAGCCTTACGAAGACCTCCGATTCCCGCCAGAGCTCCGCGAAGCCCCGCTCCCGGACGTTGCCGCAATCGACCTCCAGATAGCCGCAGGGCTGGAGGCGACCAGTGTGGGAGACGAAGCAGAAGGCGATCCCCCCGAGGCAGCCCCTCGTCGAGGCGGAAAGGGCGCCGTGGCCCGCTTCTCCCCTTCCTCTCCGCCCGTCCCCGGCGCCGCGGTGCTGGCGGCGGATCCTCTGGTAATGGGGGGCGCAGGTCGCCTTGACCTCGATGGGGCTCGTCAGGCTCAGCCGGTGGAACCACACGAGGGTATCCTCGTACTCTCGGGGGCCGACGGCCCCCTCCGTGAGGAGACGGCCCCGCCCCGTGGGGACGAGGAGGAAGATATGGTGCGCCACGGCCCCCAGGCGGCAGGCGAGGTCATGGATCTCGGGGAGGCTCTTCAGGTTCTCCCGGGTGACGGTGGTGTTGATCTGAAAGGGCATGCCCGCCCCCCTGAGGGCCCCTATCCCCCTGAGGGCCCCCGCGAAGGCCCCCTCCACCATGCGGAAGGCGTCGTGGGACGCCTCGTCGGGTCCGTCGAGGCTGACGCTCACCCGGGCGACGCCCGCCCCCACGAGCTCCCTGGCCACGTCGTCCGTCACGAGGGTGCCGTTGGTGGCCAACACCATCCTCAGACCCCTCCTGCGGCCGTGCCGGACGAGGGTGAGGATGTCCCCCCTCAGGAGGGGCTCCCCGCCCGTGAGGATGATCACGGGTCTGGCGAAGGAGGCGATCTCATCGAGGAGACGGACCGCGGCGTCCGTGTCCAGCTCGCCCTCGTAGGGCCCCGCCAGGGCCGAGGCCCGGCAGTGGCTGCAGGCGAGGTTGCAGCTCCTCGTCACCTCCCAGGCGACGAGGCGGAGGTCGGCGGGGAGGGTTCTCATCGGGCCAGGGTCCGCGCCGCCTCCTTGGCGAAGTAGGTGATGATGATATCCGCGCCGGCCCTCTTGATGGCGTAAAGGACCTCCATCATGACCCGCGGTTCGTCGAGCCATCCCAGTCGGCCGGCGGCCTTGATCATGGCGTACTCGCCGCTGACGTTGTAGGCCGCCAGGGGCAGGTCGAACTCCTCCTTGGCGCGTCGGATCACGTCGAGATAGGCCAAAGCGGGCTTGACCATGATGATGTCCGCCCCCTCCTCCACGTCGAGGGTGATCTCCCGCATGGCCTCGTCGCTGTTGGGGGGGTCCATCTGATACGCCCGGCGGTCCCCGAAACGGGGGGCGCTCTCGGCGGCCTCCCGGAAGGGGCCGTAAAACCCCGAGGCGTACTTGGCGGAATAGGCCATGATCGGCGTCTCCTCGAAACCCGCCTCGTCGAGACCCTCCCGGATGGCCCCGACCTGGCCGTCCATCATCGCCGACGGGGCCACCATGTCGGCCCCCGCCCGGGCGTGGGACACGGCCGTCTCCGCCAGGACCTCGAGGGTGGGATCGTTGTCCACCTCCTGTCCCTGGAGGATCCCGCAGTGGCCGTGGGAGGTGTACTCGCAGAGGCAGACGTCGGTGACGACGAGGATCTCCGGGACCTTGGCCTTGATCTCCCTCACGGCCCGCTGGACGATGCCGTCCTGATGGAAGGCCCCCGTGGCGTTCTCGTCCTTCTTGTCGGGGATGCCGAAGAGGAGGACGGCGGGGATGGCCAGCTCTTTGGCCTCCCGGGCCTCCTTGACGGCCTCGTCGACGGAGAGCTGAAAGACCCCGGGCATGGAGGAGACGGGGCGGCGGACCTTCTTGCCGGGCACGACGAAGAGGGGGTAGACGAAATCGTCCACCGTCAGGGTCGTCTCCCGGATCAACCGGCGGAAGTTTTCGTTTTTCCTCAATCTCCTGGGACGGTAGTCGGGAAATGCCATGGGTTGACCTCCTTTCCTCCCCTCAAGGGGTTCAATTGCCCTCCAGGGCGGCCAATTTCTCCTTGAGCCTCACGAGCTCCGCGCTCGTTTCCCGGAGGCGCTTGGCCAGGGTCTCGGCGACGATCTGATAGAAAACGGCGGCGAAGGCCGTCTTGTCCTCCCCCTGGAGGCCGTCGATGAAAGAGACGTCCACGACCAGACAGGTCGCCTCCCCCACGGCATAGACGGAGGCGGAGCGAGGCTCCCCGTCGACGACCCCCATCTCGCCGAAGATGTCCCCCGTGCGGCGCAGGGTGTCGATAACGGCTCCCCCCTTGACGACCTTGACCTCGCCCTCCATGAGGACGTACATACGGTTGTCGAAGGTCCCCTCGGCGACGATCAACTCCCCCGGCGCGTAACGGTGGATCTTGCTGAAACGCAAGAGCTTGTGGAGGTCCTTCTTGGCGAAGAACCTCAGGACCGATTGTTCCTTGAGGCGGTAGAGGGCCTGGAGGTTTTCCTCAAGAATTTCTTTCATCTGCTTACCCCCCTATCCCAATTTCTTCGTCCGTCAGGTAACAGGCCGGGTCGGGGGCCCACATGTCCCCCCAGACCGCCTCGGCCCGGGCCCGGAAGTTGCCCCCGCAGACGTCGAGCCATTTACAGGCGGCGCACCGGCCCTTGACGTGCCGCTTCTTGTCCCTGAGTCTCCTTAGGAGCTCGTTCCCCTCGTCGCCCCAGATGGCGCTGAAGGGCCGCCTCCTTACGTTCCCCAGGGAAACATGGCGCCAGAACTGGTCGGGATGGACCTCCCCGTCCCAGCTGACGCAGCCGATCCCGTGGCCCGAGCTGTTCCCCTCGTTCATCCTCAGGAGCTCCAGGACCTCTCGGGCCCGCGGCGGGTCCTCCCGCAGGAGGCGCAGATAGATATAGGGTCCGTCGGCGTGGTTGTCCACGGTGAGGATCTCCTTCTCCAGGCCCCTCGCGAAAAGGTCCCGGGTCCGGTCCATGATGAGATCCATCACCCGCCTAGTCTCGTCGGGTGTGAGGTCCTCGTCCCGCAGGCGGGACCCCCGCCCGCAATAGACGAGGTGGTAGAAACAGCACCTCTGGATTCCCTCCCTCTCCAGGAGATCGAAGATGGCGGGGATCTCACCGGCGTTGCCCCGGTTGATGGTGAAACGGACGCCCACCTTGATCCCCTCCGCCAGGCAGGCGTGGATCCCCCCCATGGCCGCCGCGAAGGCCCCCCTCACGCCGCGGAAGCGGTCATGGGTCCCTTCCAGACCGTCAAGGCTGACGCCGACATAGGAGAGGCCGAGGGAGGAGAAGACCCGGGCCCTCTCCCTCGTGAGGAGGGTGCCGTTGGTGGAGATGACGGCCCTCACCCCCCCCTCGACGGCGAAACGGACCAACTCGTCGAGATCGGGTCTCAGGAGGGGTTCGCCGCCGGAGAAGAGGATCACGGGGACCCCGAAGGAGGCGAGGTCGGCGATCATGTCCTTGGCCTCGTCCGTGGTGAGCTCATCGGGGAAGGCGGCGTCCCGGGAGCTCGAATAACAGTGGCGGCAGTGGAGGTTGCACCGCCTCGTGGCGTTCCACACGACGACGGGCTTCTTGTCGGCGGAGAACTGGAGGAGGTGGGAGGGCAAGGAGGCGGAATCCCGCCCGTAACGGAGGACGTCCCCGGGCTCGACGGCGCGGCAGTAGAGTTTGGAGATACCGATCATCCGCTCCTTGTAGTTAATTAGACCGCCCCTGTCAATGGGGGGGATTGGCCCTTGAAAAAGAAACCCCCTTGGGGTAAAGGGCCGTCGGTAATCCCTTGACCATAAATAAAGAGGGGACTTTTCATGGACCTTTCCTTCGAGCGCATCTTCCATCCCCGCCGGGTCGCCGTCGCCGGGGTCTCGACGGACGGTTTCGGCTTCGGCCGTGGTATCCTCCTGTCCCTCCTCGAGATGGGTTTCGAGGGGGAACTCTTCCCCGTCAACCCCCGGGGCGGCGAGATAAAGGGTCTGAAGATCTACCCCGCCATCGAGGACATCCCCGGGGAGATAGATTTCGCCGTCATCGCCGTCGCGGCGGAGGCGGTCCCCGAGACCCTGGCGGCGTGCCGCCGAAAGGGGGCCGCGGGGGCGGAGATCCTCTCCTCGGGTTTCCGCGAGACGGGGACGGAAAAGGGAGCGGCCCTCGAAGAGGCCGTCCGGGTGGAGGCGGCCCGGGGGATCCGCGTCATCGGACCGAACTGTTTCGGGATCTACTGCCCGAAGAGCGGCCTCACCATGCTCCCCGGCCCCGACCTCTCTCGGGAAACGGGTCCCGTGGCCTTCGTCTCCCAGAGCGGCGGCCACGCCATCGACCTCGCCTTTCTGGGGAAGGCCGTGGGCATCCGCTTCAGCAAGATGATCAGCTTCGGCAACGGCGTCGACCTGCGGGAGACGGAGCTCCTTAAGTACCTGACGACAGATCCCGAAACGGGCGTCATCGCCATGTATCTCGAGGGGGTCACCGACGGTGACGCCTTCTTCCGGGCCCTGGACGAGGCGACGAGGAAGAAGCCCGTCGTGATCTACAAAGGGGGGCTCTCCGAGGCGGGCCAACGGGCCGTGGCCAGCCACACGGCCTCCATGGGGGGGCAGGCCCTCATCTGGGAATCCATCCTGCGGCAGGCCGGGGCGGTGCAGACGGCCTCCATGGATGAACTCGCCGGCGCCTGCCTCGCCCTCTCCCTCCTACCCCGGCGTCCCTACCGGGGCGTCACCGTCGTCGGCGGCGGCGGGGCCCTGGGGGTGGCGGCCTGCGACACCGCCGAGGCCTACGGCCTTCAGCTGCCGCCCCTGACGGGGGAGATCTTCGAGGCCGTCCAAGCCGTTCTCCCGAAACCCGGGTCGAGTGCCGCAAACCCCATCGACATCGCCAACCCTTACGTCCCTCCCCAGACCCTCGAGAAGGCCCTCACGGCGGCGGGTCAGGACGAGAGGGTGGACATCCAGATCATGGTCCCCCTCCTTTACCACTTCAAGGCCCTGGCGGCCATGCTCGGCCTGCCGTCCATAAAAGAGGCGACCCCCTACGAGGCCATGGCCGAGGCGGGGGCCAGGGCCGCCGCCGCCACGGGCAAACCCGTGTGCGCCGTCCTGCCCAATCCCCGCCGGACCCTCGCTGACCTCGACGTGGAGGTGATCCTGAGGGAGGCGAGGGACTCCTTCCTGAAGCGGGGCATACCCGTCTTCTCCAGTCTCGCCGAGGCCTTCTCGGCCGTCCGCCACGCCGCCCGGGCGGCTAGGCGCCTGGAGGGGCATCCAGACTAAGGAGGTGTGATCATGAGGGACGACGTCGTGTCCCGGGCCCTCGCCCAGGGACGCAGCATCCTGGACGAACACGAGGCGAAGGGGCTCCTTTCCATCTTCGGGATCCCCGTGACGAGGGAACGCCTGGTGACGAAGAAGAAAGACCTGGCGGCGGCGGTGCGTGAGGTCGGCCTCCCCTGCGCCCTGAAGGCCTGCTCACCCGCCATCGCCCACAAGACGGAGCTTGACCTCGTCAGGCTGAACATCGCCTCCCTCGCGGCCGCCGCCCGGGCCTACGCCGAGATCAGACAGGCCATGGGGGACGCCCCCGGGGGGGTCCTCGTCCAGGAGATGGTATCGGGAAGGAGGGAGCTGGCGGCGGGCATGACGAGGGACGAGCAGTTCGGCCCCTGCGTCATGTTCGGTCTCGGCGGCATCTTCACGGAGATCCTCAAGGACGTCTCCTTCCGGAAGGCCCCCCTCACCAGGCAGGACGCCCTGGCCATGATGGACGAGATACGGGGGCACAGGATCCTCGAGGGGGTCCGGGGCATGGAGCCGGTGGACCGGGAAAGGCTGGCGGCGATCCTGATGACCGTCGGCGCCATCGCCACGAGGGACGCCCGGATCAAGGAGATCGACATCAACCCCCTCATCGTCCGCCGGGGGACACCCGTGGCCGCAGACGCCCTCATCGTCCTCGACGACGGCGGGCGGGCGACGAAGAGGCCATGAAGGGCTTCTGTTTCCGTTGCCGAGCCGCCGTGGCGCTGCCGGGGCGTGTCGGCCGCCGCGACGCCTGCCCCTCCTGCGGCTGGGACCTGCATATCGGCCTCAACTGCACCTTCTACGAACCGGGGGCCTACAACGACTGCCGTGAGCCCCAGGCGGAGAGGGTGACGGTCAAGGACCGGGCGAACTTCTGCGACTTTTTCACCCTCAGGGAAACGCCGCCGGAGACGGCGCCGGACAAGGGGGACGTCAAGGACAGGCTCCGGGCCCTCTTCAAGGACTGAGGCCGCCGTTTCCCTCCTTTTCCTTGACACCCCCCGCCCCCTTTTCCTATATACACCCCCCTATGGCACACCGCATCGAGATCGCCTTCCGGGAAGGTCTGAGGGACGCCCCGGGCGAAAAGGTCAAGAGGAGGATCGCCGAGCACCTGGGTCTCCCCGTGACGGAGGTGAGGACCGTCATGGTCTACACCGTCGAGGGGGACCTGACGCCGGCGGAGCTGGAGGCCTTAGCCTCCGGACCCCTCTGCGACCCCGTGGCCCAATGCTACGCCGTCGGCGGGGGCATGGCCCGGGACTTCGACTGGCTCATCGAGGTGGGCTACCGCCCCGGCGTCACGGACAACGTGGGCAAGACGGCCCGGGAGGCCCTGGCCCTCCTCGTCGGCCGGCCCGACGACGCCTCCCTTGGCGTTTACACGTCCCGGCAGTACGTCCTCAAGGGCCCCATCGACGCCGCGGCGGTGGAGCGGATCGCCGTGGACCTCTTGGCCAACGACCTCATCGAGCGCTACGAGATCATCGACGGGCGCCGGGGACCCGCCGGGGGGATCAGGCCTTACGTCCCCAAGGTCACGGGTCGCGACGACCCCAAGGTCCGGGAGATCGACCTCGAGGTGGACGACGAGACCCTCCTGAGGATCAGCCAGGAGGGGGTCCTGGCCCTGACCCTCGAGGAGATGAAGGTCCTCAAGGAATACCTGCGGGACGAGGGGGTCCTGGCCGAGCGGCGCCGGGTGGGCCTGGGTCGGGCCATGACGGACGCGGAGCTCGAGTGCCTGGCCCAGACCTGGTCGGAACACTGCAAACACAAGATCTTCAACAGCCTCATCACCTACGAGGACGAAAAGGGACGCACGACGGTCATCGACTCCCTCTTCGCCACCTTCATCAAGGGGGCGACGAAGGCCGTCAGGGAAGCCATGGGCGAAGAAGACTGGTGTCTCTCCGTCTTCGTGGACAACGCCGGCGTCATCCGTTTCAACGAGGACCACAACCTCGTCTTCAAGGTGGAGACCCACAACTCCCCCTCCGCCCTCGACCCCTACGGCGGTGCCCTGACGGGGATCGTGGGGGTCAACCGCGACCCCTTCGGCACGGGCCTGGGGGCCAAACTCATCTTCAACACGGACGTCTTCTGCTTCGCCCCCCCGACCTACAATAAACCCCTTCCCCCCCGCATCCTCCACCCCCGGCGGATCTACGAGGGCGTGCGGGAGGGGGTGGAGCACGGGGGCAACAAGAGCGGGATCCCCACCATTAACGGTTCCATCGTCTTCGACGAACGTTACCTCGGCAAGCCCCTGGTCTACTGCGGCACGGCGGGCATCATGCCCGCCCGGATCCAGGGGAGGCCCTCCCACGTCAAGGAGATCAGGCCGGGCGACCGCATCGTCATGACGGGCGGGAGGATCGGCAAGGACGGCATCCACGGCGCCACCTTCTCCTCCGAGG
>JAKPCH010000049.1 GCA_029553375.1 Deltaproteobacteria bacterium | reverse complement strand
CGGGCAATCAGCACCGCCCACAAGTAATGCGCCGCTCGCTTCGGGCGTGCTTCAGGTTCGGGTGTGGGTGTGGCCGCGTTGCCCGGCGCCGCCACCCCAGGTACGCCCGCGCCAGGTTGTGCAGTCTCCACCGTGGCTGGTTGCGACGCAGCAGGCTGAGCCAGCGCCGTTACCGCCGCTCTCAGCGGCGAGTTTGGTGCCAGCACACCAAAGTAGCGGTGCCGGTGGGTGCGTGGCGGTGGCACCAGCGCGGCGATGCGGTCGATCAGTTCCAGCGGTGTGAGGTGCAGCTCATCTGCCTTGGCACCACGCTTGTCACTGGTGGGCTCGCTGCGCTGTTTGGCACAGCGGTACACCAGTTTGCTTCCCTCTTTGCGTAGGCGCTCCATGGAAAACGGTGGACGCGCGCAATAGCGCAGCAGCCGCTCCAGCGCAGCGCGGTCGTGGGCTTCGATGCAGACACCGGCGTCCACCGAGAAGCCGCTGTGTTTGTAGCCCAGCATGTCTTTGGCGTCACAGTTCTCCAGCAGGCCCCGAGCAACGAAGGCGCGCAGGATGCGTTTTTGCAGTGTGGTCTGCACTGGGGCCACGGTAGCCGCATCGATGCCGGTGGCCGCGTGAAAGATGACACCCGGCGATGAGATTCGAGGGGTCGCATCAGCATCGCCCTCGCCCTCCACTTCCTCAAACACCCCGTCCACCACACAAACGTGGAAGTGGACGTGTTCATTGAGGCTGGAGCCGAATCGGTGAATGAAGGCGATGGCACCGATGTGCAGGCCTGCCTTGTCCATATGGGCCGCACCGGGGCTGTGGGTCTGCAGAGTTTGTGCGATCACCCGCAGAAAGATGCGCAGCACCATGCTCAGCACCGCTCCGTCGCGCTGCATGAAGTAACGAAGCCGCTTGGGAACCGACAGCACCCACTGGCGCACCGGCAGGCGGGGGAATACGTGATCGTTCAGGTGCGCTGCTGTCTCCACCATGCGCCGGGTGGTGCACGAGGGGCAGACTCCCCGGCCTTTGCAGGAGAAGGCTACAAAGTAGTCGTGCCCACAGTCGCCGCAGCGAGCGCGGGCAAAGCCATGGGCAAAGATGCCGCACTCAAGATACTTGGCAAACGCTTTGCGCACGAAGGGCTTGGGGGTGTGGTGGTCGCCCTGGCCGTCGAACTGACCCGCGCTGGCCAACTCTAGCCAGGTCTCGTAGTGCTCGGCTACCGTTTGGTAGAGCAGCGTGCGTTCGGGGTGGCGTGGGTTGTAGAGCTTGGGCTTGGAAGTGGCTGACATGAATACTGTACAAATGCACAGTATTCTGCGGCGATTGTTTGGGTACGCAAAGCACAAGGCCCGAACCGTCGCCAGTTCGGGCCTTGTCAGGGTAGCTTGGCTGCGGACTTACTTGCGCGCAGGCGGCACATCCGTGCAGCTGCCATGCG
>JAKPCH010000023.1 GCA_029553375.1 Deltaproteobacteria bacterium | reverse complement strand
GGGCGACCGCGTCACCATCTTCTTGCCCATGATCCCGGAGCTCGCCATCTCCATGCTCGCCTGCACGCGCATCGGCGCCATCCACAGCATCGTCTTCGGCGGGTTTAGCGCCGAGGCCTTGCGGGACCGCATCCAGGATGCACAGTCGAAGCTCATCATCACCTGCGACGGCACCTTCCGCGGGGCGAAGGCGGTGCCCCAGAAGGATACGGCCGATACGGCTATCAAGGACTGCCCCTCCATCGAAAAGCAGATCGTCGTGCGCCGCGTAGGCGATAAGATCAAGTGTAACTGGAATGCGAATCGCGACATCTGGTGGGAAGACCTGATGGCGAAGGCCTCGCCCGACTGCGAGCCCGAGTGGATGGATGCGGAGGACCCTCTCTTCATTCTCTATACCTCCGGTTCCACGGGCAAGCCCAAGGGCGTCATGCACACGACGGGGGGCTACCTCGTGTACGTGGCCTACACCCACAAGATGATCTTTGATTACCACGAAGAGGATATTTACTGGTGTACGGCCGATATCGGTTGGGTCACGGGGCATTCTTACATCGTCTACGGGCCCCTTTGCAACGGCGCCACCTCCGTCATGTTCGAGGGCGTGCCCAACTATCCGGATATCAGCCGCTTCTGGAAAATCGTGGAGAAGTACAAGGTTACCATCTTCTACACGGCCCCCACGGCCATCCGCGCCATTGCCAAGGAGGGGGACGAATGGGTGAAGAAGGCGGACATCTCCACCTTGAGGATTTTGGGGACGGTGGGTGAGCCCATCAACCCTGAGGCCTGGAATTGGTATTACCACGTCATCGGCCGCGGCGAGTGCCCCATCGTGGACACGTGGTGGCAGACAGAGACGGGCGGTGTCCTCATCACGCCCCTCCCCGGTGCCATTGACATGAAGCCCGGCATGGCCACGGTGCCCTTCATGGGGGTCTGGCCCGTCCTGCTCGACGACGAGGGAAAGGAGATCGAGGAGGTAGAGGCCACGGGTGCCCTCTGCATCAAGCGGCCCTGGCCCGGCATCATGAGGGG
>JAKPCH010000022.1 GCA_029553375.1 Deltaproteobacteria bacterium | reverse complement strand
ACCCCCGATCAGTACATGAGCACCAAGTACGTGGGGGTGCCCGACGTCTTCGTCATCGTCACGGCGAAGGAGGGGGGCAGGGATTACACCATCACGGGCCGCCACGCCCGTCTCAAGGGGTACTGCCTCCTCAACGCCGACGG
Source organism: Deltaproteobacteria bacterium (assembly GCA_029553375.1). GTDB lineage: Bacteria > Desulfobacterota > Syntrophia > Syntrophales > UBA8958 > JAKPCH01. The sequence continues at coordinate 49,418 of JAKPCH010000022.1, read as the reverse complement.
TTCCCTTATCGACAATTTCGAGCGGGATTAGCGATCTGATTGCCCAAGGATCCGTCCCTGAACTCCCGACCTGACGGCGGGGTCATGACCCCCTCAGTCGGGGAGGCGGAAGCCCCTCTCCCTGAAGAGACGCAGGCAGGCGGCGACGATTTGGGGGTCGTAGAGGACGCCCGCCTTGTCCTCGATCTCGGCGAGGGCCGCGTCGATGCCCAGGGCGGCCCGATAGGGGCGGTGGGACGCCATGGATTCCACCACGTCGGCCACGGCGAGGATCCGCGACTCTTCGAGCATCTCCCCGTCCTTCAACCCCTGGGGGTAACCGCTGCCGTCGAGGCGTTCGTGGTGTTCCAGGATCATCCGGGCGATGGGCCAGGGGAAGTCGATGTCCTTGAGGATGTTGTGGCCCGCCTGGGCATGGGTCTTGACCAGGGCGAATTCGACTTTCGTCAGGGTTCTGGGCATCGTCAGGAGCTCGGCGGGGACGGAGATCTTCCCCAGGTCGTGGATCAGGGCGGCCATTCTCAGGCCCTCGACCCTTTCGGCGGGGAGGCCCATCTCCTCGGCGATGGCGCAGGCCAGCACGGCGACGCGCCGCTGGTGCCCCGCCGTGTGGGGGTCCCTCGTCTCCACGGCGGCCACCATGGCCTCCACGGCGGCCATGAGGGCCCGTTTCATCCGCTCCTCGGAGAGCTTCCGCTCCGTAATGTCCTCGTCGAGGCCCTCGTAGTAGAGGATCCGGCCCGTCTCGTCGCGGACGGCGTGCATGGTCAGGGAGATCCAGACGGGGGTCCCGTCCTTGCGGCGCTGCAGGACCTCGTAACCCCTCACCATGCCCTTCTCTTCGATGATCTTGAGGATCTTGGCCCGGTCTTCGGGGTTTACGTAGAGCTGCCGGGTCACGTCGGTGAGGTGCTCCATGAGGTCCTCGGGGCTGTCGTAGCCCAGGATCTGCGCCATGGCCCGGTTGGCCAGAAAGACCCTCCCCTCGGGGGTGGACCGGAAGATCCCCTCCTGGGCGTTCTCGAAGAGGCTGCGGTAGCTCGCCTCGGCCCGACGGAGCTCCTCCATGGCCTCCACCCGCGCCGTGATGTCCGTGTTGGTCCCGTCGTAGTAGAGGACCCGGCCCTTCTCGTCCCGGACGGCACGGGCGTTGATGGATATCCAGAACTTGGAGCCGTCCCGGCGGTAGACCTGGGCCTCGAAGTTGCGCACCTCGCCCCGTTCGTTCAGGAGCCTCTTGAGGAGCTCCCGCCGTTGGGGGTCCACGTAGAGCTGCCGGCCGATGTCGGTCACCTCCGCCATCATCTCCTCCGGGGTGGAGTAGCCGAACATCCGGGCGAAGGCGGGGTTGAGGGACAGGTAGCGCCCTTCCGGCGTGGTCCGGTAGATGCCCTCGGAGATGTTTTCGTAGATGTGGCGGTAGTTGTTCTCGCTCTCCTCCAGGGCCCTCTGGGTCTTCTTGAGTCTTTCGAGGCTGTCGGTCAGCTCGACGTTCAAAGACTCCAGGTCCGCCGTCCTCTTCTCCAGCTTCCGGAACAGGGCGGCGCCGTACCGGCCGTTGACCTCCGGGCCGAGGTCGATCTTCTCCTGTCGGGCCCGGCGTTTCAGGGCCTCGTGCTCGGCGAGCACCTCGGCGACGATCCCCATGAAGGCGTCCGGCTCCTGGGGCTTGATGATGTAGCGGGCCGCCCCGAGGCTCAGGCCGAACTCCTCGTCCTTGGGGTCGGTGAAGGTGGCGGTATAGAAGACGAAGGGGATTTCCCTGAGGGCCTCTTCCTCCTGGCAGCGTCGGCAGAGGGCGAAACCGTCCATGACGGGCATGAGGACGTCGCTGAGGATGATGTCGGGCGGGTCGGCCAGGGCGGAGTGCAGGGCCTCGGCGCCGTTTCGTGCGGCGTTGACTTCGAAGCCGTGGGTCTTGAGAAGGACCTCGAGGAGATAGAGGTTCTGGGCGTTGTCGTCGACGATGAGGGCCTTGGGCATCAGGCGTCACCCCCTCCGACCGGGGGCAGGTGCGCCTCGACCTGGGCCAGGAACGTCTCGGGGTCGATGGGTTTCTCGATGTAACCCGTACACCCCGACGCCAGGGCCTTCTCCCGGTCGCCCGCCATGGCGTAGGACGTCACGGCGACAATGGGGATGGGTGCCGTGCGGGGGTCCTCCCGGAGCCGCCGGGCCACGGTGTAGCCGTCCATGACGGGGAGCTGGATGTCCAGGAGGATGAGATCGGGCCGGACGGCCGCCGCCGTCTCGATGCCCGCCATCCCGTCCGTGGCCGCCGCGACTTCGTAGCCGTTCTTCTCCAGGATGTAGCGGATGAGATAGAGGTTCTGCTCGTTGTCCTCGATGACGAGTATCTTCTTCTTCACGGTGCCGATCCCTCCTTGGGCAGGGCGACCCGGAAGGTCGTTCCTCCCTGCCAGACGCTCTCCACCTCGATGGCGCCGCCCATCAAGTCCACCAGCCTCTTGCAGATCGTCAGGCCGAGGCCCGTGCCCTCGTAACGGCGACTCACACCCGTCTCGACCTGATAGAACGGCTGGAATATTTTTGCAAGGTCCTCGTCCCTGATGCCGATGCCGTCGTCGGCGACGGCGAGGACGTAACGATCCGGGGCGGCCCGGCAGGTCACGGTGACGTGACCGCCCCGCTCGGTGAACTTGAGGGCGTTGCCGAGGAGGTTGATGAGGACCTGCTCCACCCGCCGCCGGTCTCCCGCCATGGCGCCCACCTCGGCGGCGACGTCGAGTCGCAGCTCGATGCCCTTGGCCTGGGCCTGGGGCCGGAAGGTCTGTACCAGTTTTTCCAGGGAGGCGCGCAGTTCGAAGGGCTCGCGGGCGAGAGTGAGCTGGCCCGCCTCGATCTTGGAGATGTCCAGGACGTCGCTGATCAGGGCGAGGAGGTGGGCGGCGCTGGACTTCACCATGCCCAGCTGTTTGGTCTGCTCCTCGTTCAGGGGGCCCACCAGCCCCTGGAGGAGTATCCCCGTGAAGCCGATGATGGAGTTCAGGGGGGTTCGCAGCTCGTGGGACATGGTGGCGAGGAAGGCGGATTTCATCCGGTCCGCCGCCTCGGCCCGCTCCTTGGCGACGGTCAGCTCCCGGTTGACCCGGTCCGGCTCCCGGGTCCGCTGCCGGACCAACTCCTCGAGATCTTCCCGGTAGCGCCGGAGCTCCTCTTCCACCCGGCGGTGGGCGTCACGGATCCGCAGGGCCTCGACGGCGAAGGCGAGGTCCCCCGCCAGTTCCGTCAGGAGGTCGATCTCCCCCTCATCGAAGGCGTCGGGCTCTGAAGAATAGATGTTCAGGGCCCCGTAGGTACCTGCGGGGCCCGACAGGGGGAGGGCGATGGAGGAGGCGAAACCCATCGCCAATGCCCGCTCCCGCCAGGGGGCGTATGTCGGGTCGGTGGGGATGCGGCGGGCGGCGCAGGGGCGTCCCGTGCTGACGGCCGTGCCCGTGGGGCCCCGGCCGTGTTCGTCGTCGCCGGAGGTGACGCGGATCCCCTCCAGGTAGACCCCGTCGTCCCCCGCCGCGGCCACGGGCCTGATGAGGGAAGTCTCTTCGTCCTTGTAGCCCACCCAGGCGAGGCGGTAACCGCCTGTATTCACGAGGATCTCACATATTTCCCTCAGAAGCTCCCCCTCGGTTGGGGCCTTCACGATGGCCTGGTTGCACCGGCCGATCGTCGTCAGGGCCCGGTTGGCCCGGCGCAGTTCCCGTTCCTTCGCCTCCAGGGCCTCCAGGGCCGCCCGCCGCCTCTTCAGGGCGATGACCAAGGCGGTGATGAGGAAGGCCTGGAGGGCGATGACCAGGGCGACGAGGGTCAGCTCCACCTTGTACCGTTCCCAGAGGGAGATTTGCCGGTAGCGGATGACGCTCCCCTCGGGGAGGCGGTCCGCCGGTATGCCGAAGCGTCGCAGCACCCGCCAGTCGTACATGTCCCGGATCTGGGCCTCGACCCTCACGGTGCCCCTCCCCGGGGCCCCCGCCAGCATGTTGAAGGCCGCTTGGGCCGCCGCCTGTCCGTATGCCTCCGCCGAGGTGAGACGCCCCCCGACGATGCCCAGGCCCAGGACGGTGTCGTAGAAACCGAAGATGGGCAGATTCACCTCCGAAGCGATGGCCTTCATGACCTGCACCGTCGTGAGGGGGTCGCCCCGGCGGTCCCTAAGATAGGTGAGCATGAGGACGGCGGCCTTCTTGTCCGTCTTGGCGAACTCCGCCAGGAGCTCGTCGGGGGTGAGACCCTTGAGATAGACCGCCTCGGCGGGCCAGGCCGCCTTCTCCACGGCGGCCCGGGCCTGTTCGAGATAGACCTCGTCGTCTTTCCCGGCGCCGGAGACGACATAGAGGCGCCGGGTCTCGGGGAACAGGGATCTTATCCTCTCCAGGGTCCCGGGGAGGTCCGAGGTGCTCTCCACGAGACCCGCCCCGGGCCGGGAGGCGATTTCGGCCAGGCGGTCCCGGCCGGGGAGGAGGTGCAGGACGGGCACGGCGGGGAAGAGGGTCTCGCCGTGATCGAGGAGGAGGGCGCTGCTCGTCGGCATGACGCCCACGACGAGGTCAAGGGGCAGGTTGCGGTACTTCCTGATGAGGAGGTCCTTGAAGAGACGGAGGTATTCCGGGTCGGCGTAGATGCGGGTGTCGACATACTCGTAGCTGACCCGGACAGACCGATTAGTCAGTTCCTGGAGGTGTTCCACGAAGGCGTTGTTGAGGGTGGTGAACCACTGGGTGACGAAGGGTTGGGCGGTGATGACGAGGATCTGTGCCTGGCGCCCTACCCCCGGGGCGGCGTGGGACCGCCCGGGGGCGACCGCGTAAAGGCACACCCCGAATGCCCAGAGGGCACAGAAGAGCAACAACCTGACGGGTGCCTTCATAGGACTCCCTCGCGGACGTTTTTTCGGATCTGGTTTGCCCTCTTTACGCGCCCCCGTGCCGTGTCTGACACCTTCTATACAGCCTGCCTCATCACCCGTCAACGGTGATGTCGTCGCAACGGCGGGGGAGGGACTTGGCAAAGGGAGGCGGCAAGGTCGGCCTGTGAAAATCAGTCATGACGGGGGAGACCGGAAACCGGCGACCCACATTGGACCTTGATTGTTTATTAGGATTATGCTTTTGGAACTTCGATATGTGTATGGCCGCGGACGGGCGTAGTCATGAAGGGACTCAGGGATAAGGAAAGGGGCGGATCAACGGACCGGCCCCGGACAGGGGACGAAGAGCGGCCGGCGGCGCCCGGTGATCATGGCCCAGGCCGCTGGGACGAGGAGAGGGAGCTGCTCGTGAAGGCCGCGACGATGGCCAGGGTGGGGTTCTGGGAGAAGAACCTCCTGACGGGCGACGATACGTGGTCCCAGGTGACGAGGGAGATCCACGAGGTGGGACCCGACTTCCGGCCCGACATGGCCGCGGGGATCGCCTTCTACAAGGAGGGGGAGGACCGACGACGGATCGAGGAGGCCGTCTCCCGGGCCATCGAGGGGGGCGAACCTTTCGATTTGGAACTCAGGATCGTGACGGCGAAGGGAAACGAGCGCTGGGTGCGCGCCATCGGCGAGGCCGAGCACCGGGAGGGGAAGTGCCTCCGTCTCTTCGGGACCTTTCAGGACATCGACGCCTTCAAGAGGGCCGAGGAGGCCCTCAGGGAGAGCGAGAGGCGTTACCGGGAACTGACGGAGAGCATCGCTGATCTCTTTTTCGGCCTCGATGGGGATCTGCGGGTCCGCTACTGGAACAGGGTGTGCGAGGAGTTGACGGGAAAGGAGGCCGCCGCGGCCCTGGGTGCAGAGGTCGGCGAGGTCTTCCCTGCGGGGGCCGTCTCGGAGGCGGTGAGATCGGCGCTGACCGAGGCCCTCGCTGCGGGGGAACGCCGCTGGATCCCCTGGGAATGGGAGACCCGCAAGGGTCGTCTGCTCTTCGAGGTGACCCTCTATCCCACGCCGGACGGCCTGTCCGTCCTGGGGAGGGACGTCACGTTGCGGCGGCAAATCGAAGAGACCCTCATGGAGAGCGAGGCGAGGTTCCGCGACCTCGTGAACAACGCCCGTGAGAGCATCTTCGTCATCCAGGACGGCCGCATCGCCTTCGTCAACGCCGCGACCTTCGAGGCGGCCACCTATACACCCTCGGAACTGTACGGGAAGCCTTTTCTGTCCTTCATCCATCCCGAGGACCGGGAGCTGGTGAAGGAACGTTACGAGCGGCGTCTCAGGGGTGAGGAGGTCCCCTCCCGCTACACCATTCGCCTCCTCAGGAGGGACGGCGCAGTCCGCTGGATGGCCCTCAACGCCGCCGTGAGCCGCTGGCGTGGGAGGCCCGCCACCCTTTGCTTCATGACGGACATCACAAGGCAGAGGGAAAGGGAAGAGGCCCTCAGGGCGAGCGAGGAGCGTTACCGCCAGCTCTTCGAGAACGTTCAGGAGGGGATACTCGTGGCCACGAGTGAGACGATGGATTTCGCCAATCCCGCCCTGGCCAATCTCTTGGGCTATCCCATAGAAGAACTGACTTCGCGGCCCTTTGTCTCCTTCATCCACCCCGAGGACAGGGCGATGGTCCTGGAACGCCATTTAGCCCGTCTCAGGGGGGAGATGACGACCACGGGTTACGAGTTTCGGATCGTCAGGCCCGACGGCGAGATCCGCTGGGTCTTCATCACCTCCCGTCTCGTCAACTGGGGGGGCAGGCCGGCGACCCTCGCCTTCGTCAGCGACATCACGGAACGAAAGAAGGCCGAGGAGGAGAAAGAGGAACTGGAGAGACGCCTGGAGAGGGCCCAGCGTCTCGAGGCCGTCGGGACCCTCGCGGGCGGCGTCGCCCATAACTTCAACAATCTCCTCATGGGGATCCAGGGCTACGCCTCCTTGATGCTCCTCGATCTCGCGCCTACCCATCCCCATTACGAACGCCTCAAAAAGATCGAGGGGCTCGTGAAAAGCGGCGCCGACCTGACGGGTCAGCTCCTCGGCTTCGCCCGGGGCGGCCGCTACGAGGTGAGGGTCATGGATATCGGGGAACTCGTCGCGGAAACGGCCCGCCTCTTCACCCGGACGCGGCGTCAGATCGTCATCGACGTGGAGCGCCCCGCCGATCTTTGGGCCATCAAGGCCGATCGGACCCAGATGGAGCAGGTCTTCATGAACCTCTTCGTCAATGCCTATCAGGCCATGCCGGCGGGTGGGACGATCAGGGTCGCCATGGGAAACGAGAACTTGGCGTCGCCGGAGGCCGAACTCCTCGAGGTGGAGGAGGGGGATTTCGTGCGCATCACCGTCTCCGACACCGGCGTCGGCATGGACGAGAAGACGAAGGAGCGGATCTTCGAGCCCTTCTTCACGACCAAGGCCCGGGGCAGGGGGACGGGCCTGGGCCTGGCGTCCGTCTACGGCATCGTCAAGGGTCACGGCGGGTCCATCGAGGTGGAGAGCAGCCCCGGCGAGGGGACGACCTTCACCATCCTCCTCCCCGCGACGAGGGACCCGGAAAATCGGGGGACCTGATACCCAAATCCCGCCCACCCCGCCGTCACCGAACCATCTTCGGCGAAAACGGCGCATATCGTGTCGGACGATCGCATCAATACGGAACGTACCGAGGGAAACGAGTCACCCGGCGGCGCCGATGACGGTTTACGGACCCGTTCGGAGGGGTATCGGAGTTCCGATACAGGTTAGCTTTATGATATCATTGATGAATCAGCGACTTTAAAAAATTCCTGTCGTGGTGAGGCATCCCGGTTCTTGAGGGCCCGAAAGCCCAGCCGGACAAGGGTTTGCGGATCGCACCCCGGCGGATTCTTGGCCGAAAGGGTGAGAAATGCCCGGACACGATGACCCTTTTGCGCCGAAAATATTCTCAATGAAAACGACGCATTACGAATTAAGTATGGTGTCCCCCAATTAGGCGTAACGGGCGATGAGGAAAACGCCGCCGATCATGATGAGGGAACCGACGAGACGCTCGCCGATCTCCTCCTCCCGAAATAGCCAGGCGCCGTAGAGGACCCCGAAGAGGATGCTCATCCTCTTGACGGCGATCATGTGGGCCACGTTCGTCAGCGCGACGGCCTGGAAATGACAGAGGGCCGAGAGAAAGACGCAGAGACCCAGGGCCTCGCCCGCCGGGAAGCTGCGCCAATTGAGGGTCTTGAAGGTCCTCTTCCCGTCCGTCAAGGGGGCGAGGAGGATCAAGAGGACCGCGAGGATCGTGAAATAGACGGCCCCGAAGAAAAGGGGGTCGGAGTTGATGATGGCGAGCTTGCCCAGGGGGGCCGTGACGGCGTAGATGAGGGAGACGAGGATCATCAGCAAAGAACCCCGCTCCCGGATGACGGCCCGGAACGGCTCGAGGATCCCCTGGCGGCCCTTGGAGAAATGGAGGGTCCAGGTCCCGATGACGATGCAGACGATGCCGGCGGCGGCGCCCCCGCTGACCCTCTCGCCCAGGAAGAGCCAGCCCGTGAAGACGATGAAGACGGGGGTGAAGGAGAGGAAGGGCAGGGTCAGGGAGAGGGGCGAGATCTTGATGGCCCGCATGTAGAGGATGAAGGCGCCCACCTCCAGGGGGAGGGCGCAGGCGACGGCGACCCAGAAGGTCGGGGTAGGGACGGTCAGGGGAATGAAGAGGAAAGAGGCGAGAAACCACGGCAGGGCGTAACCGAGGCGGACCAGGCCCATGACGTAGGCGGGATACTGAGAGAAGAACCTTTTGGTCAAGGCGTCGGCCGTCGCCAGGAAAAAGGCGGAGAGGACGGAGAGGACCAGCCACAACAAGGTCACACCCCCCAGGGATCAGCCGCGGCCACCTTCTCCGGGCAGGGTTTGACAGGCCCAAAGGAAACCGCGACCGCCGTGGCCATCATCCCCGTAAAGCCCCCCCGCCGTGTCGGCCCCTCCTGGAGGATGGATCGCGGGACCTGCACGGTAAAAAACGCCAGGGGAGAAAAACGCCCCCTCACGGGAGGGCGCCTGCGCCGCCCGGGGCGGCGGGTCGGAAAAGGACGGGTTCTCACCTCAGGCACCGGCGTAGCAGGGGGGCGGTGAGGTGCAAAAGGACGATGTTCATGGGGCCAATCTAGCGGCGCCGTGGGGCCGTGTCAAGGCCTTCGGCCCTTTGTATCCAAAATGTTTGACATTTAAGACCCCCTGTGAGAGAGGAAAGTCATATCATCATTTGAAGGGGGACTTATGGAGAAGGGAAAAGACGGCAGCCGTTCCTCCATGTACCAAACCGTCCTGGCCATGGCGAAGAAGGAGATGGACGAGGACGCCGTCGAGATCAGGCGGCTCAAGGAGAGGCTGGCCTATCTCGAGCGCCGCATCGAGAAGGCCAAGGCCGTCTTCGAGGCCGTTGTGGCCCGCCTCGATCTGGAGGAAGGCGCGGGCGAGGAACCGCCCGAGGTGGAGACCAAGGTGGCGCCGCGCATCGTCTTCACGGCCCCGGACACTGGGACGAAGGCGCCTGCGGAGGCGGGGGCCGAGGAGAAACCCAAGGCCTCCGACGGCGATATCACCTTCGAAGAGTACCGCCGCATGATCCAGGAGCATCTCCGCAAACGGATGGAGAAGGAAAAGAGCCAGACCTGAGAAGACCTAAGCGACTGGGATCTCACGGGGCCCCCTGATGGACATCCAGACGAGGGCGTACGGGTACGCCTTACTGTCCGTGGCGCTGTGGTCCACCGTGGCCTCGGCCTTCAAGATCACCCTCCGCCGTCTCCCCTTCGACGTGATGCTCCTCTTCGCCGCCTTCTTTTCGTCCCTTCTGCTCTTTGCCGTCCTGAATCTCCAGGGGAAACTCCCCCTCCTGGTGAAGATGGGCCGCCGGGAATGGCTCAGGTCCTCCCTCCTCGGGTTTCTCAACCCTTTCCTCTACTATCTGATCCTCTTCAAGGCCTACGATCTCCTTCCCGCCCAGGAGGCCCAGGCCCTCAACTATACCTGGCCCATCACGGTGGTCATCCTGTCATCTTTCATCCTGGGGCAGAGGCTGACGGGGCGAAAACTCGCGGGGATCATCGTCGGTTTCGGCGGCGTCCTGACGGTGGCCACCCACGGCGACCCCCTCTCCCTCACCTTTTCCAACATCCCCGGGGCGGCCCTGGCGGTGGGGAGTTCCGTCGTTTGGGCCCTGTTCTGGCTCTACAACGTGAAGGACCCCCGGGACGAGGTCCTCAAGCTCTTCGTCAACTTCTGTTTCGGGACGGTCTTCGTCGGCCTCTTCGCGTTGGTCGGGGGCGCCGAGATCACCCTGGACGCCGTGGGCCTCCTCGGCGCTCTGTACATCGGCGCCTTCGAGATGGGGATCACCTATGTCTTCTGGCTCAAGGCCCTGAGCCTCTCGCGCTCGACGGCCCAGGTGAGCAACCTCGTCTTCCTCTCCCCCTTCCTCTCCCTTTTCTTCATCAGCCGCATCGTCGGGGAGGTCATCCGGCCCTCCACCCTCCTGGGCCTCGCCCTCATCGTGGCGGGGATCCTGATCCAGGGGAGACAAAAAGTCGTTGACTAAAGACGGGTCCTATATTACGAGATCCACTTCGCCCTTCCGGGGCGGGCGATTTTGGGCCATGGCGAAAGGGATCTACATCCATACCTTCGGCTGCCAGATGAACGTCCAGGACTCGGAGAAGATGACGTTCCTCATGGGCGCGGAGGGGTATGAGCCCGTCATTTCGCCCCGGGAGGCGGATCTCGTCATCCTGAACACGTGCAGCATCCGTCAGAAGGCCGTCCAGAAGATCATGAGCCGCCTGGGACGCCTGAGGGACCTCAAGAGGCGGAAACCCACGATGATCATCGCCGTCGGCGGGTGCCTCGCCCAGCAGTGGGGAAAGGAATTTTTAGAAAAGGCGGACCATCTGGACATCGTCTTCGGGACCCACAACATCCACCGGCTCCCCGAAATGGTGAGGAAGGTGAGGGAAGGGGGAGGGAGAGTTTCGGATATCTCCTTTCACGGCTCCGTTCCCTCCCTGAAGATCCAGGCCTCTCCCGAAGAGGGAAAGGTAGGCGCCTACGTGACCATCATGCAGGGTTGCGACAACTTTTGCACCTACTGCGTCGTCCCCCTCCTGAGGGGGCCGGAGGAGAGCCGTCCCCTCGACGAGATCCTGGCGGAGATCCGCTGTCTCGCCGACCGGGGGATAAGGGAGGTCACCCTTTTGGGCCAGAACGTCAATTCCTACGGCCGCAACCTCCCCGGCGGGGCGTCCTTCGCCCGTCTTTTGAGGGAGATCGACGACCTCGGGGTCATGGAGAGGGTCCGTTTCACCACCTCCCACCCGCGGGACCTCTCCGACGAAGTCATAGGGCTCTTCGGCAGGCTCCGCTCCCTCTGCGAGCATATCCACCTCCCCGTCCAATCGGGTTCCGACGCCGTCCTGACCATGATGAACCGGGGTTACACAAGGGACGATTATCTGCGTAAGGTCGAGAAACTGAGGGACGTCTGCCCCGACATCGCCGTCTCTTCGGACATGATCGTGGGTTTCCCCGGGGAGACGGAGAAAGATTTCCTCCAGACCTTGGATCTGATGGAAAAAATCCGGTTTGACAACCTATTTTCCTTCAAGTATTCAGAGCGCGAAGGCACGGTGGCCGTGGGGCTTCCGGGAAAGGTGCCCGAAGAGGAGAAGGCGCGGCGCCTCACGATCCTCCAGGGACTTCAGGACCGTCACGCCCTCGAGCGGAACCGGTCCTGGGAGGGAAGGGAGGTGGAGGTCCTCGTCGAGGGGCCGAGCAAGGGCGACCCCCGGGAGATGACGGGAAGAACCAGGGGCAACAAGATCGTGAATTTCCCCGGCCGGGGGGAGATGAAGGGGCGGCTCGTGAAGACGAGGATCGTCCGGGCCTTTCTCCATTCCCTCCGGGGGGAGCCAGTGGCCGAGGAGTAGGCTATGCTCATCGAGATGAACATCGCGGGGATCACCATCGATCCCATCACCAACACGCCCATCGTGATCCTGAAGGACAAGGAGGAACGGAAGGCCCTCCCCATCTGGATCGGCATCTTCGAGGCCAGCGCCATCGCCTCGCAGCTGGAGAAGATCACCTACGCCCGCCCCATGACCCACGACCTCCTCTACGAGGTCCTGAAGACGACGGAGGTCGTCGTGGAGAAGATCGAGATCAACGACCTGAGGAACAACACCTTCTTCGCGAACATCTATCTCTCCCGGGAAGGCGCCTCTTTCGTCGTCGACGCCCGGCCGAGCGATGCCATCGCCCTGGCCCTGAGGGCGGAGGCCCCCATCTTCGTGGACGAGGCGGTGATCGAGAAGTCCCGGACCGTGGATTTCGGGGAGAAGTCGGAGGACATGGAGAAGCTCAAGGAAGAGAAGCTCAAGGAACTCCTCGAGAGCCTCTCGCCGGAGGATTTCGGCAAGTACAAGATGTGAGGGGACGAAGGGCCTTGGATCTCCTGGCGGAATTCGACGAACACCTTAAAATCGGCAAGGACGCCTCGGCGCACACGCGCCGGGGTTACGGCTCCGACGTGGGGCAGTTTTTGGCCTTTCTCAGGGAAAGGGGCCTTCTGGGGGCCGGCGGGGACGAGGAGGAGGCCGTCAAAGGGGTGGATGTGGCCGTCATCCGGTCTTTCCTGGCGTCCCTGTACCGCCGGGGCGTCAAGAAGACCTCCATCGGCCGTAAACTGGCGGCCCTGAGGGCCTTTTTCAAGTTTCTCCACGACCGGGGACTGGTGGAGGCCGACCCGGCCCGGGCCGTTTCGGGGCCCCGGCAGCAGCCTCATTTGCCGAATCTCCTGTCCGTGGACGAGATCTTCAACGTCCTGGATCTCCCCTTCGCCGACGATCAGAAGGGGAAGCGGGACCGGGCCGTCCTGGAGGTCCTCTACTCGACGGGGATGAGGCTCCATGAGCTGACGGGGATGAACGTCGGGGACGTCCTGTTTTCCGAGGGGATGGTCAGGGTGAGGGGCAAGGGGAGGAAGGAACGCCTGGTCCCCATCGGCGAGGCCGCCCTGAGGGCCCTCTCGCAGTACCTGGAGGCGAGGGGCGTGACGGCGGGTCCCGGGGCCGACGACAACCCCGTCTTTGCGGGTCCCCGGGGGGGCAGGATAAGCGAGAGGACCGTCCAGAGGATCGTCGACCGCCACGCCGCGGCGGGGGGCCTGACGAGGAAGGTCAGCCCCCATGCCCTGCGCCACTCCTTCGCCACCCACCTCCTCGACATGGGGGCGGATCTGAGGAGCATCCAGGAGATGCTCGGTCACGAGAGTCTCAACACGACCCAGCGTTACACCTCCGTGAGCGTGGAGCATCTCCTGACGGTCTACGACCGGGCCCATCCGAGGGCGGGGAAAGGAGACAAGGGGAAATGATGAAGATCCACGGCACCACCATCCTGGCCGTGCGTCACCGGGGCAAGGTCACGGTGGCCGGGGACGGCCAGGTGACCTTCGACGTGACGGTGATGAAACACGGGGCGAGGAAGGTGAGGCGCCTCTACCACAACCAGGTGATCGTGGGTTTCGCGGGGACCACGGCCGACGCCTTTACCCTCTTCGACCGTTTCGACGCCAAACTGGAACAGTACAACGGCAACCTCCTGAGGGCGGCCGTGGAACTGACGAAGGACTGGCGGACGGACAGGGTCCTGCGTCACCTCGAGGCCCTGATGATCGCCGTCAGCAAGGACTACTTCCTCCTCATCTCGGGCAACGGCGACGTCATCGAGTCGGACGACGAGGTCCTCGCCATCGGTTCCGGGGCCCCCTACGCCCTGGCCGCCGCCCGGGCCCTGGTGCGTCACTCCGACCTCTCGGCGTCGGAGATCGCAAGGGAGGCCGTGAAGATCGCTTCCGAGATCTGCATCTACACCAACGACAGGATCGTCGTGGAGGAGCTGGATATCTGAAATGTCTGCCGATTCGTTGACGCCGCGCATGATCGTCGAGAGGCTCGACAAGTACATCATCGGCCAGGACGAGGCGAAGCGGGCCGTCGCCATCGCCCTGCGCAACCGCTGGCGCCGCCAGAACGTCTCCCAGGAACTGGGGGAGGAGATCGCCCCCAAGAACATCATCATGATCGGGCCGACGGGGGTGGGGAAGACGGAGATCGCCAGGCGCCTGGCAAAACTGGACAACTCCCCCTTCCTGAAGGTCGAGGCCTCCAAGTTCACCGAGGTGGGTTACGTGGGCCGCGACGTGGAGTCCATGATCCGCGACCTCGTGGAACTGTCCGTGAACATGGTCAAGGCGGAGGAGCAGGAGAAGGTGAAGGCCAAGGCGGCGGAGCTGGCGGAGGAGAGGCTCCTGGACATCCTTCTGCCGCCGAAGCCCCTGGAGCGGACCGTAGGCGACCTCATGGCGGACCAGAAAACGGTGGACGCCAACGAGGAGGCGACCCTGAGGTCCCACGACACGACCCGGGAGAAGCTGCGCCGCTTCCTCAAGGAAGGTAAACTCGACCACCGGCAGGTGGAGATCGAGGTGGCGGAATCGCGGCCGACGCCCATGATCGAGATCTTCTCCACGGCGGGCGTGGAGGACATGGGGCTCAACATCAAGGAACTCTTCGGCAACATCTTCCCCCATAAGAAGAAGAGGACCAAGGTGAAGGTGCCCGAGGCCCTCGAGATCCTGACCCAGGAGGAGGCCCAGCGCCTCGTGGACATGGACAAGGTGACGAAGACGGCCGTCGCCAGGGTGGAGCAGTCGGGGATCATCTTCCTCGACGAGATCGACAAGATCGTGGGGTCCGACTCGCCCCACGGTCCCGACGTCTCCCGGGAGGGGGTCCAGAGGGACCTTTTGCCCATCGTCGAGGGCTCCACGGTCAACACCCGCTACGGCATGGTGAAGACGGATCACATCCTCTTCATCGCCGCCGGGGCCTTCAGCTTCACCAAGCCCTCGGATCTCATCCCGGAGCTTCAGGGCCGTTTCCCCATCCGGGTGGAGCTGAATTCCCTGGGGAAGGAGGAGTTCATCAGGATCCTCACGGAGCCCCGCAACGCCCTGGTGAAACAGTATATCGAGATGATGGCCACGGAAGGCGTCCGCCTCGTCTTCACCGACGACGCCATCGCCGAGATCGCCGAGATCGCCGCCCTCGTCAACGAGAGGACGGAGAACATCGGCGCCCGCCGCCTCTACACCGTCATGGAGACCCTCCTGGAGGACATCTCCTTCGACGCCCCGGACATGGAGGAGAAGGAGATCACCATCGACGCGGCGTACGTCCGGGAGAAGCTCATGGACATCATCGAGGACGAGGACTTGAGCCGCTACATCCTCTGACGGGAGGCAGGCATGAACGACAATGACGACATGGTAAAGACGTCCGTGGAGAGGGCGGGGATCCTCCTGGAGGCCCTCCCCTACATCAGGAGGTTCTACAACCGCACCATCGTGATCAAATACGGCGGCCACGCCATGGTGGACGACGAGCTGAAGGACATGTTCGCCCGTGACCTGGTGCTGATGAAGTATATCGGCATCAACCCCGTCGTCGTCCACGGCGGGGGGCCCCAGATCGGCGTGACCTTGAAGCGTCTCGGGAAGGAATCGCGTTTCATCCAGGGCATGAGGGTGACGGACGAGGAGACGATGGACATCGTGGAGATGGTCCTGGTGGGCAAGGTCAACAAGGAGATCGTGGGCCTCATCAACCACCACGGCGGCAAGGCCGTGGGCCTCAGCGGCAAGGACGGCGACCTCATCCGGGCGGAGAAGTACTACCTCAGCGAGGAAAAGGCCAAGGACACGCCCCCCGAGATCATCGACATCGGCCTGGTGGGTAAGGTCAAGGCCATCAACGCCAACCTGATCGTTTCCCTCGTCCAGGACGGTTTCATCCCCGTCATCGCCCCCACGGGGGTGGGAGAGCGGGGCGAGACGTATAACATCAACGCCGACGTGGTGGCCGGGGAGGTGGCCGCGGCCCTCGGGGCCGAGAAACTGGTCCTCCTGACGGACGTTCAAGGCGTGTTGGACGACGGCAAGAACCTCATCAACACCATGGACGGCAGGCGGGCCCAGGAACTCATCGAAGGCGGGATCATCGCCGGGGGCATGTTCCCCAAGGTGAAGTGCTGCCTCAAGGCCTTGAGGGGCGGGGTCAACAAGACCCACATCATCGACGGGCGCCTCAAGCATGCCATATTGCTCGAGATGTTCACCGACCGGGGCATAGGCACGGAGATCGTCCTGTGATTGGGGAAAGGGGGACAGGCGGATGACGACGCAAGAGCTCATGGCCCTCGGGGAGAGGGTGATCATGGGGACCTACAGGCGTTTCCCCGTGGTCCTGGCCAGGGGCGAGGGATCGAGGGTCTGGGACACGGAGGGGAAGGAGTATCTCGACTTCGTGGGGGGTATCGCCGTCTGCGCCCTGGGCCACTGTCACCCCGCCGTCGCGGAGGCCGTCTCCCGCCAGGTCTCCCTCCTCTGCCACGTCTCGAACCTCTATCACATCGAGAACCAGATCCTCTACGCCGCCATGCTGATAAAGAGGTCCTTCGCCGATCAGGTGTTTTTCTGCAACAGCGGCGCCGAGGCCAACGAGGCCGCCATCAAACTGGCGCGGAAATACGGGAACGAACGTTTGGGGGGCAGGCACGAGATCATCACCATGAAAGGATCGTTCCACGGCCGTACCCTCGCGACCGTGGCCGCCACGGGTCAGGAGAAGTTCCACAAGGGTTTCCAGCCCCTCCCGGCGGGGTTCCGCTACGTGCCCTTCAACGATCTCGACGCCCTAAAGGAGGCGGTGAACGACAAGACCTGCGCCGTCATGGTGGAACCGATCCAGGCCGAGGGGGGGGTGAACGTGCCCGACGGGGGCTACCTCGCCGGCGTCCGGGCCCTCTGCGACGAGCAGGGGATCCTCATGATCCTGGACGAGGTCCAGACGGGCATGGGGAGGACGGGGACCATGTTCGCCCACGAGTATGAAGGCGTGACCCCCCATATCATGACCCTCGCCAAGGCCCTGGGAAACGGTTTCCCCCTGGGGGCCATGCTGGCCACATCCGACGTGGCCTCGGCCTTCGAGCCGGGCAGCCACGCCTCCACCTTCGGCGGGAATCCCCTGGCCATGGCGGCGGCCCGGGCCACCCTGGAGATCATCGCCGCGGAGGGCTTCCTGGAGGGTGTCAGGGAGAGAAGTTCTTACTTTCTTGAGGGGCTCAGGGAACTGCAGAGGCGCCTCCCCGTCGTCAAAGAGGTCCGGGGCCGGGGGATGCTCCTGGGGGTGGAATTGAACGCCGAGGGGGCCGAGATCATCGATCGCTGCCGGGAGAAGGGACTCCTCATCGCCTCGGCGGGACCGCGGGTCCTGAGGTTCGTGCCCCCCCTGATCGTCACCCGGGGCGAGATGGACCGGGCCCTGGAGATCCTCGGGGAGGTGTTGGCGGCGACATGAAAAGGGACCTGTTGAGCGAATACGACCTGAAGGTCGAGGAGATCGACGGCCTCTTCGCGAGGGCGAAGGAACTCAAGGCCTGGCTGCGGGAGGGCCGCCCTTACCGACCCCTGGCGGGGAAGACCCTCGGCATGATCTTCGAGAAGGCATCGACTCGGACCCGCCTGTCCTTCGAGGTCGGGATGATCCAACTAGGCGGTAACGCCGTGTTTCTTAACCCCCGGGACACGCAGCTCGGGAGGGGAGAGACGGTGGCGGACACGGCCAGGATCATGTCCCGCTATTTGGATATCGTCATGATCAGGACCTTCGCCCAACAGACCGTCGAGGAATTCGCCCGCCACGCCACGATCCCCGTCATCAACGGCCTGACGGATCTCCTCCATCCCTGCCAGATCCTGAGCGACATCTACACCATCTTGGAGCACCGCGGCGATTACCGGGGCCTGAAGATCGCCTACGTGGGCGACGGGAACAACGTGGCCAACTCCTGGATCAACGCGGCGGCCCGTCTCCCCTTCCACCTGACCCTGGCCTGCCCCGAGGGTTACGACCCGGATGCCTTCATCCTCGAACGGGCCTACCGGGAGGCCCCCTGCGGCGTCACCCTCCACCGGGACCCCGCCGAGGCGGTGAAGGGGGCCGATGTCGTCTATACGGACGTCTGGGCCAGCATGGGGAAAGAGGACGAACAGGAGAAACGCGCCCGGGCCTTCCGGGACTACCAGGTCAACGCCGGCCTCGTTGCCCTGGCGTCATCACGGGTGCTGATCATGCACTGCCTGCCCGCCCATCGGGGGGAGGAGATAACCTCGGAGGTCATGGACGGCCCGCGTTCCATCGTGTGGGACCAGGCGGAGAACCGACTCCACGTGCAAAAGGCCATACTCGAGATGCTATTGAAGGAGGATTGAGAGAGATGAAGGGCAAGAAGAAGATGAAGGTCGTCCTCGCCTATTCCGGGGGTCTGGACACGTCGGTCATCGTCAGGTGGCTCATCGAGGCTTACGATTGCGAGGTCATCGCCTTCGCCGCCGACGTGGGCCAGAAGGAAGAGCTGGAGGGACTGAGGGAGCGGGCCCTGGCGACGGGGGCGAGCAAGGTTTACATCGAGGACCTCCGGGAGGAGTTCGCCCGTGATTTCATCTTCCCCGCCCTCAGGGCCAACGCCGTTTACGAGGGCGTTTACCTCATGGGGACTTCCCTGGCCCGCCCCCTTATCGCCAAGAAACAGGTCGAGATCGCCAGGGCCGAGGGGGCCGACGCCGTCTGTCATGGGGCGACGGGCAAAGGAAACGACCAGGTGCGTTTCGAGCTCACCTACATGGCCCTCGATCCCCAGATACGCATCATCTCCGCCTGGAAGGACCCGAAGTGGACCTTCAATTCCCGCCAGTCCATGCTCGATTACGCGGCGAAGCACCGGATACCCGTACCCCTCGTCACGAAGGAGAAACCCTACAGCAGCGACCGCAACTCCCTCCACATCTCCCACGAGGGCGGCATCCTGGAGGACCCCTGGGCGGAGCCGCCGGAGGACATGTTCGTGCTGACCGTGTCGCCCGAGAAGGCGCCGAACAAGCCCACCTACGTGGAGATCGACTTCGAGAGGGGCAACCCCGTGGCCGTCAACGGCCGGAGGATGTCACCGGCGGAGCTCATGGAAGTCATGAACGAGATCGCCGGCAAGAACGGTGTGGGAAGGGTGGATATGGTGGAGAACCGTTTCGTGGGCATGAAGTCCCGGGGCGTTTACGAGACGCCGGGAGGGACGGTCCTGTGGGCGGCCCACCGGGCCGTCGAGTCCATAACCATGGACCGGGAGGTGATGCTCATGAGGGACACCATGATCCCGAAATACGCCCAGCTCGTCTACAACGGGTTCTGGTACTCCCCGGAGATGAAGGCCCTCCAGTGCTTCATCGACGCGACCCAGGAAAACGTCACCGGCACGGCCCGGGTCAAGCTCTACAAGGGCAACTGCATCGTCGTCGGGAGAAAGTCGCCCCAGTCCCTCTACCGGGAGGAATTCGCCACCTTCGAGAAGGACGAGGTCTACAACCAGATGGACGCCACGGGCTTCATCCGCCTCAACGCCCTGCGCCTGAGGATCCAGGCCCTCAGCAGGATGGAGAGGGAGGCGGGGGCCGCCGAGGCCACACCGGAGGGGCCGCGGCCCAAGAGACCGGGTTGCCGCAGGCGCAAGGCTTGAGAAGGGGGTCCTAGGTGGCGAAGGGCAGGAAACTCTGGGCCGGAAGGTTCCGCCAGGAGACGGATGCCATGGTCGAGGCCTTCACCTCGTCCCTGGCCTTCGACCGCCGCCTCTTCCGCCACGATATCAGGGGCAGCATCGCCCACGCGAAGATGCTGGGGCGCTGCGGGATCATCGACGCGAAGGCCCGGAGGGCCATCATCAAGGGTCTCGAGGGGATCCTCAACGACATGGAGGAGGGCCGTTTTGTCTTCCGGCCCGAGGACGAGGACATCCACATGGCCGTCGAGAAGGCCCTCATCGAGCGCATCGGCTCCGACGGGGCCCGCCTGCACACGGGGAGGAGCCGGAACGACCAGGTGGCCCTGGACCTCCGCCTCTACCTCCGGGAGGAGATTGACGAGATCATCGGCCTCCTGAGGGCCCTGCGGGGGACCCTCGTCGAGGTGGCCGGACGGGAGGCGGGGACCGTCATGCCCGGTTACACCCACCTCCAGAGGGCCCAGCCGGTTTTGTTCTCCCATTACCTCCTGGCCTACCACGCCATGTTCGAGAGGGACGAGGGCCGTCTGGCCGACGCCCGGAAGCGGGTCGATGTCATGCCTCTCGGTTCGGGGGCCTTGGCGGGCTCCGGTCTGCCCCTGGACCGCCGGTACACGGCAAGGCTCCTGGGTTTTTCCGCCGTGGCGGACAACAGCATGGACGCCGTCTCCGACCGGGACTTCGTGGCGGAGTTCATCTTTGCCTCCGCCCTCGTCATGGCCCATCTGAGCCGCTTCTGTGAGGACCTGATCCTCTACTCCACGGCGGAGTTCGATTTCATCGAGATCTCCGACGCCTTCACCACCGGCAGCAGCATGATGCCCCAGAAGAAGAACCCCGATGTGGCGGAGCTGATCAGGGGCAAGACGGGACGGGTCTACGGGAACCTCGCGGCCATCCTGACGGTCCTCAAGGGCCTGCCCATGACCTATAACCGGGACCTCCAGGAGGACAAGGAGGCCCTCTTCGACACCGTGGACACCCTCAAGGCCTCTCTGGCCGTCTTCGGGGCGATGATGTCCCACGTCCGGGTGAAGGGCGAGAAGATGGCCGCGGCGGCCGCCGGCGGCTTCTCCGCGGCGACGGACATCGCCGAGTATCTCGTGTCCAAGGGGGTGCCCTTTCGGGAGGCCCACGGGATCGTGGGCAGGATCGTCGCCTACTGCATCGATGAGGGGAAGTCCTTCCCCGACCTCCGTCTCGAGGATTTTCGGCGTTTTCACGATGGCTTCGACGAGGAGGTCCTCTCTCTCCTCACGCCGGAGGCCTCCGTGGCGAGAAAGAGGACCCAGGGTTCCACGGCCCCGTCGGAGGTGGCGAGGCGTATCGAGGACCTCGGGCGAAGGGACAAATGAGGCGTCTGTTCTTTCTCTTCTTAGCTTTAACATTTCTCTGCGGCGCCTTGGCGTGTCTTGCCGCCTGCGGGAAGAAGGGCGATCCCGAACCAAGGTCACGAGAGCCCCTGCGCGGCAACCCCAGCCTCACCCTTCAGAGGAGCCCCGAGGGGATCGTCCTCACCTGGCCGGTCCGGGCGTCGGCGGAGAGGGGGGTCTTCAGGATCGAGAGACGGGAGATCCCCACCGGTGAGGGGGCCTGTGGACGTTGTGTGGATGAGGCGGCCCTGATAGGCGAGATCGCCCCCACGGACAGGCGCTTCTGTTCCGACGGGGCCCTCTGTGTCATGACGGACCGGAAGGTGAGAAGGGGAGGGCGCTACGCCTACAAGGTCCGGTGGTGCCGGGCGGCAGGCGAATGCGAGGACTACACAGCTGAATTACAAAAGGATTACTGAAATTTAGGAAGAGTTATTCATGCATCACTTTAATTATGTCAAGGGGGAACTGTACTGCGAAGAGGTCCCCGTCAGGGAGGTCGCCGAGGCGGTTGGGACACCCTTCTATCTCTACAGCCGCCGGACCCTGACCCACCACTTCCGGGTCTTCGACGGGGCCTTCGCCTCCGTGCCCCATCTCACCTGTTTCGCCGTGAAGGCCAACTCCAACATCGCCATCCTCGCCCTCTTCGCGGCGGAGGGGGGAGGCGCCGACATCGTCTCGGGGGGAGAGCTTTTCCGGGCCCTGAAGGCCGGCGTCGATCCCGCCAAGATCGTCTATTCGGGCGTGGGCAAGAAGGTGGAAGAGATCGATTATGCCCTGTCGGAAGGGATCCTCATGTTCAACATCGAGTCCTTCCAGGAACTCGAGGTCGTCAACGAGCGGGCGGCGAGGCTGGGGAAGAAGGCGGGGATCGCCCTGAGGGTCAACCCCGACGTGGACCCCGAGACCCACCCCTACATCTCCACGGGCCTGAAGGAGAACAAGTTCGGCGTGGATATCGACGCCGCCATAGAGGCGTACAGCAGGGCCGCCCGACTGAAGAATCTCGATATCCGGGGGGTGAGTTGTCACATCGGCTCCCAGCTGACCAAGCTCTCCCCTTTCCTCGACGCCCTGGACCGTCTCAAGATCCTCCTGGGCCGCTTGGAAATGGAGGGGATCGACATCCGTTACCTCGACCTGGGGGGCGGGCTGGGGATCACCTACCGGGACGAGGAGCCTCCCCACCCGTCCCGTTACGCCGAGGCCATCGTGGACGCCGCCCAGGAGTTGCCCGTCACCTTCGTCTTCGAGCCGGGGCGGGTGATCGTGGGAAACGCCGGTATCCTTGTCACCAAGGTCCTGTACACGAAACAGAACGAGGGGAAGAATTTCCTCATCGTCGACGCGGGTATGAACGACCTGGTACGCCCCAGCCTCTATAAGGCCTATCATGCCATTCAGCCCCTGACCCGCCGGAGGAGGAGGACCATCGTGGCCGACGTGGTGGGACCCATCTGCGAGTCCGGGGACTACCTGGCCAAGGAGAGGGAGGTTCCCGATTTCCAGCCGGGAGAGATGCTGGCGGTTATGAGCGCCGGCGCCTACGGTTTCACCATGGCCTCGAACTACAACAGTCGCCCCCGGGTGGCGGAGGTCATGGCCGATGGGAAGGAGTGGTTCGTGATCCGCCGGAGGGAGACCATGAACGATCTCGTGCGGGGGGAGGTCGTGCCGAGGAGCTTGAAAAAGAAAAAAGAATAGTAAATAAGGACGAAAAACCATTGTGGAGGAGGAAGCCATGATCAAGGGAGCCATTGTTGCCATCGTCACCCCCTTCAAAAACGGGCAGATCGACGAGGAGGCGTTGAGGGAGTTGATCGAGTTCCAGATCGCAAACGGCACGGACGGCATCGTCCCCTGCGGGACCACGGGGGAATCGCCCGTCTTGTCCCATGAGGAGCATGACCGGGTGATCGAGATCACCGTGGACGCCGTGAAGAAGAGGGTCCCCGTGATCGCCGGTACGGGTTCCAACAGCACGGAAGAGGCCCTGCGTCTCACGAGGCACGCCTACGAGGTCGGCGCCGATGCCGCCCTCATGGTCTGTCCCTATTACAACCGCCCGACCCAGGAGGGACTCTATCAGCATTACAAGTTCATCGCCGAGAATGTCCCTTTGCCCATCATCATTTACAACATCCCCGGTCGGACGGGTGTGAACCTCCTCCCGGAGACCCTGGCCCGCCTGGCCGAGATACCCAATATCGTGGGCACGAAGGAGGCCTCGGGTTCCCTGAAACAGATGCACGACGTCATCGCCAAATGCGGTCCCGATTTCTCCGTCCTCTCGGGTGACGATTTCTTCACCTACCCCCTCATGTGTCTCGGCGGTCACGGCATCATCTCCGTCATCTCCAACGTGGCCCCGGCGGACATGGCGGCCATGGTGGACGCCTTCGAGGCGGGGGACTATCAGAAGGCCAAAGAGCTCCACTTCAAGATGGTCCCCCTGGTGGACATGCTGTTCATTGAGACCAACCCCGTGCCCGTCAAGGCGGCCCTGGCGATGATGGGCAAGATCGAGTACGAGGTCCGCCTGCCCCTGTGCAAGCTCTCGGCGGGCAACTACGAGAAACTGAAAAAGGCCATGACGGACTACGGCCTCATCAAATAGGCATAAGGGGGTTTTCCTATGATCGGAGCGATAGTCATGGGGGCCGGCGGTCGCATGGGGGGCAGGATCGCGTCGCTGATTTACGCCTCCCAGGACATGACCGTGGCGGCGGCGGTGGAGAAGAAAGGGCACCCGGCCGTCGGGCGGGACCTCGGCGAAGTCCTCGGCCTGGGGAAGAAGGGCGTGACGGTGACGGACGACCTCTCGGCCGTCATCGGCGCCGGTGACGTGATCATCGATTTCACCCACCACGAGGCGTCGGTGGGACATATCCGGGCGGCGGCCGCGGCGGGAAAGCCCATCGTCGTGGGCACGACGGGTTTCACGGCCCAGGAGCAGGAGGAGATCAGGAGGCTGGCCGAGGGCATGCCCTGCGTCGTGGCCCCCAACATGAGCGTGGGGGTGAACCTCCTCTTCAAGGTCCTAGACGACGTGGCGGGGATCCTGGGTGACGACTACGACGTCGAGATCATCGAGGCCCACCACAACCTCAAGAAGGATGCCCCCAGCGGCACGGCCATGAAGATGGCCCAGATAATCGCCGCCCGTCTGAAACGGGACCTCGAGAAGGAGGGCATCTATACCCGGAAGGGCATGATCGGCGAGCGGACGAAGACGGAGATCGGCATCCAGACCATCCGCGGCGGGGACATCGTGGGGGAACACAACGTCATGTTCATCACCAACGGTGAACGCCTCGAGTTCATCCACCGGGCCCACAGCCGGGACAATTTCGCCCGCGGCGCCCTGAGGGCCGCCCGCTGGATTATCGGGAAGGAGAAGGGCCTTTACGACATGCAGGACGTCCTGGGGCTCAGGGGATGATGATCGTC
This sequence comes from Deltaproteobacteria bacterium, assembly GCA_029553375.1. Lineage (GTDB taxonomy): Bacteria > Desulfobacterota > Syntrophia > Syntrophales > UBA8958 > JAKPCH01. The sequence goes on along the minus strand of JAKPCH010000022.1, from coordinate 24,941 downwards.
TATCTCGGGATCGGCGCCAACGTCGGCGATCCCCTCGCAGCGTGTGAAAGGGCCGTGGGGGCCATGAGGGAGATACCTCTCATGGAGGTCGTCTCCGTCTCCTCCTGGTACCGCACCTCGCCCGTGGGTGACGAGGGCCAGCCCGATTTCGTCAACGGCGCCGCCGAGATCAAAACGGGTCTCTCTCCCCGGGGTCTCCTGACGATCCTGAAAAACCTGGAGGCCGAGCTGGGCAGGAAGCCCTCTCGGCGTTGGGGCCCCAGGGAGATCGACCTCGACATCCTCCTCTACGGTCAGGAGGTGATCCGGGAAGAGGGCCTGACCATCCCCCACCCGGAGATGCACAGACGCCGCTTCGTTCTGGTGCCCCTGTGCGAAATCGCCCCCTACGTCATCCATCCCGCCTTCGGGGTCTCCGTGAGGGGCCTGCTGGACCGCCTGGATGCGGAGGGTCGGGTGGAAAGAATAGCAAGGGGTGTCAGATGCTGATCCGGGCCATCGTCGCCGCCGTCATCTTCTATATCCTCTACCGGCTGGCCCGTCTCCTCTTCTCCGATTCCGGCCGGGTGACGAGACCACTTTCGGGGGGCAACCCGGCCAGTCTCCAGGGCGAGGACCTGGTGGAGGATCCCCAGTGTCACACCTATATCCCCTTGAGCGCGGCCCACAGCCTCGAGGTGGATGGAAGGACCCTTTACTTCTGCAGCAGGAAGTGTCTGGACGACTATCGGAGGCAAAAAAGATCGAGCCAGGAGGCACCATGAGATTCTTTATCGATACGGCCAGCATCGACGAGATCAAGGAAGGTCTCAAACTGGGCCTGGTGGATGGGGTGACCACCAACCCCACCCTCGTGGCGCGGGAAAAGAGGTCCTTCATGGAGGTGGTGAAAGAGATCCTGAAGCTCGTGGACGGACCCGTGAGCCTGGAGGTCGTCAGCCTCACCGCCGAAGAGATGTTCAAGGAAGGGAAGAGGCTTGCCCGTCTGGGGAAACAGGTGGTCGTTAAGGTCCCCATGACGATGGAGGGCCTGGAGGCGACGCGCCGTCTTTCCGCCGCCGGGATCGCCGTCAACCAGACCCTCGTCTTTTCGCCCCTCCAGGCCCTCCTGGCGGCCAAGGCCGGCGCCGCGTACGTCAGCCCCTTCGTGGGCCGCCTCGACGACGTCGGTCACGACGGCATGGATCTGGTGGAGCAGATCCTCGAGATCTACGAGCGCTACGGTTTCAGCACCGAGGTGATCGTGGCCAGCGTGCGCCATCCCTCCCACGTCCTCAGGGCGGCCCTCATGGGCGCCCACATCGCCACGATCCCCTTCAAGGTCTTGACCCAACTGGTCCGTCACCCCCTCACGGACCAGGGCGTGGCCGCGTTCCTTGCCGATTGGGAGAAGGTGCCGAAGAAGTAATGGCTCTATGATAGAGATCCTGAAGCGGTACTTCGACACCCTTCCCCTCGACCAGGCCCAACGGAGGGTCTTCAACCTCCCCAACGTCATCACCCTGGCGAGGTTGAGCATCATTCCCGTTCTATTCTTTCTTCTCGCGGCGCCCGGTCAGACCTGGAGCCTCGTCATCGCCGTCACCTTCATCCTCGTCTCCTTCACGGACCTCCTCGACGGTTACGTGGCCCGGCGCTACCGGATCGTCACCACCATGGGGAAGTTCCTGGACCCCATCGCGGACAAGCTCGTCCTCAACACCGCCATGATCCTCATGATCCCCATCGGCCGCATCCAGGCCTGGGTCGTGGCCCTGATCGTCATCAGGGATTTTGTCGTGGACGGGATCCGCAGCATCGCCCAGGCGGAGGGTTTTACCATTCCCGCCAGCCGTTTGGGCAAGCAGAAGACCCTCTGCCAGGTGTTCGCCATCTCGGCCCTCATCATCCACTACCCCATCTTCGGGGCCGACGCCCATGCCGTGGGAACGGTGATTCTCTACCTGGCCCTGTTTCTCAGCATCTATTCAGGTATCGACTACCTGGCCAAATTCTACCGCATCATCGTCAGAAAGGAGTCCTAGAGACCGTCCAGATGAGTTGTGACCATGACTACACCCCTTACGACCACCCCGAGATCCTGGGGCGCCTCTTCTACCCTCGTCCCGAGTGGAATCTCCCCCTGACCAACGGCAAGGTCATCCCCCTGAGTATACCGGTGGAGGGAGACGTGAGGCTCGGGGCCTACTTCCACCCCTCGGCCCTTCACCGCCCGACGATCCTCTTCTTTCACGGGAACGGTGAAATCGCCTCGGAGTATCACGACCTGGCCCCCTTTTTCATGGACCGGGGACTCAATTTCCTCCCCGTGGATTACCGGGGTTACGGGCGTTCGGGGGGGAGACCCACCGTCTCGGCGATGATGGCCGATTGCGGCCCCATTCTTGACTTCTGCCGGGAGTGGCTCGCCACGGAAGGCTATACGGGGCCCTTGATAGTCATGGGCAGATCCCTGGGGTCGGCGCCGGCCCTGGAGATCGTTCACCGTTTTCCCGCCTACTGTGACGCCCTTATCATCGAGAGCGGCTTCGCCCACGTGGGACCCCTCTTCTCCCTGTTGGGGATCGACAGCCGCGGTCTTTCCCTGCCCGATGAGGATCTGTTTCGTCACCCTGAGAAGATCCGTTCCTTCAAGAAGCCGACCTTGATCATCCACGCCCAGTTCGACCACATCATCGCCTGTTCCGAGGGGGCGGCCCTCTACGAGGCGAGCGGCGCCGAGGAGAAGCGCTTCCTCAAGATCAAGGGGGCGAACCACAACAACATCTTCGCCCTCGGCATGACCCAGTACATGGACGCCGTCGTGGAACTGGCGGGACTCATCGCCGGCGGTAGCCAAGGCTGAATTGCGACTTTTTTCTATTGACAAAAACGCCCGCATATTATAGTCACGGCCTGACCGAGCAAAAGCGGGCGTAACTCAGCGGTAGAGTGCCACCTTGCCAAGGTGGACGTCGACGGTTCAAATCCGTTCGCCCGCTCCAGGAAGAAACGGCGGCATAGCCAAGTGGCTAAGGCAGCGGTCTGCAAAACCGTTATTCACCGGTTCGAATCCGGTTGCCGCCTCCATCATAAAGAAGCGAGAAGGATTATCCCCCCGGGGAATAATCCTTTTTTTTCATCCGAGGTGCCGACCATGAAGATCTCAGTTTCTCGGGGCTCAAGCGTCGAAACGCAGGCGGACGCCCTGATCTTACCCATTTACGAGGACGAGAAGGAACTTAGGGGCGCCGCCGGGATCCTCGACGAGGCAACGTCGGGGGCCGTCGGGGCCGTCCTGAAGGCGGGGGATTTCAGGGGCAAACGGGGCAAGACGGCGGTCCTCTATCCGGATGTAGGCCTCCGTAGCCGACGTCTCATCCTGACAGGTTTGGGCAAGCGGGGAGAACAGGAGGCGGAGGCCGTCCGGGGCGCCTTCGCCGCGGCGGCCCGGGAGGCCCGGAACCTGCGTCTCTCGACCGTGGCGTGGGAGGCCGAGGAGGGTTTCTTTGACGCCCCCCTGGCGGAGGCGGCAGGGGCGGCCGTCGAAGGGGTGCGTCTGGGCCTCTATACCTTTGACCGTTTCAAGACCCAAAACAAAGAGGAACGGCACGACCTGGAAGGCTTCACCATCACGACGGGCGCGAAGAACCCGCCCAAGGAACTGGTCTCGGCGGTGGAACGGGCCGACGTGATCTGCGACGCCGTTGTCTTCGCCCGCGATCTCGTCTCGACCCCCGCCAATCACCTGACGCCGAGGGACCTCGCCGCGGCGGCAGTCGGCCTCGCCAAGGGCAGGAAGGGCCTCGGCGTCCAGGTCATGGATGAGAAGGAGATGGCGAAACGGGGCATGAACGCCCTTTTGGGGGTAGCCAAGGGAAGCGCCCAACCACCGCGCTTCATCATCCTCAAGTATACAGGCGGAAAGAGGAAGGATCCGCCTGTGGTCCTCGTGGGTAAGGGCCTGACCTTCGACAGCGGCGGTATCTCCCTGAAACCGGCGGAGAAGATGGACGAGATGAAGTCGGACATGGCCGGGGCCGCCGCCGTCATGGGGACTCTCCGGGCCGCCGCCGACCTGTCTTTGCCCCTGAATATCGTGGGTCTCTGCCCGACCACGGAGAACCTCCCGGGCGGAAACGCCCTCAAACCGGGTGACGTCCTCACCTCTCTGGCGGGCAAGACCATCGAGGTCGTTAACACGGACGCCGAGGGCCGTCTCATCCTCGCCGACGCCCTGGCCTATGCCCAGACCCTGAAACCGGCGGCCGTCGTCGACATCGCCACCCTGACGGGGGCCTGTATCGTGGCCCTGGGGGATATCGCCATCGGCATGATGGGCACGGACGAGGGTCTCAAGGGAAAGATGCGGGCGGCCTCCGAGAGGACGGGCGAGAGGGTCTGGGAACTCCCCCTCTGGAGGGAATACGAGGAGCTGATAAAGAGCGACGTCGCCGATGTGAAGAACTCCGCCGGTCGCTACGGGGGGGCCATAACCGCCGCGGCCTTCCTCAAGCAGTTCGTGGGGGACTATCCTTGGGTCCACCTCGACATCGCCGGCCCGGCCTGGCTGACCAAGGACCGACCCTACATCCCCAAGGGGGCCTCGGGCATCGGCGTTCGTCTCTTGGTGGAATTTCTCGCCCTTTTCTCACCCTGAGGTCTCCCCATGGTCCCCCTCCTGACGATCCGCAATCTCAGGACCTGTTTCGAGACGACATGGGGTACCGTCTGGGCCTTGGCAGGCATCGATCTCGAGGTGGAAAAGGGAGAGACCCTGGGGGTGGTGGGTGAGTCGGGGTGCGGCAAGACCGTTTTAGCCCTGTCCATTCTCCGCCTCGTCCCGCGGCCGGCGGGCCGGATCGTCGCGGGGGAGATCGTCTTCGACGGCGTCGATCTCCTGGGCCTCGACGAGGAGGCCATGAGGACCCTCCGGGGCAGGGAGATCTCCATGATCTTCCAGGAACCCATGAACTCCCTGAACCCCGTTTTCACCGTCGGGGACCAGATCGCCGAGGTCTTGACCCTCCACCGGCGGATGGGGGCCAGGGAGGCCGGGGAAATGACCGTGGAACTCTTGGCCCGCGTGGGGATACCCGACGCCCGGAAGCGTGTCCGGGACTACCCCCACCAGCTCAGCGGCGGACAGCGCCAGCGGGTCATGATCGCCATGGCCCTCGCCTGTAGGCCCCGCCTTCTTCTGGCGGACGAGCCGACGACGGCCCTGGATGTGACCGTCCAGGCCCAGATCCTCGCCCTATTGGAGAACCTCCAAGAGGAGACGGGAACGGCCGTCGTCCTCATCACCCACGACCTGGGCGTCGTCGCCCAGACGGCCCGGCGGGTCGCGGTCATGTACGCGGGACAGATCGTCGAGGAAGGGCCCGTGGAGGCCATCTTCTCCCGACCGATGCACCCCTACACGATCGGCCTTTTGTCCTCCATCCCCCCCGTCGACCGCCTCCCGGGAAAAGACGAACGTCTCAAAGGCATCGGGGGTACGGTACCCACTTATTTCTCCGCTGACCTGAAGGGGTGCCGTTTTCTGGAGCGTTGCCCCTGGGCCGACGAAGGCTGCCGCGATTTTCCCCTGGCCCTTTCCCCCTGTGGGGACGGTCATTACGTCCGTTGCCGGAGGGCCCCATAGGTCATGGAGGCATCATCTCTTTTGGAGGTGAGAGACCTGGAGAAGGTCTTCACCGTGACCTCGAACCCCTTCGCGGCGAAAAAGGTCGTCATACGGGCCCTCGACGGCGTGACCATGGAGGTGGCGGAGGGGGAGACGGTGGGCGTCGTGGGTGAGAGCGGCTGTGGAAAAACGACCCTGGGAAGGATCGTGGCCCGTCTGGAAGAGCCCACGGCCGGGGAGGTCCTCTTTCGGGGCCGTGACATCTTCTCCTTCACCAAGGAGGAACTGAAGGCCTATCGGAGGGAGGTGCAGATCGTCTTCCAGGACCCCTTCGCCTCCCTTAACCCACGGAGGACGACGGGCGGGACCATCGAGGAACCCTTGATCGTCCACGGCGTGAAGGACCGGGCCGAGCGGCGGCGGCGGGTCATGGAGGTCATGGACGCCGTGGGCCTGCCGAGAGACGTCCTGGACCGGTATCCCCACGAATTCAGCGGCGGCCAGCGCCAGCGCATCTGCATCGCCCGGGCATTGGTCCTCCAACCTTCCCTCATCGTGGCCGACGAGCCCGTCTCCGCCCTCGATGTCTCCATCCAGGCCCAGATCCTCAACCTCATGAAGGATCTCCAGCGCGCCTTCTCCCTGGCCTATCTCTTCATTTCCCACGATATAGGCGTCGTGCGTTTCATGAGTGACCGGGTCGTGGTCATGTACCTGGGGAAGGTCGTGGAGGCGGCTTCGAACGAAGAGCTCTTTGCCCGGCCCTGCCATCCCTACACGCGGCTCCTCCTCGAGGCGGTGCCCGTCCCTGACCCCCGGAAGCGGAAAAAGACACCCATGGCCGATACTTATCCATCATCGGAACCTTTGCCCGGCGCCGACACGCCCTGTCGTTTCCTCAGCCGCTGCCCCCTGAGGATGGATATCTGCCGGCGTGACGAACCGACCATGAACGAGGTGACACCGGGACATTTCGTTGCCTGTCACCGCGTTCCTTCGTGAAGAAAAAAACTTGATTCGACTTCAGGTATGTGTTAATCGCCTTCGAAAATGGATATCGCCCGTTGCCGTGATACTTTTGGGGAACGGGTCGGAAGCGGCGGTTGCACCTTTTTGCGATGATATTTTGACCATGGCGGTTGGCCCGGGGGGGTCGAGCGGTCATGGTTTTTTTATTATCCTGAAAGGAGGGAAGGAGAATTGGCGGAAGGCAAGGTGAAGTGGTTCAACGAAAAGAAGGGTTTCGGCTTCATCGAGAGTGATGAGGGGGGCGACGTTTTTGTCCATTACACGGCCATCCAGGGGCAGGGCTTCAGGACCCTCGTCCAGGGACAGCGGATCAGTTTCGAGATCGAGGAGGGCAAGAAGGGACCGGCGGCGGCCAAAGTACGTCCCCTCTGATCACGGGCAATCATCTTTGCGAGGCCCCGCACCCCCCCGGGTAGCGGGGCCTCGTGCATTTCACGGGGCCCTTTCCCGCGTCATGGTCCTCATTTCCCTCTCGGCCCAATAACGGATGAGGAAGAAGGCCAGGAGGGTGGAAAAGGGCTGGGCCATCCAGACCCCCGTGAGGCCGAAGAGGCCCTTGAAGAGATAGAGGGCGGGGACGAGAAAAAAAAGGTCTCTTACAAGCATCAGCCACATGGAGGCGACTCCCTTGCCCAGGCCGATGAAGAGGTTGATCCACACCACAGTAGGGCCCACAAGGACGAGGAGGGCCACGTAGAGGCGTAGGGCAGAAACGCCGATCTCTCTCAGGGAGGTATCATCGGTGAACAGGGCGAGGATGGGAACGGCGAAGACCACGATGGCGAGTGAGCTGACACCGGCGAAGACGGCGGAGATGCGGACGGCTACATGGATCGTCTCCTTGAGACGGTCGTATTGGCGGGCCCCGTAATTGAATCCCACCAGGGGCATCACGCCGTGACCGATACCGAAGATGACCATGAGGGCGAGGCCGTTGATCCGAAAACAGATCCCCAGGGCGGCCAGGGCCAGGTGGCCGAACTCGGAGAGGATCATCGTGTAGACCATGATGACCACGCTGACGATGAGGTTCATGAGGACGGAGGGAAAGCCCGTCTGATAGATGGACCGGATGATGTCCGTTTTGGGGATGAGATGGCGCGGCTCGAGGGCGTAACGTGAGGCCCTCTGGAGGATGAAATACGCCGAGAGGAGGCAGGCCGAGACCTGACCGACAATGGCCGAACAGGCGGCACCCACGATCCCCATCCGGGGAAAGGGGCCGATGCCGAAGATCAGCAGGGGGTCCAGGATAAGGCCGGAGACGGCGAAGGTCAAAATGGCGTACATGGAGAGGTTGGGTCTACCTTCCGCCCGGAGGAGGTTGTTGCTCATCATCATGAACATGAGGAAGGGGGCCCCCAAGACGACGACGGACAGATAGGTCGAGGCCAGGGCGAGGGACTCCCCCCGGGCCCCGAAGAGGCGCAACAAATCCCCCCCGGCCGCCGCAACGAGCAAGATCATGGCCAGGCCGCTCGAGGCGGAGAGAAAGACGACTTGGCCCGCCGTTTCCCTGGCCTTGTCCGTCTCTTGGGCGCCGAACATACGCGCGGCGAAGGAACCGGCCCCGACCCCCGTCCCGATCCCGATGGCCGCCATGATCATCTGGATGGGGAAGGTCACGGTGAAGGCGGCGATGGCGTGGGGGCTGACACGGGAGAGCCACAGGGTGTCCATGAGATTGTAGACGGCCATGGAAAGCATGGCGGCCATGGAGGGCCAGCTCATCTTCAGAAGGAGGGGAAGGATCGGCCCCTCTCCGAGATCGAGGTGGGTCTTAGGCATGAACTATGGCTAACACGTTCCTCAAAGGGGGGGCAACGCCTTTTTAGGCGTTGACGGGGGAGTGTCTTTGTGTTGATAGAAACCGGCGGCTTTTCTTGAGGGCCCCGAGGTGGAAAGGATGATACGGATTATGGGCATTTGGAAGGGATGGGCGGTTTTGGCCGTTTTGGCCTTGCTGTACGCCTGCGGTTCTTCCTCGGAGGAGCCCGTCAGGATCAAGGGGGTGGAGACGCCCCCCGTCCAGGGCGCGCCTCCGGGACCGTCAGCGACCCCTCCTGCACCCCTCAAACCCGGGGATATCGTGGCCTCCGTCGACGGGACCAACCTCACCAAGGAGGCCCTGGACCGCGAATGGTCCCAGAAGATGAAGGAGATCCAGGCGAAGGTCCCGAAGGACAAGATAAATCAGGTCTCCGCCAACCTCAGGCGCTCTTTGGTGGACGATTTCATCGTCAGGACCCTGTTGACCAACGAGGTCAACCGGCGGCGGATCACCGTCACGGAGGAGGAGGTGAACGCGGCCATGGAAAGGGTCAAGGAAGGCCTTCCCCGGGGTATGACCATGGAGGAGATGATGAGGAAGGCGGGCCTCACGCCGGCGAAACTGAGGGAAGAGATCGTCCTCGGGATCAAGGTGAACAAGATGGTCGCCGCGGAGGGGAGCCGCAAGCCTGCGCCCACCCCCAAGGAGATCGCCGAGTTCTACCGCAAGAACAAGGAACGGTTCAAGATCTCGGAGACGGTGCGGGTCCGCCATATCCTCGTGGGGGTGGAAAAGGGGGACAATGCCGAGGTGAAGGCCCAAAAGAGGCAGAAGGCGGAAAACATCCGCCGTCAGCTCCTGGAGGGGGCCGATTTCGACAAGCTGGCCCGTCTCTACTCGGACTGTCCGAGCAAGGCCGACGGGGGGGACCTGGGTTACTTCAGCCGGGGTCAGATGGTCAAACCATTCGAGGACGCCGCCTTCCGCCAGGCCAAGAGGGAGATAGGCCCCGTGGTGGAGACGCCGTACGGCTATCACATCATCCAGGTTCTCGAGAAGAAACCCCCCCGGACCCATCCCCTCGACGACGAGGCGAAGGCGAGGATCACGGCCTTCCTCAAGGAACAAAAGCGTTACGAGACCTTCGAGGAGATCATGGACCGCCTGAAGGCCAAAGCCCGCATCACCGTCGCCGACAGGCTCGAATAGGCAAGAAGAACCGCTCGGTATGCCTTTCGCGTCGCTGCTCAGGTGCGGGAGGGCGGGTTATAGCCCCTGAGGGCCGCAAAGACCCGTCTCTCCTCTTCCCTCATCCGCGCCGCGGCAGCCCTGTTCTTACCCTCGTGATCGTATCCCAGGAGATGGAGGAGACCGTGGATAAGGAGGAAGGCGAGCTCATCCTCCCAGGGCGCACCGCATGAGGCGGCATCCCTCGCCGCCGTCTCCACCGACACGACGATGTCGCCCAGGACCTCCGGGTTGAGACCGGAGAATTCCCCCTCGTTCAGGGCGAAGGAAATGACGTTGGTGGCCCGGTCGCGGTTCAGATAGAGGCGGTTAATCTCCCTGATGCCCTCGTCGTCCGTGAGGACGACGCTGATCTCTTTTCCCTTCAGTCCGAGGATCCCCATGATGCGGCCCACGAGGCCCCGGACGCGACGCCCGTCCAGGGGGAGGATCCGCTGTCGGTTCTCTATCCTGATCCTGTTTCTTAAGGGCCCCACGGTCACTTCCGGCGGGAGCGGTCGAGATGGTTGTAGGCCTTGATGACCTCCTGGACGAGGGGGTGTCTCACCACGTCTATCTCGCTGAAATAGACGAATCTAATGCCCCGGGTGTGGCGCAGGATCCCTTCCGCCTCCACGAGTCCCGACTGTTTGTCCGTAGGGAGGTCGATCTGGGTCACGTCCCCCGTGATGACGGCCTTGGATCCGAAACCGAGGCGGGTGAGAAACATCTTCATCTGCTCGGAGGTGGTGTTTTGGGCCTCGTCGAGGATGACGAAGGAGTCGTTCAGGGTGCGGCCCCTCATGAAGGCCAGGGGGGCCACTTCGATGACGCCCTTGGCGATGAGGGCCTGGGCCTTGTCGAAGTCCATCATATCGAAGAGGGCGTCATAGAGGGGGCGGAGATAGGGATTGACCTTCTCGGCCAGGTCGCCGGGGAGAAAACCCAGCCTTTCACCCGCCTCGACGGCCGGCCTCGCCAGGACGATCCTGTTCACCCTCTTCTCCGTGAGGGCCGCGACGGCCATGGCCATGGCCAAATAGGTCTTGCCCGTCCCCGCCGGCCCGATGCCGAAGACCATGTCGGACGATCGGATGGCCTCGATATATTCCTTCTGGGCCACGCTCTTGGGGGTGATGATCCTTTTCTTGGACGAGATGAAGACCTTGTCCAGGAACAGGCTCTCGAGGGCCAACGACCTGTTTTCGCTCAACATCCGATGGGCGTAGTCCACGTCCTGGTGGTAGAGGGGATAGCCCCGGGCGACGATGTCGTAAAGCTGCTCGAGGATGTCCTTGACGAGGCGCACCGCCGGGGCTTCGCCGCTGATGGAGAGGACGTTCCCGCGGACCCCGATCTGGACGCTGTTGAGCTTCTCCAAGAGTCGGAGATTCCGGTCGTGTTCGCCGTATAGGACACGCAGGGGCGAATGGTCGGCGAAGGTGATCTTCTCGGTGCAGGGGCCTTCCGCTTTGTCTTTCAAGGGCTCCGATCCTCGAGGCCGTTGAGGAAAAGGTGGGCAAAGACCTTGGCGTTACCGACCATGTTGTCGATGACGCAGTACTCGTTAGGTTGGTGGGCCGTGTTGTCCGAGCGGGACCAGACGGCGACGGGGTAGGCGCGTCTTCTCAGATAGGCCGCCACGGTCCCGGCGCCGATCCCCCCCGCCCTGGCCTCGAGGCCGTAAACCTCCCGGACGGCCTCCTTGAGGGCCCTTACGACGGGGGCGTCGGCGGCCGTGGGGGGAGGGGCCTGGACCCTCTGGACATGCTCCACCTTGATCGTCACGCCCCATTCCCCCTCGATCCGGTCCGCCTCCCGACGGACGAAGTTCATGACCTCCTCGAGGTCGTACCGGGGGAGGATGCGGCAATCCATGTAGAAGACGTCGTCACCGGGGATGGTATTGACGTTGGGGACATTGGCGTCCTTGCGGGTCGGCTGGAAGGTGCTCCGGGGCGGGTCGAAGAGGGGGTCCTCGACGGGATAACGTCCGTGGAGGCCCCGGTCGAGGGAAACGACGAGGTGGGAGGCGGCGAGGAAGGCGTTGCGCCCCTCGTCGGGCCTGCTCCCGTGGCACTGTTTGCCCTTGGTCTGGAAACGGAGCCAGAGGATGCTCTTTTCGGCGATCTCGATGAGGGTCCCCTCTGGGTTTCCCGAGTCGGGCACGACGATGAGGTCGTCGCGTCCAAAGGGGTTCTCCTTTTGATTCAGGATATAGTCCAGACCGTAGGAGCTGGCCGTCTCCTCATCGGCGACGAAGACGAGGCCGAAGGCCCGCTTCGGTTCCCCTCCCTCGGCCAGGAGGGCCTTCGCGGCGAAGAGGGAAGCGACGAGGTCCTGCTGGTTGTCCTCCACGCCGCGGCCGTATATGCGCCCGTCCCGGACGCGGATTTGGTAAGGGTCGCCTTCCCAGAGGGAAAGCTCCCCGGGGGGGACGATGTCCATGTGGGTGACGATCCAGGTCGTCGGCCCGTCCTTGGGGCCCCGGCGGCAGACGAGGTTTGGTCGCACCCCGCCCTCGGCGCGATCGTCGGGGGCGTCGATGGAAAGGACGGCGTCGAAGGCCATGGTATCCAAGATGCCCTTCAGGACGCGGGCCTTGGCGTATTCCCCCCGGCCGCCGTTATCGGGGGAAATGGCGGGGACGGCCGTCAATTCCCCCTGAAGGGCGATCATCTCCTCGCGGTAGGAATCGATCCTCTCCGCCACTCTCTCGTAGGACTCTCTATCAACCATGTACGTCGGATATCGCGGCGGGAGGGGTTTTGTCAAGAGTCCCTCATCTCGAGGCGTCGCACTTCGCCGAAGGCGTTCCTCAACGAGGGGAGGATCCGTTCGGGGCCGACGACGAGGACGACCATGCCCCGCGGGTTGACCACGGAGGCCGTGGCGGCGGCGATATCTTTCTTGGTCAGGGCCTCGATGCGGCGGCAGTAGAGGTGAAAAAAATCCCTCTCCAGGCCGTTGAATTCGAGGGCCATCTGCCTGTTGACGATCCGGGAAGGGGAGGGGAAGAGGAAGACGAAGCTGTTGACGAGGGCCTTTTTCGCCCACACGATCTCTTCGTCGCGAAAGGATGAAGCACGGGTCTTCTCGAGGATCCCCAGGATCTCCCCGAGGGTCTCCGCCGCCTTATCGGCGGCCGTGAAGGCATAGACGCCGAAGATCCCGTAGTCCCGCCTCGGCCGGTAGTAGCTCCCCGTCGAGTAGGCCAGGCCGCGGTTGGTCCTGATCTCCTGGAAGATCCGGGAACGGAAGCCCCCGCTGCCGATGATGTGGTCGGCCAGCTCGAAGGGGTACGAGGCCCCGTCTCCGCGCGGCGGGGCGTGTTGGGCGGCGATGATCACGGCCTGGGGGCTCTCCTTGACGATGAAATAGAGGGCCGGTTCCGCGGGCCTGGGCGGCGGCGGGGAGGTGACGACTATCCCTTGTGAACCGGGGGCGAGGAGGGATTCGAAGACCTTGATCGCTTCCTCGGTCCCGATGTCCCCCGCGACGGCGATCATCATGTTTTGGGGGAAGAAGAATCGCCGGTGGAAGGCGACGAGATCCTCTCTCTCGACGGCCTTGACGGAGGCCGGGGAGGGCCTTCTGCCCCGGGGATCGGACCCGTACACGAGGCGGTGGAATTCCCAGAAGGCCAGACGCTGCTGGTCGTCCCTTAAACGACGCAGATCTTCCGTCTTGAGGTCCTTGAAGAGACGGAGCCTCTCATCTTCGAATCGCGGTTGCGTCAGGACGGCCCCCAGGATGGCGAAGGATCGCTCCCTATGCTCCCTGAGGGTGGAGAGGGAAAAGACGAAATTGTCCTCCCCCGCCGAGGAATCGAGGATGGTGGCCGTGTTTTCGAGGGCCCTGTCGATCTCCGCGCCCGTCATGGCGGCCGCTCCCCCCGACCGCATGACGCCGGCTAAGATCTCGGCGAGGCCTTCCTTGCCGGGGGGGTCCCACTGGGTCCCGCCCCGGACAAGGACCTGGACCTCGATGAGGGGCAGACGGCGGTCTTCGAGATGATAGAGGACCGCCCCGTTCTTGAGGACCCAACGCCCTGCCCGGGGCACCTCGAAGGGGAGGGGGGGGTAGACGAGATGGTCGGGGTGGGGAAATGCCTTAGCCTTTGAGGCCGCGGGACAGGCCGGGGGAGGGGTGAGGAGGGTAACGATGAGAAGGATGAGGACTACCAACAGACGACGGGGGTTCATCGTTTCTCCCGTTTTTTGATACCGACGGCCACGGTCCTGTTGGCCGCCGTGAGATAGGTCCGGGCCACCCGCATGATGTCCTCAGGTGTCACCTCTTCGATCTTCCCCTCGTAAGCATCCAGGTAGCGATAGTCGCCGATCAGGGCCTCGTAGTAGGAAAGAAGGGAGGCGAGACCCTCATTGGAGGTTTGACGGCGGATGAGGTCGGCCCGGATGTTCGTCTTGACCTTCTTCAGTTCCTCTTCGCCCACGGGTTCCGTTTTGAGACGGTCGAGGACCTCGTAGAGGGCCCGCTCCACCTCCTCGACACCGTGGGGGTGCCGGGGTTGGGCGCCGCAGACGAACAGGTTCGGGTAACGGGACCCGGGCAGACCGTTGACGGCCTCCACCGTGCGGGCCAGGCCGCTCCTCTCCACGAGGTCCCGAAAGAAGCGGGAGGTGCGGCCCTGGGAGAGGAGGGCCTCGATGACGTCGAAGACGTAGTCGTCGGCGTGGGGCACGTTGGGCTTGTGGAAGCCGACGAGCAGATAGGGCTCCGAGTCGATGGGGATCGTCACGCGGCGTTCCACCGTCTGGGGCGGTTCTCGCAGGGCGGAGGCGGTAGGGGGAGGTCTATGCGGCAGGCTCCCGAAATAGGCGGTGACGGTTTTCTTCAGGGCCTCGGGGTCGAAGGAACCGACGACGGCGATGACGGTGTTGGCCGGCGTGTGGGTCCTCAAAAAGAAGTCCCTCACGTCTCTGATGGACAGGGAAGCGATGTCCTCGGCCAGGCCGATGACGGGGCGCCCGTAGGGGTGAAGGGTAAAGGCGGCGCGGTAAAAGGCCTCGTTCAGGAGCGCCTCGGGTTTGGCATCGACCCGCTGGCGTCTCTCTTCGAGAACCACGTCCCGTTCCTGGCGGAACTCCCTGAAGACGGGACGATACATGCGGTCGGACTCGATGCGCGCCCAAAGCTCGAGTCGGTTTTTGGGGAGGCTGACGTGATAGGTCGTCAGGTCCTGGCCCGTCGTGGCGTTGAGGTTTTCCGCACCGTTTTCCTGATAGATCCTGTCGATCTCGTTGGAGACAAAGAGGCGCCGGTGGGCGGCCTCGAGCCTTTTCAGGCGTCCCTCGTAATCGGCGATCCTCTTGGGGTCGGCGTGTCCCCCCTTTGCCCTTTCCTTGTCCAAGGCCTCCAGGGAGGCCTCGATAGCCTTCAGGATGCGTTTCTCCCTCTTGTAGTCCCGCGTGCCGATGGAGGTCGTCCCCTTGAAAAGGAGGTGCTCCAGGAGGTGGGCCGTACCCGTCTTGCCCCGTTCCTCGTCCGCCGCCCCCACGCGGTGACGGATATAGAAGGCGACGGTGGGGGAGGTGTGACGCTCCAGCATGAGGACCCTCAGACCGTTGGGGAGGTCGAAGGCCCGTACCTCCGCCGTGATGCCCCCACCCGCCGTTTCACCAGGGCAGGGGAAGGGGAGGAGGAACGTCGCAAAGAGGAGCCACAGGCCCCAAAGCCAACGAGGGAAAAAGGAAGTTATTGTCCTGCGTTTCTTTCCGCCCATCAGGACTGTTTACCCGCCGCCTCGGCCCGGCGCGCCTTCAAGAGGGCCAAGATCTGAAAGATGGGGCAGGCGATGCCGACGAGGCTGATGAGGATGACGAAGGAAGATGAGAAGAAATGGAGGAGGAACAACTGGGGGTGGTTGAGGGCGTAGGCGGCCAGGAGCTGGTTGATCCCGAGGAACAGAAAGTACAGGGACAAGGCACCGACCGCCGCCATTTTGAGCCACCAGAGGGGCGAACCCATCGAAGACCGACCTCATCGACGTTGATACGACCCTTTACCATCCTTCGGGGAAAGAGACAACGTCCTGATGAGTCCCTTCTCAGGGAGTCTTCGTTATCCCCGCCAAACGCTCCGCCGCCCGGCGTTTACCCGCGAAATCCGTCAGGAGGCGGAAATTCAGGCGCTGCGTCGCCGGGGGACCCGCGGCGATGACGGAGAGGATGGTCGTCGGCGCACTGAGGCCCGAGAGGGTCTCGGCGAGGCGCGCCATCTTGAGACGGTCCTCCACGTCCACCCCCTCTCTGCCCTGGTGATACTTCGCCAGGAGTTCGCCCACCTTGGGGATCTTCAGGTCCCGGGAGCTGGGCCTCGTGACGAGGATGCCGCCGCCGACGTCGGCGAGGCGCTGCCCCGCCTTCAGGATGGCCTCGTTCATGAATAGCTTGGCGGCGTTCACCGTCAGGGAGTCGGGGAGGTAGACGCCGGAGGGCGTGGGGGACGCCAGGGCGGCGGAACCCGCCACCAGGCCCTGAAGGGTTTCGGCGTCGATGCTCATGTCGATAAGCTTGTCCTGGATGTGGGATTTGCCGGCCACGCCGTTGTAGTCCGCCATCGCCGCGGCCGTGCCCATGCAGAGGTCGATATAGCCGCAACGGCAGGCCGAGGAGGCGAAACGCTGAAAGTCGGAAAATCGGTGGACCAAGTCCCTCGTGGCCTGCCACTCGCCGCAGAGGAAGACCCTATCCCAGGGGACGAAGACGTGGTCGAAGATGACGTGGGCGCTCTGGTGCATGCCGTAGGTAACGTTGCCGATGTCTTGGGGTTCCATGGCGGTGAACTTGGCGTTACTGCAAGCCGAATCGTTGACGTGAATCACCCCCTCGGCGTCGCCCGGGACGGCGAAGGCCACGGCGTAGTCCTCGTCCCGGGGACCCAGGGCGGTCGTAGGGACCACGAGGCGTTCGTGGGCCATGGGGGCGCCGGACTGCTGGAGCTTGGCGCCGTTAACAACGATCCCGTCCCGGCGGCGCTCCACGACGCGTAAGAAGAGATCCGGGTCGGCCTGGGCGTGGGGAGGTCGCGAACGGTCTCCCTTGGCGTCGGTGATGTTGCCCGAGACGGCCAGGTCCCTCTCCTGGCACATTTTCATGTAATCGGCGAAGCGGCGGTGGTACTCCGTTCGCCCCCCCGAGGCCCGGTCCACCTCGTAGGTGACGGACCACAGGGCGTTGATCACCGCCCCGGCGACGCACCGGCCGCCGAAGCAACCGCCCGTGTAGCGCATCATGGCCCGCTGGAGCCTCATGCGGGCTAAAAGATCCTCTCGGGAGAGGACGATGTGGAGGAAACGATTGATCTTCCCGCCCGTAAGGTGACTATCTGAGAGGATGAGGTCATGGATCTCTTTGTCGAGGTCCGGCCGGGCGGCCAGGTCGTAAGTCGCCGCCAGGGCGTTCACCGCCGGTCTCAGGGCGGGGTGGTCCCAGTAATCGACGACGGTTTCGCCGTCGATGTAGACGATAGTCTTCATCCGGCCCAGGGACTCTACATAACCCCTTCCGTCCATTGTCACTTCCTCCTCTGTTTACCCCTTCGCCGCTACGTTTCGAGACGACGGCATCGGCGGTTTATCAGGGACCAATATGTGCAGAAAAGATGCCAACCTCTTTGTCGAATATCTCCGCCCCTCTTGCCCCGGCGATTGATCGCCTTGACGATGTTATAAGGACGAATGTCGATATTTCGACTCTACGGCTGCCCGGGGTTTCAGGTCTCGCAGGCGGCGTCGCGCTGGACGGAGATCCCCAGGCGTTTCATGCGGTGGATGAGAGTCGTCCGCTTGAGGCCGAGGAGGGCCGAGGCCCCCGCGGGTCCCCCGATCTTGCCCCGCGTCAACCTCAGGGTATTGAGGATGTGCCTCTTCTCGAGCTCCTTCAGGGGGAGGGGCGTCGTCTCTGCGACGAAGGAGACGGCCTCGGCGAGGTTGTCGGGGAGGCGGATGTCGGGGTCGCCCATGATGACGGCCCTCTCGATGACGTTGGCGAGTTCCCGCACATTGCCCGGCCAGGCGTAGGAGACGAGCCTCTCCATCACCGCCGGCGGTATAACCATGCGGGGACTCTGGTACTGGGCGCAGAAGTGTTCGAGGAAATGACCCGCCAAAAGGGGTATGTCCTCTCTCCTCTCCCTGAGGGGAGGGACACGGAGGGGGAAGACGTTGAGGCGGAAATAGAGGTCGGCCCGGTAGCGCCCCGCGGCTATCTCCCCCTCGAGGTCCTTGTTGGTGGCGGCGATGAGGCGGAAATCGGAATAGAGGGTCTTCGTCCCGCCGACACGCTGGAACTCCTTCTCCTGGAGGATCCTCAACAGGCGGCTCTGTGTCGCCGGGGGCAGTTCCGAGACCTCGTCGAGGAAGATGGTACCCTTGTCGGCCAGCTCGAACCGACCCGGTTTCGTACGCACGGCCCCCGTGAAGGAACCCTTCTCGTGTCCGAAGAGCTCGCTGTCGATGAGGGTCTCGGGGAGGGCCGCGCAGTTCACCCTTATGAAAGGACCGTTCCGGCGGGCGCTTTCGCGGTGGATGGCCCGGGCGATGAGCTCTTTACCCACCCCCGTCTCGCCCTTGATGAGGACCGTGGACCTCGTGGGCGCCACCTTGTGGATGAGATTCTTGAGATCGATCATGGCCTCGCTGGCGCCTATGATCTCGCCCAGGGGGCCGGGATCTTCGTTAACCTCCCGCGGGGGTCGGTATTCCGAAAGGAGACGGGCGTTGAGACCGGCGATCTCTTCGTAGGCCTGGGCCCGGTCGAGGGAGACGGTGATGAGGGAGGCGAGGGCGGAGAGGAGGCGGAGACGGTCCGGGGCCAGATCGATGGTGAAAAAACGGCTGTCCTGGTAGAGGATGCCCGTGACGCGCCGCCCCAAGACAAGGGGGGTGACGATGATCCTCCTCGTCTCCCCGTCGGCGGTCTTGTCCAACTCCCGTTGGACGATCTTGCTCTCCCCTTCCGTCACGGCGAGACGGATGATCTCCCGGATATCCCGGAACTCCGGGTCCGTCAGGTGGTCCCGGGGGAAGTTGCGCGAGGCGGCGATGCGGAAGTCGGGGGAGCGTTTGTCCCGGATGAAGATGGCCGCCCGCTCGGCGCCCGTGAGGCGGGAGATGGAGGTGATGATGTTGGTGAGCATGTGCTCCGTGTTCTTCTGTGATATGAGGGCCTCCCCCATCTCGATGACGACCTCGTATAGCCGGTCTTCCGCCCGGCCCTCCTCACCGTCGATGAGGGATTTCAGATCGGGTGGGAAGGCCGCCTTGGCCGTCCTCTTGAGGAACTCCCAGGCCTTCCCGGCGGCCTCCTCCGCCAAGGACCACTGGTTCGTCTGGAGGTAGAGCCTGGCCAGGTCGATCCTCGCCTTGGCCAGCTCGAGGCGGGCCCCCGTCTTTTCCAGGGACGCCTCGATGGTTTTGAGCTCCTTAATCTTGTCCGCCGGTTTCACATTCTCCTCGAGGTAGCGGATCTTCAGACGCCGGATGATCCCGTAGACGAGGGGATTGAGCTGTTCTTCCCTGAACTCGCTCAGGAAGCGGATCACCGAGTCGAGTTCCACGGGGGAGACGCCCTGGCGGTGGAGGATGAAGCCGGGCTCGAAGATGTGGCAGGCATTTAGGGTATGGTACCAGCTCGACTTGCGGATCCGGTAGAGGACCTGGAAGTGTTTTGCCGCCCGGTCGTAGCGCCCCTCCAGGCATTCGATGTTCGCCAGGCCCACGCCCGCGATGATCTCGGCCATTGGCGTGGCCTCTTTCCGACAGATCTCCATGGCCGCCTCGAAGTAGGCCCGGCTCTCCTTCAAGTGCATCATCTCGATGAGGATGAGACCGGAATTGGCCAGGGAGAAGCAGACGAGGGGCCAGTTCTCGTTTTTCTTGGCCTGGTGGTAGATGCTCTCCGAGATACCCAGGGCCCGCTGGGGCATGCCGAGCTGGGTATAGCACTGGGAGAGATGGAGGGCCGTGATCATGGAAAAGTCGTCGTCGTCCCGTTCTTCCAATTCCCCCAGGGATTCCTCGTAGACCTGAACGGCCCGGGAGAGATCGCCCCGTATGAGGTAGGAGAGACCCCGCAGCTGGAGGGCCCGTCGGCGCAACTCCGGGTCGTCGACGGTGTCCATCATCCGCCAGGCCGTCTCGAAGTGGGTGACGGCCCGTTCGTACTGGAAGCTCATCCAACAGTTCTGGCCGAGGAGGAGTTCCAAGGAAACCTCCGCCCGGACGTCCCCCAGGTGCGAGGCCGTCTTTTGGGCCGCCGTGAGCCAGGGGTGGATCCGTTTCAGATCGGGGTGGAGGAGGGAGAGGGCGGCGCGCCGCTCGAGGGCCGTCATCCAAGTGCCGAAGGTCTCGGGTGAAGGCGTCTCCTCGTCCCGGCTCACGAGTTTCTCCATGAAGGCCAACAGGTGGTCGTAGAGCCTAATGGCCGAGGCGATGCGGTGATTGGCCTCCTCCCTGAGGGCCGCCTTCAGGATGACCTCCCGGTCCGACTCGTCGATCCCCGCCAGGATACAGGTGTGGGCGATCATGAGGAGATTCTCGTCCGTCTCCGGGAGGTGCCTCTGGAGGATCTCCGCGGCCCGGCGATAATAGGCCGTCATCTCCGCCGGCGGCACGAGGGAGACCACCTCCTCCCGGGGAAAGGCCCTCGTCCAGCGATAATGGCCGTCTGCCTCCTTGACCGGCGCGACCCAGCGATGACGCTCGAGGAAGGAAATGACACAGACCAGCTGGGAGGGCTTCACCTCCCTTAAGTCGGCGAACCAATCGATGGAGAATGTGTCCTGGAAAGCGGCGAAACGAAAGAGGGTCGAGCGTTCCGCCGACGAAAGACGCTGGAGATTGGCCGTTTTGACCGCCATCCCATACCTCCTCCCAAAAGATAGGCCCCCCTCGGATACCACCCTCCCCCAGGGGAGTCAAGGAAAAGTGTCGATATATTAACACAAAGACCCTCACAACTGCCCGGGCGGGAAAGGCTTCTTTAGTAAGAAATGTATTCATATCAATGGATTGCCACCTCGGATCCACCTTTTGGGGGTTGGCACCGAAATTGCGCGTTACAAATGGGAGAAGTCAGCACGTCCGGCACCGACCGGGAAAGGGAGGAGGACGGAGATGGATTTTCAACTGAGCGAGGAACACAGGATCTTCAAGGAGACCGTCGCCGCTTTCGCGGCGAAGGAGATCGCCCCCATCGCCGAGGAGATCGACAAAAGAGACGAATGGCCCGAGGGACTCTGGGAGAAACTGGCCTCCCTCGGGATCATGGGGATCACGGTGGATCAGGAGTACGGCGGTGCCGGGGCCGACATCTTGTCGGCGTCCCTCGCCTGCGAGGAGCTGGCCAAGGCCTCGGCGGCCGTGGCCCTCTCGTGGGGGGCCCACGCCAATCTCTGCTGCAACAACCTCAACAGCCACGCCAGTCACGAGCAGAAGAAGAAATATCTACCCCCCCTCTGCTCGGGCGAGCACATCGGAGCCCTCGGTCTCACGGAGCCCGGCGCCGGTTCGGACGCCGTCAGCATCCAGACGACGGCCAGGAGGGAAGGGGACCACTACGTCGTCAATGGCCGGAAGACCTTTATCACCAACGGTCCCATCGCCGACACCATCGTCCTTTACGCCAAGACGGACAAGAACCTGGGTCCCCGGGGGATCACGGCCTTCATCCTCGACACGATGTTCCCGGGGTTTTCCGTCTCCCGGAAGCTGGAGAAGGTGGGTAACCGTGGCTCCATGACGGGCGAGCTCGTCCTGGAGGACTGCATCATCCCGGCGGAGAACGTCATCGGCAAGGAGAACGGCGGGATCGCCGTGATGATGGGCGGCCTCGACGTGGAGAGGGCCTTTTTCGCCACCTACGCCCTCGGCATCGCCGAGGCCGCCTTCGAGGCCTCGGTGAAATACGCCCGGGAGAGGGTCCAATTCGGTAAACCCATCGCCGCCTTCCAGCTCATCCAGCAGAAGGTCGCCGACATGTATACCCTCATCGAGGCCTCGCGCCTCATGTGCTACAAAGCCGCCGTGCTGGCCGAGAGGGCGAAGGGCGGCGGCAAGGGGACGGAGGTCCACAAGATCGCCGCCTCGGCCATCCTCTTCGCGGCGGAGGCGGCCTGTCGCATCTGCGACGAGGCGGTGCAGATCCACGGCGGTTACGGCTACTGCCTCGAGTATCCCGTCCAGCGTTATTGGCGGGACGCGAGGTTGGGGACCATCGGCGCCGGGACATCCGAGATGCGCCGCCTGATCGTGGCCAGGGAGATCTTCAAGATATAGGGGGGTGATCATGGAGAAGAACTATTTCGAGGATTACGGCGTGGGCGAGGTCTTCGTCTCCCCGGGCAGGACCATCACGGAGACGGATATCGTGCTCTTTTCCGCCTTCACGGGCGACTGGCACCAGTTGCACACGAACATCGAGTACGCCGCCAAGACGCCTTTCAAGGAGCGGATCGCCCACGGGATGCTGGGTCTTACCGTGGGGATGGCCCTCCTCTTCAGGCTGGGGCCCCACGTCGTCCTCCCCAAGAGCTTCATCGCCTTCTACGGCATGGAGGGTGTCCGCTTCACGGCCCCCGTGAAGATCGGCGACACCATCCACTGCGAGATGACGATCTGCGGCCTGGAGGAGAAGGACGGCGGGAGGGGTATCATCGAGGCGCACAACGCCGTCAAGAATCAGCGGGGGGAGACGGTGATCGTCTTCACGACGAAGATCATCGCCGGTCGCAGACCCGCCTGATCAAAGGGAAAAGGAGAGGTTCTATGTCAAGAAAAGTCGCAATCGTATCCGTCGCTCAGAGCGCGGGCGCCGAGTCGAAGGACAACTTCTTCGACCAGGCCTACCGGGTCACGAAGGAGGTCCTCGACAAGGCGGGGATAACGAGGGACGAGCTGGGGAGCGTCGTCAGCGCCTCCTCGGACGTCTACCACGGGGGCATCTCCTGCGCCAACGCCTACTATTGGGATCCGACGGGGGCCTTCCTCAAGAACGCCTCCCGCCAGGACGGGGAGTCCCTCTTCGCCCTCATGTACGGGGCCATGCGGATCATGACGGGCCATTTCGACACCGTCCTCGTCATCGGACTGTGCAAGGGGTCGGAAAACCCCGACAACGAAACGTGCACCCTCATGTATTCCGATCCCTTCTATTTGCGGCCCCTCGGTCTGACGGAGACCATGGCCGCCGCCTTCCAGATGAAACAGTACCTGGAGAGATACGGGATCGAAAAGGAGCAGTGCGCCAAGGTCGCCGTCAAGAACCTCGGCAACGCCCTCCTCAACCCCTACGCCCACCGCCGGGGACGCTACAGCGTGGAGGAGGTCCTAAGGTCCGATCTCGTCGTGGATCCCCTCACGGCCCTCCAGTGCGCCCCCAAGTCGGAGGGGATGGTGGCCATGCTCCTCGCCTCGGAGGAGAAGGCCACGAAGATGACGAAAAAACCGGTGTGGATAAAGGGTTTCGCCTCCGCCCTCGACGCCTACATGATCGGTGACCGGGATCTCCTCGACAGCCGCCTCCCCGCGGCCGCCAAGAAGGCCTACGACATGGCGGGGATCAAGGACCCCGCCCGGGAGATCGACCTGGCGGAGATCACGGAACCCTACGCCTTTCAGGAGCTTCTCTGGTACGAGAACCTCGGTTTCTGCGGCGAGGGCGAGGGGGGAAAGCTGATCGACAGGGGTTTCACGGACCGGGACGGGGAGCTGCCCGTCAATCCCTCGGGCGGAGTCCTGGCGAACAACCCCTACGTCTCGAGGGGTCTCCAGCGGGCCGTGGAGGCGTTCCTCCAGATCCGGGGCGAGGCGGGGGAGCACCAGGTCCCGAAACAGGTCAAGACCGCTCTGGCCCACGGAGTCCACGGTTTTGCCGGCCAGTGCCACGCCGTTGCGATCTTGGGAAGTTAGGAGGTGGATTATGGGTAGAGCAGTGGCAATAATCGGCGTCGGTCAGACGCATCACGGCAGGAGGATGGACGTTTCCTACCCCGATCTCGTCCGGGAGGCCGTCGTCCGCGTATTTGAAGACACGGGGCTTTCCCCGGAGGATATCGACGGGGTCGTCTCGGGGACCATGCCCTCCATGATGGAGGGGATCGCCCTGACACACTTCTATTTCGCCGAGGCCATGCAGGCCGTGGGCAAACCCATCCTGAAGACGGAGACGTGCGGTTCCACGGGGGTTTCCATCGCCCACACGGCCTTCTACTGGGTCTCTTCGGGCCTGGCCGACATCGTCCTCGCCGTCGGTCACGAGAAGATGAACGAGGGGAACAGTCAGGCGACCATGACCACCGTCGCCGAACCTTTCTATCAGCGTTATTTCATCTCCGGCGCCCCCGGCGTCTTTTCCATGCAGTCCCAGATGTGGACGGCACGTTACGGTATCTCCGAGGAGAAGATCCGCGACGCGGCGGCCTTTGTTTCCGTCACCCACCACGACGACGCCTTCGACAACCCATACGCCCACGTGAAGGTGAAGGTCTCCATGGACGACGTGAAAAACGCCCGGGTCATCACCTATCCCATCCGTCTCCTGGACGTCTGCCCCAATTCCGACGGCGCCTGCGCCGTCATCTTCGCCTCCGAGGAGGCGGCCAAGAGGATCGGCCGCAAGGCGGCCTGGGTAAAGGGCGTCGGATACCGGGGCGAGGAGTACTTCTTCGGGGACAGCGACAAGGTAGTCTGGGAAAGCGCCATCCAGGCCGCCCGCCAGGCCTACGACCAGGCGGGCATCAAGGACCCCAGGAAGGAGCTCGATGTGGCCGAGGTCTACAACCCCTTCACCTACCAGGAGATGCTCTTCTACGAGTGCTTCGGGTTCTGCGATTTCGGCACCTCCCCGGACCTCGTCTTGAAAGGCACCTTCACCCGCCGGGGCGAGCTCCCCTGCGACCCCTCCGGCGGCGTCCTCTGCACGAACCCCATCGGCGCCACGGGCCTTATCCGGGTGGCCGAGGCGGCGATGCAGGTGACGGGCAGGGCGGGTGACCACCAGATCCCGGGGGCCAAGCTGGCCCTCGCCCACGCCATGGGGGGGGTGGACCAGTTCAACGGGATCATGATCCTGGGATCCAATCTCTAAAGAAACGAGGAGGAATGACCATGTCGAAAGAATACAGAACCCTGAAAACGGAGATTCATCTTCCCTACGAGCTGGCCTACGGTGCCACGTGGACCCGCTTCTTCGAGGGGCTCAAGGAGAAGAAGATATACGGAACCCGCTGCCCCAAGTGCTCCCGGGTCCTCGTGCCCGCCCGGAGCTTCTGCCCCCGCTGCTT
>JAKPCH010000047.1 GCA_029553375.1 Deltaproteobacteria bacterium | reverse complement strand
TTGCCCCCCTTTTTTCCGCCCCCGCCGAGGGGGTATTGCTGCCCTCCCGGAGGTCTTCCCGGGCCGCCGTGGAGGCGGTCTTTCCCTCTTTAACCGGCGCCAGTGTGTCGCTGACCCCCTGGCCCCATTGGGGCGATCGGGTCGTGGCCCCATTGCGGCGATCAGGAAGGTGCCTCATAGCGGCGATCAGGGCATGGTTCTATGGGGCCGATCATGGACAGGGTCCGGCGGCCGCCCGACAAGCTTCTTGACCGTCGAGCCCCTTTCGTCATAAACAGAGCCGCCGGGCCGAGGAAGGGCATCGCCGTTGACGGTGTTGATTCCCTGCCCGGCCGGGACGTTGTTGTGGGCAACCCGGCGCGACGGCGAAAGGTGAGGACGCTGTGGGTCGATGGCACAAGGCGGGGTGTATGCTCTGCGCCCGGAATGGCGGGATCGAGGTCGAGGCGGCGGACAACCGCGTCGCCGGGGACCGGGGAGACAAGGACGACGTCCGCAGCGAGGCGGTTTGATGTCCTCCCGGTGGTCGGCAAGGGTGCCGTTCCGTATGGCGGCGCGGGTGAGAGACGCCCTGTCCCTGGGCGGGGCGGCGGTCGTCGTTTTTTTCCTCTTCGCCCTGACGGGGGTGTCCTGGGGTGCGGAGCTCCTCGTTTTTGCCGGGGCGGCGGCCAAGCCGCCCCTCGAGGAGATCGCCGGGAGCTTCACGCGGCGCACGGGGGTTACGGTCAAGACGACGTTCGGCGGCTCCGGTTTCGTCCTTTCCCAGATGGCCCTGGCCGGGCGCGGCGATGTCTACTTCCCCGGTTCCTCCGATTATATGGAGATAGCCAAGGCCAGGGGTATAGTGCCGCCCCAGACGGAGCGCATCGTCGCCTACCTGGTGCCCGCCGTTGTCGTACAGAAGGGTAATCCCAAGAATATCAAATCTTTGCATGACCTGACCCGGCCGGGCTTGCGGGTCGCCATCGCCGATCCCGAGGGGGTCTGCGTCGGCCTGTACGCCGTCGAAATCGTGGAGCGGAACTTCTCCCCCGAGGCGAAGGCCGCGTTCCGGAGGAACCTCGTCAGCTACACGGACAGCTGTGAAAAGACCGCGGCGGCCGTCTCTCTGAAGGCCGTGGACGCCGTTATCGGCTGGGAGGTCTTCCGCCGTTGGGACCCGCACCGCCTCGAGGTGATACCTCTGAAGAAGGGCGAAATCGCCCGGATCGGCTATCTGCCCATCGGGGTGACGAAGTTCGCCTCTGACCGGGCCCTGGCGCAGAGATTCGTCGACTTTGTCCTCTCCCCCGAGGGGAAGGCGGTGTTTCGCCGCCACGGCTACTTCATCAGCCCCGAAGAGGCCCGGAGCTGGATCGGGGCCCCGAAACCCGTCGGGGGAGAGTATCGCCCGCCCCGGGATTGGATCCGCCGATGACCTTTCGGAGCCTGGCCATTGCCTGTGGTTTCGCCGTCTTTCTCATGTACGGGGGGCTCATCGTCTCCCTGTTGTATTTTGTCCATGGACCGTCGTTTCTCCAGGTCCTCCTCTCCGACCGGACGGTTTACTCCCTCGTCCTGAGTCTGTTGACGGCCTCGGTGGTCACCGTCGGTGCCGTGGCCGTCGCCCTTCCTGCCGCCTATGCCCTCTCCAGGTACCGGTTCCCCGGCCGGCGGCTCGTCGATGCGATCCTGGAGCTTCCCATGATCGTGTCGCCCGTCGCCCTCGGGGCCATGATCCTCATCTTTTTCAGCACCCCCGCCGGGGCCCTTCTCCAGGAGCGGGGTGGGTACGTCATCTTCACCGTTTACGGGATCGTCCTCGCCCAGTTCGTCACCACCGCCGGGGTGGCGACGAGGCTCATCAAGACGGTTTTCGACGATATCCCGAGGCGTTATGAGGAGTTGGCCTGGACCCTCGGCGCCTCCGAGGCCAAGGGGTTTCTCACCGTCGTGATCCCTATGGGGAGGCGGGGAATCGTCAGCGCCGCCATCATCACGTGGGCGAAGGCCCTCGGGGAGTTCGGGGCGACCATCACCGTCGCCGGTTCCATGGCCTTTCACACGGAAACCCTCCCCATCGCCATCTTCATGCGGTTGGCCCAGGCCGACATCGAGGGGGCGGCCGTTTTGGTCCTCATCCTCATCACCATAGGGTTGGCCGTCCTCTTCGGCGTGAGGGCCTTCACGGGTAGGGGGGCCTATGTATAGATCGACGGCCGCAGCCCGGGATGCGGTCCTCTATGCCCGCATCGAGAAGGACCTCAAGCACTTCCGCCTGGACGTCGAGTTCTCCTGCGCGCCGGGATCCCTCCTGGCCGTGGTGGGGCCTTCCGGGGCGGGAAAGACGACGATCATCCGCGCTATCGCCGGCCTCGAGCGGATCGACGGGGGGGTGATCCGTTGGGGCGGCGAGACCTGGGACGACGTGGACGCCGGGGTGCACGTCCCCGTCCGGGAACGGGGGGTGGGTTACGTGTTCCAGGAGTTCACCCTCTTCCCCCATTTGAGTATCTACCGCAACGCCGCCTACGCCGCCCGGGACGGGAAGCGCGTCGAGGAGCTTCTGCGGATGTTCGACATCTGGCATATCAGGGACAGCAAGCCCCATCGGGTCTCCGGCGGGGAGCGTCAGCGTTGCGCCATCTGCCAGGTCCTCGCCCGGGATGCCCGGGTGCTCCTCATGGACGAGCCCTTTTCCGCTCTCGACGCGCCGAATCGCCGGAAACTGGGGGAGTTGCTGCGGGTCGTCAAAAGGGAGACGCCCATCCCGATCATCCATGTCACCCACGACATCGGGGAGGCCCGCCTCCTGGGCGACGAGATCCTGCCCGTCGTCGCCGGCAGGGTGGAGCCAAAGTGGATCCTGCCGTTTTTGCTCCCCCTGGGGGACCTCGGCGGGGCGGTCTGCCGGCGGGGCGGGGCGGAGGGACGTCCCGACGAACAGGGGGAGGTGGAGTTGCCCGTGCCCAGACGGGAGTACTGCCTATGAACATCGGTCCCTATTCCCTCGAGGATTACATGCATCTGGTGAAGTCGTTCCACGGGAGCGTCGCGCCGGGTCTCATCGTCGGCGGGTTCATGGTGGAGGCGGCCAAGGGGGAGCTGCCCCCCGGCATCCTCTACGACGCCATCACCGAGACGGTGGTCTGCCTCCCCGACGCCGTGCAGCTCCTCACGCCGTGCACCGTGGGGAACGGATGGCTCCGGGTCCTGGATCTCGGGCGTTTCGCCCTGTGCCTGTACGACAAGACCACCGGCCGGGGCGTGCGGGTCTTCGTGGACCCCGGGAAACTCGACGGTCGGCCCGCCGTCAGGGACTGGTTCCTCCGTCTGAAGGCAAAGCGGGATCAGGACCCGGTGCGACTTCGGGACGAGATCATCGCGGCGGGTACCGACATCCTGGGGGTGCGGCCCGTAGTGGTGGCGAGGTCCTTCATCGCCGGCGGCAGGAAGAAAGGTCCCATAACTCTATGCCCCGCCTGCGGCGAGGCCTACCCCGCCGCCGACGGCCCCCGCTGCCTCGCCTGCGACGGCAATTACGGGGACATAATCATCTGTGATCTGGTGCGAAAACGTGAATAATTACCAAAATCGAAAGGGGCCGGCTGTTGCATCCGGGGCAACGCCGGTATAGGCTTACGTATCCCGGTCGAGACCATTACAATCCCAGGAGGTTTACATGGATAGACGCGATTTTCTGAAGGCGGCCATGTTCTCGTCCCTAGGGCTTGGTCTGGCCTGCACGGGAACCCCCGTCATGGCGCGGGGCATACCGGCCAAGTCCTTGCCCGGCGGTGGTCCGGGCCGCTGTTTTGTCCTGCCCAAAAGCGAAGTGAAGGCGCCGCTTGTGGATCTGTTCAAGATCGGCCCCGGCCCGTCCAGCTCGCACACGCTGGCCCCGCTGCGCATCGCCAGCAACTTTCGCGAGGCCGTGGCCGCCCTGCCCAGGGACACCCTGGCCAAGGCCGCGCGCTTCGAGGCGCACCTGTACGGCAGCCTGAGCGCCACCGGGCGCGGCCACAGGACCGACCGCGCCATCCTTGCCGGCCTGCTGGGGCAGAAGGCGGAAACCTGCGACCAAAAGGTCATGGACGCCCTGGCCGACGACAAGGCCGTTTTCCAGACCACCATCGGGGGCAAGGGCTTCACCGTCGGGCACAACATCATCGTGTGGGACGCCGTCGAGCACCACTTCCCCTTCAGCAACACCCTGGTCATGCGTTTGATGGACACGCGGGGCAAGGTGCTTTTCGAACGCGAGTATTATTCCACCGGCGGCGGGTTCTTCGCCTGGAAGGGCCAGCCCCCGGCCAGGCGCGGAGAACCGAAACACCGCTTCGGCAACATGGCGGAGTTCCGCCGGCTGTCGCAGGACACCGGCAAGCCCCTGCACGAGATCATGATGGAAAACGAGATGGCCATCCTGGGCGTGGGCGAGGCGGAGGTAAACAGGCACCTGGACATGGTCATCAAGACCATGGTCGACGGCGTGGACCTGGGTCTCACCGAGACGGGCCTGCTGCCCGCGCCCTTCGAGATGCACCGCAAGGCCAAGGTGCTCTTCGACAAGGCCAAGGCCATGGGTGAGGCCGACGGCTTCATGCAGCGCATCAGCAGCTACGCCATCGCCGTCAGCGAGGGCAACGCGGACGGACGTCTGGCCGTTACCGCACCCACGTTAGGCTCCGCCGGCACCATGCCCGCCTTGGTATACGTGATGAAGAACCACCTGAAGTTCACGCAGGAGGCCATGCGCAGGGGCGTGCTGGCCGCCGGGCTCATGGGCTTGATTTGCAAAACCAACGCGAGCGTCGCCGGGGCCGAGGTCGGCTGCCAGGGCGAAATCGGTGTGGCCTCCGCCATGGCGGCGGCCATGATGGCCTACGCCTCCGGGGCCGACCTGGCCACCACGGAACTTGCCGCCACCATTGCGCTGGAGCACCACCTGGGCATGAGCTGCGACCCCGTGGGCGGCTTCGTGATCATCCCGTGCATCGAACGCAACGCCTTCGGCGCGCTGAAGGCCTACAACGCGGCCCTGATGGCCAGGAGCGAGATAGTGCAGCAGCACTGGGAGGACTTCGACCGGGTGGTGGCCGCCATGCTGGAGACGGGCAAGGCACTGCCGCCCCAGTTCCGCGAGCTGGGCACCGCGGGCCTGGGCGTGAGCATGGTGGACTGCTAAACCTCGGAGTTTTTGATCAAGGCGGGGTGAAGCGCAGGCCGCTTCGCCCTTTTCTTGCCCCAAGGGCGCGCCGCACGGAGACGCGTCGGCCGAACGGGCAGGTTCCCGAGGTTCCCCGTGCGTCATCCCGGGCCCGCCCCGGGGGACGCGTGAAACGTGCGCCCGGGGCCGCGAGGGCGTCTTTTCCTTCCCCCCGCAAAGGGGCCGTTGACAGGGACACGAAGTGGGAGCTAATAAGAGCGACGGCCCAGGGCCCTTTCAGACCATGGGGGAGGTTTGATCATGGAGATGTCGCGGTCGTGTCCCGCCCCGCTCATGCAGGCAGGTGAGGTCGTCGGTTGTTTCGCCGTCCGGCGGGTGGAGGAGATGCCCGGTATCCGGGTCACGGCCTACGAGTGGGAGCATCTACCCACGGGGGCAGAGGTGATCCATCTCCACTGCGACGACCGGGAGAACCTCTACGCCGTCGCCTTCCGCACCCCTCCCTTCGACGCCACGGGTCTGCCCCATATCCTCGAACACTGCGTCCTGGCCGGTTCGGAGAGATATCCCGTCAAGGACGCCTTCAACGAACTCGTGAGGGGCACCCTCCAGACCTTCATCAACGCCTTCACCTACCCCGACCGGACCGTCTACCCCGTGGCCAGCCAGGTGAAGGCGGATTTCTACAACCTCGCCCGGGTCTACACGGACCTTGTCCTGAGGCCCCGCCTCCTCCCCGAGACCTTCCGTCAGGAGGGACATCACCTGGAGGTCAGGGGAGGGGGGGAACTCACCGTCTCGGGGATCGTCTACAACGAGATGAAGGGCGCCTATTCCTCCCCCGAGTCCCTCATGTTCAGGACCATCCAGGAACACGTCTTCCCGGACACGGCCTACCGGAACGACGCCGGCGGGAACCCGGACCTCATCCCCTCCCTCACATATGAGGCCTTCCGCGATTTCCACCATCGTTACTATTCCCCCTCCAACGCCCGCATCTTCCTCTACGGGGACATATCACCCCGGGAACACCTGGATTTCCTGGGGGAGGTCCTGGAAGGCTTCGGCCGTATGGAGGTCGATTCGACCGTCGCCCTCCAGAGGCCCTGGCACGCCCCCCGGTCCGTCCGCGCCTCCTTCCCCATCGGCAGGGAGGAGGACCCGCGGGGCAAGGCCATGGTCAACCTCACGTGGCTCCTGGCGGAGAGCGGGGAGGTGGAGCAGATGCTGATCCTCGGGATCGTTTCGGGCTGCCTCGTGGGGAGCGCCGCGGGGCCCCTCAGGAAGGCCCTCATCGACTCGTCCCTGGGCGAGGACCTCTCCCCCGCCACGGGGATGGACGCCGACTACCGCCAGGCCCTCTTCACCGTGGGGCTGAGGGGCACGGAGGCACAGCGGGCCGACAGGATAGAGGGCCTCGTCCTCGACACCCTCGGGCGCGTCGTGGCGGAGGGCCTCGATCCCGATCTCGTGGAGGGCGTCCTCCACCTCGTGGAGTTCGGGGGACGGGAGATCGTGAGGAAGAACTACCCTTACGGCCTCGTCCTGATGGGCCGGGTCTTCCCTTCCTGGTTCTACGACGGCGACCCCCTCAAGGCCCTCGATTTTCCGCGCCTCATCGGAGAGGTCAGGGAGCGGTGGTCCCGGGAACCCCGCCTCTTCGAGGAGACAATCCGCGCCTGGTTCCTCGACAATCCCCACCGCCTCCTGACGGTCATGGAGCCCGACGCCGGTTATCTGGACCGGCAGGAGGAACGGTTCCGAAGGGCCATGGAGGAGAAGAAGGCGGGGATGTCCCGGGAGGAGATGGAGGAGATCGCCAGGGAAGCGGAACGATTGAGGGCCTTTCAAGAGGAGCCCGACACCCCCGCGGCCCTCGCCACCCTGCCGAGACTGCGGCGCTCGGACCTGGAACGCCGGGGGATGACCATTCCCACGGAGTGCGGGGAGATCGGCGGCGTCCCCTTACTCGCCCACGATATCTTCACCAACGGCATCGCCTATCTCGACCTGGCCTGGGACGTCTCCCACGTCCCGGACGAGCTCCAGCCCCTCATCCCCCTTTTGGGCAAGCTTACGACGGGCATGGGGGCCGCGGGCAGGACTTACGAGGAGATGGCCAAGCTCCTGGCCCTCAAGACGGGGGGCGTGACCTTCGACACCGTCGCGGGCCTTGCCGTCGGGGGTGAGGGTAAGGTCATCCAGAGGCTGATCTTTCGCCTCAAGGTCCTCTACCGCAACATCCCCGCCGCCGTGGCCCTCCTGGCCGATCTCCTCCACGCGGGGGACCTGACGGACCTGAAAAGGGCCTCCGACCTCATCCGGGAGAGGAAGAACAACCTCCAGGCCGCCGTGGTCCCCTCGGGCCACCTCTTCGCCCGCCGCCTCGCCGCCTCGCCGCTGAACCCGGCGGCCCGGCGGGAGGAACAATGGCACGGCCGGCAACAGTTGTCCTTCGTCAGGGCCCTGGCGGAAAGGTGCGAGGGCGGGGGGGAGGAGATCCTGCACCGGTGCGGGCGCCTCCGGGAGATGATCATGAGGAGGTCGGGCCTCATCGTGAACATCACCGCCGATCGGGAGGGCCTTGAGGCCCTCAGGGAGAACCTGTCCCCCCTCCTCGATCCCCTCGGGGAAGGCGGGGAGGCCGGGGAAGAGACGGCCGATCTCCCCGCCCCGGTCCCGATGGGGGTCATCATCCCCGCCCAGGTTTCCTACGTGGCCCGGGTCTGGCCCGCAGCCTCCCGGGTGGACGAGACGGCGGCCGCCCTCGCCGTCGCCGCCCGTCTCATCGCCAACGGTTTTCTCTATCGGACGATCCGCGTCCAGGGGGGGGCCTACGGGGCCATGGCCCAATTCGACCCCTCCATGGGGACGTTGTCCTTCCTGTCCTATCGGGACCCCCGGATCGTCCGGACCCTGGGGGCCTTCGACGAGGCCGTCGCCTGTCTCTGTGGAGAAGAGGCGGATCCCGAGGAGGTGGAAAAGGCCGTCATCGGCACCATCGGCGCCCTGGACAGGCCCATGGACCCCTCGTCCCAGGGCCTGACCGCCCTGGTCCGTCACCTGGCGGGCTATACCGACGAGCTCCGCCAGGGGTACCGGGAGGCGATCCTGGCCGTGGAACCCGCCGTCCTGCGCCGCGCCTGCGAGGGGTTCTTCGCCGCCGGCAGCGGGAAAAGCGTCGTGGTCGTCCTGGGGGACGAGGGAGAACTCCGCCGGGCCAACGAGGCCCTGGGCGGAAAACTGACGATTCAGAACCTTACGGAGGAGCCATGAAGACAAGAACTACCGGTTTGAGATCGGTTTGGTTCCGCGCCATCGCGGGTTTGGTTGTCGCCGTCGCCCTGGCGTCCTGCGGGGGCCGTTTCGGCAATATCGTCATGGACGACCAGGTGATGAAATCCTTCGAGACCTTCCGCATGGATGAGGGGATGGATTACTACTACAGCGGTCCCGACCTGGTGCCGAACGCGATCATCGGCCTCAAGAAGGGCTACGTCCTGGAGCCGGACACGTGGAAACCCCTGCCGCGGGACCCGAAACTCTTCAAGGACATGATCGTCCACATGCAGGAGAAGGGCCTGGAGTTCTTAGATCAACCACGGGGTTTCGTCATGACGGACCCCGAGGGGAAGCCGGTGGGGGTCTGGTACTCCATCATGAAGGCGCGCAAGACCCTCCGCATGGGGGAAGGAAATAAGGTCGTGGTCTATCCCCCCGATTTGGTCATCTACCAGGAAGGTCCCCTGGGAGGCCCGACGAGGGACAAGGATTAGGAAGAGGCGTCAACCCGCAGCCGCATGCGGTTCACCTCCAGGTGGGCCTGGCGGACCGGCTCGGGGAGTCGGTATCCCCGGCGGCAGGCCATGACGATCCCCACGGCCCCTTCTATGTCCATCCGGTGGCCGGGGGAGACGAAGAGGGGCCGCGTCCTGTCCTTCGTCCTCAGGACGACCCCCACCTCCCGGCCTTCGTGATAGAGGGGCGCCCGGTCCCCCGCCTTTTCCCCCACGGGGTCGTGGGTCCCCACGAGACGCCTCTTGGCGCACCCGACGGTAGGGAGGTCGAGGAGAAGACCCATGTGGGAGGCGAGGCCGATCCCCCGGGGGTGGGCGATCCCCTGGCCGTCGAAGATGACGCAGTCCGGCCGGTCCTGCAAACCAAGGAAGGCGGAGAGGAGCACGGGCCCTTCCCTGAAACTCAAGAGACCCGGGATGTAGGGGAAGGAGGCGCGGCCCACGGCCCGCGAGACCTCCTTCAATTCCAGGTCGGGAAAGGTGAAAAGGACAACGGCCGCAAAGACGGTATCGTCTCCCCTGGCCGTGGAGACGTCGGCCCCCGCCACGGTCCTCGGCGGCCCCGGCGGCCCCTGTTCGACGAGCCTTCCCTTCAGGTCTTCCTGGATCTCCAGGGCCTCCCGATAGGTGACGTCCCAGCGGTGGAGGCGGAGGACCTCCATGGACCCCTCACCAGGCGGTGGGGGCCGCCGCGAGGATCTCCCCGGCCCGGGCCACATCGCGGTGTATCTGGGCCACGAGCTCTTGGGGTGTCGAAAATTTCCGCTCTTCCCTGAGCCGTCCCACGAAGAGGACCTCCAGCTCCTCGCCGTAGATCATCCCCCGGAAGTCCAGGAGATAGACCTCGACGGACAGTGCCTCGTCGCCGAAGGTGGGATTGGTGCCGATGTTGAGGACGGCCCGGTGGGTCTCCCCCCGCAGACGGGCGAAGGCCGCGTACACCCCCTTGGCGGGGAGGAGGACCTTCTCGGCCTCGATATTGGCCGTGGGGAAGCCGAGTCCCGTCCCCCGGCGCCTCCCCTCCACCACCGTCCCCTTGAGGTTGTAGAAGCGGCCGAGATACCTCGCCGCCCTTTCCACCTCCCCGGCGAGGATGGCCTCCCGGACCTTGGTGCTGCTGACGACCTCGCCGTCCACGGTGAAGGGGTTCATCACCTCCACCTCGAAGCCGAGGCGTCTTCCCCAGGCCTTGAGGAGCTCTTCATTCCCCCCCTTGTCCCGGCCGAAGGTGTAGTCGTGGCCGATGAGGATCTTGGCGAGGCGCAGCCGGGCCCAGAGGATGTCCCGCACGAACTCGTCGGCGGTGGTGCGGGCGAACTCGGGGGTGAAGGGGATGAGGATCAAGGCGTCGATCCCCGCCTTTTCGATGAGGGCCTTCTTCTCCTCGAGGGTGGTGATGAGGTAGAAGGGTCGTCGCTCCCGATGGATGATCATCTTCGGATGGGGATCGAAGGTGATGACCGCCGTTGGGGCGTGCCTCTGGGCCGCCTCGGCCGCGAGGCGGCGGAAGATCTCCCTGTGACCCCGATGAACGCCGTCGAAGTTGCCGATGGTCACCAGACAGCCCTGAAGGTGGCGCGGTATGTCGCGGTAGCCCTCGATGAGAAGCATGGGCCTCTATTAACAGATGAGCCGCGAATTTCAAGGTAAATCTGACGACGAAGGCGATGACTTTTGCCTTGACAAAGGGACCGGCGGCGGTGTAGAAATCGACCATCCGGGTGGATTTGGCCGAAGTGGCGGAATTGGTAGACGCGCTAGGTTCAGGGTCTAGTAGGCGTGGGCCTGTCCGGGTTCAAATCCCGGCTTCGGCACCATTGAGAACTCACTTCTTGCGCCAATGGGCGGTTGGGGATTCGTCCCCGCCGCCCATTGTTTTTGTCTCGCCGTCGCCCCTCGTCATCGTCGGTTCCCTCTCCCCTGTTCGTCCCTTTGTCGGCCCGGCTAAGGCGGCCCCGGCGCCGATGGACTGGGTCTTTATGGGGTGGAGTCCGGTCCCCCGGCGGGTGGTCCCGGGGTCAGGAAGGGGAGGGGCGTCTCCAGGCGGTAGACGAGGGCCTGGCAGGAGGCGACGAGCCTTTCCCCGTTTTCCCGGACCTTGATGTCATAGACGGCCGTCCTCTTGGTGCGGTTCACCTCCCGGGCCTCGGCGGTCAGGACGGCGCCCATGGCGGGGGCGGCGACATAGGTCACGCTCATGTTGAGGGCCACGGCCGTGGTCCCGTGGGAGTTGGAGGCCGTCTCGAAGGCCTCGTCGATGAGGGCGAAGATGGCACCCCCGTGGGCCTTGCCGAAGATGTTGCCCATCTCGGGCGTGAGGGACATCGTGACCAGGGAGTAGCCCTCGTCCAGGTCGAGGAGCCGCAGGCCGAATTTGCGGGCGAAGGGCTCCTCCGCCACCCGGCGGTATATGGCCTCCCGGATGCGTTCGTCCATCTCTCAGTTTCCCTTACCCAGGGGCCGGTTTTCCCGCCAGAGGAGCCACGCCAGGGCCAGGGGCGCGGCGAAACCGATCACGCTCAACCAGGTGGGTACCTCCAGGCCGTCGACGGTGATGGGGACGTCCAGGACAAGACGCACCAGGTGGGCGAGGGAGACAATGACGAGGAGCAGCGAGACGAGGGTAGTGACGGGCTTCACTTCGCCGGCCTCCCCAAGGGCAGGAGGTAGAGGGGCTCGTGACGGGGGGGCAGTTTGAGGACCGCCGTGACGTCCTCGTCGTGGAAGGCCCCCACGGGGACGGACCCCAGGCCGAGGGCGGCGGCCTGGAGGAGGAGATTCTGCGCCGCATGGCCCACCTCCATCTTCACGTAACGCTCAGCCCGGCTTCCGTACTTTTTCGCCGTCCGCTCGTAGACGGCGGCGATGACGAAGACGGCCGGGGCGGACCGGACGCAGTCCTGGCCCAGGGCGGCCCGGGCCAGGGGTGCCCGGACGTCGCCCGCCGTCCGCCGGACGAGGTGGTGGGGTCGGGGGTCGTAGTGAAAGACCCCCTCGGGCAAAACGACGTAGACCTCCAGGGGGAACAAGGCCCCCGCCGAGGGGGCCGTGCGGGCGCCCCAGGTGCGGGTGATCCCCTGGAGGGACCACAGGAGCCGCGAGATCTCGTCCTTCGTCAGGGTCTCGGGGGAGAAGGTCCGCACGGAGGCCCTCATCCGCATGGCCCTCTCCAGGGAGACCTTGCCCTCTCTCGCCGGGTCCGGAAGCTTTACGACCACCTGTTCCTGATTGTCATCCATCCTCCTCACCCCCTCGCCTCCGTCCGCCCGCCCGATCAGCGGCGCGGCCGTAAAAAGCATCATGGTGCAGATCAACAAATTACTTAATCTTATCGATAATTTACTGGAGCGGCACATGAGAAACCCTCAGTTTCTCACCGCATTGGTCGCAGTAGATGGCCGGCTCGGCCGTGATGGGGGCCCGGCAGTAGGGACATTCCCTGACGAGGTCGCTCTTGCATCGCTCGCAGATGCGTCGGCGTGGATCGTCGGTGGTGTAGGCGCACTCGGGGCAGATCAACAGGGCCATTGAGGATATCTCCCTTTGCCGGTTTACGATGGGGGCCGTCGGTCAGCGGGCTTCCCCCCATGACCGGGTGATCAATTATACAGATTGTGCGTCCTTTGGCAACATCCCGGGTGGGGAGTGGTACGGGCCAAGAGATTGTCCCTTTTTCCGGTTGTCGGTGAAGGACGACGGGGACCGGCGGTTTTGCATGGTGGGCCGCGATCCGGTAAAATGGTCACGGGAGGTGAGGTCTATGTCCCTTTGCGCCCTCTGCCGTCGGGAGGTGACCGTGGCGTCCTGCCTGGGCGTATGCGGTGACTGCATAAGGCGTTGTTTTTCCGAGGCGCGGCCATACGTGGAGGCGGCCCACGCCGCTTCCCGCTCCGCCTTCGGGCTCCCGAAGGCGCCGCCCCAGGACAAGGGCGGGGTCCCGTGCGGGGGGTGCGCCAACGCCTGCGTCATCGGGGAGGGACGACGCGGTTACTGTGGCCTGAGGACCGTGGGGGGAGGCAGGTTGTCCGTCCTGGCCGGAAATCCCGAGGGCGGCCTCCTGAGGTGGTACCGGGACCCCCTGCCCACGAACTGCGTGGCTGACTGGGTCTGCGCGGGGCATGACCGGCGCGGCTTTCACAATCTGGCCGTGTTTTACGCCGCCTGTACGGCCGACTGCCTGTTCTGCCAGAACTGGCATTACCGCGAGATGTCGCCGGACAACGCGGCCCGGATCGGGGCGTCCGACCTCGCCGCCGTTGCCGATGAGAGGACCTTCTGCGTCTGCTTCTTCGGCGGTGACCCGGCGGCGCAGATGCCCCACGCCCTGGCCGTATCACGGTCACTGGCCCCGCGAGGCGTGCGGGTCTGCTGGGAGACCAACGGCATGATGGAAAGGTCTCTCCTCGATGAGGCCCTGGAATTTTCCCTGCGAACGGGGGGCTGCGTGAAGTTCGATCTCAAGGCCTTCGACGAGGGGCTCCATCGGGCCCTGACGGGCGTTTCCAACCGGCGGACCCTGGAGAACTTCGCCCGGGCCGCCGCACGTTGCCGGGAGCGGGCCGCTTTGCCCCTCGTGGTGGCCAGCACCCTCCTGGTGCCCGGTTACGTCGACGCCGAGGAGGTGGCCGTCATCGCCCGCTTCATCGCCTCCCTGGACCCGTCGATCCCCTATGCCCTGTTGGCCTTCGCACCCCAATTCTTCATGGCGGACCTCCCCCGCACCTCCCTGCGTCACGCCCGAGAGGCCGAGGCGGCGGCCCGTGCCGCGGGCCTGGCGAACGTCCGCCTGGCCAATTGCCACCTCCTGTGGGAGTGACATCGTCCCTCAGGGCGGCTCCCCATCCGGGGGTTCAAAAACGGGGCGGGAAGGGGGAAGGCGTGTCGCCGCCTCGGTATATAACTTACTGAAATATATCGACTATCTCCAAAACGCTAATTTTCAAGACCTGACCCCAGGAGGGGAGGGGGGTGGAGGTAGACCTGGCGTTTCAGGTAGGGTTCGTCCCAGCGGCGGGCGTAGTGGGCCAGGAGGGCCAGGGGGACGAGGAGGGGGAGTTCGCCCCGGCGGTAGCGGTCGATGAGGTCTATGAGTTCCTCCTTGTCGGCGGGGGAGAGGACCTTCTTGAAGTAGCCCATCGCGTGCTCGAGGACGTTTACGTGTTTGCGGGGCGTGGCGGTCAGGCGCAGGGCCTTCGTCATGGTCTCCAGGTATTCCCCGAAGGGCGGGGTGCCCCTGCCCGCGGAGGCGACGATCCTTCCCAGGGCCGTGAGGTCGCGGGGGCTGTGGGACATGATGAGGAGCTTGTGTTCCGTGTGGAATTCCACCAGGTCCGAGGCCCCCGGTCGTCGTGCCATCATCCTCTGCCAGCGGTGGAAGACGAAGACCCCCTCGAGGAAGTTCCGCCTCAGGGTGGGGTCGTGGAGACGGCCCTCGTCCACCGTAGGGAGAAAGGGGAAGCGGTCCATAAAGGCCCGGGCGAAGATCCCTGTCCCTTTCTTCACCGGCGTCCCCGCCGGCCCGTAGACCTTGACCCCCGCCATGCCGGAGCTGGGCGAACGGCTCTTGAAGATGAAGCCGCACAGACCCTCGCCTTCCAGTTCGTCCAGACGGGAGGCGGCCCACTTCTTCATGCCCTCCGTGTGGTCCCGGCCGCCCTTGATGGTCACCAGGCGCGGGTCGGAGGGATCCCCCACGAGGCGCATGGCCTCCCGGGGGACGCCGAGGCCGTATTCCACCTCCGGGCAGACGGGGACCCAGTCGAAGTAACGTCCCAGGGTCTCGGTGATATACAGGTCCCGCTTGTGACCCCCGTCGTAGCGGACGTTTCGCCCCAGGAGGCAGGCGCTGATCCCGAGCCTGATCTTTTCCGGCGGACCCTTCTTTACCATGACGAACCCTTGGGGCGGTTCGGGCCGTTTGTCAAGGGAAAAGAAGATGATTGCCGTTGACGGCGGGGCCGTACGTCGTTAAGGTGGGAAAGGTCCTGTTTCAGTATGGGAGGGACGTCCATGGAGAGAGAGGCGGTCATCGAGACCCTGA
This sequence comes from Deltaproteobacteria bacterium, assembly GCA_029553375.1. Classification (GTDB taxonomy): domain Bacteria; phylum Desulfobacterota; class Syntrophia; order Syntrophales; family UBA8958; genus JAKPCH01. The sequence goes on along the minus strand of JAKPCH010000047.1, from coordinate 14,723 downwards.
GAAGGGAAATCGTCCGGGGCGAGGTTCGGGACGGGACGGAAGAAGCGGCGGTCGTCCGGATCGCGGGACGGGACCTGTCCGGCGTGGGCGAGCCCCTCCGGGGTGAGGTGACGGTCCGTTATTTCCCCTTCCTTGTCGGGCGGGCGACCGGGGCGGGGACCTCCATTCTCGCGGAACCCGATCTCTCCGTGGAGGAGAGACCCCCCTACCGGGTCTCGAGGCGCCACCTCACCCTCGAGCGGCGCGGGAGGGAGATCTGGGCCGTCGATGCGGGGAGCCGCTATGGCTCCCTCGTGGATCGGCGGTTTCTGGGCGGGGGGACGGACAGGCCCCGGGAGGCGAGGTTGGATACGGGGAGACACGAGATCCTCCTAGGCGGCGAGGGGGGCAGGGTCCTTTTGGAATGCCAGGTCTTCACGGAGGGATCGGAGGAGTCCCCGCCGTACGTGGTCACCTTCGGCGACCGGGGCCTGCCCGTCTCGGAACTTTACGGCCGCCTCTATCGGCGCACGCAGACCGTCCTGGGCCTCCTGGAGGGTGACGGCCGCCGGGGCCTGGAGACGGCCTGGGACCTCTGCGCCTCCATCCACGACCACCCCGAGGCCCTCGACGTCCTGTACTACTACAGCGCCCTTCCCGAGACGGGGGAGGACGTCCTGGTCACCCACGCCCTCAACGTGGCCATCTACACCCTGAGGCTGGCCGCCTCTCTGGGGATGGGGAGGGACGAGGCCGTCCTGTTGGCCGTCGCGGCCCTCTTCCACGACCTGGGGATGTTCGACGTGCCGCGGGAGATCGTCCAGAAGCGGGAGACCATCACGGACGGGGAGTTCGAGGTCATCAAGAGACACCCCCGCGACGGCCGCGACCGCCTCGCGGCGGCGGCGGGCCTGGATCCCATAGTCGGCGCCGCCGCCTACGGACACCACGAACGGGTGGACGGCTCCGGTTACCCCGAGGGGACTAGGGACCTGTCGGAATATGTGGAATTGATAGCCATGGTGGACTTTTTCGAGGCCGTCACCCACCAGCGGCCCCAGCGCGGCCCCCTGACCCCCCACGAGGGGATGCGCCTCCTCATCGATCACCGGAGGAGGGTCTTCAGGCCCACCGCCCTGAGGTCCTTCCTGAAGGCCTTCTCCCTGTTTCCCATCTACAGTGTCGTGCGCCTGAACACGGGCGAGGTGGGCCAGGTGGTGAAGACGTGGCGGGAGAGGCCCCTGCGGCCCGTCGTGAGGGTCCTCTTCGATCACCGGGGCCGGGAGGCGCCGGCGGAGAAGGGCCTGGTGGACCTCGCGCGGGACGAGCGTTTGTTCATCGTCCGGGACATCTCCGACCGGGTCTTCATCCGCCGTTACTTCCGTCTCGCGTGACCCCCGTGTCCCGCCAGTTGGGGGGCAGCTCGCGCCTTTGCATCTTTTCGAGGATCACGTCGAGGTAGCCCCACCAGCCGTCGCCGATCTCCACCAGGGGGTTCGGTTTCCAGCCCGCCGTGGGCCGGGCGATGATGGAGGCCAAAAAGGCGCACTCCAAATCGTCGAGGTCTCGGGGGTGCTTTTGGAAGTAGTGGCGCGCCGCCGGCCCGATGCCGTATATCCCGTCCCCCCACTCGATGACGTTGAGGTAGATCTCCATGATCCGTCCCTTGGAGAGGCGTTCCTCCAGGGCCAGGGTGATGAAGAATTCCTCGATCTTTCGCCCCATGGTCCTCTCCCGGCCCAGGTAGAGGTTCTTCGCCAGCTGCATGGAGATGGTGCTGGCGCCGCGGACGACGCGGCCCGCCGCCAGGTTCTCCGCCAGGGCCTCGACGACCTGTCCCACGTTGACCCCCCGGTGGTGGAAGAAACCCCCGTCCTCGGCCGTGATCACCGCCTTGACCAGGGAGGGGGGGATGTCCTCGAGGGGGACGAAATCGGGATTCTCCGGACCCACCCGGAAGGTGAAGGTCCTGCCCGAGGGCGTCACGACGGTGTGGGTGAAGGGGTAAAGGAGCCTCTCGGGGCGGACCCTCGGTCCCAGGGACAGGACCCGCGGCGGTTCCACCTTCCCCCGAAAGTCGTGGCGGGCCCGGTGGGGCGGCCTGGTGCGGAAGGAGGCCCGGAAGGTCCCCTCGAGGTATCCCGTGACGGCGAGGTCGGGGAGGTTGGGCCTCAGGGCGGGGGGGATGGCCGCTGCGGCCCGGGGGAAGGAGAAGCGGGGGAAACGGGCCTCGACCCCGACGATGTCCCGGGGTGGCGGTTCCCTGACGAGGCGGAAATCCACCACCTCGCCGCCCACGACGAGGCGCCCCGCAGCCGTCCCCTCGCCCCGGCCGTCGGAGTCGCCCCGGGCCTCCAGGTTCGCCAGGACGACCCCCTCCGACCGGAGGGCCAGGCGGCCGCCAAAGGACCAGGCCGTGGGCGCCGTCTCCTCGATGCGGCCGTCGGCGTCGGCGGAGAGGGACGAGAAGGGGAGGATGTCGCCGAAAAAGGCCGTGAGGATCGTGAGGGGGAAAGAGGAGGCCGAGACGGTGAAGACCCTTTCCCCCTCCCCCGGGATGGTGAGGCGGCAGCGCCCCCCGCCGGCCTCGAGGGTCAGGGTCCTTTTCCCACCCCCGCTTATGAGCTCCGCCTTCCCAAAATGGGCCACGGCGCGGTCCTTCCCCGTATCCACCACCACGTCGGCCCCCCGCACCACGATCCGCCGGGGCAGGCCCTCCGGTGCCTTCTTCCCCTCAGCGGAAGGCCCTTTGGCAACCAGGGGGCCGATGGCCTTGCCCGGCCGCCGGATGGTCACCTCGGCCCCCTCGACCTCCAGGCTTGAGACCGCCTCCGCCGGCCCTTGACGTCTGAGGAGACCCAGGGGATTGATCCAGGCCGTCACCCGCTTCGCCGTCACTACGAGAAGTCCCGACCGGTCCCGGAGCTCGAGATTATCAATGCCGACGCCGTGGGGGAAACGCCAGGCGAGTTCCCCGAAGGCGGCCCGCAGGGAGGTGGCGCCCTCGATCCTCGCCGCCAGTTCCCCCCTCCTCTCCCCGAGGTGCGAGTTGACACAGGACCTCAGGGATGCCATAGAAACGAGGAACGCCGCGGCGATGAGGGCGACGGTAAGGACCTTCCTTCCCCTGCCGTGTCGGGGCTTCGTATCCTTTTCCATGGAGCGACTGGGTATCACGGCCCCGCCGGGGGGTCAAGATCGTCGGCCCCGAGGCCGCAAAGGGGTGGAGGATGGTGCGGGACGAGGAGGAGAAGGCCCCCTGCGTGGGTTGCGGTTACTGTTGCTGCCGCAATCCCTGCGTCTTCGGTGTCGTCCGCCACGGCTCAGGAGATTTTCCCGTCTGCCCCGAGCTTTTCTGGAACGGCAGGCGCTACGAGTGCCGTCTCATGGCGGGCGGCGGCGGGGAGTCGGCCTTTTACCGGCGGGAGCTCGAGGCCGGACGGGGATGCCGGACCCCCAATCCCTGGCGCCGGGACGTGAGGGAAAGGGGGATCGAGGAACAGACCGCCGTCCGGGACGGGGTGCCGTGGCCCGCCGGCGCCGGGAGGGACGGCACGGGCCTGTGAAACGAACGTTCGGGCGCGTCCGCCAAGACGCGATCCCTGCGGACTGGACTGCCCCCGCCGTGACGCGGGAAAGGAGGAAGGGAATGAAGATCGGGATCGTCGGTTTGGGAGGTGTGGGAGGCTGTGTGGGGGCGAGGCTCGCCCGGAGGCACCCGCCGGGGGGTGAACACGCCGTCTTCTTCCTCTGCCGGGGTGAACACGGGCGGGTGACGGCCCGGGAGGGCATCACCCTCGTGGCCCCGGAGGGGACGTTTAAGGCCGCTGCCGCGGGTGTCGCCGAAGCGCCCGTGGGATGGGGGGAGCTGGATCTCCTGATCTTTTCCGTCAAGGGCTACGACCTGGAGGGGGCGGCGGACACCGCCCGTCCCGCCTGCGGGGAAAAGACGGTGATCCTGCCCCTCTTGAACGGCGTGGACATCGCGGACCGCCTCAAATCCTGCCTGGGACGGGGCATCTTCCTCGACGGCACGATCTACTGCTCAGCCTTCCTGGAGGGGCCGGGGGTCGTGAGGCAGGTGAGCCCGTCCGTCCAGGTCATCTTCGGTCCCCGTGACGGCGTCACGGCCCCCTTCTCGGACCTGCCGGGGCTCTTCGAGGGGACGGGGATCGCCGTGACCCTCACGGAGCGGCCCCGGGAGGCCCTGTGGCAGAAGTTTCTCTTCATCAGCGCCGCCGCGGGGGTGACGGCGCTGCGGGGTATGACCCTGGGGGAGGTCGTCGCGGACCCGGAGGCCAGCGAGATGTTCCGCGGCCTCGTTATGGAGGCCCAGGCCGTCGCCCGGGCCCAGGGGGTGGAACTGCCCGCGGGGATCGTCGCGGAGACCGTCGCGAAACTCTCCGCCTTCCCGCCCCAGACGAAGACCTCCCTCCAGCTCGATCACGAGCGGGGCCGACGGACGGAGATCGAGACCTTCAGCGGTTACCTCGTTCGGGCGGGCCGGGACCTCGGCGTCCCCGTGGTTCTCCACGAGAAGGTGTATCGGGCCCTCGCGGGCCGTTAGGCCGCCGCCCTCAACGGAGGAATGAGGAGAGGTTGTCCTTGAATTGCTTCCCCTTCCCCTGGGGGACGCGGATACGGAAACGGCCCGCCGGCAGGGAGTCCTGGCGTATCTCCGGGTTCATCTCCTTGATCTCCTTGAAGGTCGTGCCGGCGGCCCGGGCGAGGGTCTTGACGGGGACCTCCGCCGGGAGCCCGACCTCGACCTCGTCATGGACGAAGGGCCGGTAGCGCCGCTCGACGGGAACGGAATACCCGTAGGCCTCGGGTCGTGAAAGGATGACCTTCGCCGAGAGGATCCGGAAGATGTAGGCCTCCGTCTCCAGGGGCAGGTCGGTGTCGTAGAAGCTCCTGGACCCCTGGTGATCCCTGCTTTTCCCCAACCGGTTTTCACCGCAGTTGTAGGCCGCCATGGCGAGGGTCCAGCTCTGGAAGTGATCGTGGAGGTCCTTGAGATAGTCCAGGGCCGCCTCGGTGGACCTCTCGAAGTTCAGCCGCTCGTCGATCCATTTGTCCACCCGCAGGCCGTACTTCTTGGCCGTTCCCTCCATGAACTGCCAGGGGCCCAGGGCCTTCGCCGAGGAGAGGGCGTAGGTCCTCAGGGAGCTCTCGACGACGACGACGTACTTGAGGTCGTCGGGCATCTTCCTCTGCCTGAGCCTCTTCTCCACGTAGGGGAAGTAGCGGTGGGCCCGCTTGATCCAGAGGATCACCTGGGGGACGTTATAGACGGAGGAGATGAACGTCTGGTCCATCATCTCCCAGACGTCCTGTCGTTCCAGGGGGACGCGCTCCCCGCAGAGGGAGAGTTCCCGGGGGAAGTCGTGCAGGGGCACCGCCCCGGCGGTGGCGGCGCAGAGGATCAGGGCCGCCGCCGCGAGGGCCGGGACGAGACGGGTCCGCACGGGCTATTTCTTTATGTTGTCGGCGATCTTGGCGTGGATCATCTTGGAGGCGGGTTCATCCCCCAGGACTCCGACGCGGACGCCCACGGTAGTGAGGGCCTTCTCCTTGAAGAGGATGTTGATGGTCACCTTCTCCCCGTCGATCAGGGCCTTGATGGTGCCGCTGCCGATGGCCTTCGACGGCACGACCTCCTGGCCGTGCATGGCGGCCACCGTCTTCTCCGCCGCCGCCCAGACCTTTTCGAAGGGGGCGTAGTAGTCCGTCTTGAGCTCGCCGTTTATGAACAGGTAGGTCCCCGCGCCGGTCCCCACCGCCGCCGTTCCCACGACAGCGGCGGCGCAACCCGCCGTCAGGGCCGCCGTCACCATCAAACAAAGGGCCAACCTTAAGAACCTGCCTGCCATGTTTCCCTCCTGTGTCACCGTCGTTAGGTGACCCGTCTCATACAACATGGGAGGGGGTCCTGTAAAGCCTCAGGAAACGGAGGTCTCCTCGCCGCTGATCCTGGCGAATTCCCTCAGGAGTTCCTCCTGACGGCGGTTGAGGTTCGTCGGAACGGTGACGACGGTCTCTATCAACTGGTCCCCCCTCCCGAAGCCCCGCAGGTGGGGGAAGCCCTTGCCCTTGAGGCGGAAGATCTTGCCGCTCTGGGTGCCCCGGGGGATCTTGAGCTTCTCCGTCCCCGTGAGGGTCGGGACCTCAACGGTGGCGCCCAGGGCGGCCTGGACGAAGGAGATGGGGATGCGGCAGTATACGTCGTCGTCGTTCCTCTTGAAGAACTCGTGGTCCTCGACGTGGATGAAGACGTAGAGGTCCCCGTTGGGCCCCCCGTACTCCCCCTGCTCGCCCTCGCCCCGGAGGCGCAGACGCGACCCCGTGTCCACGCCGGCGGGGATCTTCACGTGGACCCTCTTGACGACCCGCTCCCGGCCCGTGCCCCGGCAGGCGCGGCAGGGGTTGACGATGATTTGACCCTGGCCCCGGCAGTGGGGACAGGTGGTGCTGATGCTGAAGAAGCCGCTCGTCTGGGTGACCTGGCCGCGGCCGCGGCAGCGGGGACAGACCTCGGGCGAAGAGCCGGGGGCGGCGCCCGTCCCGTCGCAGGTGCGGCACCGTTCGAGCTTCTCCACGTCGATGTCCGTGGCGACGCCCTGGGCGGCCTCCAGGAAGGTGAGTTTGAGATCGTACCGGAGGTCCGAACCGGCCCGGGGGGCCGTCCGGGAACGGGCGCGGCCGTTGGTGAAGCCGAAGACGTCCCCGAAGATGTCGCCGAAGCTGGCGAAGATGTCCTCGAAACCGGAGAATCCCCTGAAGCCCGTGCTGGAGAGACCCTCGTGGCCGTAACGGTCGTAGATGTCCCGTTTCTCCGCGTCGCTGAGGACCTCGTAGGCCTCGGCGGCCTCCTTGAAATTCTCCTCCGCCTCCTTGTCCCCGGGGTTGCGGTCGGGGTGGTATTTCATGGCCAGGCGGCGGTAGCTCTTCTTGATCTCCTCCTCCGTGGCGTTTCGGTCCACCCCGAGGATCTCGTAGTAGCAACGCTTGGTCGTCATCACCCCTGAGGCCTCCCTGCCGGCGGTTTCTCAACGCCGCCCCGCTCGGCGGCGAAGCGGCCGAAGGTCAGCTTGCCCCGGGCCTCGGCCCGCCGGGCCACCTCCCGCCACTCCGCCCCGTCCGCCTCCCTCCCCAGGGCCTTGAGGGCCTGCTGGTAGAGCATGGCGTCCCCCTCGTCCCTCGCCCGGGCGAGGATCGCCCAGAGGCCTTCCTCGTGGCCCGCCCGGCCGTAGAACTCCAGGGCGTCGAAGACGCGGCCCTCCTTGAGGAAGGCGTCTCCGTACTCCACTAGTTTCGCCTTGGGGGTCTTGTCTATGTAGAGTATTTTCTGTTTCTCCCGGTAATCGGGTAATTGTCTCGCCATGACCTCTCTGGGCGCACCTCCCGGGGCCGCTCAACGGCCTAAGGTAATAACGGGGCACCGCGCTGTCAAGGAAGCGCCTCAGGCGGTGAGGCGTGCGAGGGCCTCCTGGTACTTCCGCGCCGTCTGGGCGATGATATGGGGGGGGAGCTCCGGCGCCGGGGGGCGCTGGTCCCAGTCGAGGGAGAGGAGGTAGTCCCTGAGGAACTGTTTGTCGAAACTGGCCTGGGGCCGCCCCTCCTCGTATTCGTCCCGGGGCCAGAACCGGGAGGAGTCCGGCGTCAGGAGCTCGTCGATGAGGATCAGGCGGTTTTCGTAGAGGCCGAACTCCATCTTCGTGTCGGCGATGATGATGCCCCTCTCCTCGGCGTGGGCGCAGGCCCGGCCGTAGATGGCCAGGGCCTTCTCCACCATGGCCTCCGTCAGCTCCCGGCCGATGAGATCCTCCACGTCCCCCTTGGTGATGGCCTGGTCGTGCTCCCCCTCCTGGGCCTTCGTGGAGGGGGTGAAGATGGGTTCGGGTAGCTTGGCCGACTCCTTCAGGCCCGCCGGCAGGCGGACCCCCGAGACGGACCCCGTCCGGAGATAGTCCTTCCAGCCCGATCCGCTCAGGTAACCGCGGACGATGCACTCGACGGGCAGGGGTTTGGCCTTCTTCACCAGCATGACGCGCCCCTCGAGGAGGGAGGCGAAGGGGGCGCAGACGGGGGGCAGGGCGGCGGTCTCCGTGGCGACGAGGTGGTTCTCCACGATGTCTTCCATCATCTTGAACCAGAAGACGCTCATGGCCGTCAGGATCCGGCCCTTCCCCGGGATGGGGTTGGGCATGACGACGTCGAAGGCGGAGATGCGATCGGTGGTGACGATGAGGAGATAGGGGTCGAGATCGTAGATATCCCTGACCTTGCCGGCGCCGATCCTCCTGATCCCGGGCAGTTCGGTCTTCATCAACGTTTCCGCGGACACGGGGCCTCCTTCTTGCCTCTGCTATTGCATGTAGGGGTTGTGGCGTTTCTCGTAACCGATGGTGGACGTGGGGGTGGGGCCGTAGTTGTGCCCCGGCAGGACCTTGGTCTCGTCGGGGAGGGCGGCGAGTTTCTCCTGGAGGGACCTCGCCAGGAGGGTCCAGGAGCCGCCGGGGAGGTCCGTGCGTCCCACGGCGCCCACGAAGAGGGTGTCCCCCGTCAGGACCATGCCGTCGGTGTAGAGGCACATGCTCCCGGGGGAGTGGCCGGGGGTGTGGATCACCCGCAGGGCGATCTCGCCCACCCGGATCACGTCGCCCTCCTTCACCGTCACGTCGGCGGGGGGCGACGCCTTGGCCCCGAACATGCGGAGGTAGAAGGCCGGCGTCGAGACGAGCATGGGGGCGTCCCCCTCGTGGACGACGATGGCGGCCCCCGTCAGGCGTTTCATGTCGGCGTTCCCCCCGATGTGGTCCACGTGGCCGTGGGTGTTGACGATATAGCGGATCGTCAGGCCGTGCCTCTGGGCGAGGGAGCAGATCCGGGAAGCGTCCGCCGCCGGGTCCACCACCAGGGCCTCACCGGAGGCCTCGTCCCCGATGAGATAGGCGAAGACGGCCATGGGGCCGACCTGCATCTGCTGCAAGATCATGGATAACCCTCCCTGGAAAATCGAGTCTCAGGCCCTAACACGGGGGATCGGGAAATGTCAACCCCGCTCGCCGAAGATGGCCCGGCCGATCCTGACGATCGTCGCCCCCTCCTCGACGGCGACGGTGTAGTCGTCCGTCATCCCCATGGAGAGCTCCTCCATGACGACCCCGGGCAGATTCAGGGCGGCGATCTCGTCCCGCCTCCGGCGCAGGGCGGCGAAATAGGGACGGGCCGTCTCGGGGTCCTCGCTCCAGGGGGCCATGGTCATGAGGCCCCTCAGGGAGAGGGAGGGGAGGGTGGAGACGAGGCGGGCGAGGGGGACGAGGTCCTGGGGCGCCACCCCCCTCTTCGTCGCCTCGCCGCTGACGTTGACCTCGATGAGGACCTTCACGCTCCGTCCCAGGGCCGCCGCCCGGCGGTCGAGTTCCTTGGCCACCTCGGGGCGGTCCACGGAGTGGATCATCTCGAAGAGGCGCACGGCGTACTTGGCCTTGTTCGTCTGGAGATGGCCGATGAGGTGCCAGGGGACGTCTCGGCCCATGGCCTCGATCTTGCGGCGGGCCTCCTGGACGTAATTCTCCCCGATCATGTCCACCCCCGCCTCGATGGCGGCCCGGATCCGCTCGTCGTCCACCGTCTTGGTCACGGCCATGAGACGCACCGCGGCGGGGTCCCGGCCCGCCCGCGCGGCGGCCGCGGCGATCTCCCCCCGGATCCTTTCGATGTTCCTTCTTATCTCTTCATGATCCATCGTCCCTCCTCCGGAGCCGCCCCCGTCTATGAGAAGGTCAGGGCCCCCAGGGCCTTGAGGGTGTCCACGACCTCGCAGAGGGGGAGGCCCATGACGTTCGTGTAGGAACCCCGGATCTCCCGGATGAAGAAGGCCCCCGCCCCCTGGACGGCGTAGGCCCCGGCCTTGTCGTAGGGTTCCTCCGTGGCGGTGTACCAGGTGATCTCGTCTTGGGTGAGGTCCCGGAAGGTGACGAGGGAACGGACCCGGCCGGGGGCGATTAGTCCCTCCTTCGCCCTCACGACGGCGAAGCCCGTGAAGACCTCGTGAGTCGCCCCGCTGAGGCGCGTGAGCATCTCCCGGGCTTGGCGGGGGGTTTCCGGTTTGCCCAGGACCTCCCCGTCGATGACGACGATCGTGTCGGCCCCCAGTACCCAGGCCTCGGGCCTCGAGGCGGCCACGGAGAGGGCCTTTTCCCGGGCGAGGCGCAGGACGTGGTCCTCCGGCCTCTCCCCCGGCATGAAGGCCTCGTCGACGCTGCTGGGGACAACCTCGAAGTCGAGGCCCATGAGGGCCAAGAGTTCCTCCCGGCGGGGGGAGGCGGAGGCGAGGACCAGCTCCCCCGAGATCTTGACGCCCCGCGGCGGCCGTGGGGAAAGACGGGGGCGGGACGGGTGGCGGCCCCCGGAGGGGAGGTCGATGAGGCGGGACATCTCAGGATCCCCCCCCGGCGTCGAACTTGTAGCCCATGCCCCTCACGGTGAGGATGTAACGGGGGTCGGTCCGGTCCTCCTCGACGGCCGCCCGCAGGCGGCTGATGTGGACGTCCACGGTCCGCGGCTCCACGAAGGTGTCGTACCCCCAGACCTCCTCGAGGAGCCGGTCCCGTGAATAGACCCGCCCGGGGTTTTTCGCGAAGAACATGAGGAGTTTCATCTCCATGGGCCCGAGATCCACCCGGCGGCCCCGGACGCGGACCTCGCAGGATCGGTAGTCGATGAAGAGGTCGCCCCGGGAGAAGACCTCCTCCGCGTCCGGTTTCCTCTCCACCCGCCTCAGGACGGCCCGGACGCGGGCCAAAAGCTCCCGGACGCTGAAGGGTTTTGTTATGTAGTCGTCGGCCCCCATCTCGAGGCCGAGGATCTTGTCCACCTCCTGCCCCTTGGCGGTGACCATGAGGACGGGGAGATGTTCCGTTTCCGGCCGGGACCGGAGGCGCCGGCAGACCTCGAGGCCCGAGAGGCCCGGCAGCATCAGGTCCAGAAGGACGAGGTCGGGTTTGACGGAGGACACCATCGCCAGGGCCTGATTGCCGTCGGCGGCCTTGAAGACCCGGTAACCATCCTGCTCCAGGTTGAAGGCGATGAGGTCCGCCAGGTCCTTCTCGTCGTCCACCACGAGGATCTTCTGCACCATGTCCGTTTTCACCCCTTGTCACGCCGGGGATCCCCTTGTCAAGGGTCCCCGCCGTCCCTCAGAGGAGGTCGTCCTTCCCCTGGGCCTCGAGGGTCTCGACGACCTTCCGCACGTCCTGGGAGCGGCCGCGGCGGCAGATCAGGAGGGCGTCCGGCGTCTCCACGACGACGAGGTCCTCCACCCCCACGAGGGCGACGAATTTCCCCGGGCTCTCCACGTAATTCCCCGCGGCGTCCACGGCGGCGAAACCGGCGCACCGCCCGGCGGCGTTGCCCCTCTCGTCCTTGGGGGCGATCTCCCAGAGGGCGTCCCAGCTCCCCACGTCGGACCAGCCGAAATCGCCCTTGACGAGGCGCACGTTGCGGGCCTTCTCCATGACCCCGTAATCGATGGAGATGGCGGGGAAGGAGTGGTAGGCGGCGGCGACGGCCTCGTCCTGGGCGGGGGTCCCCACGGCGGCGGCGATCTGTCGCAGGCCCGCGGCGATCGCCGGCAGGAAGGTCTCGATGGCCCCGAGGATGACGGAGGCCTTCCACACGAACATGCCGCTGTTCCAGAAGAAGCGGCCCAGCCCGAGGAGTCTCCGGGCCTCTTCCAAGGACGGCTTCTCGCGGATGGAGGAGACGTGGTAGACCGTCTCGCCCTCGATCCGCGCCCAGGGTGGGCCTTCCTCGATATAGCCGTAACCCGTCTCCGGCTTCGTGGGTCTGATCCCCACGGTGACGAGGCAATCATCTTTTTCGGCGGCCGCCGCGGCGACGCGCAGGACGCGGCGGAACTCCTCTCCGTCGGCGACGACGTGATCGGAGGGGAGGACGATCATGACGGCGTCCCCCGCCCGGCGGGCGACGAAGGCGGCGGCGAGGCCGATGCAGGGGGCCGTGTTGCGGCCCTGGGGTTCGACGAGGATGTTCTCCCCGGGGATCATGGGGAGCTGCCTTGTCACCTCCGCCGCGTGGGCGGCGGCGGTGACGACGAGGATCCTCTCGGGGGGGACGAGGGGGGAGACGCGTTCCACCGTCTCCTGGATGAGGGTCCCCCCGCCGGTGATGTCGAGGAGGTGCTTGGGGAGGCGGTTGCGGCTCCGGGGCCAGAACCGGGCCCCTTTGCCCCCCGCCATGATGACGGCGTACATCGTAAACCTCCTTTCCCTGAACGTGCCGATGTGGTAGATCCCTTAGCCTCTGATGGTTCCGAAGTCAATCCCTCGGGGGTGGAGGCCGTGAAGAAGAGACGTTCTTGGATCTTATACGTCCTCGTCTTTCTCTGGATTTTTTCCGTCCCCGCCCCGGGCCGGTCGGCGGAGGGGTCGGCCAAGCCGCCGTTGGTGATGATCCACGGCATGTTCGTCGGCCCCTGGTGCTGGGACCGTTACGGGGCCTATTTTTCCGAGCGGGGCTACCGGGTCCTGACCCCCCTGCTCCGCCACCACGACACCACCCTGAACGACCCACCCCCGGCGGGTCTCAGGGAGACGGGGATTCACGATTACGTCGCCGACGTGGAGAAGGAGATCGCCTCCCTCCCTCAGAAGCCGGTCCTTATCGGTCATTCCATGGGGGGCCTCATCGCCCAGATCATCGCCGCCAAGGGGAAGGCGAGGGCCGTCGTCCTCATCTCCCCCGCGGCGCCCTGGGGGATCAACGCCGCCTCGCGGACGGTCATAAAGAGCGCCTGGCTCAACCGGCGTTCTCTCTTCGCCTGGGGCGAGCCCCTGCGGCCCACCTTCGAGGGGGCCGTGTATTCCTCCCTCCATCTCCTGCCGCCGGAGGAGCGGCGCCGGGTCTTCGCCCGTTTCACCTACGAGTCGCCCCGGGCGGCGACCCAGATCGGCCTGTGGTTCCTCGATCCCAAACGGAGCACGGCCGTCGAGGCCCGGCGTGTCTCCTGCCCCGTCCTGACCGTCGTGGGCGCCGAGGACCGTCTCACCGTGCCGTCGGCCGTGAGAAAGATCCACGAACGCTATCCGGGGCGCTCCACCTACGTAGAGCTGCCCCGCCACGGCCACTTCATCATCGCCGAGCCCGGCTGGGAGGAGGGGGCCAGGATCATCGAGTCCTGGCTGAAGACCCTGCCCCCGTAGGTTCCCCCCCTCTAAGTCCCGGGGGGGCTCAGAGGAGGGTCGCCTCGGCGGCGCCCCGGCCGTCGAAGTGGATGAGGCAGCCGTTGCCGGAATGGCCGAGGCTGCAATTGACGGCGAGGGTATCGCCGATCCGCGCCGTGCCTCGGCCCTCGTGGATGTGGCCGAAGACGTGGACGGCGGGTCTCCGGGTGGTGACGATCTCGTGGAGGGTGCGCATCCCGCCCCGCAGGCCCGCGAAACCCCGGTCGAGGACACCCCGGGGGGGGACGTGGGTCACGAACACGCCCCCCTCCTCCACGAGGTCCGCCAGGGCCGCCGCGTCACCCCGGCGCCCGGGGGTGCGGGAGAAGAAAGGGGCGGCCCCGAAGCCGGCGAAGGGGACGTCCCGGAACCGGTGGGTCCGCAGGTGGAGATCGACGACGCCTTCGAAGTCGTCCAGGGCCGCCGCGAGGCCGGGGCCGTCGATGTTGCCCGGGACGACGAAGACGGGGATACCCCCTTCCGTCAGGGCCCCGAGGACCTCCCGGTGGTCCAGCTCCCCCTCGAGGTCGCCCGCGGCGACGATGACGTCGGGCCGGTGGCGTCCCACGACGGCGGCGATCCTCGCCAGGCGCTCCCGCCTCCCGTGGATGTCCGCTACGGCGTAGATGAGCATCTCCCCTCGTTCCCCCCGATCTCCCCCGTTCGTGGAGGGCCTTCTTACCACGACCGCCGTCCCGGGGGCAACAGGGGGGAAAAGAGTCTCAATTTGGTCTTGACGGAGGGGTTGGTCGGTGGTATAGGACGGTCTCCCTCGAGAGAGGGACCGCCCAGGCGGCAGGGCGGCGCGAGAGATGGGGGATCGTTCAACGGCAGGACAACGGACTCTGACTCCGTGAATCGTGGTTCGAATCCACGTCCCCCAGCCAAGTAAAGTAAGATCAAGGGCCTCCTTTCGGAGGCCCTTTCCTTTAATCGGGGGACACAACACTTAATTCGCAACTTCTCGTTTTTACTTGGCTATTTTTAGGTGTAAAAGGGTTATCGTGTCCCCGAATTTCTCCCCCCATCGCGGCATAATTCCCCCGCAGCACGATCCGCAAACCCTCGCCTGACGCGGTTTCCGGAACTCACGAGCCAGGAAGGCCCGCCGCGACAGGAAATTTTTTTCAGCGTCGCCGAATCCTCAATGATATCATATAGATAACCTGTATCGGAACCCCGATACTCCCCCCGTAAGGGGGCGACAAGATGACGTGGGCCAGGGGGCCTCACACGGTGAACCGTTGAATCCGGCGACCCCTTTCGACGCTTTTCGGCCGAAGGCTCACACGCGATGTTCCCATCTTGATGCCGAACCCTCAGGTTCCGCCGTCGGCCCCGTGCCCCTGTTCCGTTCGCCCCATGTACGTCCGGCAGAACCTCTCCGTCACCGACCACAGGTCGGGCGTCAGCAACTCCTTGACCTTGTTTCGGATCCAGTCCGGAATCCCCCCGTAGAACGCCTCGGCTATCGCACCCGTGATGCAGGCCAAC
>JAKPCH010000009.1 GCA_029553375.1 Deltaproteobacteria bacterium | reverse complement strand
GGACCTCCGGGGGCGGGCAGGCCATACGTCTTTACTCGACAACTCGCGGCGGGAGATGGACAGAATTCCGGGAGGTGGCGGTCCGCAAACCCTTGCCTGACGAGAATTTCGGGCCCTCAAAATCCCGGAAGCCACGCCACGGCAGGAAATTTTTTCAACTTCGCCGATTCATCAATGATATCATATAGCTAACCTGTATCGGGACTCCGATACTCCTCTCCGGGGCGCTCCCAAAACCGGGGTCGGCACTACGGGCGGTCTATTCCCCCGAGGGAGACTCCCGCACCTTCTCCGTCGACAGCTCTGGGTACCAGCGACCGATTCTCTTGCGTATCTTTTGCCCGGCGGATGCTTTTCCCATCAACTCCATCGTTACCTCTGTCGTGTGCTTCCGCCCGTCGGTGGATGCCCATTCTATCGCCGGGACTCTCGTGACGGTGCTGCCTCTCGACACCCGGCTCATTATCCCCGCCCGTATCACGGTGCCCTCATAGTTAGATACCAGCTGACCGGCGGAAACCCCGACGACAATAACCGCCGAAACCGCCAACGCGAACGCCCATCGCCCCAGGGTGTTGCGGAGCCGATAGACGGCACAGAACCCCGATGCCGCCAATACCGCCAAGGCAAGCCATCCGTGCCAGGTGAAGAACAGGCCGTACATCCCTTGTCATCCTCCCGATTTTTTCTTCCGCGTCGCCTGGTTGTCCCGCCATGAGTCATAAAGCGCCCCAACCAACATCAGGGGTAAAGACAGGAAGATGAAGGGGAACGGCAGCAGGCCGAAGGCCGTCGCGGTAGTCATGCCTAATGCGCCTAAAAAAGCCAACGATCCAAAGGTCGATGTGGAAACGCGCGTACGTGTGCGCCCCCAGTGCCACTGACGCCTAATACGGGGGTTCAACATCGAGACGGCGACCAGACAGGTGATCACCAACAATACCCAGGCTATGGACGGATGACCTCCCATGTCTTTCTCTTTCGGAGCCCGACGGCGTTATTGTGCGGCATCGGGAGACACCGCCCGCCGGAGGGGTTGGTCGGAGACCCAGGGGGTCGGTTCGCGCAAAAAAGATCCGGCCCGTTTCTTCCGGTCGTCGAGTCGTTGGCAAAAAAAGAAGGCCGCCGGGGGGGATTCAAACTCAACCCCCCGGGTCGACGTATCTCTTCCTACATCTCGTTCTCAGTGCAGTTCCGGCACCGGTATTCGTCTCCCGACCGGCTGTAGCTGTCCGTGGCGAGCTTGATGACCACTTTGCACTTTGAGCAGCGGGTGGGCTCATATGTCGGGGGATCGGGCATCTTCTCGAAGTTGTACTCGTTGGTTCCGTACCAGGCGACCATCTCCGGTTCGAAGTCCGTCCGGCATTGCTCGCAGGTCTTCCAGTCACCCTCGTGGCCCTCATTGAAGTGATAGCCGCAGAGGGTATATCGGCGGTGGTTGCGGCTGCAACTTTTCCTGGAGAACGAGAAGGGCACGTACCTGTCCTCATCGTCGCAGATCCAGTTCCCGCAGCATTCGGTCTTGGTCAGGTTCTTCGTCTTGCCGCAGAGCCCGCAGCGCGGTTTGTCCGCCTTCTTCTTTACCGGTCTTGTCATGTTCCCCTCCCCGCGATGACGTCAAGGTTCCCGGTCAGGCGTGCCTCCCGGTGGAGGGTGATCTTACCGAGCGGCGACTCCAACGCATAGCTTTTACCAACGCCCCCCGGCCGACCCTATGGGGTGAACAAAGAGAGGACGTCCGTTCCCGTTTCCGCTCTTTACGCCCTAAGCCCCGTGTTTCGCGCCCGCCAAATCCGCCCAGCATTTAAGCCCAAAGAGGGAACGGGCATTCTTTACGGCCGAAACGACGGCCCTCTCCATTACCCTCGCCGACAGGAGGCCGAGGACGCTCAAATCCGCCTCCACGTGACCCGTCGCCAAGGTAAAGATGGTGTCCCCGTCGAACATGGAATGGGCGGGCCGCATGGTTCTCCCATAGCCGTCATGGGCCATGGATGCCAGTTTGGCGGCCTGGGATTTTGTCAGTACGGCGTTGGTGGCGACGATGCCGATGGTCGTGTTGCCGGCAAAGAGGTTTTTCTTCTCCGCGTAAGATTGGATCATGACCTCTTCCGTGTCGGCCAGGCCGGTCAAGTTCGAGTTCAAGAGGCCCGCCAGCCTCTCTCCCCTTTCGGGATCGATCACGTCGCCAAGGCAGTTGACCGCAACCAGGGCGCCGATTTTCAGGGCGCCCACCTGGATGGCGTGGCAGCCGAGGCCGCCCTTCATTGCCCGGGCCAGGCCCAGGATCTTGCCCACCGTCGCCCCGGTGCCCGCCCCCACGTTTCCCTCCGGGCAGGCCTTGTTCGTGGCGTTCAGACACGCCTGATAACCCATTTCTTTGTCCGGTCTTATCCTGTGGTCGCCGACTGCCAGATCGAACAGAACGGCCCCGCACACGATCGGTACCCTGGTCACCTGGACGTCAAAGCCAACGCCCCTCTCCTCCAGGTATTGCATCACGCCGGAAGCTGCATCCAGGCCAAAGGCGCTGCCTCCCGCCAAGACGATTGCATGTATCTTTTCCACCAGGTTGACGGGATTGAGAAGATCGCTTTCACGCGTCCCGGGGGCACCGCCCCTGACGTCGATCCCGGCCGTCGCCCCTTTTTCGCAGATGACCACGGTACAGCCCGTGCCGGCCTCTAAATCCTGGGCATGCCCTACTTTGATGTCCTCGATATCGACGAAGGCTATTTGCTCCACGGCGGTCTCCTCTCTTCGCGTATATGGTTGTTGAGCCGGTTTTCTTCAAGCCCGCCGCCGCAAGGGGGGGCGGGAAATCCACCGTACTCATCCGGCGTCGGCGGGACGCGACTGTCACGCGAGGCTTTCATGTCTGCCGGCGGCTTTGGGAGACTTAACTCTTTGAGCTGGACCTTTGTACCGGCGTAGTCCCTGTCGATGCCTACGAGATGGCCTTCATCCCCCGCCTTGCCATTTAAGCCTTGCTCCCCCTCAGCGGCGGCCGCCGAAGAGGGAGCCCAGGACGCCCCGGATGAGTTGGCGGCCGAGCTGGCTGCCGATGGCGCGGGCGGCGCTTTGGACGGCGGCGCCGAGGTATTTCTCCATGTCCGAGGGCTTTTCCCGCCCTCCGGGTGCAGGCGTCTCCACGGGGGCCTGCCTGATCGCCGCGGTGCGTTGCTGCAACTTCTCGTAGGCGCTCTCCCGGTCCACGACCTGCTCGTAATGGCCGTACAGCACCGAGCTCTTGATGACCCTTTCCCTTTCCGCGGGGTCGAGGGCGCCCAGGCGGCTGCGCGGGGGGAGGATCCAGGCCCGCTCCACCATGCCGGGCATGCCCTTGCCGTCCAGCACCGACACCAGGGCCTCGCCGACGGCGAGCTCCATGATGGCCGCGGCGGTGTCCAGGCGGGGGTTGGGTCGAAAGGTCTCGGCGGCGGCCCGGACCGCCTTTTGCTCCCGGGGTGTGAAGGCCCTCAGGGCGTGCTGGACGCGGTTGCCGAGCTGCCCCAGGACCGTCTCCGGCAGGTCCAGGGGATTCTGGGTCACGAAATAGACACCGACACCCTTGGAGCGGATGAGCCGCACGACCTGCTCGATCTTCTCCACCAGGGCCTTGGGGGCGTCGGTGAAGAGGAGGTGGGCCTCGTCGAAGAAGAAGACGAGGCGGGGCTTGGGCGGGTCGCCCACCTCGGGCGACTGTTCGAAGAACTCCGCCAAAAGCCAGAGGAGGAACGTGGCGTAGAGCTGCGGGGACTGCATCAGCCGGTCCGCGGCGATGATGTTGATGACGCCCCGTCCCTCCGGGTCCGTTTGCAGGAGATCGTCGATGTTCAGGGCCGGTTCCCCGAACAGGCGGTCGCCCCCCTGCTCCTCAAGGACGAGGAGGCTCCTCTGGATGGCGCCGATGCTGGCCTTGGAGATGTTGCCGTAACTCGTCTTGTACGTGTCGGCATTGTCGCCGACGAACTGGATCATGGCCCGCAGGTCCTTGAGGTCGAGAAGGAGGAGGCCTTCGTCGTCGGCGATCTTGAAAACGGCGCTCAAGACGCCGCTTTGGGTTTCGTTGAGGCGCAGGATGCGCCCGAGGAGCAACGGCCCCATCTCCGATACCGTCGTCCTCAGGGGGTGGCCCTGGACCCCGAAGACGTCCCAGAACTCCACAGGATAGCCGGAAAACGCGAACCCTTCGGGCTCCAGCTCCCGGACGCGCTCGTTCACCCTGGCGTTGTCCCCTCCGGGCAGGCAGAGACCCGCCAGATCCCCCTTGACGTCGGCGAGTAACACGGGCACGCCGATGGCGCTGAACCGCTCCGCCATCACCCGCAGGGTCACGGTCTTCCCCGTGCCGGTGGCCCCGGCGATCAGGCCGTGGCGGTTGGCCATCCGCGGCAGGAGGGCGATGATCTCCTTTTCGGTCTTGGCGACGGGCAGGGGCTTTGCTTCCGACATGGTCATCAGACTCCTCTTGGTAAGAAGAAATTTATTCGCTCCTGAGGACCGGGGGGCAAAGGACACGAAGGGCGACCGCCCGCCCCGGCGAAACGGTCGCCCCTAAATCACGATCCGCCGGAAAGGCGCCGCTACTTCTTTTTGGCCTCCGCCTTGACCTCAACGGCCGTGGCCTTCATGATGTACTCGATCGTCACCTTGGATCCGACCTTCAGGTCCCCCTTCACCTTCGTGTCCTTGTCCCGGCCGATCTGCCACTTCTCCTTGCCCTTCTGGACGGTGATGACATCGTTGGTCATCTCCAGGACGGGACCGGTCACCTGGTAGCTCTTGGGGCCCGCCGCCAGGGCGAGGGAGGCCGTCAACAACGTGATCAACACGGCGAAAAAGACTCTTTTCATCATCCTCTCACCTCCTCGGGTAATTTCGGTCGATATTTCAGGAATCGTGCGCGGATGTCAAGGAGTAATGAA
>JAKPCH010000074.1 GCA_029553375.1 Deltaproteobacteria bacterium | reverse complement strand
GAGAGGTCACACCCGTTCCCATCCCGAACACGGAAGTTAAGCTCTCTAGCGCCGATGGTACTGCATGGGAGACTGTGTGGGAGAGTAGGACGCCGCCGGAACAATTAAACGAGACCCCTTCCAGGACCTGGAAGGGGTTTTCTTTTGCAATGGCGTGTGTTGTGTGCTATTTAACCCCACTTCAAAGCGATTAGTTCAATAGGGCCAAAACAATCAGGAGCTTTTTCTATGTCGGGACATTCCAAATGGAGCACCATAAAGAGGAAGAAGGGCGCCATCGATGCCAAGCGGGGCAAGATATTCACGAAGATCATAAAGGAGATAACCTTGGCGGCCCGCTTGGGGGGGGGTGACCCCGAGGGTAACCCGCGCCTGCGGCAGGCCATCATGGCCGCCAAGGACGAGAACATGCCCAAGGAGAACATCGAGCGGGCCATCAAGAAGGGTATCGGCGGGGACGAGGGGGCGGCGGCCTTCGAGGAGGTGACCTACGAGGGCTATGGGCCGGGGGGCGTGGCCGTCCTCGTGGAGGTGATGACGGACAACCGGAACCGCACCGTCGCCGAGATCCGCCACATCTTCTCCAAGCACGGGGGAAACCTGGGGGAGAACGGCTGCGTGTCCTGGATGTTCGAGAAGAAGGGGACCATCCTCGTGGACAAGAAGGCGGTCTCCGAGGACGAACTGATGGAGCTGGCCCTCGAGGCGGGGGCCGATGACGTCCGGGACGAAGAGAACGAATACGAGGTCATCACCAGCCCCGCGGCCTTCGAGGCCGTCAGGAAGGCCATCGAGTCCCGGGGCCTCCCGGTGGTGTCCGCACGCATCGGCATGGTCCCCCAGACGACGGTCCGCATCGGCGAGGACAAGGCCGCCCAGATGCTGAAGATGATGGAGAAGTTCGAGGACAACGACGACGTGCAGAACGTCTACGCCAACTTCGACATCCCCGACGAGATCATGGAAAAGTTGAGCTGATGGTCATCCTCGGTATCGATCCCGGCAGCCGCGTCACGGGGTTCGGCGTCCTCGAGAAGGGGAGATACGACCTCAGTGAGATCTGCCACGGGGAGGTCGTCATCAGGCCCGGCCAGTCCCTCTCCTCTTTTCTCGCCCACCTTTACGAGACCCTGCGGGAGGTCGTGGAGAGGACCCGGCCGGAGGCGGTGGCCGTGGAGGAGGTCTTCTACGGCAAGAACGTCAAGAGCCTCATCACCCAGGGGCAGGTGAGGGGCGTGGCCATCCTCGCCGGTTCCACGGGCGGCCTGCCCGTTTTCGAGTACTCGCCCCTCGAGGTCAAGAAGGCCGTCGTCGGTTACGGCCGGGCGGAAAAGGCCCAGGTACAGCGGATGGTCAAGGCCATCCTCGGCCTTGCCGAGGTCCCGGGCAGGGACGCCGCCGACGCCCTGGCCGTGGCCATCTGCCACGCCCACACCGGCGGGGGACCCCTGGGCACGGGGATGGAGAGGGGGTTAACGGCGGCGTCGGGACTCCGCTTCCTGAGGGGACGGGGATGATCGCCCGGATCTGCGGGACCCTCACCCACAAGTCCGTCAGCCATCTCGTCGTCGATGTCAACGGCGTCGGCTATCGCGTCTTCGTGCCCCTCTCGACCTTCTATGAACTGCCCGAGACCGGTCAGGTCGTGACCCTCCACGTCCATACCCACGTCAAGGAAGACGGGATCAATCTGTTCGGTTTCCTGAGGCAGGAGGAAAGGGAGATCTTCCAGGTCATGATCTCCGCCTCCGGTATCGGCCCGCGCCTGGCCATGAACATCCTCTCCGGCGTCACCGCGGCGGACTTCGTCGCCGCCGTGACGAGGGGGGACCTGGGACGCCTCACCCGCATCCCCGGTGTGGGGAGGAAGACGGGGGAGAGGATCATCCTGGAGTTGAAGGACAAGATCCACAAGATCATGCCCCCGGAGGGCAGAGGGGAGGCGCGGGAGGCGGGTCCGACGAAGGACGATCTCATCGAGGACGCCCTCTCCGCCCTGACGAACCTCGGTTACAAGAGCGGTCCCGCGCGGATCGCCGTCGACGAGACCCTGGCGTCCCTGGAGGGGATCCCGACCCTCGATCTCCTCCTGAAGGGGGCCCTCAGGCGCCTGGCGGGATAGGAAATGGGGGAGGAAAGGCACAGCCGTATCATCCAGAGCCGGGAGGCGGAGGAGGACCGGGTCTTTGACCACTCCCTGCGGCCGAGGAACCTGGCCGAGTATGTCGGTCAAGAACGGATCAAGGCCAACCTCGCCATCTTCATCGAGGCGGCCCGGGCGAGGGGCGAGGCCCTGGACCACGTCCTCCTCTACGGCCCTCCCGGTTTGGGAAAGACGACCCTCGCCTATATCGTCGCCAGGGAACTGGGAGTGGACATCAAGGTGACCTCGGGGCCCGTCGTGGAGCGGCCCGGCGACCTGGCGGCCATCTTGACGAACCTCCATGAGCACGACATCCTCTTCATCGACGAGATCCATCGCCTCTCCCACGTGGTGGAGGAGATCCTCTATCCCGCCATGGAGGATTACCATATCGACATCATGATCGGGCAGGGACCCTCGGCCCGTTCCATGAAACTGGAGATCCCCCGTTTCACCCTCATCGGGGCCACGACGCGGGCCGGCCTCTTGACCTCCCCCCTGCGGGACCGTTTCGGCATGAGCTTCCGTCTCGATTTCTACACCCCGGCGGAGCTTTCGGTTATCCTGAAGCGGTCCGCCCGGATCCTTTCCATCGACATCGACGAGGAGGGGGCCCTGGAGCTGGCGCGGCGGTCCCGGGGGACGCCCCGCATCGCCAACCGCCTGCTGCGCCGGGTCCGGGATTTCGCCCAGGTGCGGGGCGCGGGGGTCGTGGACAGGGAGGCGGCCGTCAAGGCCCTGGACCTCTTCGAGGTGGACGAGGGGGGCCTCGACGCCATGGACCGGGCCATCCTCCTGACCCTGATCGAGAAGTTCAACGGCGGGCCGGCGGGTATCGACAACCTCTCCGCCGTGATCGGCGAGGAAAAGTCGACCCTGGAGGATGTCTACGAACCTTACCTCATCCAGGAGGGATACCTCCAGCGCACCGCCCGGGGGAGGATCGCCACCAGGCGGGCCTACGAGCATTTACGCCGTCCCTGGGCGGGCGTCCCCCAGGGGGGGCTCTTCCAGGGCGAGTCATGAACGGCCGTTCAAAGAAACTTCTCCTCCATTGCTGCTGCGGACCCTGCACCATCTATCCCTTGGAGGTCCTCAGGGGGGAGGGTTTCGACGTGGAGGGGCTGTTTCTCAACCCCAACATCCACCCCTGGAGCGAGTACCGCCGCCGCCTCGACGCCCTCCTGGCCTACGCCTACGTGCGGGGTCTGAAGGTGATCACCGTCGCCGACGACCGGCCGGAGACTTATTTCCGGGCCGTCACGGGTCGGGAAGAAGAGCGGTGCGGGATCTGCTACGAGCTGCGCATCAGGAGGAGTCTGGAGAAGGCCCGTGATCTCGGTTACACCCATTTCACCACGACCCTCCTCTACAGCCCCTATCAGCGCCACGAGTTGATCCGTCAGATCTGCGGGGACCTGGCCCGGGACCATGGGGTCACCTTCGTCTATCGGGACTTCCGGGCGGGGTGGAAGGAAGGGGTGAGGATCTCCCGCCGCCTGGGGATGTACCGACAGAATTACTGCGGTTGTCTCTACAGCGAAAGGGACAGGCTCTTTCCCGACGCCGTCGGCGCCCCGGAAAGTGTGTCCGATTTGCAACACCCGCCGTCCCCAGGGGGGTCGAAGGACGGCCCGAGATCGAAAAAGAAGCAAGGGAATACGATACCTTAGAAATAACGGCCCTTCTTCCGATACAGGCATGAGGATTGCTACGCCTCATGGGAGAACGACAGGGGACCTTCATCAACTCCGTCGTCACAGGTAGAGATGGAATTTCAACGGACGGTAAAAGAAGAGATAGTCTGCCGCAATATAGGCCTCCACACGGGCCGCAAGGTCGGGATGACCATCAAGCCCGCCGAGGGCGGTGAGGGGATCGTCTTCGTGCGCAAGGACCTGCCCGGGCAGCCGCGGATCAAGGCCGAGGTGGCCAACGTCTGTGACACGACCCTGGCGACGACCATCGGCCTCAACGGCGCCACCGTCTCCACGGTGGAGCACCTCATGTCGGCCTTCAGCGGTCTGGGGATCGACAACGCCGTCGTGGAGCTGGATTCCTTCGAGGTCCCCATTATGGACGGCAGCTCCCTGCCGTTCGTGACCATGTTGAAGGAGCACGGGACGGTTATCCAGGGGCATCAGCGGCGTTATCTCGTCATCGAGTCGTGCGTCTCCGTGAAGGACGAAAACGGCTCCGCCATGTTTCTCCCCGCGCCGGAGCGGCGTATCACCTACACCATTGATTTCCCTCACCCCGTCATCGGGCGGCAGAGTTATTCCTTCTCCCTCAACCACGAATCCTATGAAAGGGAGATCTGCGCCGCCCGCACCTTCGGTTTCCTGAAGGACGTCGAATACCTCCAGGCCGTCGGCCTCGCCCTGGGAGGTTCCCTCCGCAACGCCGTGGTCCTGGACGAAAAGGGGGTCATCAACAAGGAGGGCCTGCGTTTTCCCGACGAGTTCGTGAAGCACAAGATCCTGGACGCCATCGGCGACCTCTCCCTCCTGGGGATGCCGATCCTGGGGCACTTCGTCGCCTACAAGTCCGGCCATCGCCTCAACAACCTCCTCCTGAAGGAGTTGATGGCCGCCAGGGACGCCTGGCGGATCGTCTCCCTGCCCCAGGCGCGTCCGAGCCGGTCCTACGTCGCCCCCTCCGGTGTCGCCGCCCGGGTCTCCGCCTGCTCCTGATCCTTCCATCTCCACATCAGGCTTGATTTTTCCTCGTTCCTCCCCTACATAGCTACCCTATGTCTGATCCCAAGGAACTGCCCATGGATGGCGGTGTGTGTCCGCCGGCGCGGCGGCAGACGTTTTTTTACGCCCTTTTGGCCGTCGCCCTGACGGCGGCGGCCCTGGCGGCGGTCCCGGCGGCGGCCCGGACCGCCCAAATGAAGGATATCCTCGTCACCCCCCAGGCGGGCTCCCTTGTCGTCTACGCCCGGGTGACGGACTGTTTCACCCGGGAGATGGAGGCGGCGATCCTGGCGGGGGTGCCCACGACCTTCACCCTCCAGGTGGAACTCTATGAGTCCCGCCGTCTCTGGTTCGACGAAAAGATCAGCACCGCCTCCATCAGCAACACCGTCAAGTACGACAGCCTGAAGCGGCTCTTCTACGTCTCTTCGCCGGCCTGGCGGGAAAGGGCCGTGTTCTTCGACCTCCAGGCCGCCAAGGAGGCCATGTCGGAGTTCACGGGCCGCATCTTGGTGCCCCGGGATAGGATCGCCAGGGGGGCCGCCCACTACCTGATGATGAAGGTGAAGCTCGACAAGATCCGCCTTCCCGCCTACCTGGAGTATCTCTTCTTCTTCACGTCCCTGTGGGATTTCGAGACGGTCTGGTACCGTTATCCCGTCGACTTGTGAGGGGTACGTCGATGAACCTCGACGAGAAGGAACGGCGGAGGAGGAAACGGGAGCGGATCCTGATCGTCGTCATCTTCGCGGCGGTCGTCCTCGTCACCTACCTGGAGACCCACCTCGTGGGGAAGGACGTCAGCCTCCCCTTCTCCACCAACACCCTCATCTTCGGCCTGATCAACGTCAACATCATCCTGATCCTCCTCTTGATGTTCCTCATCATCCGCAACGTGGTGAAACTGGTCTTCGAGAGACGGCGGGGCGTTTTGGGTTCGAAGATCAGGACGAAGCTAGTGGCCGCCTTCGTCAGCCTGACCCTGATACCCACCTTCGCCCTGTTCCTGGTCTCCGTCAATTTCCTTTCCTTCAGTATCGACAACTGGTTCAACCTGAGGATCGGCGACGCCCTGAACAACACCCTCGAGGTGGCCCGGACCCTCTACACCCAGACGGCCGAGTACGCCAAGTTCAACGCCCGTCAGATCAGCGCCGACATCACCCGCAGCCGCCTCTACCAGAAGGAGAGGAGGCGTTACCTTCAGGCCCTCGCCGAGGGGCGCCAGAAGATCTACGGGATCGGTTCCTTGGAGATATCCTTCGACGGCCAGGGAGAAAAGATCGTCGTGAGAGACCCGGGCAGCGCCGGTTGGGTCCCCCCGGACCTGCCGCCCGCCGTCCTGGAGGAGGTCTATCAGGGCAAGGAACAGTCGGCCATCCGGAGCACGCCGACGGGGGACGTCGTCACCGGTCTCGCCCCCGTTTATTCCGCCGTGACCCACCCCGAGGTGATCGGCGTCGTCGCCGTCAGCTACCGTCTCCCGGGGACCCTCGTGGACAAGATGGGGGTCATCTCCAAGACATCCGACGACTACAGTCAGCTCGCCCTCTTAAGAAATCCCATAAAATTCAGCTACATGGTGACCCTCGCCATCATCACCCTCCTGATCATCTTCGCCGCCACCTGGTTCGGTCTCTTCCTCGCCAAGGGGATCACGATCCCCATCCAGGACCTGGCGGAGGCCACGAAGCGGATCGCCCAGGGTGACTTGGACCACCAGATCGACATCAAGGCCGACGACGAGATCGGGGTCCTCGTCGATTCCTTCAACGCCATGACGAGGGAGCTCAGGAAGAGCAAGGACAGCCTCGAGCGGGCCAACGAGGAATCGGAGAGGCGTCGGGCCTACCTGGAGACGGTCTTGAGGAACGTCTCGGCGGGCATCATCGCCGTGGACCGCCAGGACGTGATCACCACCATCAACCGGGCCGCGGAGAGGATGCTGGAGATCAAGGTGGAGAAGGTCATCCGCCGTCCCTATCGGGAGGTCCTGGCGCCGGAGCAGATGGCCGTCGTCGCCGAGCTCCTCCGGGAGCTGCGGGAGAGCCAGGACGGTTTCATCGAGAAACAGATAGACATCCATCTCAAGGGGCGTTCCCTGACGGTCCTCATGACGGCCACGGAGATCAGGGACGAAGAGGGGGACTACATGGGGATAGTCCTCGTCTTCGAGGATCTCACCCAGCTCCAGAAGGCGGAGCGGGCCGCGGCCTGGCGTGAGGTCGCCCGGAGGATGGCCCACGAGATCAAGAACCCCCTGACCCCCATCCAACTCTCGGCCCAGCGCCTCCAGAGGCGTTACGGTGACTCCCTGGGAGAGGGGGGGGAGGTCTTCCAGGAATGCACCCGGACCATCATCGATCAGGTGGAGGTGCTGAAGAACCTCGTCAACGCCTTCTCCCGTTACGCCCGCATGCCCGTCACCTCCCCGTCCCTCAACGATCTCAACAGCGTCGTCGCCGACGCCGTCACCCTCTTCCAGGACGCCCACCGGGAGATCGTCTTCGATTTCCAGCGGGGTGAAGATATCCCCCTCTTGAACATCGACGCCGAACAGATCAAGAGGGTCATGGTCAACCTCCTGGACAACGCCGTGGCGGCCCTGACGACGCAGGAAGGCAGGATCGAGGTCAGGACGTCTTACGATCCCGTCTCCGGCCGGGCCGCGGTGGAGGTGGCGGACAACGGCTGCGGCGTCCCCCCGAGTTACAAGGTCAAGATATTCGAACCTTATTTCTCCACGAAGGGATCGGGTTCCGGTCTCGGCCTGGCCATCGTGACCTCCATCATCGGGGATCACCACGGTCAGGTGAGCCTGCGCGACAACGTCCCCCAGGGGACGGTGGTCCGGTTCGAACTGCCCGTTCCCGAAGGGGAGGTAAAGAAGGGAAGCTATGCGTAAAACCATCCTGATCGTCGATGACGAAGAGGCGATCCGCCAGTCCCTGGGGGGCGTTCTGAAAGACGAGGGATACGACGTCCTGGCGGCCGCCAGCGGTGAGGAGGCCCTGAAGGTCATCGACGAGGATCCCCCCGCCCTGGTCCTCCTCGACATCTGGCTGCCCGGCATGGACGGTATCGAGGTCCTGAAGGTCATCAGGGAGGAGCACCCCTCCGTGCGGGTCATCATGATGTCGGGCCACGGGACCATCGAAACGGCCGTGAAGGCCACCAAGCTGGGGGCCTTCGATTTCATAGAGAAGCCCCTGTCCCTGGAGAAGGTCATCCTCCTCGTCAACCACGCCCTGGACATGGCCTCCCTGGAGGAGGAAAACGTCCTCCTCAAGGCGAAGATCAGTCAGGAGTACGAGCTGACGGGCACCAGCCAGTCCACCCTGGAGCTCAAGGAGGCCATCGGCATCATCGCCCCGACCAACGCCTGGGTCCTCATCATGGGCGAGAACGGGACGGGGAAGGAGCTCGTGGCCCGTTCCCTCCACCACCTGAGCCGCCGGGCCTCGAAGCCCTTCGTCGAGGTCAACTGCGCGGCCATCCCCGAGGACCTCATCGAGAGCGAGCTCTTCGGCCACGAGAAGGGCGCCTTCACGGGGGCGACCCAGAAGAAGCGGGGCAAGTTCGACCTGGCCCACGAGGGGACCATCTTCCTCGACGAGGTGGCCGATATGTCCCTCAAGGCCCAGGCGAAGATCCTGAGGATCCTCCAGGAGAAGAGATTCGAACGGGTCGGCGGGACGAGGACGATCCACGTCGATGTCCGCGTCATTGCCGCCACCAACAAGGACCTGGAGAAGGAGATGGAAGAGGGGAGGTTCCGCCCGGACCTCTACTACCGTCTCAACGTCATTCCCCTCCGGATCGCCCCCCTGCGGGAGAGGAAGGAGGACATCCCCCCCCTCGTCGAGCGCTTCTTGACGGAGTTCTGCCGCAAGG
Source organism: Deltaproteobacteria bacterium (assembly GCA_029553375.1). GTDB lineage: Bacteria > Desulfobacterota > Syntrophia > Syntrophales > UBA8958 > JAKPCH01. The sequence goes on along the minus strand of JAKPCH010000074.1, from coordinate 13,474 downwards.
AGGGGGTGCCCCTGAAACGGATCACCGACGAGGCCCTGGCCCTCCTGATGGAGCACTCCTGGCCGGGCAACGTCCGGGAGCTGAAGAACGTCATCGAGAGACTCGTCATCATGGTCCCGGCGGAGGTGATCACCGCCCGGGACATCCCCGTCTTTTCCACCGACGGCCACCGCCTCGAGATCTTCGCCCAGGCCGAACCGGACACCTACCGGGAGGCGAAGCTGGAGTTCGAGAAACGGTACATCATGAAAAAACTCAGGGAATTCGACGGCAACATCAGCCGGACCGCCGAGGCCATCGGTCTGGAGAGGAGCAACCTCCACCGCAAGATCAGGAGCTTCGGCCTCGACGTCAAGGGGGAATAGGGAAAAGTACCCGGTTTGTCAGGGTCGGTTTTCCCCGGCTCCGGGGTCGGCGGCCCTTTTCAGGTCCCCCCAGGAGAAGGGGTTGAAGGGGAGATAGATCAGGCCCAGGACGACCACCGTGGCGATGGACAGGAAGTGGTAGAGGACGGCGAAGGACAGGGCCTGGGCCTTGGGGACGTCGTAGAGGGAGAGGGCGAGGATGCAGAAGAAGTGCCAGTTTCCCACGAAGCCCGGTCCGGCGGGGATGGCGATCCCGATGATGAGGATGATGAGGATGACGAAGGGCGCCACGGGGGGCAGAGCGAGGCCGAAGGCCCTGAGCATGAGATAGATGGCCAGGGCGTCGATGAGCCAGAAGACGACGGATAGTAGGCCCGCCTCGACGAGGGGCCGGCGGTTCCTCATGACCCGGAAGCCGTCGAGGAAACCGCCGATGATCCCCCTGAACCTTTCGTAGAAGGGGCGGGGCAGGAGGTCCGTGAGGCGGGAGAGGGACCCGGGGCCGGCCCCCCGGCGGCGGAGGGCGAAGAGGACGACGGCCAGGACGCCCGCCGTCAGGAGGATGAAGAAGACACTCGCCCGGACGAGCCAGGGGGGCAGGGGCGTGAGGGCGAAGACGCACAGGAAGATCGAAAAGACCGTGAGGCTGTCCAGCAGGCGCTCCATCACGATCGTGCCGAGGGCGGCGCTCATGGGGACGGGGCTCTTCTTCGTGATGAGATAGGGCCGGGCCAGTTCCCCCAGGCGGGCGGGCAGGGCCACGATGGCGAGAAAGCCGACGCTGGTGACGGAAAAGAGGGCCGGGAAACCCACCACCGCCAAGGGGCGCAGGAGGGCGCCCCACCGCAGGGCCCGGACCACCTGCATGATGATCATGATGAGGACGGCCCCGATGACGTAGCCGACCTCCACCTCCCTCAGCCCCGAGACGACCGTCTCCATGTCCACGCCCCGGAGGGAGAGGTAGACGAGGATGACGCTCAAGGCGATGCCGATCCCCCACCTTTTCATGGTCGGGCGGCATAACACATTTCCCGCAAATAAAAAACCCCTCCCGGACCCCGGGGGCCCGCGGAGGGGTGGAGGGAGCGGATCTGCCTCAGCCCACGAGATGCCTCACCATGTCCATGACGGGGTTCGTGAAGAGGCTGACGTAGAGCGTGTAGAGGGCGAAGGCGCCGACGGCCTCGGAGGTGTACATGCGGTGGAAGCGGTGTTTCATGGACAGGATGATGAGGCCGCCCACGATGAGGAGACCCAGTTGGAAGTACGGGAACTCTTCCGCCCCCGTGGCGGCCAGTTCGGCGAAACCGAAGGTGGCCGTCAGCAGGACGATGGCCCCTGCGACGATGATGGTGGAGAGGGTCTTTTTCATGGTCTGTCGCCTCCTTTCCTGTTTTATTCCTTTCGCCCTATGTATATGAAAGAACCATGCCAGGCAGCCCGCTCCCGTGACTTTGTAACTGATTGATAATGAAAGAAAAAATATTTACCAAAAAGATCGAGGGCCCCCTTTGGGGAAGGGAGATTGAACGTTTCTTTCAACGGCGGGGAGAGGCTGAAAAAAATCTTTTCACCGTCCCCGCCGCCGGGGGGAGGGAGATGGAAAGAAGGGAATTCATCAGGACCCTCTTGATGTTGTCCGCCGCGGCCTTCTTGCCGTGGAACGGGTTGATCGGAGCGGCGGAGGGCGCCGCGGCGGCCGACTTGGCCGTCTGCCGCGGCGCGCCGCCGGAGAAGGCCACCCGGGCGGCCGTGGAGGCCCTGGGGGGTATGAGGCGCTTCGTCGGACCCGGCGACGTCGTGGTGGTCAAACCCAACATCGGCTGGGACCGGGCGCCGGAGTTCGGGGCCAATACCCATCCCCGGGTGGTGGCGGAGGTGGTGCGTCTCTGCCGGGAGGCGGGGGCGAAGCGGGTGCGGGTCATGGACAACCCCGTGGCCGATCCCCAGCGGTGTTACCGCCACAGCGGCATCGCCGAGGCGGCGGCGCGGGCGGGGGGCGAGGTCGTCTTCATGGAGGAGAGGAGATTCAGGGAGGTGCGTCTCTCCGGCCTCGGTCTCCGGTCCTGGCCCGTTTACCGGGACGTCCTCGAGGCCGACAAGGTGATCAACCTGCCCGTCGCCAAGACCCACGGGTCCTCCGTCTTGACCCTGGGGATGAAGAACTGGATGGGGGCCGCGGGGGGATGGCGGGGGCGGATGCACCTGCGCCTTCACGAGTCCATCGTCGATCTCGCCCTCCTGATCAGGCCGGCCCTCGTCGTCCTGGACGCCACGAGGATCATGGTCGCCAACGGTCCCCAGGGGGGCGCCTTGGGGGATGTCCGGCGCCTGGACACGGTCGTGGCGGGGACGGACCAGGTCGCCGTGGACGCCTTCGCCGCCGCTCTCTTCGGCCTGCGTCCCCAGGACGTCCCCTACATCGCCCTGGCCCAACAGGCGGGCCTGGGGAGGATGGAACTCAAGGGCCGGGTGCGTCACCTGTCCCTGTAGGGAGAGGGGGAAGGGCGTGAGGGAGGAGAGAACGGGAACCCGCGCTTCAGGGGGGGCGAAGGGATCGTCCCTAAGTAGGTTCCGCCCCTACTGCCAGCTCTTTTTCCTCCTTCTCTTCCTCTACCTCTTCCTCGGCACCGCGGGCGGCGGCGCCGACGAGACGGCCCGCTCCGTGAAGGTCTTTCTCGACCTGGATCCCCTCCTCCAGGGGACGGCCGCCCTGGCCGCCCGTTCGCTCCCCTCCGACCCTTCCGTACTGGCGGCGTTGGGGGTGGTCGTGGCCGTCACGGTCCTCCTCGGGCGGGTCTTCTGCGGGTGGGTCTGTCCCTTCGGGACCCTCCACGACGCCGTCGGTTCCCTGAGAAAGGGGGGAGGGGGGAGAGGACGCCCCTCCCTCTTCCGCGTCAAGTATCTCATCCTCGTCTTCTTCGTCTTCGCCGCCCTCTTCGGCCTCCAGACCGCGTCGTTCCTCGACCCCTTGAGCCTCCTGACCCGCTCCCTGACCCTGGCCGTCTGGCCCGCCTTCGTCTTCGGGGCCGAGAGGTCCCTGGACCTGATCCACGCCGCCTCCCTGGAGGGGACGGCGGACCTCGTGGGCCGGGCCCTCAGGGGCTCGATCCTGCCCCTCAGGCAGCCCCTCTTTTCCCAGGCCCTCGCCGTGGGCCTTCTCTTGTTTCTCCTCCTGGCCCTGAACGTCGTTTTGGAAAGGCGTTTCTGGTGCCGGTACCTCTGCCCCCTGGGGGCCCTGTTGGGCCTGTTGGGGCGGTGGTCCGTCGCCCGTCGCGACGTGGCAAAGGGGTGTGACGAGTGCCGCCGGTGTGAAAGGGGGTGCCCCGGCGGCGCGGCCGTCGGGAGGGAAGGGGCCTGGAAGGGTGAAGAGTGCGTCCTCTGCCTGGGATGTGACGATCTGTGCCCGAAGAATGCCGTGTCCTTCGGGTTTTCCCGTCCGCGGTCCCCGGCCCTGGACCTGGGCAGAAGGCGGGTCCTGACCTCCGCCCTCGCCGGGGCCGCCGCCGCGGCCCTCGTCAGGGTGGAGACGCCCGCCGCCTCCGTCGGCGGCGGGGCCCTGAGACCCCCCGGGTCCCTCCCCGAAGGGGCCTTTCTGAAGACCTGCCTCCGCTGCGGCGCCTGCATGAAGGTCTGCCCGACGGGGGGACTCCAGCCCGCCTTTCTCGAGAAGGGGGTGGAGGGTCTCTGGACGCCGATCCTCGTGCCGAGGGTCGGTCATTGCGAGTACCACTGCACCCTCTGCGGCCAGGTCTGCTCCACGGGGGCCATCCGCAGGCTAAGCAGGGGGGAGAAGGCCTCCTTCACCATCGGCCTGGCCGTGATCGACACGAACCGCTGCCTGCCTTACGCCCATGACCTCCCCTGTCTCGTCTGCGAGGAGGTCTGCCCCACCTCCCCCAAGGCCGTGACCCTCGTGAGGGAAACCGGCGGAAGGCGGCCCCCCCGGCCCCGGGTGGAGAGTTCCCGCTGCGTCGGGTGCGGCATCTGCGAGGCCAAGTGCCCCGTCGAGGGCCGGGCCGCCGTCAACGTCCTCCCCGGGCCCGGGCCGGCGGCCTGAGGGTTCGCCTACAGGCTGACGTAGAAGGTCCCGCCCTTGCGGTAGACGAGGAGCAGGACCCGGTCGTCCCCCTTCAGGCGGGAGACGACGGCCTCGTATTCTTCCACCCCCTTGATCTTCTTCCTGTTGATCTCCATGATGACGTCCCCCTTCCTGAGGACCCCGTAGGCGGCGCTGTCCTCGGCCACGGACACGACGACGACCCCCTGGATCCGGGCGGGGATGTCCAGTTCCCTCCTGATCTCCGCCGTGAGGTCCTGGACGGTCAACCCCTTCAGGCGATTCTCGTGACGGGCCGTGACGCCCGCCGTCTCCTTCTGTTCCTCGATGACGGCCCTGACGGTGCCCGTCTTGCCGTTGCGGCGGTATTCGATCTCCACCTCCTGGCCCGGTTTCGTGGCGGCCACCATGTTCTTCAGGGCCGTGACGTCCCGCACCTCCTTCCCGTCGTAGCGGACGATGACGTCGCCCCGCTGGATGCCCGCCTTGTCCGCCGGGCTCCCCTCGTTTACGTCCCCCACGAGGGCGCCCCGGTCCGCCTCCACCCCGAGCTGTTTCGCCAGCTCCGGCGTCACGGCCTGGACGGTCACGCCGAGCCAGCCGCGGACGACCTTCCCCCGCTGGATCAACTGTTCCATCACGATCTTGACCATGTTGCTCGGGATGGCGAAACCGATCCCCTGGTGCCCTCCCGAGGAGGTGACGATGGCCGTGTTGATGCCGATGAGCTCACCTCTCATGTTCACGAGGGCGCCGCCGGAGTTCCCGGGGTTGATGGGGGCGTCGGTCTGGATGAAATCCTCGTAGTCGGCGATGCCCACGTCGGCCCTCCCCTTGAAACTGATGATCCCCGAGGTCACCGTCTGATCGAGGCCGAAGGGATTACCGACGGCGATGACCCTCTCGCCGACCCGGAGGCGGTCGGAGTCGCCGAAGACGGCGGCGGGCAGGTCCGAGGCCTCGATCTTGATCACCGCCAGGTCCGTCTTCGGGTCGCTCCCCAGGACCTTGCCCTTGAAGACCCGCCGGTCCGCGAGGGTCACCTTGATCTCGTCCGTGTCCTTGACGACGTGGTTGTTCGTGACGATGTGACCGTCCCGGGAGACGATGACCCCCGAACCCGTGCCCGACTGCTTGTAGTTCCTCGGCTCCTCGAAGGGCCCGAAGGGGGTGCCGAAGAACTCCCGGAAGAAGGGGTCGTTGAAGAAGGGCGAAGGGAAGCGCCGGCCCTGGACGATACGGGTGGAGGAGATGTGGACGACGGAGGGCTTGATCGCCTCGGCGACCTCGGCGGTGGCCTTGTTGATCCGGTCCAGGAGGTCGAGGGATTCCCGGGAGATGCCCTTTTCCTTCCCCTCCGTAGGCCCTGCGGCGGCGAGGAAGGCGATGACCAAAGTGAAAGCAACAATGGCCAAAAGGAAGTTCTTCTTTCCCAAGGACGACGTGTTTTCCATAACTCTTACCTCTTTGTGTCGTTACGCCCCGACGGCGGACCGGCGGGGGAGTCGAGACAATGATAATGACGAAGTCGCGGCTGTCAACCGGTTCCCCGCGCCCTTGCCGGGTCCTTGAGGCGTTCGTAGATCTCCTCGAAGAGGAAGGCCGTTTCCCGAAAGGCCCTCAGGACCTTGGGGTCGAAGTGGGAGGGTGAGGTCCGGTCGTCGCCCTTGTTCAGGATGCGGCTGGCCGTGACGTGGTCGAGGGCCGGTTTGTGCCAGCGGGGGATGCGCAGGGTGTCGTACTGATCGGCGAGGTTGACGATCCGCGCCTCGATCGGGATCGCCTCCCCCATGAGGCCGCGGGGGTAGCCCGTGCCGTCCCACCGTTCGTGGTGGTTGAGGGCGATGACGTGGGCCATGCGGAAGCGGGGGTGGGGGCCGATGATCTTCGCCCCGAAAAGGGGGTGTTTCTTGATCTCGATCCACTCGTCTGGGGTCAGCTTCCCCTTCTTCCTGAGGATCTCCGGGGAGATGTAGATCTTGCCCACGTCGTGGAGGGTGGCCTGGAGGCGGATGGCGGAGACGAAGGCCCCGTCGAGGCCCATCCTCTCCGCCAGGACGGCGCTGTATTCACCCACCCTGATGATGTGCCTCCCCGTGTCCTCGTCGTTGGCCTCGGCCGCCCGGGCCAGGGCGTGGACGGTGTAGACGAAGACCTCGTCGACCTCCTTGACCTGACTTGCCAAGGAACGGAGAAAACGGCTCTGCACCGCCAGGTTCTCCACGACGAGGGCGTCGTAGGGCGTGACCTCCCGGCCGTAGTTGACGGCCAGGAGGCAGAGGTCTTCGCTGAGGTAGGCCACGGCGTTGACGATGTCGATGTTGATCGTCTCGATCCTCTTCAGCTGCCGCGGCCACTCGTCCCTCGACCCGCCGCCGTTGAAAAAGACCGTCCGGGAGTCGTCGCGGCCGAGGAGGGCGGCGAGATCAACGTCCCTTTCCAGGGGTATGTCCATCCTGACCAGTTCGCCGAAGACGAATTCGTACTGGAACCATCTCCTGCGGGGGCCCTCGGTGACGCCGACGATGATGATGAGGGGCTTGTCCAGGGCGTCGGCGGTCTTGCGGATGAGGCGTCTCACCGTCCCGTCGACGTTCTCGAGGAAATCGAAACGCAGGGGGTCGAAACCCCTTATGACCCGCTCCCCGTAGGAGGTCAGGTCCTTGATGTTCTCGAGGGACTGGGCGAGGCGGTCGTTGAGGTCCTTCACGCGCAGGAGCATCCGCACCCGGGCGGCGACCTCTTCGTGGTTCTGCATCTTCTGGAGGAAATCCTCCGCCCCGGCCTCGATGCTCTTGATCCGGGCGTCCTTGGACATGACGCCGGTGAGCATGACCACGGGGATGTGGGAGAGGGCCCGGTCTGCCTTGATCCTCCGGCAGACCTCGTAGCCGTCCATGTCGGGCATCATGATGTCCAAAAGGACCAGGTCGATCCTCTCGGTAGCGAGGATCTTCAGGGTCTCGCGGCCGTTGTAGGCCTTGACGACCTCATAGCCCTGGGCGGCCATGACGGCCTCGAGATACGTGTGGGCCGACTCTTCGTCGTCCACGCATAGGACGCGGGGGGTCTTGGCGAAGTGGGGGGCCGTCTCCATCACGGTCTGTTCATCGTCCTTCTTTTCACCCTCGACATCGGGCCGTCATCTTAGAATTTTTCTCGAAGAAAAACAACCGCTCCCTTTCGCGCCCCGCGACGGTGGTGAAACCCCTCCTTTTCTGATATGGGATTTCCCCATGAAGGCCGTCTTCCTCGGCGACGCCCACCTCATCGGGCGCCAGGATCCGAATTTCCGAAGGTTCGTCTCCTTTCTGGACTCCCTCCGGGAGGGCGGGAGGATCTTCGCCCCCGGGGAGCTGACGGACCTCTTCTTTGTCGGCGACGTCTTCGATTTCTGGTTCGCCCGGGGGACCTCCGTCTACCCGCCCTTCGAGGAAATAATCGCACGCCTCGGGGCCCTCGCCGCGGCAGGCGTCCGGATCCACCTCTGCGAGGGGAATCACGACTTCTCCCTGGGGGACTATTTTTCCCGCCTGGGGGGCTTCTCCGTCTACGAGGGCTGGGGGGAGATGGAGGCCGAGGGAATTCGGATCCTCTTCGGCCACGGGGACCTGGTGGACGGGGAAAACAGGCGCTACCTCCTCCTGCGGAGGATCCTGAGGAGCCGCGCCTTCTATGCCTTCCAGGGACTCCTGCCCCGCCGGTTCCTATGGGAGGCGTCCCGGGCCTTCTCAGCCCTCAGCCGCGATCTCGAGGACGGCAAGTCCCTGGCCATGTTCAAAAAGATGGAGTCCTTCGCCCGGGAGAGGTTCCGGGAGGGCTACGACGCCGTCGTCCTCGGTCACTGCCACGTCCCCCACGTGGGGGTCTGGGAGGAGAGGGGCCGGGTGTGTCACTTCGTGACCCTGGGGGACTGGGTGAGGCATTTCTCATACGTCACCTACGACGGGAAAAGGGGCTTTGTCCTTGATTTTCAAAGGGAAACGGGGGGATGAAAATCCTTTACAGGCCCCTTGACCTGTGTTAAGGATCGTCAACTTTTCGGGGGGGTGGTTGATGAACTTCGGCGCCATCGAAGGGCGTTGGACCCGGTACTCGAAGGCGAGATTCGTCGTCCTGCCCGTCCCTTACGATCTCACCTCAACCTACGGCTCCGGTTCCCGTCTCGGCCCGGCGGCCATCCTGACCGCCTCGGCCAACATGGAACTCTACGACGAACAGCTCGGGAGGGAGATATACGAAGAGGGGATCTTCACGGCCCCCGCCCTCGAGGTCGAGGCGGGGGGACCGGACAGGATGATCGCCGCGGTGCGCCGGGCCGTGGCCTCCTACCTGGCCGACGGCAAGGTCCCCGTCCTGCTGGGGGGTGAGCACAGCGTCACCCTGGGGGCCGTTCAGGCGGCGAGGGAAGCCTTCCCGGGCATCAGGGTCCTCCACCTGGACGCCCACGCGGACCTGCGGGACTCCTACCAGGGCACACCCTTCAGTCACGCCTGCGTCGCCCGGCGGGTCCGGGAGGTCTGCCCCCTGGTGGAGGTCGGCATCCGCAGCATGAGCGCCGAGGAGGCCCGTTTCGCCCGGCGGGAGAAGGTGGAGATATTCGGCGCCGATTTCCTCCACGACGACCCCCGGGCGGTGGAGACCATCGCCTCCCGTCTGGAGGGTGATGTCTACGTGACCGTCGATCTCGACTGCCTCGATCCCGCCGTCATGCCCTCCACGGGGACCCCGGAGCCGGGGGGGCTCACGTGGCGGCAGGTCACGTCCTTGATCCGGGCCGTGGCCGAGAGGTGCGCGATCCGGGGTTTCGATGTCGTCGAGCTGGCGCCCCTTCCGGGCATGGTCGCCCCCGATTTCCTGGCGGCGCGCCTGGTGTACCGGATCATGGGCTATATTTCCCAGTTCCGCCCCAAGAAAGGAGGTTGACGATGAACATCTTCGTTCCCAAAGCGATTTTCTTAACGAAGGGGGTGGGGAACCATCGTGAGGAACTCCACTCCTTCGAGCTGGCCTTGCGGGACGCCGGTATCGAAAAGTGCAACCTCGTTCAGGTCTCGAGCATCCTGCCGCCGGGGTGCAAGGTCATATCGAGGGCCAAAGGCCTCGCCCAGCTCCGCCCCGGCGCCATCACCTACTGCGTCATGAGCCGCTGTTTCAGCAACGAACCGCGGCGGTTGCTCGCCGCCTCCATCGGCTGCGCCATCCCCGCCGACAAGAGGGCCTACGGCTACATCAGCGAACACCACGCCTTCGGCCAGACGGAAAAGCAGGCGGGGGAGTACGCCGAGGACCTCGCGGCGGCCATGCTGGCCTCCACCTTGGGCATCGATTTCAACATCGACGAGAGCTGGGACGAGAAGAAGGAGATCTTCAAGATCAGCGGCAAGATCGTCAGCACCCGGAACATCACCCAGTCGAGCATCGTGAAGCAAAACGGCTACACCACCGTCCTGGCCGCGGCGGTGTTCGTTTTCTGACCCTCCCCGGCTTCCCCTTCGGGGGGACACCCGGAGGCGGGAAGGACCCCGCGAGGGGCCGTCCATGCTGTCTTTCTACCTGAAGGATTCCTACGCCTTTATCGTTCCGCCCGTTATGGGTTTCTTCGTCCTGACGGGGATCTCCGTCCTTTCCCTCGTCCGGGGCGGCGGCAGGGCGACGAACGTCCTGCTGGCCGCCATCTGTTTCATGGGCGCCCTCATCAACGCCGACGTCGCCTTGATCAACATCATCCCCGACAAGGACCTGGCCGTCCGCATCGACCGTTTCACCTACGTCGTCTTCGTCTTCAGCCTCCCCGTCTACATCCAGTTCGTCCATTCCTTCCTCGGCCTCCATCGGCGGCGGTGGCTGGAGGCGGCGGCCTACGGCGCGAGCCTCGTCTTTCTCGTCCTGACGCCGACGGATCTCTTCATCAGCGGCCTGTCGGAGTTTTCCTTCGGTTACATCGCCCGGGCGGGGAAGGCCTTCCACGTCTTTTCCCTCGCCGCGGCCCTGACCCTGGCCTATTGTCTCATCACCCTCTACCGGGCCATGGAGGGCGCGGGCGACAACGCCCGGAGGAACCGCATCCGTTACATCTTCTGGGGCCTGGGTCTCAGCTCCCTCCTCATCGGTCTCAACATCCTCCCCGTCAGCGGCGTCCCCTTCTACCCCCTGGGCAATTTCAGCTTCATCCCCGCCGTCGTCCTCGCCTTCGGGGTCCTCAAGTACGACCTCTTGGACATGGGGGCCGTCATCAGGAGGGGCGTCGTCTACTTCACCCTCACGGCCGTCTTGACGGTGGTTTATTTCCTCTTGATCTCGGCGCTCAATCTCCTCGCCCTGAAGACGGGATGGGAGAGGACGATCCTCCTCCCCTTCCTCCTGGCCCTCCTGATGGTTTTCCTCTTCAACCCCGTCAGGGAAAGGGTCCAGGTCTTCATCAACCGCCTCTTCTTCCGCGACCGTTACGATTACCGCAAGCTCCTGAGGAGCACCAGCGCCGACCTCAGCACCATCCTCGACCTCGACGCCCTGGGGGATCTCATCGTGACGAGGCTCCGCGACGCCCTCCAGGTATCCCACGTCCTCCTCGCCGTTCCCGGCCCGGACGGCGCCTCCCCCCGGCTCTACCTACGGACCGCGGAGGGAGGGCCGGAGGTGGTAACCCCCGACGTCTCTTCCCGCCACCCCCTCTTCCTCTACCTCTCGGAGAACCCCCAGCCCCTCAGCGTCCATGCCCTCGACCGCCTCCCCGGCGGCGGCGAAGAGGCCGTCCGGGGTTTCTTCAGGGAGACGGCGGCGGAGATGGTGGTCCCCATGGTCACGAAAGGGCGGGTCATCGCCCTCGTCGTCCTGGGCCCGAAGCTTTCCGGGGAGCTCTTCGTCGACGAGGACGTGGAGCTCCTGGCGACGGTGGCCAACCAGGGGGCCACGGCCCTTCAGAACGCCCGCCTCTACGGCGAGCTCCAGGAGCTCAACCGGGAGCTCGAGAGGAAGGTGGAGGAACGGACGGCGGACCTGCGCCGGGCCCTGGAGGAGAAGGAGCGGACCCAGGAGCAGCTCATCCGGTCGGAGAGCCTGGCGGCCATCGGGCAACTCGTGGCCGGGACGGCCCACGAACTGAACAACCCCCTGGCCGGCGCCGCCAGCCTCATCCAGACGAACCTGGAGACCATCGCCGGGTGGGAGGCGGCGGGGGAGGAGAGGGACGAGGTCCTCGACGACCTGCGCTTCTCCCTCAAGGAGCTGAAGAGGGCGGCGGAGATCGTCAGGAGCCTCCTGGATCTCTCCCGCCAGACCCAGACCTACGTGGAGGCCGTGGACATGAACGTCGTCCTCGACGACGCCCTGAGGGTCCTCTACAACCAGTTCAAGCGCGCCCCCGTGGCCATCGTGAAGAGGTACGATCCCGCCCTGCCCCCCGTGGAGGGCAATTTCGCCAATCTCGGCCAGGTCTTCATCAACGTCGTCAAGAACGCCCTCCAGGCCCTGCCCCCCGAGGGGGGGACCATCGAGCTGACGACGAAGTACGACGAAAGAAAGGACGCCGTCGTCGTCTCCTGCCGGGACACGGGCTGCGGCATTCCCCCCGGCCGCCTCCAGGACATCTTCAAGCCCTTTTTCACGACCAAGCCGACGGGGCAGGGGACGGGCCTGGGCCTCTACATCTCCCACGAGATCGTCCGGCGCCACGGGGGCGAGGTGAAGGTGGAGAGCGAGCCCGGCCGGGGGACCGATATCACCGTTACCATACCCTGCAGGAGGGAGAGGATATGATCGTAGTCGTCGTCGATGACGAGGAAGGGGTCAGGAGGTCCGTCAAGAGGGTCCTGGAGCGGGACGGGTACGGCGTCGTCGCCGTGGAGGACGGCGAGCGGGCCCTGGGGGTGGTCCGGGAGCGGAGCGGCGACATCGAGACGGTCATCTCGGACTACAAGATGCCCGGCATGGACGGTCTCGAGACCTTGATCGCCATCGGCCGGATCAACCCCGAGATCACGAGGATCATGCTCACGGGTTACGCCACCATGGAGAGCGCCATCGAGGCCGTCAACGCCGGGATAGACGGTTTTCTCACCAAACCCTTCGACAATCTGGAGCTGAGGGCCAAGGTCAGGGAGTACAACGTCAAGAAGCGCCTCAAGCAGTTCGTCTCCGAACCCGTCCTGATGGAGCTCCAGAAGGACCGCTCCGCCCTTATGCCCCGGCGCCTCACGGCGAGCATTCTGTTCTGCGACATCAGGGACTTTTCCGCCCTCGCGTCCACCGTCGCCCCCGGGGAACTGGCGGAGCTCCTGAACCGTTTTTACTTCTCCCCCCTCGACCGGATAATCTACGAGCACCAGGGGACCCTCGACAAACACATCGGCGACGGCATCATGGGCATCTTCGGGGCGCCCGTCTCGGGGGAGGACGACGCCCTGAGGGCCGTCAGGTGCGCCCTGGAGATGAGGGGGGCCATGACGGGGTGGAACGAGGCCCGGGGGGGCCTGGAGAGGGAACTCAGCATCGGGATCGGGATCGCCACGGGGGAGGTGATGGCGGGCGTTTTCGGGTCCCCCATGAAGAAGGAGTACACGGCCTTCGGCCACGCCGTCAACCTGGCCTCCCGCCTGGAACACCTGGCGGGGGGAGGTCAGGTCCTCATCTGCCCCGAGACCTACGAGAGGGTGAAGGGGCGGGTGGAGGCGAAAAGGGAAGAGACGCCCCCCATCAAGGGCCTGAACGAGCGGGTGGAGGTCTACAGCGTCTTGGGCCTCAAATAGGGCTTGACTTTTCCCGGGCCTTTCTCTATAAAGACCCTCTCTTGTCAAGGAAGATCGCGGGGTGGAGCAGTCCGGTAGCTCGTTGGGCTCATAACCCAAAGGTCGGAGGTTCAAATCCTCCCCCCGCTACCAATGAGATCAAAGGGACCGGTCGCGGCCGGTCCTTTTTTTTATGCGGGACATCCCCCCGGGGCCGAGGACGACCGGACCCCCCTCGGGTATGGGGGGACACCCTGGTGTGTTAGGCTTTTAGGGGCTTCTCCCCGGCGGTGCTTTTGGTGAGGGAAGAAAAATTCGGG
>JAKPCH010000062.1 GCA_029553375.1 Deltaproteobacteria bacterium | reverse complement strand
CCTCCGGGACGACTTGGGGTTGACGCCGCACATCCGCTTTGCCGGTTTCATCCCGGAAGAGGACCTCCCCGACTACTACCGTGCGGCGGACCTGTTCGTCCTGCCCACGGTGGAGCTGGAGGGCTTCGGCCTGGTGACCCTCGAGGCCCTGGCCTCGGGCACCCCAGTACTGGGCACGCCCGTCGGCGGGACGAGGGAGATCCTCCAGGGTAACGCCCCCGGCCGTCTCTTTAGAGACACGACGACCAGTGCCATGGCGGAGCTGATCATCCAAGAGGCCGTTCTTCTTGTCAAGGAACCCGGACGAAGGGAGGAGCTTTCCCGGGTATGTCGGGCCTTCACGGAGAGAAACTACGGCTGGGAGCGAAACGTCGCCGCCACAGAAAGGATCCTCGCGGAACTGAGGGTGGGATTGTCGGGGAAAAGGGACGAGGCGGTGTAAAGGCATGTGCGGCATCTGCGGCAAGGTCGATTTCACCGGCGGCGCGGTGGAAAGGGGGCTCATTGGGGCCATGGCGGGGCGTCTCGTCCACCGGGGTCGGGACGACGGCGGCCTTTACACCTGGCGTGGGGGAGACGCCGCCTGCGGCCTAGGCCACCGCCGCCTGAGCATCATCGACCTGTCGGCGGCGGGGCGTCAGCCCATGGCCAACGAGGACCGCTCGCTGTGGCTCGTCTACAACGGGGAGATCTACAATTTCGCCCTTCTCCGGCGGGAGCTCGAGGCGAAGGGCCACCGCTTCTCCTCCCGGACGGACGGCGAGGTGATCCTCCACCTCTTCGAGGAAGAGGGGCCGTCCGCCCTGACCCGCCTGGAGGGGATGTTCGCCCTGGCCCTCTGGTCGGAGGGGGACCGGCGCCTCCTCCTGGCCCGGGACCCCGTGGGGATCAAGCCCCTCGTCTACTTCGCCGACGGCCGGCGCCTCGTCTTCGCCTCGGAGATCAAGGCCCTCCTCGCCGACCCCGACGTCCCCAAAGAGATCGACCCCGAGGCGGTCGATCTCTACCTCAGCCTCAACTACATCCCCGCCCCCTGGACGATCCTGCGGGGGGTCAGGAAGCTGCCGCCCGGCCACTACCTGTCCTTTGACCGGGACGGGGTGGACATCGTGCCCTATTGGGACGTCGCGACGGCTTCGCCGGAGGATACCGTACCTCCCCGGGACTTCGAGACGGCCAAGAGGCACCTCCGGGAGACCCTCGCGGGGGCCGTCCGGCGCCACCTCATAGCCGACGTCCCCCTCGGGGCCTTCTTGAGCGGCGGGATAGACTCGAGCGTCGTCGTGGGCCTCATGGCCGCGGAGGGCGGCCGGCCCGTCAAGACCTACACCGTCGGCTACGCCGACATGGCCATGTACGACGAGCGGGTCTACGCCCGCGAGGTGGCCCGTCTCCACCGCACGGACCACCACGAGATCGTCCTGACCGCCCGGGACGTCATCGCCGCCGTCCCGGAGGTCCTCGGTCTCCTGGACGAGCCTTTCGGCGACTCCTCCGCCGTCCCCACCTACCTCGTCGCCCGGGAGACGGCCCGGGACGTGAAGGTGGCCCTCTCCGGCGACGGGGGCGACGAGCTCTTCGCCGGATACCGCCTGTACCGAGGCGAGGCCTGGCAGCGCCGCTGGCGCCTCCTGCCCCGGCTCATCCGCCGCGGCCTCATCGAGCCCCTCATCGGCTTCCTCCCCGAGTCCCGGGACGACCGCTTCACCGAACAGGTCCGCCGTCTGAAGAAATTCCTCCGGGGGACGAAGGACACCCTGGCGGAGCGCTTCTATGCCTGGAACGAGCTCTTTTCACGGGAGGAACGCGACTCCCTCCTCAGCCCGGAACTCAGGGCCGGGACCTCGCCCGCCCCGGCCCTCTTCGCCGCCGCCCTCGCCCGTTTCCCCGGAGACGACCTCAACCGCATGCTCTATGCCGACCTGACGGTGTCCCTGCCGGGGGACATGCTCTGGAAGGTGGACATGACGAGCATGCGCCACCCCCTCGAGGTCCGGGTCCCCATCCTGGACCGACGGGTCTGCGAGGCGGCCTTCCGCATCCCCGGGGAGTGGAAGCTCCATCGGGGAAGGGGTAAGTACATCTTCATCGAGGCCTTCAAGGATCTCCTCCCGGCGTCCCTCCATAGCCGCCCCAAGTGGGGTTTCGAGATGCCCATCAGCCGCTGGCTCAAGACGGACCTGCACTGGCTCATCGAGACCTACCTGTCCCGGGAGAGGATCGAACGGACGGGTCTCCTCCGCCCCGACGCGGTGGCGGGACTCGTCGCGGACCTCCGGGGGGGTCGCCGCGACGTCTCCTGGCGGATCTGGAATCTCATCGCCCTCCAGGCCTGGCATGAGAACACCTATGGATAGGGTGAGGGTCGTCCATGTCATCACCCGCTTCGACAAGGGGGGGTCGGCGGAGAACACCTTCCTCACCCTCCGGGGCCTCGACGGCAGGCGCTACGAGGGGTTCCTGGCGTGCGGTTCCCCGGGGCGGTACCCCATATCGCCCGCCGAGGAGCGGGCCGTAGAGGAAAACCTCGCCGCCCTCGCCGCCCTCGGGGCGGAGGTGATCACCCTGCCCCATCTGGTCCGGGAGATCCGGCCCCTCTCGGATCTGCGGGCCTTTGTTTCCCTCCTTGGCCTCTTTCGCCGCCTGCGACCCGTCATCGTCCACACCCACACCTCGAAGGCCGGGATCCTGGGCCGCTGGGCCGCCTGGCTCTGCCGTGTCCCCGTCATCGTCCACACCCCCCACGGCCACGTCTTCTGGGGATACTTCGGGCCGGCCGAGACCCGTCTGTTCATCCTCTTCGAGCGTCTCTCGGCCCTCGTCACCCATCGGATCATCACCCTGACGGAACAAGAGCGGCGGGACCACCTGCGGTTCCGCATCGCCCCGGCGGGGCGCTTCACGGTCATCCACAGCGGCGTGGACCTCTCCCGCCTGAGCCCTCCCGATGATGAAACCCTGGCAACGGTCCGTGCCGGTCTCGGCATCCCCCCTCACGGTGTTATCATCGGCACGGTGGGGCGGCTCACGGGGATCAAGGGCCATGACACCCTCCTCGAGGCGGCGGCCCGCATCAGGGCCGAGTGCGACGATCTCTACCTCGTCTTCATCGGCGACGGCGAGCTCCGGGAGGACCTGGAAAACCGGGCCAAGGGTCTCGGCCTGGCCGACCGGGTCGTCTTCACGGGGTGGCGGCGCGACGTCGCCCCCCTTTTGGCCCTCTTCGATATCTTTGTCTTTCCCTCCCTTAACGAGGGGATGGGCAAGGCCGTTGTCGAGGCCATGGCCATGGGCAAACCCGTCGTGGCAAGCCGGATCGGCGGCATCGTGGACCTGGTGGAGGACAACGTCAACGGTCTCCTCGTTCCGCCGGGGGACCCTGCGGCCCTCGCCGAGGCCTTGCTGAGCCTCTTGAGAGACGGCAAGAGGAGAGTCGCCATGGGGAAGGAAGGGCTGAAAAGGGCCGTTAATCTCGGCGACCGCACCATGGTCGAAAGGCTCGGCAAGGTCTATGAAGAGCTCCTTTCGACCCTGCCGGGCAAATAACCTTGCATCGATCCTGTCGTGTCTGTTAGATGGTACTGGCGGTCAGGCCGATAAATGATGAAGAGACTCCTTTGTTTTTCCCTGATCATCCTCCTGGTATGTGTCTTAGGGACACCGGCGGCGTCCACCGCCCCCGGGGAACCCATCCAGCTCAAGGGCGTCATCGATATCCGCTCCCACTTCAGCGACGGGAGCTACAGCATCGAGGAACTGGTGAAGAAGGCCGCGGCCCGGGGCATCTCCGTCGTCGTCGTCAACGACCACGACAGCGTCATCCTCTCCTACGGCCTGCCCCCTTTCCCCAACATCCTCAGGAAGAAGGAAGAACTGAACTCCATCCTCAAGAACGGTCCCAGGCAATACCTCAAGGCCGTCAAGGAGGCCGCGGAGAGGCACCCGGAGACGATCGTCATCCCCGGGACGGAATCGTCCCCCTTTTACTATTGGTCGGGTAACCCCCTGGGCGGGACCCTGACGGCCCACAACCACGAGCGGCGCCTCCTCACCGTCGGACTGGAGAAGGCAGAGGATTACCAACATCTACCCCTCCCCCACCGCTTGGGCCCCCCGAACCCCCGCCTCGTCCCGTCAAGTGTCCTCTTTCTCCTGGCCCTCCTGTGCGCCTTGGCCATGACCTTCATGAAGGGCCGGACGCGTCCGGCCGGGGCGATACTGGCCGTCATCGCCCTCCTCTTCCTCGTCGACAACCACCCCTTCCGGACAAGCGCCTACGACCCCTTCCACGGCGATCAGGGCTACGCCCCCTACCAGGACCTGATCGATTACGTGAATCAAAGGGGGGGCATGACCTTCTGGAACTACCCGGAGACCCAGTCGGGCGTCCGGCGCCTCGGACCCATCATGGTCAGCACCAGGCCCTACCCGGAGGCCCTCCTCGAGACGAAGGGCTACACGGGCTTCGCCGCCCTCTACGGCGACAACATCACCGTCACGGACCCGGGCGGCGTCTGGGATGCGACCCTGAAGGAATATCTCAAAGGGTACCGCACCTGGCCTCCATGGGGGATCGCCACGGCCGATTACCACCGTGAGGGCGAGTCCGGAGAGATCCTCGGCAACTACCAGACGGTCTTCCTCGTAACGGAAAAGACCAAGGCCGCCGTTCTCAAGGCGATGCAGACGGGGAGGATGTACGCCGTCCAGGGACCTTACCCCGTGATCCCCGTCCTCGAGGAGTTTTCCGTCTCCACCCCCGACGGCCGGAAAAAGGTGTGGTCCGGCGAGGAGTTGATCCTGAAGGACAACCCCGTCGTCAGGGTCCGCCTCTCCCTCCCCCCAGACGGGGAGGGCAAGACACCGACGGGCAACCTGAAGGTGCGTCTGATCCGCCAGGGGGAGGTCGTCTTCACCCACGAGGGCCCGCCGCCGGTGGACCTCAGTTACGAGGACACCTCCCTCAAGCCGGGGGAGAGGGTCTTTTACCGGATGGACATGAAGGGCGTCGGGACGATCGTTTCCAACCCCATCTTCGTGACGAGACAGAGGTAAAAAAAGATGATCGTAGCGGTCCATCAACCCCAGTACCTGCCATGGCTGGGCTACTTCGACAAGATCGCCCGGGCGGACGTCTTCGTCCTCCTCGACACGGTCCAGTTCAAGAAAAACGAGTGGCAGAACCGCAACCGCATCAAGACGGCCTCCGGACCCCAGTGGCTCACCGTTCCCGTCCTCTACCGCTACCCCCAGCTCATCCGCGAGGTGGAGATCAACAACCGGGAGCGGTGGCAGCACAAACAGCGCCAGGCCCTCCTATCCAACTACCGTAAGGCACCCTACTGGGGCGTCTTGGAACCCTTCTTCGCCGAGGTCTTCTCCCGCCCCTGGGGGACGATCAGCGAGCTGAACATCGCCGTCGTCAAGGGCCTGGCGGGGATCCTCGGGATCGATACCCCCCTGTTTGTCGCCTCGGAACTGCCCCCCTTCCCCGAGGATCCCGACGAGCGACTCATCGCCATTACCAAGCACTTCGGCGCCGACACATACCTCGCCGGTAAGGGCGGTCACGACTACATGGACCTGGAGAAGTACGCCGCAGCGAACGTGAGGGTCGTCTTCCAGGATTACCGGCATCCCAGTTACAGGCAGCTCTTCGGGGAATTCGAGCCGTACCTGTCCGTCATCGACCTGATTTACAACGAGGGGCCCGACAGCCTCTCCATCCTGAGGGGTGAGACATGAAGATCCTCGCCATCGGGGCCCATCCCGACGACCTGGAGTTCGGGTGCGGGGGGACCCTCCTGAAGTACCGGCAATACGGCCACAAGATCTTTGTCCTCGTCATGACCTCCGGTCAAAAGGGGGGGGACGAGATGAGACGCAAACGGGAACAGGAGGCGGCGGCGGAGATCCTCAAACCCGTCAAGGTCTTCTGGGGGGGCTACCGGGACACGGAGCTGAAGCCCTACCTCAACGAGATGATCCACGACATCGAGAAGGTCATCAAGGAGGTGAAACCGGAGCTGATCTTCGTCCACCATCAGGGCGACACCCACCAGGACCACCGCGCCCTCTCCCGGGCCGCCGTGAGCGCCACCCGCTACGTCCGCAACGTCCTATTCTACGAGGGACCGACGACGCAGAACTTCGCCCCCACGGTCTTCGTGGACATCGGGGAGACCCTGGAGGGAAAGATGGCCCTCCTTAGGGCCCATGAGTCCCAGGTGACGAAGACGAACATCGAGGGTCTCGCCATCACCGACATCGCCCTCTCCAACGCCGTCTTCCGGGGGATCCAGGGCCGGGTGAGGCATGCCGAGGCCTTCATGCCCCTGCGCCTCTTCATCAACGTGGGCAAAAAGAGAAGATAGGCCATGGCTCTGAAGATCATCTGGACCGCCGCCGTCCTGACCCTGATCATGCTGTTCCTTCCCGACGTCCGGTACGTCTTCTTCAACCGCATCGGCCGCTGGCTGTATATCTTTCTCCTCTCCCTGTCCCTCTCGGCCTTTCTGACCCCCCTCGCCCGCCTGGCCGCCCTGAGGCTCAAGATCCTGGACCAGCCGGCACAGCGCAAGGTCCACGAAAACCCCACCCCCCTCCTGGGTGGTGTCGCCCTGACGGCCGCCTTCGTTCTCTCCCTCCTGGGCAACATGATCCTCGACCGGGAGACCGTCGTCATCATCGCGACGGGGACCCTTGTCGCCTTCTTCAGCATCGTCGACGACTGGCGGGGCCTCCAGGCCCGGGTGAAGCTGGCGGCCCAGATCCTGGCCGTCTCCTTCCTGATCTACCAGGACATCGTCCTGCACCTCTTTCCCGTCCATACCACCGCCGGGCAGGTCGTCAACATCGCCCTGACCTACCTGTGGATCATCGGCCTCACCAACGCCATGAACTTCATCGACGGCATGGACGGTCTGGCGGCGGGGGTCGGGGCCATCATCGCGTTCTTCCTCGCCGTCGTGGCCTTTCAGACGAACCAGTACCTCCTCGGGTGGATCTCCCTGGCCGTCATGGGCAGTTGCCTCGGTTTCCTGCCCTACAATTTCCGGCCGACGCGGCCGGCTTCGATCTTTCTCGGCGACGCCGGCAGCTCCTTCCTGGGCTTCACCCTCTCCGCCATCGCCGTCGTGGGCGACTGGTCCGACAACAACCCCATCGTCTCCTTCGCGGCCCCCCTCCTGATCTTCTGGGTCCTCATCTTCGACATGACCTATATCACCGTGGAACGGATCGTCACAGGAAAGGTCAAGACCTTCCGCCAGTGGCTCGAGTACGCCGGGAAGGACCACCTCCATCACCGGATGTACAACCTCTTGGGGGACAAGCGCAAGGCCGTCCTGTTCATCTACCTCCTCAGCTTCACCCTGGGGATCAGCGCCATCGCCCTCCGCAACGCCCGTTCCGTGGACGGGGCGCTCCTGGTCATCCAGGCCTTCCTTATCACCGTCATCGTGTCCATCATGGACTACTCGGGTCGGCACCGTTGAGGGGGCGTTGACAAAGAAAAGGGTGATGATTAGGTTATGCTGGCGATTTCATCTAAGGAGAGTGAAGCCTTGACGAACTTCTACCGCTGCAAGAAAAAGGGGCACCTCATCACGGAGATCTGCAACGACACCCAGTGCGAGTGGCGTTTGAAGAACGAGCAGTATTACAATTGCACGTGGGTCGCCTGCAACTTCGGCCCCTTCACCTTGGAGGAGGTGGGGGAGATGATGGGGGTCACGAGGGAGCGGATCCGCCAGATCGAGGCCAAGGCCCTAAAAAAACTCCAGCACAAGAAGAGAAGGGATCAACTGAGGGATTTCGCGTCTTCCGACGGCGACTGGAACACGTAGGGGCTCGGGTCAGAGACGGCTCCGCTTGCGGATCCTCTCCAGAAACTCCCTCGTCATGAACTCGCTCATCCGCACCTTCCTCTCCATGCTCGAATAGAGCCTGACCATGACGTCGAACTCGAGGTCGAGGGCCGATTTATCGTCAAGGTGCGCCGTCATGGCGGCCACCTTCTTGACGGCGGTGATGACGGTGGGGGAGGCGGCGGCCAGACGTTCCGCCATGGCCCGGGCCTCCTCCATGAAGCGCTCCGGCGGGGCCACCTTGTTCACCAGCCCGATCCTGAGGGCCTCGATGGCGCCGATGGGTTCCCCGATCATGATGATCTCCTTGGCCTTGGTGAGACCCACACGGCGCTCCAGGGGGCTGAAGAGGGGGTTGAGGCCGAATTTCAATTCCGGGTGGCCGAAGATGGCGCTCTCGGAGGCGATGATGATGTCGCAGACCGTGGCGAGATTAAAGCCGCCCCCCAAGGCGATACCGCCGACGGCGGCGATGACGGGTTTCTCGTAGGTGTAAATCCGGGCGAGGTACTTCAGGATGGAGGTGAAGAAGGGCCCGATCTCCTCGTCGGAGAGGGTTGACATCTCCTTGAGGTCCATGCCGGCGGAAAAGACGTAATCCCCCCCCGTGACGATCACCGCCCGGACCTCCCCGTCGCCTTCCAGGGCGGCGAAGACCACGTCCAGCTCCCTTCGCATCTCCCGGCTTAAGGCGTTCATCTCCCGGGGACGATTCAGGGTGACGACGGCGTAGCCTCCCTGTTTCTCGACGATGACGGTCTGATACATACCCCTTATCCCCCGCCGGAAGGGGGCAGATACAGGTAGAAGGGGCCGCTGAAAGCGCCTTCCTGCCCCCGCCACTGCTCCCACAGGGCGCTGAGGGCGGTCTGCATAAGGATCTCCCGGAGCCTTCTCTTCTTGCCCCGCGGGTAGACCACCTCCGGTTTCCCTTCAATCCCCCCCAATTTCCCCGCCAAGCGCACCGCCGCGCCCTGATCCCCCAACTCGTCGACGAGGCCCAAAGACTTGGCCTGCCTTCCCGTGAAGATCCGGCCGTCGGCGATCTTGCGGAGCTCTTCCTTCTTGATCTTCCGCTCCGCGGAGACGATGTCGAGGAGATGATCGTATATATCGTCCACGACCCCTTGGAGGAGCTCCCTCTCCTCGGGCGTCATCTCCCGGACGGGCGTCCCGATGTCCTTGAAACGGCCGCTCTTGACTACCGTGGCCTGGAGGCCGATCTTCTTGAGGAGGGCCTCGGCGTTGGCGAAGTGCATAATCGCCGAGAGGCTGCCCGTGACGCTGCCGGGGTTGGCCACGATCCTATCGGAGGCGCAGGCGATCAGGTAGGCCCCGGAGGCGGCGATGGAACCCATGGAGGCGACCACCTTCTTTTTCTTCCTGAGCTCCTTGAGGGCGCCGAATATCTCCTCCGCCGGGGCGACACCGCCGCCGGGCGAGTTGATGCGGACGACCACCGCCTTGACGGCCCCGTCCTCTCCCATCTCCTCGATCTGACGGACGACGTCGGACGCGTCGGTGACGATCCCCTCCACCGTCACCACGCCCACCTTGTTGGGCTGGGAAAAGACACGCCCCTTACCCGTGCCGCCGAAGGCGTAAAACAGGAGGTAAAGACCGAACCCCAAAACCACCAGGATCAAAAGACCCAGTATAACGGGGTGTCTCCGCATGGCGGTTTAGGGCTCAAGTCTCCTTGTCGCCGATCTTGATGTCCGCCAGGACCTTGCCGAGATTGGAGGAGACGTTTTCACGGTTGTTGAGGTACCGCTTGACCGTGGGCCCCTCCGCCGCGATTTCGTAGTCCCGGATGCTGAGGCGGATCTTGCGGTTCTTCAGATCGATGTTCTTCACCATGGCCGAGACGACATCGCCCACGGAGAAGAGCTCGGAGGCCGATTTCACCCTCCTCTGGCTCAACTCGGAGATATGGACCAGCCCCTCTATCCCCTCCTCGATCTCCACGAAGATCCCGAACTCCGTGACGTTGGTGACCTTCCCCGTGACCACCGTCCCCTGGGGATACTTCTGGGCCAGTTCCTCCCAGGGGTTCTTCTCGATCTGCTTGAGACCGAGGGAAAACTTCTCGTTGGCCACATCGACGTTGAGGACCATGGCCTCGATCTCCTGGCCTTTTTTGAACATTTCCGAGGGATGTTTGACCTTCTGTTTCCAAGAGATGTCGGAGAGGTGGATGAGGCCGTCGATCCCGTCCTCGATACCGACGAAGACGCCGAAATTGGTGATGTTCCTCACCACCCCCTTGACGATGGTGCCCTCGGGGTACTTTTCCTTGATGGTCTCCCACGGGTTGGGCATGGTCTGCTTCAGACCGAGGGAGATGCGCTTCGCCTCCGTGTTGACCTCGAGGACCATCACCTTGACCTCCTGGCCCACCTTGAGGACCTTGGAGGGATGACGGATCTCCCGCGTCCAGAACATCTCCGAGACATGGACGAGACCCTCCACGCCCGGCTCCAGTTCCACGAAGACACCGTAGTCCGTCAGGTTGACGACCTTGCCGTTCACGATGGCGCCCACGGGGTACTTCTGGCCGATATTGTCCCAGGGGTTAGGGGTCAACTGCTTGATGCCCAAGGCCACCCGTTCTTTTTCGGGATCGAAGGAAAGGACCTTGACCTGGATCTTGTCACCCCGATTGAAGAGATCGGCGGGACGGCCTACACGGCCCCAGGAGATGTCCGTGACGTGAAGGAGACCATCGATACCGCCGAGATCGACGAAGACGCCGTAGTCGGTGATGTTCTTCACCACCCCTTCCACCACCTTGCCTTCGGCAAGATTCTCCAGGGTCTGTCTCTTGGCGATCTCCCGCTCCCGCTCCAGGATCTCCCGGCGGGAGAGGACGACGTTGTTCCTCTTGCGGTCGTATTTGAGAATATTGAAGGTAAGGGTCTGGCCTATGTAGCGGTCCAGGTCGCGAACAGGCCTGATATCAACCTGCGAACCCGGCAAAAAGGCGGGTATGCCGATGTCCACCGACAGCCCCCCCTTGACGCGGGCCGTGACGGTCCCTTTTATGACGGCGTTCTGCTCGCAGACGGCCTTTATCTCGTCCCATACCTTGATCTTGGCCGCCTTCTCCCTGGAAAGGACCAGGTTGCCGTCGCTGTCCCGCCTGTCGACAAGGACCTCCACCTCGTCGCCTTCGGCGACGGTGAGATTGCCCTCTTCATCCCTCAGTTCCCGGGCGGGTATGTAACCTTCCGTCTTCCACCCCACGTCCACCATGACGACGTCGGGCGTCACCTGGACGACCTTGCCCGTGACGATGGTCCCGAGCTGAACATCCTGAAGGGACTGTTCGTAGAGCTCCTTGAACCCCATCTCGTCTTCCTTGGCCGCCGGCGCTTTCTCCTCTTCGACACTCCGATTCAGCCCATCCCTGAACTCCTTCTTCTCCTGGTCCTGTTGAGTTGACACGTCGGAATTACCGTTAACCATTAACCCCTTACCCCCTGCTTTTTTCAATTGGTCATGCAATCTTGCTTTGCTATCACAGACCATACAAAATATCAAGCCTATTCGGCGCCGATCACCGCCAGATTCGCATCTTTTTTCCCCTTAGAAACAAGGTAGGCCTCCACGACCCCCATCATCAAAGATACGACCCCGGCGGCGTCGAGGACTGTCGCGTCGACGACGACGGCATCGGCCGGGGGTCTCAGGGGGGCAATCGGTCTCTCCCGGTCCTGGCGGTCCCTTTTGACCATCGCCTCCCTCAGGGCCTCGTAATCAGCCTCTTCCCCCCTCTGCCGCAGCTCTTCATAGCGCCGGCGGATCCGCTCGTCCAGATCGGCGTCGAGAAAGAACTTGATCTCGGCGTCGGGAAAGACGACCGTCCCCATGTCGCGGCCCTCGGCCACGACCCCCCCTTCTTTCGCGAAATCCCTCTGGATGTCGAGGAGGGCCTCCCTAACCGTGGGGTAGGCTGAGATCACCGACGCCGTCATCCCGACCTCCTCCGTCCTCAGTTCCCAAGAGACCTCATAGCCGTCCACGAAGACACCCAGACCGGCTTCGCCCTTCCCCAGGGAGATGGAGATCCCTCTCAGGAACCTCTCCAATGCCGCCGTTTCCGCGGGATTGACACGGGCCTTCAAGATGGCCCAAGCCACGGCCCGATAAAGGGCCCCCGTATCGAGGTAAAGATATGAAAGCCTCCTGGCGAGCTCGCGGCTCACGGTGCTCTTACCAACGCCGGCGGGGCCATCGATGGTAATGAGGGGGCGCGGTCTCATCCCTTTTCCTCCTCGTCGAGGCGTCGGCGGATCCTCTCCACCAGCGGTCCGTCTTCCCGCCACATGCGGCAACTGTTGACGACCATCTCTATGTTTCCCCTGGGTATCTTGACCCCCTCGTCTTTCATCCTCCTGGCGCTGAAATAGGTCCACATCCCCTGGATCGCCGCGGAACTCATGGCGAGGAGCAGATTGTTGAGATGGAGACAGCCCCTCGTCCCCCCGAACCTCTTCTTGATCACTGACGTGAAACCGGGCTTGATCTCCGCGCCCACGAGCCCCCTGAGGGCCTGTCCCACCTCGCGGCACTCCTCCATGGGGGCGACGGGCATCTTCACTTCCAGATCGACGATGCGCATGGCCGGCACCTCGATGACGAGGGAAATGACCAGGTCATGGACAACGCCCCCGTCACTCACCACCCCCGTCGAATACATCACGTAGGGTTTGAAACGTTCATCCCGGAGGGTTCCCTCCACCTCGATGAGCCCCTCCTGAAGTTCGTAAACCCGGATGTCGATGGTCCGGCCGTGCAGAAGTTCTCCCTTGGCCATGTTCTCCCCCTTTCCCGCCCCCCTTAACACAACGGGGGGTGAATTACAAATCCCCGAAAATTATCACGGCTTGATCAAACACTGGAAAAGGGTTATAGGGCCGAGGTATGAGTGCCTTCAAGAAGAAGCTGATGATTTTAATATTCGCGGCGGTCCTCGCTGGGTTGTCGAGATTCCCGGCCGAGGCCTCCTTCACCGTCGAGGACGAAAAGAAACTCGGGCGGGAGTTTTACGACAAACTCGACAAGAGCAACGCCATCCTCCATGACGAAAAAATCTCGGCCTACGTAAACGCCGTCGGCAACCGCGTCCTTTCGGCCTCCGACAGGCGCCTGTTCGATTTTCGCTTCTCCGTCATCCGCAGCGACGCCGTCAACGCCTTCGCCACGCCCGGGGGTTACGTCTACGTCAACAGGGGCCTGATCAACCTCTGCGAAAAGGAGAGCGAGCTGGCGGGCGTCCTGGCCCACGAGATCGCCCACGTCAACGCCAGGCATATCGCCCAGACCATCGAGAGGTCGCAGAAGCTCAACATGGCCGCCCTGGCGGGGATGCTGGCGGGTGCCTTTCTCGGTGGGGGGGGAGATCTCTCGGCCGCCATGATGGGTTTCTCATACGCCACGGCCGCCTCCCTCTACCTGCGTTACAGCCGGGAACAGGAAGAAGAGGCGGACCGCCTGGGCATGATGTACCTGGCGGGGGCGGGTTACGACCCCCCCTCGATGCTGGATTTCCTGAAGAGCATGAGGAAATACGAGTTCTACTCGAACACGGTCCCTTCCTACTTCCTCACCCACCCCGGGACGGATGAACGGGTCCGTTATCTCGACGGCCTGATCCAGACCGCCTACTCTTCTCGGGGCAAGGAAAGCATCCTGGGGAACTTCAAAAGGATTCAGACCCGCCTCCTCATCACCTCGGGCGATCTCGAGGCGAACCGGCGCCGTTTCCAGAATGGCCTGAACAAAAACCCTCTTGACGTGGACGACCTCTACGGCCTCGCCGTCACGGAGGAGAAAGCGGGCAATTTAGATCTTGCCATCGCGACGTTCCGGCGGGCCCTGTCCCTGGCGCCCCAGGACGCGGACATCCTCAGGGACCTGGGCAGGACCTACCTCAAGGGGGGCCATACGGACGAAGCCCTCCTCTGTCTGAACGAAAGCCTGCGCCACGAACCAGGCGACCCTGAGGCCCTCCTCCTGCTGGGCCAGGCCTACGAGGCCAAGGGCGATTTTGACAAGGCCGTCTCCGTGTTGGATCTCCTGAAGGGCAAACGGATCGACGACGACGATTACTTCTACACCCTGGCGAAGATTCACGGCCGGGCGGGCCACAAGTTCGAGTCCCACTACAACTTCGGGATCTACTTCAAGAGGAAGAAACGGACGGAGAGCGCCCTTTTTCATTTCAAGGCGGCCCTCCAAAGCCTGCCGCCGGGAGACGGCCGCGCCGAGGAGGTGAAGGGGGAGATCGCGGCCCTTTCCGGTCGCGGGGACATGGGGCAAAGGGGCCGGGAGCCGTCCGGCCCCCGTTAGGGGAAGGGAGGGGCCTCTACAGATCCCGCTGGTGGGGCGAGAGTTCCCTCTCCCCGTAGTCGCGGTATATCCCCTCCCTCACGAAGAGGTCGTAGATATCGCCGTCGATATGACCGTCTTTGACCATGAATTCCATGATCCTAAGGGCCTCTTTTACGGTCTTGCCCTTTTTGTAAGGCCGGTCCTTGGCCGTCAGGGCCTCGAAGACGTCGGCGAAGGCGAGGATCCGGGCCTGGAGGGGCAGAAGGTCGCCCTTGAGTCCCTGGGGGTAACCGGTCCCGTCAAGCTTCTCATGATGGGCCCCCGCGAAGAGGGGTACCCTCTTGAGTTTCCTCGGAAAGGGCAGGCTGCTGAGGATCTTGATGGTCATTCGGACGTGATTGTTGATGATCTCCCGCTCCCTGCCCGTGAGGGTCCCCTGGCGGATCGAGAGGTTTTCCACCTCCTCGGCGGTGAGTAAGGGCACCTCCTCGCCCCCGATGCAGCAGCGCCGTGCGGCGATCTCCCTGATCCTGGCCAGGTCAACGTCGGTGAGGAGACGGTCGCCCCGGTTGATTTCTTCCAGAAAGGCGAGGTCTTCCTCCAGCCCTTTTCTCGAGGCGTCGGCGGGCAAAGGTTCCTCGCCGCTTTCGGGATCGCGAGGCGATACCCACCCCTCCTGTGCCCCCCTATCACCCGCCGCGAACCGGGCACGCAACTTGATCACCTCGAGGCGGTCGAAGAGGGCCTCGAGCTTCGTCGCCTTGTCCACGATGTATTCCGGGGTGGTGATCTTGCCCACGTCATGGAGCCAGGCGGCGAAGCGGAGCTCCTTGAGCTCGTCGTCGGTGAAGCGAACGGCGGCGAAGGGGCCGGAGGTGCACTCGTTTATCTTCCCGGCGATGGCGAGGGAGAGCTCCGCCACACGACGGATGTGGCCGCCCGTGTAAGGCGACTTCTCGTCGATCGCCGCGGCGATGGAGGTGATGAAGGACTCGAGGAGTTCCTCGAGATCCCTGATCAACCTGTTCTGGGAGAGGGCGACGGCGGCCTGTGAGGACAGTGATTCGGCCATCATCCGGGCCTCCGCCGAAAAGGGCGTCACCTCACCCGTCGCCTCATCCCGGGCGTTGAGAAGCTGGAGGACGCCTATGAGCTCCCCCTCGTGGTCTCTCATGGGCACGACGAGCATGGATCGGGAGCGATAACCCGTCCGGCCGTCGAATTCCCTTGTACCGGAAAAATCGAAGCCCTCGGCGTTATAGACATCGGGGATATTGACGACCTGGCCGGTAAGGGCCGCGTAGGCCGAGACCTGGGTGCGGTTCTCCCGGCCGTCGGGAAGATGGAGGGCCACGGCCGGCCAGGTGATGGGCGTCCCCGTGCCGCCCATCTTGATCTTGAGGGTCTCGTTCCGGACGATGGCGAAGCGGAGGGCGTCGGCATCCTCGGAAAGGATGTAGAGGGTCCCGCCGTCGGCCCTAGTCAGGTCGCAGGCACCCTCGATGATCATCTCCAGGAGACGGTCGATGTTTCTTTCGGCGGTGAGGGCGACACCGATCTGGGAAAGCCTCCCGATCTTGCCCAGGAGATCGTCGGGATCGGGCCGTCGGGGCATGGCGCCTCTCTTTCCACTAACGGACGATCACGGCGCCCACCCTGCCCTCCAGGCGTCCTTTGACCCTCTCCAGAGTGGCGAGATTCGTCGGGGCCTTGCGGCCATAGGCGGGATCGACATGCTTGGAAGGTACGAACCTCTGCAAGACGTAACGTTTCGCGCCGGCCAACTCGCCGGCCACACCATCGAGGTCTTCCTCCGTCAGTAGCCCCTCGACGACGGTGGTGCGGAACTCGTGATCCACACCCGAGGCCTTCAGGATCTCCACACTGGCACGGATCACCTTCGGATCCACCTCCACGCCG
Organism: Deltaproteobacteria bacterium; assembly: GCA_029553375.1. Lineage (GTDB taxonomy): Bacteria > Desulfobacterota > Syntrophia > Syntrophales > UBA8958 > JAKPCH01. Next base: position 39,154 of record JAKPCH010000062.1, on the reverse strand, counting down.
GCCGCCTCCGTGTAACGCTCGAGGGGGGCCTTGACGTCCATGGCCACGAAATCGACGAGCCGCGCCGCCAGGAGCTCATCCAGGACTTCGGGCCGTGAGCCGTTGGTATCAATCTTGACGAGGAAGCCCTTGGCGCGCACCCTCTTGAGGAAGGCCAAAAGACCCTTCTGAATCGTCGGCTCACCACCCGTCACCACCACGGCGTCCAGCTTGCCTCTCCTCCTGTCCAGGAAGGACAAGATCGAATCCACCTCCAGGGTCTCCTCGTAAGATTCCGGCAGGACCAGCTCCGGGTTGTGGCAGTAGGGACAGCGGAAGTTGCAGCCCTGGGTGAAGACCACGGCGCTGATGTACGGCGGGTAATCGATGAGGGATACCTTCTGGTGGGCGCCGATACGCATCGTCAGAAACTGAAGACCTTTCTCTGGGCGAATTCCGCCTGTTTACCCTTGTTCCACTGTTTGACCGGCCGCAGGTAACCGACCACCCGGGAATAGATCTCACAGGGCTCGTGACACTCGGGGCAGAGCTCCCGTTCCCCCTTCAGGTAGCCGTGACTGGGACAGACGCTGAAGGTGGGGGTGAAGGTGAGATAGGGCAGGTGGTACTTCGTGCAGATCCGCCGGATCAGCTGCCTCACTGAGGCGGGGTCGTCGATCCTCTCCCCCGCGAAGGTGTGAAACACCGTCCCGCCCGTGTATTTCACCTGGATGCCGTCCTGGAGGTCCAGGGCCTCGAAGATGTCGTCGGTGAAGTTGACGGGCAGCTGGGTGGAGTTGGTGTAGAAGGGCTCGGCAGCCCGCTGGCGCACGGCCTCCTCGTTGGCACAGATGATCTCCGGGTACTTCTGCTTGTCCAGTTTGGCCAGGCGGTAGGACGTCCCCTCCGCGGGGGTCGATTCGAGGTTGTAGTTGTTCTTCGTCTCCTTCTGGTAGCGCAGGAGCTTCTCCCGCATGAAATCCAAGACCCGCTTGGTGAATTCCTGCCCCGCCGGCGAGGCGATGTTCGATCCCAGGAGGTTCAGGCAGGCCTCGTTCATGCCGACGAGGCCGATGGTGGAGAAATGGTTCTTCCAGTACTCCCCGAATCTTTCCTTGACGCTCCTTAGATAGTACTTCGTGTAGGGGTAGAGGTTCCCCTCCGTGAACTTCTCCAGGACCTTCCTCTTCGTCTCCAGACTCTCCTTGGCGATGTCCATCAGTCTGTCGAGTCGTTCGAAGAACTCCCGCTCCGTCCGGGAGAGATAGCCCAGGCGCGGCATGTTGAGGGTGATGACGCCGATGGATCCCGTCAGGGGATTGGAGCCGAAAAGCCCCCCGCCCCTCTTCTCCAGTTCCCGGTTGTCGATGCGGAGGCGGCAGCACATGCTGCGGGCGTCCTCGGGGTTCATGTCGGAGTTGATGAAGTTGGAGAAATAGGGGACGCCGTACTTGGCCGTCATCTCCCACAGGCCGTTCAGCTTGGGGTCCTCCCAGCAGAACTCCCTGGTGATGTTGTAGGTGGGGATGGGGAACGTAAAGACCCTCCCCTTGGCGTCCCCCTCCGCCATGACCTCCAGGAAGGCCTTGTTGAACAGATCCATCTCCTCCTGGAACTCCCCGTAGGTCTCCCTCTGGGGCTGACCGCCGATGATGACGTTCTGATCGGCATAGTAGCGCGGGACGGTCACGTCGAGGGTGACGTTCGTGAAGGGGGTCTGGAAACCGACCCGGGTGGGGACGTTGATGTTGAAGATGAACTCCTGAAGGGCCTGCTTGATTTCCTTGTAGTTCAGGGCGTCATAGCGGATGAAGGGGGCAAGGAGGGTGTCGAAGTTGGAGAAGGCCTGGGCGCCCGCCGCCTCACCCTGGAGGGTGTAGAAGAAGTTGACCACCTGACCGAGGGCGCTGCGGAGGTGCTTGGCCGGGCGGCTCTCCACCTTGCCGGAAACCCCCCGGAAGCCCTCGAGCAACAGGTCGTAGAGATCCCAGCCGACGCAGTAGACGGAGAGGAGACTGAGGTCGTGGATGTGGAAATCCCCGTCCGTGTGGGCCTTGCGGATCTCCGGCGAATAGACCTCGTTGAGCCAGTAGACCTTGCTGACCTCGGAGGAGATGTAATTGTTCAGCCCCTGGAGGGAGTAATCCATGTTGCTGTTCTCGTTGATCTTCCAATCGATCTTCTTGAGGTACTGATCGACGAGATCGACCTCCATGCGATTGGCGATCTCCCGCAGGCGGGCGTGCTGGTCCCGGTAGATGATATAGGCCTTGGCCGTGCGGCGGTAAGGCGAGGCGAGGAGTACCTCCTCGACGATATCCTGGACCTCCTCGACGGACATGATCCGATTGTCGAAGAGCCTCTCCGCCAGGTTCAGGACGCGGATGGTCAGTTTCCTGGCCACCTTTTCGTCGAACTCCCCCGTAGCCGTCCCCGCCTTGGCGATGGCGTTGGTGATCTTCTCGGCGTTGAACTTTACGAGACGACCATCCCGCTTGCGAATCTTGCTGTGCATGGCCCGGACCCCCCCCTTCAAAAAAGAGAAAACGCTGGAATTAAAGGAAAATAACTCCCATATGTTGTGGTCAGCATTCCAGATACCACAACATATTGTTGTAATCAAGAAAAATGTGGGGGCTTCAGGCGCCGAACTTCTCGAGGCGGCCCGCGTGGGCCAAGGCCAGTCCCATGAGGCGGACCATGGGCATCCGGCCGAGGCCCCCGGCCGCGCAGGACCGCTCGGAGAAGACCTCGACCCTGTCGGGACGGCAGGTCCGGGCGTGGAGGATGACGGGGACGGGGTGCCAGCTGTGGGAGGCGAGGACGGCGGGGGTGGAATGGTCCCCCGTGACGACCAGGACGTCGGGTTCCAGATCGACGAGCTGGGGCAACAGGGCGTCCACCTCCTCGATGACCTTGACCTTGCCCTCGAAATCGCCGTCTTCTCCCCTGGAGTCCGTAGGCTTCACATGGAGGAAGAAGAAGTCGTAGGTCCCGTAGTTTTCCCTGACCAGGGCGAATTCCTTCTCGATCGTGTCGGCGCCGCCGGCGACGGTCATCCCCAAGAGACGGGCGATGCCCCGGTACATGGGATAGACGGCCACGGCGAGGGGGTTGAGGAGGAAACGCTCCCTCAGGGAGGGGTAGCGGCGGTAACGGGCGTAACCCCGCAAGAGGAGGGTGTTGGCCTTGGGTTCGTCGGCCAGGGCGGCGTGGGCCCGGCCGACGACCTCCTCAAGGATCCGGGAGGTCGCCTCGGCGGCGGGGCTCAAAGGGGCGGGGGGGAGAGGGGGGACCCCCGTCTTCTGGGGGTCCGTTTCCTGGATCCGGTCCTCGAGGCCGTCGCCCCTCAAGACGAGGAGGGCCCGGTGTTCCTTCACGGGCTCGAAGAAGACCTCGATCCCCGGTCCGAGGCGTACGGCCTCCTGGAGTTTGGCACAGACCCTCCGGTTGGTCTCCGTGTCGATGCGGCCGGCACGGCGGTCCACGACCCGCCCTTCTCCGTCGGCCGTGGCGAAGTTCACCCGGATGAGGAGGTCCCGATCCGTCATGGGGTAATCTATCCCGGCCCCTTCGAGGATCCCCCGGCCGATGTTGTTCTTGACGGGGTCATACCCGAAGAGGGCGAAATGGGCGGGACCGCTGCCCGGTGTAACACCGGGGGCCACGGGATCCAAGAGCCCGCAGAGGGAGACCCTGGCCAGGGCGTTCATGTTGGGCCGCCGGGCCGATTCCAGTTCCGTCAGTCCCCCCTCTTCCCGCGGCAGCCCCCCCAGACCGTCCATGATGAGAAACACGATCTTGGTGTTGCCGGGGATCACCAGTTTGTCGATCAGCTCGGGGTCCATGGTCCCTCCTCAAAAAGAAGGGTGAGCGGGTATCTTGCCCCGCCCACCCGCTGGTTTCGTCAAAATCTTAACGCAGGCTCAGGAGCTTCCTGGCGATGACGACCCTCTGGATCTCGTTGGTGCCCTCGTAGATCTGGCAGATCTTGGCATCCCTCATGTGCCGCTCCGCCGGGTACTCCTTGCAGTATCCGTAACCGCCGAAGATCTGGACGCACTCGATGGCCGCCTTCATGGCGACGTCGGAGGCGTACATCTTGGCCATGGCCGATTCCTTCTCGTAGTCCATGTGGTTGTCCTCCATCCAGGCGGCCCTGAGGAGGAGGAGCTCGGCGGCGTCGAGTTCCGTGGCCATGTCAGCCAACTTGAACTGGATCGCCTGGAAGGTGGAGATGGGTTTGCCGAACTGGACCCTCTCCTTGGCGTAATTCAGGGCGTCCTCGAGGGCGGCCTTTCCGATGCCGCAGGCCTGGGAACCGATGCCGATACGCCCCGCATCGAGACCGGAGAGCATCTGGCGGAACCCCTGGCCGGGCTTGCCCAGGAGGTTCTCCGCCGGGACCTCGGCGTCCTCGAAGACGAGCTCCGCCGTCCCGGAGGCCAAGATCCCCAGTTTCTCCTCGATCTTCCCGATGGAGAAGCCGGGGGTATTCTTCAGGTCGACGACCAGGTTAAGGACCCCCTTGTAACCCTTGGCGGGATCCTCCGTGGCGGCGAGGACGCAGTAGCGGGCCACGTTGCCGTTGGTAATGAAACGCTTGACGCCGTTGACGATGTACTTATCCCCCTTGAGGACGGCCCGGCAGGCCAAAGACGCGGCGTCGGAACCGGCGTTGGCCTCCGTGAGGGCGTAGCACCCCTCCACCTGGCCGCTGGCGACGGGGACGAGATACTTCAGCTTCTGCTCGTGGGTCCCGTAGGTGTTAAGGGGGAAGCCGTAAAGGGAGTTGTTGACGGAAACGATGACCCCCGTGCTGGCGCAGGCCTTGGAAATGGCGATCATGCAGTGGACGTAAGTCACCGTGTCCATGCCGGCGCCGCCGTATTCCGTGGGGATGGCGACGCCCATGATCCCCATCTGCCCCAGCTTGCGGCAGATCTCCTCGGGATGCCGGTGTGTGCGGTCCAGCTCCGCCGCGATGGGTTTGATCTCCGTCTCGGCAAACCTGGTTACCTGGTCCTTCACCATCTGTTGCTCTTCGGTCAAAGCAAAATTCATAGTAATACCCCCCTTAAAATTTTTTCTTACAGGTCTAACATCCCTTGAACTGCGGCTTCCTCTTCTCCAGGAAGGCCCGCATACCCTCCTTCTGATCGTCCGTGCTGAAGCACTGGGCGCAGCACTGTGTCTCCAGTCTCATGGCGTTGTCCAGGGCCAGGTCATAACCGAAGTTGATGGCGTGTTTGGCCATCTTCAGGGCAAAACCGGGCAGGGTCGCCAGCTTGGCGGCGAATTTCTTCGTCTCCGGCAGGAGCTGATCCAACGGGAACACCTTGTTGACCAGACCGATCTCGTAGGCCCGCTGGGCGTTGATCTGGTCGCCCGCCATGATTAGCTCCTTGGCCCTCCCCATGCCGACGAGGCGTGCCAGGCGCTGCGTCCCCCCCCAACCGGGGATGAGGCCGATGAGGATCTCCGGCTGGCCGAAACGGGCGTTCTCGGAGGCGAACCGAAAATCGCAGGACATGGCCAGCTCCGTGCCGCCGCCGAGGGCGAAGCCGTTCACCGCGGCGATGACCGGTTTCGGCAGGGTCTCGATGAGCCGGAAGGTCTCGATCCCGAACTCCATGAAGGCCATGGCCTGCTGGGGCTTCATGTCCACCATCTGGGAGATGTCGGCGCCGGCCACGAAGGATTTCTCCCCCGCGCCGGTGATGATGACGGCCTTGACGGCGTCATCCTTCCCGCAGGCCGTTACGGCGGCATTGATCTCCCCCATGACCTCCGAGTTCAAGGCGTTGAGGGCCTTGGGCCGGTTGATGGTGATGGTGACCACCCCGCCGTCCAGCTCGTACAAAAGATTCTTGAATTCCATCTATCCACTCCCCCTTCCTTAAAGAGATTGACTTGACCTCACTTGCCGTAGTCGTAGACGCCCTTGCCGACCTTCCGGCCCAGCCAGCCGGCGTCGACGTATTTCTTCAACAGGGGACAGGGGCGGTACTTGGAATCACCGAAGCCCTGGTGCAGGACGTTCATAATGGCCCAGCAGGTGTCGAGGCCGATGAGGTCCGCCAGGGCCAGGGGGCCCATGGGATGGTTCATCCCCAGGACCATAATGTCGTCTATGGCCTTGGGGGTCCCGACGCCTTCCATGAGGGCGTAGAAGGCCTCGTTGATCATGGGCATGAGGATGCGGTTCGAGATGAAGCCGGGGAAGTCGTTGCACTCCACGGGGACCTTGCCGAACTGCTTGGAGAGGCTCTCGGTGAGGTCATAGGTCTCCTGGGAGGTGGCCAGACCGCGGATGATCTCGACGAGGCGCATGACGGGGACGGGGTTCATGAAGTGCATCCCGATGATCTTCTCGGGCCGCTTCGTGGCGCCGGCGATGCGGGTGATGGGGATCGACGAGGTGTTGGTGGCCAGGACGACGTCGGGACGGCAGATCTCGTCGAGCTTTTTGAAAATGTTCAGCTTGAGGTCCTCGCGTTCGATGGCGGCCTCGACGACGAAGTCGGCGTCTTTCATGTCCTCGATGTTGGTGCTCTTCTTGATCCGCCCCAGGATCTCCGCCTTCTGGTCGGCCGTGATCTTCTCCTTGGCCACCAGCCGGTCCAGGTTCTTGGAGATGGTATCGTAACCCCTGTCCACGAACTGGTCGGCGATGTCGTTCATGATGACATTGAGTCCGCCGGGATAGGCCGCGACCTGGGCGATGCCGTTGCCCATCTGGCCGGCGCCGACGACGCCAAACGTTTTAACTGCCATAAGACCCTCCTTGTGTTGGATTTAGATGGCGGCGGCCACGCGGGCCGCCGCCCTTGACTGCCTTGCTTATACCTTCTCGAGCAGGATGGCCATCCCCTGACCGCCGCCGATGCACAAAGAAGCGATGCCCAGATTCAGGCCCTTCTTCTTCATCTGCATGGCCAGGGTGTAGGTGATCCTCGCCCCCGTGCAGCCGATGGGGTGCCCGATGGAGATACCGCTGCCGTTGAGGTTGCACTTGTCGAGATCGATCTCCAGCTCCTTGATGCACGCCAGGGCCTGGACGGCGAAGGCCTCGTTGAGCTCGAAGAGATCGATGTCCTTCGTCGAGAGCCCTAATTTCTTGTAGATCTTCCTGACCGCCGGGATGGGGCCGAGGCCCATGTAAGCCGGGTCGACGCCGCCGGAGGCCCAGGCCTTGATCTTCACCAGGGGCTGGAGACCCAATTCCTTGGCCTTCTCGGCGCTCATGACGACGACGGCCGCCGCCCCGTCGTTGATCCCAGAGGCGTTGCCCGCCGTGACGGTGCCGCCCTTCTTGAAGACGGGGGCCAGCTTGGCCATCTTTTCCAGGGTGGTGTCCATGGGTCTTTCATCGACGTTGAAGACCTTGGGGTCACCCTTCTTCTGGGGGATGACGATGGGGACGATTTCGTCCGCTACGGCGCCGGAGGCGATGGCCGCCCGGGCGCGGCGGTGGCTCTCGTATCCCAGCTTGTCCTGTTCCTCCCTCGAGATGCCGTACTTCTCGGCGATGTTCTCCGCCGTGAAGCCCATGTGGTAGGAATTGAAGATCTCCCAGAGGCCGTCGTGGACCATGAGGTCCGTGATCTTCCCGAAGGGCATGTTCATCCGGAAACCCCAGCGGGCGTCGGCCAAGGCATACGGTACGTTACTCATGTTCTCCATACCGCCCGCCACGATGATGTCCGCCTCTCCGGCCAGAATGGCCTGGGCGGCGAGGGTGATGGCCTTCATCCCCGAGGCGCAGACCTTCTGGACGGTGAAGACGTTGGTCTCCTCGGGCAGACCGGCGAAGAGCGCCGCCTGGCGGGGTGGGTTCTGACCCACACCGGACGTCAGGACGTTGCCCATGATGACCTCGTCGACGTAGACGGGCGTCAGGGAGGAATCGTAGTCATAGTGCTTCTTCTGAAGCTCCGTCATGTCGAACTCGCCGAAGGCCGTGGGACGGCAGGACTTGACGAAGTCACTGATCGCCGGCCTGAGACCGGCCCTCTTGAGGGCCTCCTTGATGACGACGCGCCCCATCTCCACTACCGATACGCCCTTCAGGGAACCGCCGAACTCACCGACGGCCGTCCGGGCGCCGCTCACGATTACCGCTTCTCTCATACCTTGCTTCTCCTTTCACCGATATTGAAACTGGTCGTTTATTTAGCCTTACGGCTCTACCTTGATCAGCATGGCATCACCCTGGGCGTGGCCCGAGCAGATACCGCAGACCCCGATACCGCCGCCGCGGCGGCGCAGTTCGTAGGCGAGGGTCATGAGGATCCGGGCGCCCGTGGCGCCGATGGGGTGCCCATAGGCGATGGCGCTGCCGTTGACGTTCACCTTCTTGAGCATGTCCTCCTTGGAGAGGCCCAAAATGGCCCGGGCGCTGACGAGGACCACCGCCGCGAAGGCCTCGTTGATCTCGATGAGGTCCACCTGGTCGATGGTGAGGTCGTTCTGCTCCAGGATCTTCTTGATGGAGAGGCCCGGGACGGTGGCGATGTCCTTCGTGGGCTGGGAGACCTCGGCGTAATCCAGGACCGTGAAGAGGGGCTTCAGACCCAGCTCGGCGGCCTTCTCGGCGCTCATCATGAGGCAGACGTCGCCGCCGTCGTTGACGCCGGGGGCGTTGCCCGCCGTGACGCTCCCGGGCTTGCCCGTCACGGTGCTCTTGTGGTTGAAGACGGGAGGCAGCTTCGCCAGGCCCTCCATGGTCGTATTGGGCCGCGGTCCCTCGTCCCGGTCGAAGATCACCTCCTCTTTGCCCTTGTGAACGACGACGGGGAAGATCTCGTCGTCGAGACGCCCGGCCTTCATCGCCTCCACGGCCCGCATCTGGGACAGGTAGGCCCACTCGTCCTGATCCTCTTTGGTGAAGCCGAACTCATCGGCCGTCTCGGAACCGTGGATCGCCATGTGGCGGTTGTAGAAGGCGTCCCACAGACCGTCATAGACCATGAGGTCCACGACGCGGCCCTGGGGCAGGCCCATGCGGTAACCCCACCGCATGTCCGGGAGGGCGTAGGGGCAGTTGCTCATACTCTCCTGGCCGCCGGCGATGACGATCTCCGCCCTGCCCGTCTGAATCATCTGCACGGCCAGGTCGATGGTCTTGATACCCGAGGAGCAGACCTTGTTCACCGTGATGGAGGGCACCGACTCGGGCAGTCCCGCCAGGAGGGTCGCCTGGCGGCTCGGGACCTGGCCGCAGCCCGCGGGGACGACCTGGCCCATGATCACGTAGTCCACATCTTCCCCCTTGACCTTGCCCCCCGTCCGACGGAGGCATTCCTTGATGGCCAGGGCCCCGAGCTGGGGGGCGTCGTACTCCTTGAGGGAGCCGCCGAAGACCCCGTAGGGCGTCCGGCAAGCCTCCACGCACACGACGGGACGAAGATTCCTGTAGGTGTTCTTGAAAGCCCGGCCCATGCCCGTGAAATCAGGCTTTCGCTCGCCGAAACCGGCCACCTTGGCCCCCGCGTAATAGTCCTTCCTGTTCTTCTCCAGTTTCTGCGGTACCTTGTCCATGATCTCCTCCTTATTGTTCCGCCGTTCCCCGGCCGTGACTCATGGTCACGGCGAGGTTCCCGGCCGCTTTGAGATGGGTGATTATTTTTTCGACGAAACGGTCGTGGTTGACGGAAGGGTAAAGGGGACCAAAGGGAAAAAACGTCGCTTCTGTCCTCACGATCTACCGAACCCCCGCCCTTCCTTGAGATTACGGCAAAGACCCTTTGTCCCACGGACCTTTGCCCCATATCGACAGGCTATGAACAAGCTTTCACTGATTCCGAGATCTTGGGAATGGAGAGTGTTTCTGCCATTGACCCACAGAGCTATAACCCTTTAGGAGGCCGTTGTCAATTTGAAATTTCAAAAAAGGGAGGGGATTTTCGTCGATTCTGTGCTATAGGCGTCAAGCACGCCGAGGAGGGTATTTTAATGGAGCTGAAAGCCTGTCCCAAGGTCTATATCCACGACACCCACCGCTGCCGGATGCCGGAGGACACCCTCGCCTTCGTGGCGGGCATGAGGCACAGACTGGGGATGGAAGATTTTCATGAGATATCAGTATGGGACAGGATCGGCCTCCCCGTCTTCTCCTGCCGCCGCCTCCGCCCCGACGGCTCAGAGACCTACCACACGGGGAAGGGAATCTCCCCCGTCCAGGCCCAGGTCTCCCTGACCATGGAGGCGGTGGAGCGTCACTGTTCCGAATTCAAAAGTGACTATTCAGACCGCCTCGTCAGGGGCTCCTGGCGGGAGCTCAGGGGAAGGCACACCCTCCTGGACCCGCGGGACCTGATTCTCCCCCGGTTCAGCGAATACGACCCCGAGGTCCAGATCAACTGGGTGCGGGGTTATGACATCGTCAACGGCGAAGAGATCCTCGTCCCCGCCTGCGCCGTTTACCACCCCTTCCATGAGGACGGGATCGTCGTGATGGCCACCCACACCAACGGGATCGCCTCGGGAAACACCCTCGAGGAGGCCGTCTATCACGGTCTCCTCGAGGTCGTGGAAAGGGATGCCTGGAGCATCGTCAAGTTCGCGCGCCTGACCCCCCCGGAGATCATACCCTCGGCGTCGGACAGGGATTTCCTCCACGAGATCCACCGGCGCCTCCACCAGGCCCGGGTCGAGGTGACCCTTGCCGATTACACCTCGGATCTCGGCATCCCCGTGGTCGCCGCCCGGATAATCGATCTGGAACAGCCGGACATGATGCCCATGGACGGATTCGGCGCCCACCTGGACCCCATGGTGGCCGCCGGTCGGGCCATGATGGAGGCGGCGACGACCAGAGCCCTTCTTTTGAGGCGTTTCGGTCCTTCCCGCCTCAGGGAAAGGCCGATCACCTATCTGGAGCCGGAGATCTATAAGGACGAGGAAGACCAGAAACCTATCACCCTCGGCGACCTCCCTTCCCACTACACCATGGACATCCTGGCGGATATCGAGGCGGTGACGGACCGCCTGAGAGAGGCGGGCCTCACGCGGGTGATCGTCGTCGATCTCACCGTTGAGGATCTGGGCGTCCCCACGGCCCGGGTCATCGTCCCGGGCCTGGAGGCATACGGATTCGACGGCACCCGCATCGGGGAGAGGCTCTTCCAACCGCGAACCAGGGATTAGCATGCTCTCGAAGGAAGAGATACGGGAACGGGCCGAGTACTGCTACCTCGTATTCCACCAGCTGTCGTGTCTGCGCGGGGAGGAAGGTATCCTTCCCCATGAATACCTGAAACGCCTCGAGGGCTCCTCCCTCAAGCTCGCCGAGGATCCCTTCATCTGCGCCGTCATCGAGGAGGATATCAAGCTCGGGACGCCCGACGGCGGCCTGAATTACCTGACGGCCCTCTACGAAGGCTTCACCCACGCCTACTGCGAGGTCATAGAGATGAAGGTGGAAGACCTCAGGGACTCCATCCCTGCCGATCTCCTGAGGAAGCTCGCCACGGAGGTCTCCGCGGGCAGGAGGAAGAGGATCTTCATACCCCCGGGGGTCGAGGGTGAGACCTGACCGGCCCGCTCCCTTTCACGACCTTATTTCTTCTTGACAAATCAAAGAGCTTTCTCTACAGACTAGTGGGCAGCAGATGCTTTCGTCCTTATTTCACCACATACGATCATAGACCCGTTTATGAAGGTCTGATGAAGCTGTGTCCCAATAAACAGCGGAACACGATCATCACCACGAATCCCGGAAGGAAAGGAGGTGACACGCACACCAAGGGCATATTTTTGTCTCGTCAAAAGGGGTTCATTAAAAACAAAAGGAGGTAGTTATGCCGAGAATTCGCGGGAAATCGAAAAAAGCCGAAATCTTGACCCTCGAGGAGGCGGTCAAGAAATTCATGCACGACGGCGTGGTATGTGCTTTCAGCGGGTTTACGGGTTTCAACCGCAACCCCTTCGCCTTCGCCTGGGAGACGGTGAGGCAGGGGATCAAGGACATCCATGTTATCGACCGTCACGGCGGCGTCTGCACCTGGCTCCTCAATGCCGTGGGGGCCATGAAGATCTACGAGACGGACTGGATGGGCTGGGGGGAGATGGCCGGCAAGATCGACATCAACCTCGAGCGTCTCTACAAACAGGGCAAGGTGATCCTGGAAGATTACTCCCACGGTTCCATGGCCATGCGCTTCCTCGCCGGGGCCATCGGCGCGCCTTTCATCCCCTATTATGCCCCCCTGGGATCGGATCTCTATAACGAGAAATACGACGCCCTGGGTCGGGCCGGTCTCAGGGACGGTAAAAACCCCCTGATCCCCAAGAAGAAGTTCATCCAGATGCAGGAACCCTTCTGGTGGACGGATGGGGATGTAATCCTCCTCCCCGCCGCCACGCCCGAACTCGCCATCATTCACGTCGCCCAGGCGGGGGACAAGGGAACGGCCCGCTGGCGGGGCGTGGGGACCATCGACAAAGAGATCTCCTTCGCCTGTGAGAAGGTCGTCATCATCGCCGAGGAGATCGTCCCCGAGGCGGAGATGAGAAAACAACCCGAGAGCAACCAGATCCCCTTCTTCGTGGTGGATGCAATCGTGGAATGCCCCTGGGGCGCCTTCCCGAGCTCGGTACCCTTCTACTACGATTACGACGCACCCTTCATGCGGGAGATGGACAAGGCCTCGCGGAACCCGGAAGACCTGAAGAAATGGCTCGACGAGTGGGTTTACGGTCCCGCGAACTGGGAAGATTTCGTAGTGAAACTCGGTGCCAAGAGGCTCCTCGATCTTAGGGCCGACAGTGTGACCGGCTACAGCACTCGGATGATGAGGGGTAAGAAACCGGCGCCCAGGATGAAGATGCCTCTGTCCGTCGCAAGAAGCGGTTACTAACGAAAGGGGGGAAACAGATATGGCTAAATCTATGGAAGAATTGATGGCTTTGATAGACCAGATCCCCGATGTACCGGCCAACGTGGGGGAGTTCATCCTTCCCGAACTCATGGCCATCGCCGTGGCCCATGAGGTCCGCAACGACGACATCGTCTTCGCGGGTACGGGTCTGCCCATGGTGGGCATCATGACGGCCAACTTCACCAACGCGCCGAACGCGGTGCTCATCTACGAGTCCGGGATCTGCGACGGCAAGACGATGCACGTCCCCATGTCGGTGTGCGACCAGCGCGCCGCCAACATGAGCTCCACCCTCGGCGGTCTCGTCGATACCTTCGGTTACTACCTCCAGCAGGGCTACGTCACCCTGGGCTTCCTGGGAGGCGCGGCCATCGACAAGTACGGCGGCGTCAACGTGACCTCCATCGGCGACTACTACGCCCCCGCCCACCGCTTCACCGGCTCGGGGGGCAACTCCGACATCGGCACCATGGCCAAACGCACGGCCTTCATCATCCTCCAGGAGAAGAGGCGCTTCCTGGAGAGGAACGACTACACGACCACCCCCGGCTGGTGGTGCTGGGACTTCAAGACCAACGAGTGGAAGCCCAAGAAGGAGGTCTGGAAGGGGACGCCCTTCGCCGACTGCGGTCCCGTGGCCGTAGTGACCAACATGGGCGTCTACCGCTTCGACGAGAACGGCATCATCTACCTGGAGACCTGCCATCCCGGCGTCACGGTGGAACAGATCAAGGAGAACTGCGGCTTCGATCTCAACGTCTCGCGGGTGAAGGGGGAGACCCCCAGGCCCACCTACCGGGAGCTCTTCGTCCTCAGGGAGTTCGTGGATCCCGAGCTGATCTTCCTCCCGGCGAAGACGCCCTACACGCCCGAGATACAGGCCATCATCGACAAGGCTTAAAGAACAGGGACCGAAAAGAGGGGAAGCTTGCTTCCCCTCTTTCTTTGATGACCAGACAAAGACGGCAATCACCCATCTGTAAAGACGGCAGGTGGTTTCATAATCAAAATCAGGAAGGGGAAGAGAAGCAATGAACTTAGATTTGACGGAAGACCAAAGGATGATTCAAGACACGGCCCGCAACTTCGCCAAATCGGAGCTGGAGCCCGTGGCGGCCAAGCTGGACCAGGAAGGCGACCGGGAGACGTTCCTCAAGAACCTCCGCAAGCTCGGGGAACTGGGACTGATGGGGATCAACGTCAAGGCCGAGTACGGGGGATCGGAAGCGGGGGTCGTGGCCTTCAGCCTGGCGATCACGGAGATCGCCCGGGCCTGCGCCTCCACCGCCGTCACCATGTCCGTCAACAACATGGTGGCCGAGGTCATCCAGGCCATCGGCACGGAGGAGCAGAAGAAGAAGTACATCCCCAAGATCTGCTCCGGCGAGTACTACGCGGGGGGCTTCGGCCTGACGGAGACGACGGCGGGTTCCGATCCCGCGGGGATGAAATGCTCCGCCGTCCTCGACGGCAACGAGTGGGTCCTCAACGGCAGCAAGATCTTCATCACCAGCGCCGAATACGCGGGGGTCTTCGTCGTCTGGGCCGTGACGGACAAGTCCGCCCCCAAGGGGAAGGGCATCACCACCTTCCTGGTGGAGAACGGCACCAAGGGCTTCACCGTCGGCAGGGCGGAGCACAAGATGGGACAGCACGCCTCGGCCACGAACGAGCTGATCTTCGAGGATTGCCGGATCCCGAAGGAAAACATGATGGGCAAACTCAACGACGGATTCCGGACGGCCGTGGGTGAGCTGGCGGGCGGCCGCATCGGCATCGGCTCCCTCGCCCTCGGCGTCGGCCAGGCCGCCATCGAGTACGCCACGAAGTACGCCATCGAGCGGCGCCAGTTCGATCAGTCCATTTCCAATTTCCAGGCCATCCAGTGGATGATCGCCGAGTCCTTCACGGAACTCGAGGCGGCAAGGCTCCTCCTCATGAACGCCGCCTTCCAGAAGGAGAAGGGGCGCTTCTTCGCCCGTCAGGCCTCCATGGCCAAGTACTACGCCACGGAGGCGGCGGAGAGGGCCTGCCACAACGCCATCCAGATCCTGGGCGGTTACGGTTACACTCAGGAGTTCCCCGTGGAGCGGTACTACCGGGACGTGCGGATCACCTCCATCTACGAGGGGACGAACCAGATCCAGCGTGTCATCATCGCCAGGGACATCCTGAGCAGCTTCAAGTAAGGGAAAGACCTGTCTCGAGCCCCCCGGCGAAACCGGGGGGCTTTTCCCATGGAGGCCTGTCATGTCGGGAGAGACGATCCTCACGGAGGTAAGGGACGGCCTCGCCGTCCTCACCCTCAACCGGCCGGAGAGGCACAACGCCATCTCCATCAAGATGCGTCAAGAGATCATATCAACCCTCGTTGCCTGGCGAAAGGACCCCGCCGTGGGGATGGTCATCATCACCGGCGCCGGCCCCTCCTTCACGGCGGGTTTCGACCTGGGTGAGTTCAAGGTCCCGGAACTCCTGCCGGAAATCTTCCGCACCTCCTCCCTCTACCACCGGGAGCTCTGGCGTTTCCCGAAGCCCACCCTGGCCGCCGTCAACGGCCCGGCCCTGGCGGGGGGCTTCGATCTGGCCAAGCTCTGCGACATGCGTATCTGCTCCGAGAAGGCCGCCTTCGGCCATCCCGAGATCCGCTTCACCCCCACCCTCTACACGCCCCTGAAGTGGATCGTCGGCACCGGCCCGGCGCGGGACCTCTGCCTGACGGGCCGCACCATCGACGCCCAAGAGGCATTCCGCATCGGCCTCGTCAGCGAGGTCACGAAACCGGAGGTCCTCCTCGAGAGGGCGTCCGAGATCGGGCGGGGCATCCTCAAGGCCCCCGCCCACGTCCTGGCCACGGTGAAGAGGTTCTTTGTCGAAAACGACGCCTGGGGCTTCGAGGAATCCTTCTGCCGGGAGCACGACGCCGCCTTTCAGGAGTTCATCATGAACGCCCTGGCCGGGAGTTTCAAGAAGGCCTAAAGGCGGGTATCCGGCACGAGGGCGGCGAGGGCCTCGTCGATGGATCGTCTCGTCTGGGAGGCCCCTTGGGAAAGGTCGGCCTCTTCCCGGCGCCATCTCAGGTACGGTTCCGGGACCTCGCCCTCCAGGAGGGAGAGGAGAAGGCGGAACTCGTGGTAGACCCGGCGCCACGGGTAGAGGGGGTCGGCGTCATAGACGGCGCGGCTCATGGATCGCGCCAGGTCGAGGAGGTCATAGAGACGGTCCGTGTCGAGGCCCGTGCAACTCTTGAAGTGATAGACCCCCTGCGTTTCCAGCCATTTCCCCTCCGCCGCGAGTTCTTCTTTGACGGGCGTCCCCGGGAAGGGGACGAGGGACTCGGTGTAGGCGATCTCCGCCCCCCTCTCGAACAGGGCCAGGGCGAGACGGAGGGTCTCCCGGACGGTCTCGACGGTGTCCCACGGGCCGAAGAGGATGAAGCTCACGACGGGCATGAGGTTCTGCTCCACGCAGACCTCGACGCCCCGGACGATGTCGGCGGGGGTGAGGTCCTTGCCGTACCTGGCCAACACCGCCGGGGAACCGGACTCGGCGCCCACGTAAACGGCCTTGAAACCTGCTTCGCTCAACCATGAGGCCATGAGGGGGAAACGGCGGAAGTCGTCGATGCGCCCCTGGGCGTAAAACTCCATGGCCCCGCCCAGGCCGGAGGCGGCGATGCGGCGGCACAGGTCCCTCACCCGGTCCGGTTTGGCCGTGAGGTTGTCGTCCGTGAACATGACCCTCCTCGCCCCCAGACGACGCAGCAGGTCCAACTCCTCCATGATCTTCCCCAGGGGTTCCCAGCGCACCCTCCCCCCGTAGAGACCCCGCAAGGAGCAAAAGGAGCAACGGTGGGGACAACCACGGCTCGAAGAGAGACTCCAGGTGCGATAACCGCCCCCCTGGAGGAGATGAAAGGCGGGCAGGGGGTTGTCATCGAGGGCCGCGGGCGTCCGGGGGGGGTTATGGACGACACCCCTTCCCGAACGGTAACTGACCCCCGTGACGTCCTCGGGGGAAACCCCCACGTAAACGGCACGGCAGATGTCACGGAAGGCCTCCTCGCCCTCTCCCCGGCAGATCATGTCCAGTTCCGGGTGGGACGAAAGGAGCGTCTCGTGGCACACCGTGGCGTGGACGCCCCCCAGGACCGTCACGGCCGACGGTGAGAGCTCCTTGGCGGCACGACACACCTGCAGGGCCCCGGCGAAATTGTGGGACAGGGAGGTAACGCCGACGACACGGGGCGACAACCTTTCAAGGGCCTCCGTCAATACCCGGCGGCCCTCATCCTCCGCGCGGGTGTCGAGATCGAGGATCTCCACGGTAAAACCGTCTTCGATAACACCGGCGGCGACGGCCGCCAGGGAGAGGGGAGGAACCTCCGCCCGGCCGTCGAAGAAAGGGTTGACGAGGAGAACGTTCATCGGGGAGGGAAAGGAAAAGGGGCCGCCCACCCAAGGTGGGTCGGCCCGGATTTAAAAGCCCTTACTTGTCTTTGTACATGACCCTCATCTCCCGTTTGAGGATCTTGCCCGTGGGCGTCTTGGGAAGGGCGTCGACGAAGATGACCTTCTTCGGGCACTTGAATGGGGCCAGCTCCTTGCGGCAGTGGGCGATGAGCTCCTCCTCCGTCATGGTCTCGCCCGGCTTCAGGACCACCACCGCCGTCACCAACTCGACCCACTTCGGATCGGGCAGGCCGATCACCGCCACCTCCTGGACCCGCTTGTCGAGGTAGATCGCCTCCTCCACCTCCCGGGTCGCCACGTTCTCGCCGCCCGTCTTGATCATGTCCTTCTTCCGGTCCACGACGGTGATGTAGCGGTCCTCGTCCATGACGCCGATGTCGCCCGAGTGGAACCAGCCGCCCTTCATGGCCTCTTCCGTCTTCTCCGGCTCCTTGAAATACATGATCAGGGCGTGGGGACCCTTGCCGCAGATCTCGCCCGGCACCCCGGCCTTCTCGATGGGGTTGCCGTCGTCGTCCTCCAGGCGGGTCTCCATGTTCAAACCACCCATGCCCGCCGAACCGAGCTTCCTCAGGGCGTCCTTGGCCTTCAGGATGGTGTGGTACGGCGCCAGCTCTGTCTGGCCGTAGTAGTTGTAGATCCTCACCCCGGGGAGTCGCTCCATCATCTCCTTCAAGATCTCCACGGGCATGATGGAGGCACCGTAGTAGCACTTCTTGAGACTCGAGAGATCATGCTTGTCGAACTCGGGGTGGCGCAGCATACCGATCCACACCGTCGGCGGGGCGAAAAACATCGTCGCCTTGTAGGAGGCGATATTCTTGAGGATCTGGCCGATGTCGGGCATCATGAGGATGTTCACGCCCCCCACCCAGAAGACGGGGTTCATGAAGACATCCCGCTGGGCGCAGTGATAGATGGGCAGGGCGTTGACGTTGATGTCGTCCTCATCGTACTGACCGTCCACGATGGTCCCCATGTACTCGGCCATCAGGGCCTGGTTGCTGATGATGACCCCCTTGGGGAGGGATTCCGTGCCGCTCGTGTAGGTCATCTGGCACGGGTCCTCGATATGGAGGATCGCCTCGGGCTCCGTGTCGGGGTAGGCGCCGTACCACGTGTCGAAGTTCTTGAAGACGTCGCTTACGGGGGGCTTACCCGCCACCTGGTCGGACCAGATGTAGTGCTTAACCGTGGGCATGTCGTCCATGACATCCTTCACGAGATCGTAGAGGGCGTCCTCGATGATGAAGACCTTGCTCTCAGAGTGGTTGATGCAGTACGAGATGTCCTTCCCCCGCAGGAGATAGTTGATGGCGAGATAGATCGCCCCGATCTTGCAGCACCCGAACCACGTCAGGACGTGGTGGATCGTGTTGTGGGCCAGGATGGCCACCCGGTCGTACTTCTTCACCCCCAGGTCCCTCAGGGCGTTGGCCGTCCGGTTGCACTCCCGCTCCAGCTCGGCATAGGTAAGGGTCTTGTCCCCGTAAATCAGGGCCGGCTTGTCCGGGTAATGGTAGGCGCTGCGCCGGATCATGTCCGCGATGACCCACCGGTTCACCCGGTTGTAGCGGTCCATGAGGAACTTCAGGTTCTCCTCGTTGATGACACTGTACCTGGCCTTTTCCTCCTCTGTCAGAGGCTTCCACATAAGATTCACACCTCCTTGAAGAAATCATCGCGGAGGGTGGAAGGGCCCGCAAGGCCCTCCCACCTCCATCGGTGTTAAATGACACCCTGGTCCGACAGTTCCTTGAGGCGCCCCGGGCCGAATCCCAGATACTTCAGGTAGATGA
Organism: Deltaproteobacteria bacterium; assembly: GCA_029553375.1. Lineage (GTDB taxonomy): Bacteria > Desulfobacterota > Syntrophia > Syntrophales > UBA8958 > JAKPCH01. Next base: position 20,020 of record JAKPCH010000062.1, on the reverse strand, counting down.
AGCCGTTGTCGTACCCCACGGGACGGCAGACCCACTTGGTCCGCGGCGGCGTCTCCGTGGCCTTCCACTGGGCCTGGGCGCAGACTATGGAACCGTAGACGGGGTCCTGGACGGGCGTGAAGATGCCCCGGTCCCTCCAGACCTCGTCCTTCATGGCATCCGCCGGCGAGACGATGGGGGCGACGACGGTCGTGATGGGGGCCAGGCGTCCCGTCTTGGCGTACTCCACCGACTTGGCCGTCAGTTCCTCGCTGGTGTACTTCATCGTCTCGGGGTTGATCATGGCCTGGTACTTGAGCTGCCAGTCCTTCTTCATGAAGGGGGCCAGGGAGGTCCACTCCTCCGCCCCCCACTCCTCGTACTTGCCGATGATATCAACGAAGGCCTTCCACATCTCGAGGCGCAGACCGCCCAGGAAGACGCCGCCGTCCTTCGTGGGGAAAAAGCCGTAGAGCCAGAGGGCCGTGTCGAGGTTGCCGAAGCGCTCGTTCAGGACACCCTGGTCGGCGTACCAGTGGAGGGCGTAGTCGTGGAGGCGCTCGTAGGCCTCGGGGGAGGCGATGTCGATGGCCTGCCCCTCCCCCGTCTGGCAGCGGTAATGCAGGGCCGCCAGGATCCCCATGGCCCCGAAGGTCCCGGATACGGCCCAGGCGATCCAGGGACCCGCCTTGGTGGGGACGGCGTAGGGCATCTCGTCGTAGGTCTTACCCTCGGGGAGGATCTCCCCCGTCCCGTACTGGATGCCCGAGCGGGCCTGGCTGACGTTGTCGTAGTCGTACTGGCGGCGGCCGCTCTCGGGTCCGAAACGTCCGAAGGCGGAGATGGAGGTGTAGATCAACCTGGGATTGAGCTTCGAGAGCTCTTCGTAGCCGATCCCCCACTCCTCCATGACGCCCGTGGGGTACGTCTCGATGAGGACGTCGGCGGCGCCGGCGAGACACTTCAGGATCTCCCGGCCCTCCTCCTTCTCCAGGTTCAGGGTGATGTGGTACTTGTTCCGTCCCTCCTGGAGATAGGCCAGTCCGGTGCCCCGGTGCATCACCCCGCCGGGCGAGTAGGTCCGCACGAGATCACCACCCGGGGGTTCGATGCGGATCGTCTCCGCCCCCAGCTCCGCCAGGAGGGAAGAACAGAAACAGCCCGCCATGCTCCTCGAGCTCAGGTCCAACACGACGAGGTCGTCGAGGGCCTCGGGTTTCTCGAAGTTCTTCGCCGGATCGTCAAGGGACCGGATGTGATCGGCCCATGCTGCCCATTTCGGTCTCTTGTGCTCTGCCATAATTCCTCACCTCCTCAAGATGGCTCCCGACTTGCCGTCCCAATCGGACGGCGGACGGCGTCCTTGGGCGTCCTTCCACCGGCCGAGGACGCCGTGCATGTAGAGCTCGTCGATCTGGGCCTGGTTGCGGCCCAGGATGGTGGTCATGATGAAATCGTTGTCGAAACCGACGGGACGCACCGTCCAGCGGTGCTTCGGCGGGGTCTTGGACATCATGATGGGGAGCTCGTGATCGGGGTAACGGCCGTAGAGGGGGTCGTCGATCTCCTTGACGAAACCCCGGGCCCGCCGGTGGGGATCCTCGTACATGTCCTTCGAGCTGTGGAGACGAGTGGCGGCGAAACCGTACTGCTTCCCCAGCTCCTCGATCTCGGCGGCCGTCTTCGTCCGGGCCCAGTCGGCGATGATCTTCAGGATCGCCAGGGCGTTTTCCACCTCGAGGCGGGTCGTGTGTTCCTTGAAGCGGGGATCCTCGGCGAGCTCCGGCCGCCCCATGGCCCGGCAGAGGCCGAGGAACTCGTCCGGGGCCGGCGCCGCCAGGGCGACGAAGAGGTCGTCCTTGCAGAGGAAGGTGTCGGCGGGGCAGATGCACTGGTCGCGGTTGCCTGCGGGCTCCACGCCCTTGCCCGTCATCTGCTGGTAGGGCCACACCCAGCCCATGGCCCGCATGATGTTTTCCGTCTGGGACATCTCGATGTACTGGCCCTTCCCCGTCTTCTTGCGGTGGTGGAGGGCCGCCAGGACGGCCACCTCGGCCATCATGGCCCCGTAAACGTCACAGATCCAGATGCTCTGTTTCAAGGGCGGGCGGCCGGGGAAACTGGACATCCAGGCGTAGCCCGAGAGGGCCTGGGAGGCCCCGTCGTTGGAGGGCCGGTCCTGCTCGGCGTAGAGGCCCCACTGGCCGAAGCCGTTCTTCTCGACATAGATGATGCCGGGGTTGACCTTCATGATGTCTTCGTATCCGATATTCCAGCGGTTGGTCACGGCGGGGCGGAGGTTGAACTCGACGACGTCGGCCTTGGCGCAGAGCTCCTTGAAGATCTGCTGGCCGAGATCGATGTGTAAATCCAAGGCCATGTAGTACTTCGAAGTGTTGATGTGCATGAACATCGGTCCCTGTTCCTTGTAGAACCAGCCGAAGGGGTTGAGGGACCGGGTGACGTCTCCCATGGGGGGCAGCTCGATCTTGATGACCTCCGCCCCCAGGGAGGCGAGAAAAGACGGCCCCGCCGGCCCGAAAAGAAGGGTGCAAACCTCGAGGACCCGGATCCCCTTCAAAGGCCCGGGGCGAGAATACTTATTCTTGACGTAATCGGCGAATACGGCGGACATGGATCTCCCTCCTTACTTAGGAAAGGTCAAAGGGCTTACGATCGAAAACAGTCAAGGCGGGCGGATCTCTCGGGATCGTAGCCCTTGAAAAAAGGGGCAGGCATCACGCGACACCTGCCCCCGTTTCACATCGATGACAACGAAGGACTACTTGACCAGGGGCGGAGGCGTCCAGTAGACCTTCTTGCCGTAGACGGTATTGCAGACCACGGCCCCGGACATGTAGATGCCGTACCAGCCGGAGAAGATCAACAGGTAGCCGATGATGGGTTTGAAGGTCTTGGGATCGCCGTACCAGCCCGAGTCCACGCCGACGATCATCCACAGGGCGATGTCGATGGCCACGACCAGGAGGAACAGACCGCTCTTGGCATAGGCGGGGGTCACCGCGGTGAGGAAGGCGGCCCCGGCCATCCAGTTCCAGCCCTCGACGTGGACGGCCTTGGCCATCATGGCACCGACGGCCTTGCCGATCCCCGCCTTGGCGGCGGCGAGCTGTTCGGGGGTGAGCATCTTGACGTCCGCCACACCCGCCGCGGCCATGGCGGCATCCATGGCCTCCTTGCTGGCCTTGGGGACGAACATGAAGTTGATCATGTACCATTTCGCGAAGACGCTGAGAGCGGCTGCGAACATGAAGAAGGCGCTGAAGAATAAGAAGACGTTACCGCCCGTGATGTTGTGGTCCTTCAACTCGATGACGGCCGTCGTGTACTGGACGATACCGCCGCCGACGAGCCAAGCGGCCAGCAGGGGCAGACCCGATACGTCGACCTTACCAAGAAACACCGCACCGAATCCGAAGCAGGCAACGGCCAGGGCAGCCAGACCCGCGGGCCCGGGAGTCGCAAAACTGTGCTCATGCGCCATAGAGAAATCCTCCTTATTTTTGTTTTTTCTTATGGCTTGGATAAAATGTTACGATTCGACCAAAGAGACTTCTTTAAGCTCGCTTTTGGCCTTTCCTTACTTCCCTATTGATCCCCCCTTTCTCTGTGGAATTAGACCGCCTACGCTACTACCGTACGCTTGTCTGACAACTATTAATGATGTTGGGAAAAAAGGATTCTACCCCCCTAAGTAGGCCTGTTCGTAACAAAAGGGCAAAGACCTTGTCAAGAAAAAATCTCACCAGATGCGACCGTACTTGGCCACGATCAAGACCAGACCGATGAGCCAAATCAGGGTCACCACGAGGAGCAGGTTCCCCCGGTTGGCCGCCTTCTGCCGGGACAGATCGGCGATCCGCTCCTGGATAAGCCTCTGTTCCCTCTCTTTCTTCTTGTCCTTCTTGGCCATGGAGATTTACCTGATTTGAAGACCCCCCTGTTGGCCCTATAGCGGTCTTTTCCGGCCCTGTCAACGGAAAATGTGCTCTGAGGGCCTTCTTGCGGGCCCTCCCTCCTTCCGGCATCGACCCGGCGCCTACTTCCCCCCCTGGTAGGGATCCCAGTCGAAGCCCCAGTTCTCGCTGTTGTGGGGCAGCTTGTAGCGGCGGCGGTCATCGTAGGAGGGATAGCGCCGATTGCCCTCCTCCCGGGGGAGGAAGTCGATCCTGGACCGCGGCGGCAGGACGCCTGCCTCCTTGGCCGCCCTTCTCAGGGCCTCGCGGTCGTCGGGGTGGGCGATGGAGATGAGGGCCTCGGCCCGCTCGTAACCGTTGAGGCCGCGGAGGTTGACGATGCCGTATTCCGTGCAGACATAGTTGATGAGCTGGGCGGGCACGTCCACGGAGGAACCCGCAGGCAGGAAGGGAACGATGCGGGAGGTACCGTGCTTGCTCCGGGAGGTCATGGACACGACGCTGCGGCCGCCCCGGCTCTGGCTGGAGAAGGCGATGAAGTTCAAGAAGCCGCCCGTGCTCGAGATGGGCCGTTTCTCGTAGAAACCGCAGCAGACCTGGCCCAGGAGGTCCACCGCCACGGCGTTGTCGATGGCCAGCATGTTGTCGATCCGCGTCAGGACATGGACATTGTTCGTGTAGCCGATGTCGTAGACGGCCAGGGCCTGGTTCCTGTGGATGGTCTCGTAATACCACTTCACGTCCACGGGGAAGGCGAAGGTCCAGACGCTCTTGTTCCGGTCGATGGTCTTGTAACGCCCCGTCACGGACCCGGACTCGATGAGTTTGATGAGACCGTAGTTCATCATCTCCGTGTGGATGCCCAGGTCCTTGAGGCCCGCCTCGGCCAGGGCCGCGGCCACCGCCGAGGGCAGGGATCCGATGCCGAGCTGTATCACGTCGCCGTCCCGGGCGATCTTCAGGATGTGACCGGCGATGGCCCTTTCCTCGTCCCTGGGCCTGATGGCCCTCTCGTTGAGCTGGGGCCAATGGTACTTCTCGCAGTCCACCTCGACCCAGTAGTCGATGTCGTCGATGTGGAAGGTGTGGAAGCGGCCCCCCTCCGCCCAGGGGTAGTCGTAACGGACCTCGACGACGATCCTCTTGGCGCACTGGGAGAGGATGTTGCAGTTGTTGGTCCCGTAGGACCAATTGACGTAACCGCGGTCGTCGAAGGGCGAGGCGGCGTTCCACCACCAATCGAGGCCGCGTCTTTCCTTCACGGCGTCGACGAAGCGGTAGTGGGCGAACCACATCCCCATGGCCCAGCCCCAGTTGGCCCAGCTGGTGACCTTGTTTTCGTCCCGGGAGGCGCGGGTCCAGGGGAAGAAGAAGTGCTCGTGGATCACGTGGTACTCCTGGTGGGGGTCCACCTGCTGGAACTCGGGGTGGGGGAAGAAATTGGCGTAGTTCCAGATCTCGATGTCCTTGAGTTCGCCGGGGCCGGGGCCCAGACGCCTGGCGAGCTCCGTCATGCACTCCGTCGCGTCGCCCCCGACGGAGCCCGGCTGGATCCAGTCGCCGGGCCTCACCATGTCGAGGATCTGCTTGGCCGTCCTCCGCTTGTCGCGGATCTTCTGCTGGATGGGCGTGGTCATCGGTACCCTCCTTGATGATCTCTCGCTTACCCGTCGTCCCTTACCACTCCCGCCCGTCCGGGGCAACGTCACACCTGGGGGTCAGGTCTTGAAAATTAGCGTTTTTCAATCCCCATGGGGTCAGACCTCAAAAATTAGCGTTTGCCGACACCGCCGGTCCGGGCGGGGACCGCCGAAACGACGAGGGCAGACCGCAGCACACGGGCAAAACCCAACGGCGGGGCCGGGGAAACGATTCCCTTCTCGTTCGTCGGCCACAGGGGGGACACGACAACCCTTTCTCTGCAATATTTTGACAAGAGATTTCATCATGTTACGAATTAAGTACCATGTCCTTCGATTTTTTAAGGAAGGGGTTGCCTCGGGGGCGGCATTTATTCTAAGGAGTATGCGGAATCAGGAGATGAAGGTGACGGTACCCAAAGAGGCGGCGACGGTCCTGCCCCTCCGGCAAGCCGACGGCGGTTTCGAGGTCCTCATGGTGAGGCGGCACCCCCGCAGCGTCTTCGTCCCCGAGTGCTACGTCTTCCCCGGCGGTATCCTCGACGACGACGACCGGGACCCGGCCTGGGAGGAGAGGTGCCGCGGCCTCACGGGGGACGGGGCCCGGCGGATCCTCGCCGACGCCCCCGCTGAGACGGCCCTGGCCTCCTTCGTGGCCGGTATCAGGGAGACCTTCGAGGAGACGGGGATCCTCTTGGCCTGCGACACCGCGGGGGAGCTCCTTTCGGGAGGACGCCTGCCCTCGGGCCTCTCCCTCCCCGAGGCCCGCCGTCTCCTCCTGGAAAACCGCCTCTCCTTCTTTTCCCTCCTGGCGGGGGAAGACCTGTTCCTCGCCACGGACCGACTCCACTACGTGGCCCACTGGATCACCCCCGAGGGCCTGCCCTACCGCTACGACGTCCGGTTCTTCCTCGCCGAGGTCCCCCGGGGCGGGGAAGTGGACGTGGACGTCAACGAACTGACGGGCCACGTCTGGATCACACCGTCCGAGGCCCTCGCCCGCTACGGGGAGGGGGAATTTCCCATGGTCCTGCCCACCATCATGACCCTGAGGGAAATGGCCGCCCTCGGGACCATCGAGGAGGCCGTGCGCTACGCCCGCGCCAAAAAAATCCCCCCCATCCTGACGAAACTGGCCCGGAGGGAAGGACGGGAGGTGGAGATCATGCCCGACGGCAGCATCTTCTACCCCCTCTACTAGGGGGGCCCGCCACCGAGGCCATGGAAGAGAACCTGTTCAAAGAGATACAGGCCGTCAAGGGGTTCCTCGACGAGGAGGAAGGGAGGCGCCTCCACGACCTGGCCCTGGCGGCGGCGGAACTGGGCCCGTGCCTGGAGATCGGCGGCTACTGCGGGAAGTCGACGGCCTACATCGGCCTGGCCTGCCGCCGGCGCGGCCAGGTCCTCTTCTCCGTGGACCACCATCGGGGCTCGGAGGAGCAGCAGCCGGGCCAGGCCTACTGCGACCCGGACCTCGTCGACGCCGCCGACGGCCGCGTGGACACCCTGCCCTTCTTCCGCCGGACCCTGGCGAGGTTCTCCCTGGAGGAAACCGTCGTGGCCGTCGTGGCCTCCTCGGCCCTGGCCGCCCGCCACTGGCGGACCCTCCTGGGCCTCGTCTTCATCGACGGCAGCCACGCCTTCCCGTCCGTCTTCGCCGATTACGCCTCCTGGTCGCCCCATCTCCTCCCCGGCGGCTTTCTGGCGATCCATGACGTCTTCCCCGACCCCGCCGCGGGGGGACAAGCCCCCTGGGCCGTCTACGAGATGGCCCTCGCCTCGGGTCTCTTTGTGGAGCTGCCCATGGTGAAGAGCCTCGGGATCCTCCAGAGGACGGCGGCGGGTGAGGTCACGCCCCGGGCCCTCGCCTGGCGGGAGCGTTACGCCGGCTGAGAGGAAACACCCTAAAGGGGGAAGGAGTCGAGGCGGTTGTTGTGGGTCCAGTACCACCTCACGGCGTCGCCCTCCTCACGGCCCCTGATGTACCCCCGGGCGATGAAATCGCCCAGGGTCCTCGCCACGAGGCCCGGGTCGTGTCCCGTCAGGGCCGCCACGGCCCGGAACAGGGCCTCCCGGCCCCCGTCCCGGCCCCTCGGCACCGTGCCGTGCTCCTCGAGGAGATCGTCCGCCAGGAGCCTGTAGGTCAACTGGGTCCGGAAATGACCTTCCACCCGTAGATCGTCCCCGGGGGAGTTCGTCCCCGCCCGGTAGCCGTCGAGGAGCTTGTTCCACTCCTTCTCGATCTCCCCCTCGAAGGCGGCCACGAAGGCGTCGAGGTCCTCCGGGGAGAGGGCCGAGGTCCGGACGACGGCCCGGTTGGCGTCGTAGAGGGTCCAGTCGTCCGTGAGGATCTCGAGGTCGTAGGTTGCGGCCTCCTCCCGGACCGTGGTCCCGGGGAAGGGGGCCAGGTGGTGGTAACCGTAGTAACAGCCGAGGGAGGCGGCGAAGGACGCCGTCTCGGCGAGGGTCTCCCTCGTCTCCCCCGGGAGGCCGACGATGAAGGAACAGTGGACCAAAAGGCCCGCCGCCCGGGCCATTTCCACGGCCCTCACCACCTCCTCCGGCGTGATCCCCTTGCGGATCGTCCTGAGGATCCCCCGGTTGGCCGACTCGACGCCGAAGCTGATGCTGTCGCACCCTGCCTCCCTCATCCGCTCCAGGGTCTCGAGATCCACGGTGTTCACCCTGGCGAAGGCGCTCCATGCGAATCTCAGGCCCCGGCGGCGGATCTCGTCGCAAACCTCCCGCACCCGTTCACGGTCCGAGACGAAGAGGTCGTCCGCCACGTTGATCCGGTCGATGCCGTAGGAGAGGATCTCCTCGATCTCCTCCATCACCGAAGAGACCTTCCTTTTCCTCATCCTCCCCCCCACCATGCGCCGCCCCTGGCAGAAGATGCAGCGGTACGGGCACCCCCGCCCCGTGATGACGCTGATGGGGAAACCCAAGGCGCGGTAACGGGAAAGGGGCAGGAGGTGACGGGCGGGGGTGGGGATGGAGTCGATGTCGGCGATGAAACCCCGGGGGGGGTTGACGATCACACCCCCGTCCTGCCGGTAGGCGATCCCGTCGATCCGGGGGAAGAAACGGGGATCGAAGGAGGAGGCCATGAGTTCCCGCACCGTCTCCTCCCCCTCCCCCATGACGACCACGTCGATCCCCCTGTGGTCACTCAGGACCGCCGGGGCGTCGAAGGAGGCGTGGGGACCCCCCATGACGGTCAGGGTCCGGGGTGACAGCTCCTTGACCTCGTCGAGGATCGCCGCCGCCCGGGGGTAGTTGAGGGTCACGGAGGTGGCGCCGACGACGTCGGGCCGGAAGTCCTCGAGGAGGGCCGCCAGTTTTTCCCTGTGATAACGGGAGACGATGAAGTCGAAGATCCTCACCTCCGCCCCCGCCGCCGCGAAGGCCGCCGCCACGTAGGTGACGCCCAGGGGGGGCGCCGGGGCCTCGGAGAGGGGATAGGGGGGGGCGATGACGGCCACGCGCATCGTCAGTCCCCCCGCCGCGGGAAGAGGAGGGACCGGAACCAGCCCCACCAGGTGTTGCCCCCCAGGAGGGCCCGGTCGATGGCGTCGAAGCGGGCCGCCAAGACCTCCGGCTGGGCGAAGAAATCCCTGCGGGTCTTCATCTCCCGGTCCTTGTCGAGGGACCGCACGACGACGGCGGGGTTCCCGGCGGCGATGACGTCGGCGGGGATGTCCCGCACGACGACGGCCCCGGCCCCGACGATGCTGTTGTCGCCGATGGTCACGCCCTTGGCGACTATGGCGCCGTCGCCGATCCAGACGTTGTCGCCGATGACGACGGGGCGCGTCTCCCCCACGGAGAGGCCGCGGTCGTATATGCCGTGCCAGTCGGCGTCCGTCACCAGGACGCCGGAGGCGAACATGCACCCCTCCCCCGCCCTGACCCCCGTGGCGGCGCTGATGCGGCACCCCGGGCAGAGGAGGGCGTAGGGGCCTATCTCGATGAAACCGCCCCCCTCGAAGGTGGACCAGACGGTGAGACGGACCTTCTTGTCGGGGGCGGCGATGACGGTGGCGTAGTCACCCAGGGAGACGGGCCCCCCGAAGACCTCCACGTGCCAGGGCTTCATGAAGGTGCACCCCGCCCCCAGGCGCTCGAACTGGGGGGCGAGGAACCGCCGGGCGTACCAGGCCTGGAAGGCGTTGTAGGCCCTCTTGACGACGTAGGGCCTGTGATCACGGCGCATCCGATCCCCCCTTCAGGCCCGGCGGCGATGCCGGAAGAGGCGGGCGGCGGGCGTCAGGTCGGAGACGGCGTCGTAGGCCAGAAGGACCGCCGCCGCCGTCCAGGACGTCTTTTCCTCGGGCCAGACGACGCCGTCGGGGACCGTGACGCCCATCCAGTAGGGGCCGTCCTCGTAGCGCTTGTCGGCAAGCCAGCAGAAGACCTCGAGGGCCTCCTCGCAGTCCCCCAGGGCTGCCAGGGCGATGACGAGCTCCGAGGTCTCGGCCATGGTGACCCAGGGGCGGTCGCTGACGCAACGGACGCCCCAGCGGGGGATGACGAAGATGTCCCAGCCCCGCTCGATCCGGCCCCGGGCGGCGGCCCCCGTCACGGCCCCGCAGAGGACGGGGTAGTACCAGTCCATGGAGAAGCGGGCCTTCGTCCGGTCGAAGAGATCGGGGCGGCCGCCGATGGCCCCGCCCAGCTTGGCGAGGGCGCAGATCCAGTCCGGTCTCGCCGCCCCGACGAGGGACGCGAGTTCCAGGGCGCACCGGAGGCTGAGGTAGATGGAGGAACAGCCCGTCAGGAGGGCCTTGGGGTCGGGACGCCCCGCGGCGTCCAGGGCCCAGTAGATCTCCCCCGCGGGGGTCTGGAGGGAGAGGGCGAAGTCGATCCCCTTCCGCAGGGGCTCCCACATCTCCCTCACGAAGGCGGCGTCCCGGGTGATCAGGTAGTGATGATAGACCCCGACGGCCAAGTAGGCGGCGAAATGGGTCTCCCGCGTCCGGTCCAGGACCTCGCCCCCGGCGTAGGCGGAGTACCAGCTCCCGTCGGGGAGCTGTCGGCCCGCGAGCCACCGGAAGGCCCGGCGGGCCTCCGCGACGAAACCGGCGACGCTGAGCCCCATGGCGCTCTCCACGTGGTCCCAGGGGTCCGTCTTGCCCCCCTCGGACCAGGGGATCTCCCCGTCGGGCCTCTGGATCCCCGCGATGAAATCCGCCAGGCCCCGGACGTCGGGTTTCGGCGCGGTGAGAAGGGCTTCGGGTCTTAGGGCCATGGCTTCACGATCCCTTTTCGAGGTACAAGACGATGCTCTTCCCGATCAGGGGGTTGAGCAAGGCGTCGATCATCCTCACCCAGGCGGGGCCCCGGACGATGTCCCACTCGAGGAAGCGCCGGTAGAGCCTCACGGGGAGGGCGACGTCGTTCTTGTGGCCCACGAGGCACCTGAGCCACCAGTAGGGGCTGTGGAGGGCGTGGCGGTAGGAGACGTGCCGGCAGCGGGTCCCCGCCCCCTCGAGGAGCCCCAGGAGCTCCCGGCGGGTGAAGATCCTCACGTGCCCCCCCTCCTCCTCGTGGTAGGCCCGGGAGAGGGACCAGCAGACCAGCTCGGGGAAAAACCGCGGGACGCTGACGGCCAGGGATCCGCCCGGCTTGAGGACCCGGACGAGCTCCCGGACGGCGGCGTCGGCGTCACGGACGTGCTCGAGGACCTCCGAGCAGACCACCACGTCGAAGGCGCCGTCCCGGAAGGGGAGGCTCGTCACGTCGCCCCGGCAGACGAGCCACGGCCCCCCTTCCCTCTCCCGTTCCAGGAGCCTCATGAGGTTTCCCGCCTTGGCGAGATCCTCACCGTTGCGGTCCAGGCCCACCACCGCCACCCCCTCCCGGCGGAAGGCCTCGGCGAGGTGCCTCCCCGTGCCGCAGCCCGCGTCGAGGACCCTCATCCCCCCCCTCAGGTTCAGTCTGGCGAAATCAACGGTGATCACCCATGGCCTCCCGGTAAACGGCCACCGTCCTCTCGGCGGCGTGGCGCCACGTGAGGGAGCGCCTCACCCTCTCCATGCCCGCCCGGGACAGGGCTCTCCTCTTCCCCTCGTCGTCGAGGAGGGCCGCGATGGCCTCCGCCAGGGCGGGGCTGTCCCCGGGGGGGACGAGGAGGCCCGCCTCCCCCACCACCTCGGGGAGGGCCCCGCCGGTGGTGGCGATAACGGGGACACCGCAGGCCATGGCCTCCCCCGCGGGCATGCCGAAACCCTCGTAGAGGGAGGGGACGACGGCCAGGGTCGCCTCGGCGTAGTGGCGGGCGAAGGCCTCGGCGGGGATGCGGCCCGTGAAGGAGACGCAGTCTCCCAGGCGGAGGCGGGCGATGAGACGCGCCACCTCGCCCCCCTTCTTGGGCTCGCCGATGACGGTGAGATGGATGGGCCTCTTCCTGCGCAGGGCGTCCACGGCCTCGAGGAGGTAACGGAGCCCCTTGAGGGGCGTGTCGGCGCTGTTGGTGGTGATCACGTGATGGGGTTTACGCGCGATCCCGGGCAGGGGGTGGAACCAATCGGTGTTGATCCCGTTGGGGACCACGCGGAAACGGTCCTCGGGGACGGTGAACTCCCGGCTGATGTCCCGGCGCGAACACTCGGAGACGGTGATGATCCGCCGCAGGCGCCGGACGACGCGCCTCTGCATGGCGATGAAGGAATACCAGCGCCGCACCTTGAACTTTTTTAAGATATTCCGGGCGGCGCTCATCTCCACTTCCCGGTCCACCGTGATGGGGTGATGGATCGTCGCCACGACGGGGAAGCCGAGGCGGGGGAGGCCGAGGAGGCCGTAGGCGAGGCACTGGTTGTCATGGACGACGTCGTAGGAAGGGTGGCGGTGACGGAAATAACCGAAGACCCGCCAGCCGAAGGTGAAGGGTTCCGGGAAGCCCCCCGTGCACATGGAGAGAAACTCGAGGGAATTGAGGGGGGAGAGGAGGTCGGAGTAGTCCCGGACCTTGAAGAGGTGGTCGGGGTTGTAGAGATCGAGGCCGGGGAGGCGGTGGAGCCTCACCCCCTCCTTGAGCTCCGGGTAGGGCGGCCCGGAGATGACGTCCACCTCGTGACCCAGGTCCTTGAGGGCGCCGCTGAGGTACTTGACGTAGACCCCCTGGCCGCCGCAGGTCGGGTTCCCCCGGTAGGTGAGGAGGCAGATCTTGAGGGGCCCGTCACCACCCCCGCGGCCCTTTTCTATCCGGGGATGCAAACCCACGGCCGTCTATCCCCGCCCCTCGCCTCAACGGCCCACGAGGCGCCGGACGAGGTCCTCGGCCCCGGCGAGGACCTCCAGGGCCTCCTGGAGCGAGAGGCCCGCGCCGCGGGCCACGGTGAGGGCCGTCTCCCGGGTGATGAGGTCGGACGGGGCGTGGGCGTCGGTGTTGACGATGAGGGTGGCGCCGACGCGCCGGGCGGTCCTACAGACGTGGCCGTTGGTGAGACTGTGGCCGCGCCGGGCGGAGAGTTCGAGACAGACGCCCCTCTCGGCCGCCATGGCCGCGTCCTCTTCGGAGATGAGGCCGGGGTGGGCCAGGATATCGACGGCCGCCCGGACGGCGGCCCTGTTCGTCCCGGGGGGCACGGGCTCCACGACGGTCTCGCCGTGGACGACGACGATCTGCGCCCCCAGGGCCCGGGCCTCCTCCGCCAGGGGGGCGATGGCCTCGGGGGGGCAGTGGGTCAGCTCGACTCCGCCGACGGCCGTGATGGGAAAGGCCTCGGAAAGGAGGCGGCAGGCCTTCACCACCCTCGGGACGATGAAGTCCAGGTTGGACATGTCGGCGTGGTCCGTCACGGCCACGGCCCGGTAACCCATGACGACGGCCCTCCTGACGAGCTCCGCCGGGAGGAGTTCCCCGTCGCTGAAGAGGGAATGGGTGTGAAGGTCGATCACAGAATACCCCTCGCTGTCCGCCCGCAGGCAAAGTGACGGGTTGTTTAGCAGAATTGCCGCCGCCGGTCAACATGCCCGTGGGAGGTCGATCACATTCCCGTTGCATTGCCCAGGTGGTTGCCTTACCATCGGAGGGGTCGCGGCAAAAGAATCATCCCGGTGGTGAGGACATGGGGGGGATCTCCCGAAGGGACCTCCTGGCCCTGTTGGGCAAAGGGGCGCTGGCGTTGGCGGTCTGGGGCGTGTCGCCCCCGGGCGTCTTCGGATCCCTGGGCCCGGGGGGCGGCGGTCACCACCGGGCCCGCCACTGGGCCTCCGCCGTGACGGGGGGCGGAAACTGCCGTCTCTGCCACGACCCCTCCGAGGGGCTCAAGGGGGCCTATGAGCACCCCGCCGGCCTGGTCCGCTGTCTCTTGTGTCCCCACCGCTGCGTCCTCCTCCCCGGCCAGCGGGGGCGGTGCCGGGCGCGGATGAACGTGGACGGCGAGCTCGTGAGCCTGGTCTACGGCCGGCCCGTGGCCGTCCACACGGACCCCATCGAGAAGAAGCCCTTCTACCACTTCCTGCCCGGCGCGGCGGCCTTCTCCCTCGCCACGGCCGGCTGCCCCCTGAGCTGCCCCTTCTGCCAGAACTGGCAGATCTCCCAGGCGCGGCCCGAGGATCACCCCGTGGCCTACACCGCCCCCGAGACCCTCGTCAGGACCGCCTCCGCCGAGGGCGACCCCGTCATCGCCTTCACCTACAACGAGCCCACGGTCTTCTTCGAGTACATGGTCGACACGGCCCGGGAGGCGCGGCGGCGCGGCATCAGGGGCGTCCTGATCAGCTGCGGCTACATCAACGACGCCCCCCTCAAGGAGCTGTGTTCCGTCCTGTCGGCCATCAAGATCGACCTCAAGGGGTACAGCGAGACCTTCTACCGTGACGTCTGCAAGGCGGAGCTGAAACCGGTCCTCAAGACCATCAAGACCGTCGCCCGCTCGGGGGTCCACCTGGAGATCGTCAACCTCGTCGTCCCCACCCTCAACGACTCGGACGCCATGATCCGGGGCCTGGCGGACTGGGTCCACGGCGAGGTGGGTCCCGACGTCCCCCTCCACTTCAGCCGCTTCCACCCCGACTACCGCATGCGCCACCTCCCCCCCACCCCCGTGCGGGTCCTGGAGCGGGCCCGGGCCGTGGCCATGGAGCGGGGCCTGAGATACGTCTATGTCGGCAACGTCCCCAACCACCCGGGGAACCACACCTATTGTCCGTCCTGTAAAAAGGTGCTAATCTCACGCGTGGGTTTCTTCGTTCTGGAAAACAATGTCACCGACGGCCGCTGCCGCTTCTGCCGCCGCAAGATCGCCGGGGTGTGGGCGTAGCCGTGAGAAAGTGGTTGTTATTTTCCGTCTTTTCCCTTTGTCTCCTCCTGGGGGTAGCCATGGTCATCAGAGCCGACAAGCCGAAGAACGTCGTCATCCGGCCCCCCGCCGTGGCGGGCCAGTTCTATCCCGACAACCCGGGCGTCCTGAGAAAGGCCGTCGAGGCCTTCCTGGCCGACGCCCCCTCCCCCCGGGGTGACGAGGTCATCGCCATCGTCGCCCCCCATGCCGGTTACATCTACTCCGGCCAGGTCGCCGCCGACGCCTGGCGCCAGGCCGCCGGCGGCCGGTACGACCTCGTCGTGATCCTGGGCACGAACCACACGGGGGCCGTGGGCAACGCCGTGGCCGCCTACCCGGGCGACGCCTTCGAAACGCCCCTCGGGGTCGTCTGGATCGACAAGGACACGGAGGGGGAGCTCCTGAGGGAATCACCCGACTGTCTCCACAACTCCGCCGCCCACGGCCGGGAGCACTCCATCGAGGTCCAGGTCCCCTTCGTCCAGGTCCTCTTCCCCCAGGCCAAGATCCTGCCCCTCGTCGTGGGGAGGCCGGACGTGGAGCTGTGCCGCCGCTTCGGCGAGGCCCTGGCGAAGGTCGTCAAGGGGAAGCGGGCCCTGATCGTCGCCAGTTCCGACCTCTCCCACTACCCCTCCTACGCCGACGCCGTCCGCGCCGACCGCCAGACCCTCGAGGCCGTCTGTTCCCTCGACCCCCGGACCCTGAGCCGCCGGATCCGGGAGATCGAGTCCCTCTCCCTCCGGGACCTCCACACGGCCGCCTGCGGCGAGGCCCCCATCATGGCCGCCCAGGCCGCCGCCCGGGCCCTCGGGGCCAAGGGGGCCCGGGTGGTCAGTTACGCCAACTCGGGCGACGCCGCCGTGGGCGACCGGAGCCGGGTGGTGGGGTACGGGGCCGTGGTGATGACGAGGGAGGCGGCGCCCCCGCCCACGGGGGAGGAGCGGGGCCCGGGGGGCGGCGGGGACCTCACCCCGGAGGACAGGAGGGCCCTGTTGGGCCACGCCCGCAAGACGATCGAACAGTTCCTCACCCTCAGGACCGTCCCGGCCGCCCGGGGCTTCTCGGAGGCGGCCCGGCAGAAGCGGGGCGTCTTCGTGACCCTGAAGAAACACGGCCAGCTGAGGGGCTGCATCGGCCACATGGCCCCCGACACCCCCCTGGCGGACCTGGTGGGCTCCATGGCCCTCCAGTCGGCCTTCAACGACCCCCGTTTCCCCCCGGTGAAGGCCGAGGAGTTGAAGGACATCGAGATCGAGCTGTCCGTCCTGACACCGATGAAACCCGTTTCGGGACCGGAGGAGATCGTCGTGGGCCGGGACGGGGTCCTCCTGACGAAGGGCGGGCGCAGCGCCGTCTTCCTCCCCCAGGTGGCGGTGGAGCAGAACTGGACGAAGGAGGAGATGCTCGACCACCTGGCGATGAAGGCAGGCCTGCCGCCCAAAAGCTGGAAGGAGGGCTGCCGCTTTCAGACCTTCCAGGCCGAGGTGTTCGGCGAGGGGGAGGGGGGGCGCCGCTGAGGGACGGCCGCCGCGGATGACCTCGGCCCTCTTCGCCACGGGCCTCGTCTGTCTCCTGGCCCAGGTCGTCATCCTCAGGGAGCTGACCGTCGCCTCCTTCGGCACGGAACTCGTCTATCTCTTCGCCTTCGCCCTCTGGCTCGGCGGCGGCGCCGCGGGGGCGTGGCTGTCCCGCCTGCCCATCTTCTCCCGGCCCGGGGCGATCCCCGGCCTCTTCACGGCGGCCGCCGTCCTGACCCCCCTCGAGGCGGTCCTGATCCGGGGGGGACGCGACATCCTCGGCATCACCCCCGGGACCTTCCCCTCCCTCGGGGAGCAGTTCCTGACGGCCGCCGCCGGGGTCCTGCCCGTCGCTGTGGCGGCGGGTCTCCTCTTCCCCCTGGCGGCGGCGGGGTTCCGCCGGGACGGCCCCGGCGGGGGTCCCCTGGGGCGGGCCTACGCCGTCGAGGGCCTGGGCGGTCTTATCGGCGCCCTCGCCGCGACCCTCTCCCCCGCCGCGGGCCTCTCCAACCTCTCCCTTTCCTTCCTTACGGCCCTCACGGCGGCCGCGGCGGCCCTCTGGACAGGGCCCCGGGGGTCCGGGGGGGGCTTAAGCCGCCTCGCGGCCCTCTCGGTCGCCCTGGCCGCCCTCGCCGTCCTGTTCTTCACCGGACCCCTGGACAGGGCCACGACGAGGTGGAACCACCCCCACCTCGCCGCCGTCCGCGACACCCCTTACGGGCGCGTCACCGTCGCCCTCCCCGAGTCCCAGGTCGTCTTCTTCTTCGACGACGCCCTCCTCTACGAGTCGGAGGGGACGGAGGCGGAGGCCTTCATCCACCCCGCGGCCCTCCAGCACCCCTCACCCCGCCGCGTCCTCCTCCTGGGCGGGGGCGTCCAGGGGATGGTCACGGAGCTCCTCCACCACGGGCCGGAGGCGGTGGACCACGTCGAGATCGACCCCTTCCTCTTCGAGACGGCGGCGCCTTACCTGCCCGCCCCCCTCCGGGCCTCCCTCGCCGACCCCCGGGTGAGGACCCTCTACGCGGACCCCCGGCGTCACCTCGCCTCGGGCCCGCAGTACGACCTCATCGTCGTCGCCATGCCGGAACCCCTCTCGGGCTGGTCCAACGGCTTCTACACGGAGGAGTTCTTCCGTCTCTGCCGCCGGGCCCTGAACCCGGGGGGCGTGCTGGCCCTGCGCCTCGAGGGGGCGGAGAACCTCTGGACGGGCGTCGTGGCCATGAAGATGGCCTCCGTCCATCGGGCCCTCGGGGACGTCTTCCCCGCCGTCGTCTTTCTCCCCGGGGGCACCAACGTCGTCACGGCCTCCGACGCCCCCCTGCCGACGACGGCTGAGGAACCCACGGGGCGCTGGCGACAACGGGGGATCCCCGGCCGCCTCGTCACCCCCCCCTACCTCGCCTATCTCTACGAGAACGACCGTTTCCGGCGGACCAGGGACCTCCTCGCCGCCTTCGGCGACACGCCCCCCAACAGGGACGCGCGGCCCGTTTCCTACCGTTTCACCGCCATGCTCTGGCTCTCCCGTTTCGTGCCCGCCGCTTCGGCCCCGGGTTTCGCCAGGGACCTGGAGAAATGGATCTACCGCGTCGGCCCCGCGGCGGGGCTCCTGGCGATGGCCGCCCTCGCCGCGGCCTCCTTCGGTCCGAGGCGCTCCTTCCCGGCGGTCCTCGCCGCCGTCGCCGGCTTCAACGGCATGCTCGCCGAGGGGGTCCTCATCATGCACTACCAGATCAAGACGGGGATCCTCTTCCAGGACGTGGGGCTCCTCCTGATGAGCTTCATGGGGGGCCTGGCCCTCGGCGCCTGGTCCCTGTCCCTTCGCCCCCCGTCGGGCCGGGCCATCAGGGCCCTCGTCGTCGCCCAACCCTTCTTTTTTCTTCTTTTGGGCCTCGCCGTCCTTCGGGGCCTCCCCGCGGGCCTGCCCTCCGTCGCCCTCGCCCTGGGGGCGGCGGGCTGGTTCGTCGGCGCCCTCTTCGCCGCCGCGGCCCACCTGAGGGCGGGCGACGTCCGGGCCGCCGCCTCCGCCCTCTACGGTGCCGACCTCCTCGGGGGGTCCCTCGCCGCCCTCCTCGGCGGGGTGCTCCTCATCCCCTTCTGGGGTCTCTACCTCCCCCTGGCGGGGGCCGCCCTGGGCGCCCTCTGCCCCGCCGCCGCCCTCCTCGGCCGTCGGGGGACGCCGGGGGCGTGAAACAAATTTTTTCGTCCCCTTAAACGTTTCTTTCAAGGGCTGTCCCCCCTCCCGCCGTCACCCGGGGGGACGACGGCCTCTCACCCATAATTTCTTTTTGATTTCGCTAACTTGAAATTTTGTCACCCGGCCCTCGGCGATGGCACGCTTTTCTCATGTAAGGAGGTCAAAGAGAGCGAAAAAGAATTTTTAAGATAAAAGGAGGAAACGGATCATGAAGAAGACGATAGGGACCCTGGTGGTGGCGGCAGCGGTGGTTTTGATGACGGCGACCTTCGGTTTCGCCGAGTACGCGGCGGCGGGTGTGGGGAACTTCCCCTACTTCCAGCTCGGTTGCCTCATCGTGGGCGGGATGATCATCATCTCCCTGAAGCACAAGTACGAGAAGATGTACACGAACGAGGCCGTGGGGGCCTTCGCCCTCTACACGGTCCTGGTGGCCCTCTTCACCAACCCCGTCGTGGACGCCCTGAAGAACCTCGTGGGCTGAAATCCCTCAACCGACGGCCAGTCCGGCCCCCTCCCCCGCGGGAGGGGGCTTTTTTTTCAGACGGCGCAGGGGAAGGCCCTCCCCGGCAGGAGGGCCGTGCGGTAGGACCGGACGGGGAGCCCCTCCAGCGCGAGGCCCCGCCGGATCTCGTCGAGGGTGGCGAAACGGCAGCCCCGCCGGCGCCACCTCTCCAGGAGGGAGACGAAGACCCCGGCGCCCACCCCCCCCTCCATCTCGGCGTGGACGGGCAGGACGTGACACCCCCCGCGGGCGAGGGCGGCGTCGAGGGCCTCGGCGGCCCCGGAAAGACCCGTCTCCTCCAGGCAGGGGAGATCGGAGGGGATCTCCGGTATCCCCAGACCCTCGTGGATGAAGGGCCCCTCGGCCCGGGTGCAGCTCAGGTAGGTGAAGTCCAGCTCCTTGAGGACCTCCATGACCTCCGCCTCGAGGCGCCAGGCCGGGGCCCCGAAGGCCGTCGGCTCCCTCCCCGTCACCTGCCGGAAGGCGCCGATCCCCCGGTCGAACCAGTCCCTGATCCACTGCCGGGAGCGCCGCGGGAGACTGTCCTGCCAGCGCCGATGGTCCCAGGCGTGGAGCTGCACCTCGTGGCCCTCCGCCATGATCCGCCGGACCAGGTCGGGGAAGGACACGGCGATGAGGGGCGAGGGGAGGAGGGTCCCGTAGAGGGCCGTCCGCCAGCCGTAGAGGGCCGGGGCGTTGGTCCCGATCATCTTCCGCAGGAAACGGGGGTTCCTAAGCAAGTGGAAGACGGCCAGGCCCGAGGCGTCGGGCCCCATGCTCAAAAAGAAGCTCCCCCGCAGGCCGGCCTCCCCGAGGATCTCCAGGAGGCGCGGCACCCCCCGCTTCATCCCCAGGTAGGTGTCCACGTCGATCTTGAGACCGATCAGCGTCTCCGCCATCATCCCTCGCCGCCCGGCCCGGGAAGGACTCCCGCCGCCGGGTCCTTGT
>JAKPCH010000056.1 GCA_029553375.1 Deltaproteobacteria bacterium | reverse complement strand
AAAACGACCCGAGGGCCCCGCTTAGCCCTGCACCCCAGGAATCCTTGACAGGCCCCTGGGGTTATGGGTTAAGGGGGTCTTGGCCTCAGGGGCCGCGATCACGATCAGGGGGAGTGTCGGGATGAAGATGAAGACGAAGCTGAAGGGGGTCGTTCTTTTCGCCGTCCTTGCGATGACGGTCTTTCCCCTCGGCGGCGCCGGGGCCGTGACACCCGAGGAGTCCTTCCGCAGGGCCTTCCCCGAGATCAAGGCGGAGAAGATCGTCCCCTCGCCCATCCCCGGGGTCTACGAGATCCGCTTCTCCCGGGGGATCCTCTATTACGACCCGAGCTCCGAGACCATCATCTTCGGCGAGCTGATCACCAAGGGGGGCCGCAACCTGACCCGGGAGAGGCGCCTCGAGCTGATCAGGGAAAGGGCCCGCGAGATCCCCCTGGCCCAGGGGCTGAAGGTGGGCGGGGGGAAGCACCAGGTCATCGAGTTCAGCAACCCCGACTGCTCCTTCTGCCGCAAGGCCTCCCACTACCTCTCCCAGCGCCGGGACCTGACGCGCTATATCTTCTTCCTCCCCTTCAGCGCCAAGACGGAGGAGAAGGTCCGCCACATCCTCTGCGCCCGGGACCGGGCGGGGGCCTACGAGGAGGCCATGAACGGGAAGCTCGACAAGGTCACCCTGAACCTCTGTCGGAGCGCCGATGTGGACGCCCTCATCCGTGTCCACCGGGAGACGGCCGAGAAGCTGGGCATCGAGGCCACGCCGTTTTTCATCATCGACGGGCGGGTGGTGGAGGGGGCGGACATGCCCGCCATCGAGAAGATCCTGAAGGGCCCCTGAGCCCTCAGGGCATGGGGAAGACGTCTGCGCCCCTAGGCGGCGTAAAGCGGAAACGGCCGTCGGGAATACCCGTGTTGACGCGGATGTTCCTCAGACGCAGGACCGTCTCGTTACCGAGGCGGTCGACGAAACGGCAACCCAGGAGGCGGTAGGTCTCTTTCTCCACCGTCACCACCAGCCCCTGAACGCCCAGATCGTCCCTGAGGGGCCTCAGGCGGAGACGGTAATTCCCCTCGCCGTCCCGGGGCCGGTCGGGGTCGAGGGTGACGCCGAAGTCGTCCCTGATGTTCCCCAACCCCCGCAGGAGTCTCACGGGGAGCTGGGACTGGAAGACCCGGTCCGCCTCCTGGACGTAGACGGCCCTGTCGGCCGGTATGTAGAGCCACGCCTTGCGCCCGTCGAGGACGAGCCTCTTCTCCCTCGGTTTCCGGTACTCCCAGAGGATCTTGGCGGGTCTCTTGAAGAAGACCTCCCCCTCCTCCACCTGCCTCCGCCCCAGGGAACGGAGACTCAACTCCTGGGTAAAGGAGGCCCTCAGATCGGCCGTCTCGTCATAGACCCTCTGCATCCCCCCGAGGATTTCCTCCACCCCCGGCGTCTCCGCCGCCGGCAGCGGGAGGGGAAGGCAAAGGAGGGAGGAAAGGACCAAAACAACTACTACTATTTTCTTCAGGAACCTCTTCCCCAAGGATCACCCCTTTCCCCCTCCCAGGACGGCCGCCGCACTATCAAAAACCATGCCGGCCCCAAGACCCTCCCTTGAGGGACCCCGAGGCCCCGCAAAGCTCCCCCAAAAAACAGGAAAACAGATAACTTGTTGATATCAAAAAAGAATTCTCCTTGCCCAAGGTCCGGGCAAAAAGATCCTTCCCCCCCGCTTATGGGCACTTAGGACCGCCATCAACAGGTTTGTCCACAGGCCTTTCCACACCTCTGTGCATTGCCCTCCTAAGCCCCCATACTCAAGGGGCTTTCGAAATAATAACAGCTTAACCCCAGATCTTGACCCGCCATCCGAAGGGGTCTTCCTTCTCGCCGTACTGGATCATGAGGATCTCGTTGTAGAGTTTCTCCGTCAGTTCGCCGACCTTGCCGCCGCCGATGACCATCTCCCGACCCCGCCAGAAGAGTTGGCCGATGGGGGAGACGACGGCGGCCGTCCCCGAGGCGAAGGCCTCCCTCAGGGTCCCCGCGGCGTGGGCCTCGACGACCTCGTCCATGGAGACGGGTCGCTCCGCCACCTTGACCCCCCAGGCCCTGGCCAGGGAGATGACGGAGTCACGGGTGACGCCGGGGAGGATGGTGCCGGAAAGGGGCGGGGTTATGAGCTCGTCGCCGATGAGGAAAAAGATGTTGCTCGTCCCCACCTCCTCCACGTATTTTCGGTGGACGGCGTCGAGCCACAGGACCTGGGTGTAGCCCTTCTCCGTGGCCAGGGCGCTGGCCAGCAGGCTCGCCGCGTAATTGCCGGCGGCCTTGCAGAAACCGATCCCGCCCGGGGCCGCCCGGACGTACTCCTCGACGACATAGATCTTCGTGGGGCTGAAGCCCTCGGGGTAATAGGCCCCGACGGGCCCGACAATGATGAAGAACAGATACTCCTCGGAGGCATGGACGCCCAGGGCCCGCTCCGTGGCGATCATGGTGGGACGGATGTAGAGGGACGTGCCCCGCCCCTTGGGGATCCACTCCCTCTCCAGGACGACGAGTTCCCTCACGGCCTTGAGGAACGTCTCCTCCTCCACGGTGGCCATGCAGAGCCTCCGGGCGGAGTCGTTCATCCGCTTGAGGTTCGCCTCGGGCCGGAAGAGATAGATCTCCCCCCCCTTCCCCCGATAGGCCTTGAGGCCCTCGAAGATCATCTGACCGTAATGGAGGCAGATGGTCGCCGGATCGAGAGAAAGTTCCCGGTAGGGTTCGATCTTGGCGTCGTGCCAACCCCTGCCCTGGGTGTAGTACATACTGAACATGTGATCGGTGAAGATCTTGCCGAAACCGAGGCTCCCCTCGTCGGTGGGTTTCGGTTTCAGGGACCGGGACCGGATGATCTCGATTTCCATGGACAAATACCCCCCTTGAGAAATTTAGTGCCCTGTAACACTAAAGGTTGAGCAAATCAAGGCTGCGGTACTGGACGGCCTCCGCCACGTGGGAGGCCGTGATGGGGCCGCCGCCCGCCAGGTCGGCGATGGTCCTGGCCACCTTCAGGATCCGGGTGCAGGCCCGGGCGCTCAGGCCGAGGCGGTCCATGGCCATCTCCAACAGGCGGGACGACTCGCCGTCGAGGGCGCAGTGTCTCTTGATCTCCCTCTGGCCCATCCGGGCGTTGACGGGGTCCTTCTGGGCGGGAAAGCGCCGCCTCTGGATCTCCCTCGCCGCCCTCACCCTCTCCCTCACGGTCCCTGACGACTCCCGGGCGTAGCGGCCCTCCAGGTCCCCGTACCGGAGGGCCGGGACGGGGATGTGGATATCGATCCGGTCCAGGAGGGGACCGGAGATCCGCCCCCGGTACTGGCGGATCTGGAGGGAGGTGCAGCGGCAGGGCCGGTTCGCATCCCCGTAGTGACCGCAGGGGCAGGGGTTCATGGCCGCCACGAGGAGAAAGCGGGCGGGGTAGGTGACGGTCGTGGCGGAACGGGAGATGGTCACCCGGCCGTCCTCCAGGGGTTGCCTCAGGGCCTCGAGGCAGTTCCGGCGGAACTCGGGCAGCTCGTCGAGGAAGAGGACGCCGTGGTGGGCCAGGCTGATCTCCCCGGGGCGGGGGTTCTGGCCGCCCCCCACCAGCCCCGCGTCGGAGATGGAGTGGTGGGGGTTACGAAAGGGCCTCCGCGCCACGAGGCCCTCGCCCCGTCCCAGGAGGCCCGCGACGGAATAGATCTTCGTCGTCTCCACGGCCTCGGGGAAGGTCATCTCGGGGAGGATGGAGGGCAGGCGCTGGGCCAGCATGGTCTTCCCGCTCCCCGGGGGGCCGATCATGAGGACGTTGTGTCCCCCCGCCGCCGCCACCTCCAGGGCCCGTTTGGCCTGGTCCTGACCGGCTACCTCCGCGAAATCGAAGGGATATTCGACCTCCGGGCCGAAGAGGCCGGCCCGGTCCACCCGCAGGGGCTCGATGGCGGCGCGGCCGGCGAGGAACTCCACGGCCTCCGCGAGGGTGGCGACGGGAAACACCCCGAGACCCTCCACCACCGCCGCCTCGGGGGCGTTGTCCCGGGGGGCGATCATGCCGTCCAAGCCCAGATCCTTCGCCGCAAAGGCGGCCAGGAGGGCCCCCTGTACCCCCTTGACCCCGCCGTCGAGGGAGAGTTCCCCCACGAGGAGATAGCGGCCGAGGCGGGCGGCGTCGATGACGCCCTCGGCGGCGAGGATCCCGGCGGCGATGGGGAGGTCGAAGCCCGTCCCCTCCTTGCGGATGTCCGCCGGGGCGAGGTTGACCGTCACGTGGTGGCGGGGGAAGGAATAGCCGGAATTCTTGACGGCGGCCCGGATGCGGTCCCGGCTCTCCCGGACGGCCGCGTCGGGGAGACCGACGGTGGCGAACTGGGGCAGGCCGGGGGAGGTGTCGATCTCCACGTCCACCCGAAAGGCCTCGATACCGATGACGGCGCAGCTGACGGCCTTGACGATCAAAGGAAGAACCCCCTGGAAACAGAGACGAAACAGACCTTGGGGGTCTTACCCAAAAAAAAGGGGGCGGGCAAGGTTTTTCTCCGGGGCCTTGACGCCCCCGGGGGGGCCGTGTTATGGGTCACCTGTCTGCGAGGGGGGTGGAGATGGGCAGCGGGTCCCTGACCCATATGGACGAAAACGGCAACGCCCGGATGGTGGACGTGACGGGCAAGCCCCCTACGGAGCGCTCCGCCGTGGCCCGCGGCCGGGTCCTCATGAGATCCGAGACGATCCGCCTCATCCAGACCGGCTCCATCCCCAAGGGGGACGTCTTTTCCGTGGCCCGCGTCGCCGCCGTCATGGCCGCCAAGAGAACGGCGGACATCATCCCCATGTGTCACCCCCTGTCGATCACGGCGGTGGAGGTATCCTTCGCGGGGGACCCCGGCCGGGGGGTCATCGACATCGAGGCCCGGGTGAAGGCGTGGGGGAAGACGGGGGTGGAGATGGAGGCCCTCACGGCGGTGAGCGCCGCGGCCCTGACGATCTACGACATGTGCAAGGCCGTGGATAAAGACATGACCCTCACGGACATCCGCCTCGTCGCCAAGACGGGCGGCCGCAGCGGCACCTACCGCCGCGGGGGGGAGTGAGAAGGCGCCCCGGCGGACCGCCGCGGGACCTACGATGGAGATCCTTTACCGGTGACGGGAGAAAAGACCTACACCATAAGAAAGTCCTTCCTCATCCCCTTCGGGACGGCCGTGTTCCTCCTGACGGTCCTGACGGTCACGGCCTTCGTCACGGGGGCCTCCCTGGTGGAACGCGCCGTCCTGGTCGTCCTCCTCGCGCCCGCCGCCTTCGTCCTCCGCGAGGCCGTCACGAGGCGCGTCACCGTCGGGGAGAGGGAGATCTCCTTACACCGCCTCTTCCGTCACAAGACCCTGCTGTGGTCCGACATCACCCACGTGGGCTGTCTCCTCCTCCGGGGCAAGGCCTACATCCTCTTGACCACCAAGAAGGGTTTCCACATCATATCCAACGCCTACGAGGGTTTTTCCGACCTCGTGGGTGACATCCTCTCCCACCTCCCCTCCGGCGAGATCGAGGTGGAGGCGGAGGCCAAGAAACAGGCGGAAGAACCGGCACGCAACGTCTCGGACGTCGTCGCCGCGTGGGCGGCCGTGGTGGTCCTGGCCGGGATCATCGTCATCAAATGGGTGTCGTAAAGGTGACTTATGAAGGACAACGGCAACGACAGGGTCTGTTTGGCGGCGTCCCGGCGGGTGCGGGAACCCTCCAGCCCGGAGGAGCTCGTCCGGGCCGTCCTGGACGAAAAGATGGAGGCCATCACCACCGTCCTGTGCAACTCCCACGGCGCCAGGAGCAACCTCTACGAAGACGTCATGGCCATGGTCGAGAGGAGCCTCCTGGCCATCGCCCTCCGGAGAAACGATTTCGTCAAGTGCCGCGCCGCCGACTATCTCGGCATCAACCGCAACACCTTCCAGAAGAAGGTCCTCAAGTACGGCCTGGACAAGGAGGGGCGCTGAGGAGCGGACCATGGCCCCGGCGCCGACGAACCCATCCCCCGGTCTTTCCCCCGCCGCGGTGCGGGGGAGGGGCCGCCGTCACGGTCGTTGACAGGGCCCGTGGGTCCGGGCTGAGGTCCGCCGCCATGCTTTGGGAAAAGATGCTTCGCCTCCTGACGTTCCTTGCCGCCTTCAGGATTTACCTGGGCCGGGACCCCGAAAGGGCCGCCAAGGGGTCCCTCGTCTTCTTCCCCCTGAGACCCTGCGTCCTGTGCTGCGGCATCGCCGGCCTCGTCGCCCTGGGGACGGGAGGGGACCGGGCTGATCCCCGGCCCGACAGCGACCTGGAAAGGGCGGCCCGCCACGCCGCGGAGAGGGACCTCGGGGGCCACCTGGCCGGGGAGTTCCCCCTGGACTCCTACCTGGGCGGGGAGGAGAACCTCCGTCTCCTCGCCAAGTCCCTCCTGGACCTCAAGGGGGAGGGGGTCTTCCGGGAGGTGATGACGGATCCGGGACGCCAAAGGCGTCTCGAGGCGGCCCTGGAATCCCTTCGGGCCCTCCTGGCTCGGGAGGAGGCCTGCCTCGCCGAAAAGGCGGGCCTTTTTACCACCTCCGCCCTGGAGACCGTCAACGGCGCCCTGACGGTCCTGAGGGACACCGTCTGGGGACTCGAAAAGGACATCCTGGAGAACGGCGGGAAGATCGCCGCCCTGGCCGGCGCCGGGAGCCTCGCCGATGTCCCCCCCGCCGCCCTGGGCGTCTACGGGGCCGTGAACCTCCTCCTCAACTGCCTCGACCGCCTGGAGGTGAGGGGACGGGACTCGGCGGGCCTCCACGTCAACATCACCCTCCCCGCGGAGGGGGTCCTCGACGCCGCCCTGACCGCCGGGGAGGGGAAAACGAGGGAGGACTACGAACGGCGGTCGGCCCCGGGGGAGCTCATGAACGCCTCCCTCAGCGCCGCCCCGTCCCCCGGGGGGGGGATGACGGTCTCCTTCACCTACAAGACCTTCTCCGTCATCGGGGCCCTGGGGAGGAACGTGGCCGAGCTGCGGCGGGACATCGGCGAGGATGAGGTGCTCAGAAGGCTCGCCGCCGCCGACCGGACCTTCCTGACCGCCTTCGCCCACACCCGCTGGGCCTCCATGGGGGCCATCACGGAGGAGAACTGCCATCCCGTCAACAACTTCACCCTCGACGGACCCGACGGGATCAAGGATTACCCCCTCTACGGCCGGGGCCCCTGGCGCATCGAGGTCGTCCTGAACGGCGACATCGACAACTACGACGCCCTCCGCCGCCGCCTCGAGGCGGGGAGGGAACTCATCACCCCCGAGGTGACGACGGACACGAAGATCATTCCCCTCTGCATCGAGGAGCACCTCCTTACGGGGTGCGACCTCGCCGAGGCCTTCCGGCGTGCCGTCTCCTCCTTCGAGGGCTCCCACGCCGTGGCCATGACGAGCAACCTGGAACCCGGCCGGGTCTTCCTCGCCCTCCACGGCAGCGGCCAGGCCCTCTACATCGGCCTGGCCCCCGATATGACCCTCTTCGCCTCGGAGCTCTACGGCCTCGTGGAGAAGACGCCCCTCTACATCCCCATGGACGGCGAGAAGGCCTCCCCCGCCGACGCCGCCGTCAAGGGCCAGATCTTCGTCCTCGACGCCCGGCTGGGGGGAGGGGTCGGGGCGCTCCGGGGCCGCTACTACGACGGGACCCCCATCGACGTCGGGGAGGCGGACGTCCGCGTCGCCGAGATCACGACGCGGGACATCGACCGGCGGGGCTTCCCCCACTTCTTCCTGAAGGAGATCTTCGAGGCCCCCCGGTCCGTGAGGAAGACCCTCCAGGGGAGATACCGCCGGGTCGACGGCGGTTCGGCAACCTTCAACATCGGCGAAGACGTCGTCCCCGCCCACCTCAAGGAGGGCCTCGCCTCGGGGCGCATCCGGCGCCTCGTCGTCATCGGCCACGGGACGGCGGCCGTGGCGGGGAAGGCCGTCGCCGAGGGCCTGAGGCGGTACCTCAGGGGGTCGTCCCTCATCGTCGAGGCCAGAGTCGCCTCGGAGCTGAGCGGTTTCATGACGGGGGAAGACCTCTCGGACACCCTCGTCATCCCCATCACCCAGTCGGGGACGACGACGGACACCAACCGGGCCGCCGCCATGGCCCGGGAGGGGGGGGCGACGCTCGTCTCCATCGTCAACCGCCGCCAGTCCGACATCACCGCCCGGTCCCACGGCGTCTTCTACACCAGCGACGGCCGGGATATCGAGATGTCCGTCGCCTCCACGAAGGCCTTCTACTCCCAGGTCGTGGCGGGCCACCTGTTGGGTCTCTTCCTGGCCCGCCTCTTGGGGACCATGGCGGACGGCGAGATCCGGCGGGAGCTCGACAACCTCGAGAGGATCCCCCGGCTGATGGAGACCCTCCTCGAGAGGAGGGGGGTCATCGAGGAGGCGGCCCGGGGCCTGGCCAAGGCCCGGAGGTACTGGGCCGTCGTCGGCAGCGGCCCCAACAAGACGGCGGCCGACGAGATCCGGATCAAGCTCAGCGAGCTCTGCTACCGCACCATCTCGTCGGACGTCATCGAGAACAAGAAGCACATCGACCTGTCCGCCGAGCCCCTCATCATCGTCTGCGCCGCCGGGACCCCCGAGAAGGTCCTGGGGGACGTCGTCAAGGACGTGGCCATCTTCAAGGCCCACCGGGCGGGGGTGATCGTCTTCGCCGACGAGGACGAGGAGCGCTTCCACCACGTCGCCGACGCCGTGATCCCCCTGCCCGCCGCCCCGGAGCCCGCCGGCGTCATCCTCAACACCATGGCGGGGCACCTGTGGGGTTACTACGCCGCCCGGTCCATCGACGAGGACGCCCTCTTCCTGAGGGAGTTTAGGGACCACCTGAACAGGGGCGCCGACGGTCCGGGAAGGGTCGCGTCCTTCTACGAGCGCCTGGCGGATCGGGGTTTCCGGAAGATGATCCGCGCCTTCACCGAGGAGCTGAACGCCAAAAGGAGGGAGGGCTGTTTCTCCTGCGCCGGCGTGAACACCGTGGCCGAGATGGTCCTCCTCCTCAAGTACGCCGCCGGCAAGATCCCCCTGGAGGACTTCTGGGCGGACTTCCACGCCTCCGAGGCGACCTCCCCCCTCGACCGCCTGGACGCCTGCCTCGGCCAGGCCATCGACGAGCTGACGAGGCCCATCGACGCCATCCGCCATCAGGCCAAGACGGTCACCGTGGGGACGAGCCGGAAGGTCCACCTCCCCGCCGGTCCCATCTTCGATCTCATCGGGCGCCTCGGTTTCCCGCCCCAGGGCCTGACGAGCAGGAACGTCTCGACCATCGGCAGGATCCAGCCCGCCGTCGCCGCCGTGAGGGGCTACACCCTCTATGAAATCGAGGACCTCGACGGCGACGGCAACCCCACGGACTCGTCCCGGATCCGCATCGCCGACCGCGGGGGGATCGCCCGCGACATGGCCTCGCGGGTCGAGAGGAGGCCCCTGCTGGTGGGGACCAAGAGGACCATCGTCAGCACCCGGCACGTCTACGTCGGCCGGGGCCGCTACGACAACGCCTCCATCGTCGTCGTGCCCATCTTGGGTGAAACGTCCGTCGTCCGCCACCTCCTCCTCGTCCACGTCCTCTTCCAGGAGGACCTCTCCGTGGGGGAAAGGATCGCCGTCCTCGGTTACAAGCTCAACGACATCAGGAACATGATCAACGAGTACAACCTGACGTGGGACGACGCCTACCTGGCGGACCTCTCCGTCTCGGACCTCCTGAGCGAACCGGCGGAGATCATCGTCGAGCGGATCAAGGGCATCATCAACGGCAAAGGGTAATGAAGAAAAAGGGGGGTCACAGGGAATCATGAAAAAGACCAAATTCATCTTCGTGACGGGCGGCGTCCTTTCCTCCCTCGGCAAGGGTCTGGCGGCGGCCTCCCTCGCCGCCCTCCTGGAGAGCAGGGGCCTGCGGGTGACGAACCAGAAGCTCGATCCCTACATCAACGTCGACCCGGGGACCATGAGCCCCTTCCAGCACGGCGAGGTCTTCGTGACGGACGACGGCGCCGAGACGGACCTGGACCTGGGCCATTACGAACGCTTCACCTCCACGAGGATGAAGAGGACCAACAACCTCACGACGGGCCAGGTCTATTTCTCCGTCATCTCCAAGGAGAGGCGGGGCGACTACCTCGGCAAGACGGTCCAGGTCATCCCCCACATCACCAACGAGATCAAGGATTTCATCCGCCAGAACGCCGAGGGTTTCGACGTGGCCATCGTGGAGATCGGCGGCACCGTCGGGGATATCGAGAGCCTCCCCTTCCTGGAGGCCGTGCGTCAGTTCCGCAACGAGGTGGGGCGGCAGAACGCCATCTTCATCCACCTCACCTGGGTGCCCTTCATCAAGACGGCCGGGGAGGTGAAGACGAAGCCGACGCAGCACAGCGTCAAGGCCCTCAGGGAGATCGGCATCCAGCCGGACATCCTCCTCTGCCGCACGGAGAACACCCTCTCCGAGGAGATCAAGGCCAAGATCGCCCTCTTCTGCAACGTGGAGATCGAGGCGGTCTTCACGGCCAAGGACGTCGCCTGCATCTACGAGGTGCCCCTGAACTTCCACAAGGAGGGGGTGGACGAGAAGATCGTCGATCTCCTCAACATCTGGACGGGGCGTCCCCACCTCGAGGCCTGGGAGGGCGTGGTCCACCGGGTGGTCCAACCGTCCAAGGAGGTCTCCATCGCCATCGTGGGCAAGTACGTCAACCTCACGGACTCGTACAAGAGCCTCAACGAGGCCCTCGTCCACGGCGGCATCGCCAACGACTGCCGGGTCAACCTGAGGTTCGTCGACTCGGAGAAGATCGAGAAGGACGGCCTCACCCACCAGCTGGACGGGGCGGACGGGATCCTCATCCCCGGCGGGTTCGGGGAGCGGGGGATCGAGGGGATGATCCAGGCGGCCCGCCACGCCCGGGAAAGGGGCGTCCCCTTCTTCGGGATCTGCCTGGGCATGCAGATGGCCGTCGTGGAGTTCGCCCGCCACGTCTGCGGCCTTATGGGGGCCAACAGTTCCGAGTTCGACCCCACGACCCCCCACCCCGTCATCGACCTCCTCCCGGAACAGAAGACGATCACGGACAAGGGGGCCACCATGCGCCTGGGGGCCTACCCCTGCGATATCACGTCCCCTTCCCTGGCCATGGAGGCCTACGGGGCGCCGCGGATCTCCGAGCGGCACCGGCACCGCTACGAGTTCAACAACGCCTACCGGGAGGCCCTCACGGCCGCCGGCCTGGCCGTCACCGGTTCCTCCCCCGACGGGCGCCTCGTGGAGATCGTGGAGCTACCGAATCACCCCTGGTTCCTGGGCTGCCAGTTCCACCCCGAGTTCAAGTCCCGGCCGACGGAACCCCACCCCCTCTTCACCAGGTTCATCGCCGCCGCCCTCCTTCACAAGAAGGGGCGGTCGGGCTGAGGGGCGCCCCCGGAGGCGGGGGTCACGGTAAAGACGTGGAAAGACCAGGGGCCCAGGTCCACGAAGAGGCCACAGGCGTCCATCTCGTCCCCGTCCCGCTCGTAGCGGGCCCCCGTCAGGGGGTCCCGAAGGACCCAGGACCTCCCCCCCAGCCCCCCCCACGGCCAGGTCACGAGGGCCTGGGAGGGCCTGGCGGTGTAATTGACGATGACCCAGAGACGACGGGGGGGCGAATCCCAGGCCCAGGCCGTGATGTTGCGCCACGAGTCGTTGTCCGGCCAGCCCCGGACGGGGCAGAGGGACCAGGAGGCGTCCGGGGGGAGGGAGGAGACGAGATCCACCAGGCGCCCGTAGAAGGCCTCCAGGTCCCCGTCGGGGGGCTCGGGGGGACGCCGGCCGAGGAAGACGGGCAGGCGGACCTTCCGGCCCGTGAACTGGCCCTCGTGGAAGAGCCTGGAGCCCGGCAGGGTGTAGGCGAGGATCGCCGCCGCCCGCAGGCGCTCCGGGGGGAACAGGGCGGCCGCCCGCTGTTCGTCGTGATTCTCCAGAAAGCGCAGGAGGCCTTCCTGCCGGGCGGCCACGGCGGCGAGACGGTCCCGGAACCACCAGGGGTCCCCCGCCGCCAGGGCGTCGTAGAGGGGCTTGTCGTAGGCGAGGGAGAAGCCCTGGTCCAAGAGGGTCTCCTCCCAGCCCCCGTAGGCCTCGGCGATCAAAAGGAAATCGGGACGGGCGGCCTTTAAGGGGGGGAGGACCTCCTCCCAGAAATCCCTCGCCGGCCCATGGCCCGCCCTCTCCCCCCAGGTCTCGGCGAAGACCCTGTTCAGGAGGAGATGGGCCATGTCGCACCGCAGGCCGTCGCAGAGGGCCGTCATCCCCGAGAGGAGGGAGGCGGCCCGGCGGCGCCAGTGGGGGGAGAAGGCGTTGAGCTGCAGGACGTCCGGCCAGGGAGGGTAGTGGGGGTCCCGGCCGCGGGCGAAGACCCCGCGGGGCGTCGCGAGGAAGGCCGCCGGGTCCCTTTGGAGATCCCCCTCGTCGCCGGGGAGGAAACAACGGGGGTCCTCGTCCAGGAGGGGGGAGTCGGGGGCCAGGTGATTGGGGACGAAATCGAGGATGAGGCGCACCCCCCGGTCCTTGAGGGCGTCGCGGGCCGCCGCGAGGCCCTCGTTCCCCCCCAGGTCCGGGTCGACGTCGTAGCGGCGCACGCAGTAGGGCGAGGCGACCACGTCCCCTTCCTCGAGGCCGCCTAGGACCTCCTCGAGGCGGGACCTCAGGGATCCGTCCCCCAGGGCGATCTCCCTGCCCAGGGGGCTCCTCTCCCACACCCCCATGAGCCACAGGGCGTCGACGCCGGCCGGGACGAGTTCGTCCCAGTCGCCGGCGGAGACGTCGGCCAGGGTGACCCGGCGGCCCCGCCGCTCCCCCAGCTCCCTCAGCCAGATAAGGGTGTTGACCTCGTAGATGACCAGGCCCCGGCCTTTCAAACCCTCCCTTGTCTCCCCTTCCCCCATGGGCTATAATTTACCTCCATGTCCGGCATCCGTCTCCACATGAGCAACCGTCTCGAGACCCTCATGGACGCCCTCGCGGAGGTCCTGAGGGAGCCCCTTTCCCACCCCCTCGCCCGGGAGATCGTCGTCGTCCAGAGCCGGGGCATGGAGACGTGGATAAACATGGAACTGGCGAAGAGGCACGGCATCGCCGCCAATATCTCCTACCCCTACCCCGTCGCCTTCGTCCGGGGGATCCTCCTGCCGGACGAAGGGGGGGCCCAGGGCTCCCCCTACGATCCCCCCTCCCTGGCGTGGCGCATCATGGCCCTCCTGCCCCCCCTCCTGGGGGAGCCGGCCTTCGCCGAGGTCCTGGCCTATCTTGACAGAAAAACCTCCGATATCAAGACCTATCAGTTCGCCTGGCGGATGGCGGACCTCTTTGACCTCTACCTCCTCTTTCGGCCCGACATGGTGGCCCGTTGGGAGGAGGGGCGCGACGACCACTGGCAGGCCGTCCTCTGGCGGCGGATCGTCGCCGCCTGGGGCCCTCGGCACCGCCTGGCCCTCTACGAATCCTGGCGCCGCCTCGCCGTGAAGCCCCCTCTGCCCGAGAGGGTCTCCTTCTTCGGCGTCTCGGCCCTCCCGCCCTTCCACCTCTCCTTCCTGAGGGACCTCGGCTCGGAGATCGACGTCCACCTCTTCATCGTGAACCCCTCCCGGCACTACTGGGGTGACATCCTCCCCGCCTCGGACATCGCCCGGCGGGTCTACGGGTCCCCGGGCGCGGCGGCCCCCGAGGACCTCCACTACACCGAGGGCAACCGCCTCCTCGCCTCCCTGGGGAAGGTGGGCCGGGAGTTCCTCGATCACCTCTATCAACTCCCCCTGGGGGAGGAGAACCAGGTATTCGTCACGCCGGCCGAGGACACGATCCTGGGGGCCCTCCAGGCGGACATCCTCGATTTGAGGGATCGTGCCGCCCCCGCCGGGGAGGAGCGCGGCGCCGACGATTCCCTCCGGGTCGCCGTCTGCCACGGCGCCCTGAGGGAGGTGGAGGTCCTCCACGACTTCATCCTCCATCGCCTCGCCCGGGACCCCGACCTGAAGCCCGGGGATTTCCTCGTCGCCGCCCCCGACATGGGTCCCTACGCCCCCCTCGTGGAGGCCGTCTTCTCCCGCCCCCCCGGCGACCCCCGGCGCATCCCCTACGCCGTCGTCGGCGGGACAAACGCCCGGACGAGCCCCGTCCTCAACGCCTTCTTCCGTATCCTGGACCTCACGGGGGGGCGCCGGGAGGCGCCGGCCGTCCTGGACATCCTCGCCTCGCCCCCCGTCCGGTCGCGGTTCGACCTCGGCGAGGAGGACCTCGAGACGATCGTCTCCTGGGTCCGCGAGACGGCCGTCCGCTGGGGGATCGACGGGGAGGACAAGAAGCGGCACGATCTTCCGCCCGTCGAGGAGAACACCTGGCGGGCGGGGATCGAGAGGATGCTCATGGGTTACGCCATGTCCCCCGAGGACGACGGGACCCTCTGTCTGGGGATCCTCCCCTTCACGGGGATCGAGGGCGAAAGGGGGGACCTGTTGGGGAGGTTTTTGACCTTCGTGAAGGACCTCTTCGCCGTCGTCGCCGACCTGGAGGGGAAAAGGGACCTCGCCTCCTGGTCGGACCTCTTCCTGGGGATCCTCGAGACCTTCTTCCGGGCCGACGGGGAGGGGGATCACGACCTCCGGTCCCTCCGCCGGGCCGTCGAGGACCTGGGGTCCCTGAAAGAGAAGGCCGCCTACGGCGGGGAGGTCGATCTCGCCACGGTGAGGGCCCACCTCAGAAACACCCTCGAGGGGACAGGCGGCGGGGGTCTCGCCGTCGGGGGCGTCACCTTCGCCTCCCTCCTCGACGTGCGCGGCATCCCCTTCCGTGTC
This sequence comes from Deltaproteobacteria bacterium, assembly GCA_029553375.1. Classification (GTDB taxonomy): domain Bacteria; phylum Desulfobacterota; class Syntrophia; order Syntrophales; family UBA8958; genus JAKPCH01. Next base: position 47,260 of record JAKPCH010000056.1, on the reverse strand, counting down.
GTCTGCCTCCTCGGGATGAACTTCGACGACTTCCCCCGCCGCTCGCCCCCCCTCGACTTCGACCTGAGGGCCCACGATCCGCGGCCCGGCGACCGGGCGCGGCGGGACGACGACCGCTACCTCTTCCTCGAGGCCCTCCTGTCGGCCCGCCGGACCCTCTACATCAGCTACGTCGGCCGGGACATCAAGGACAACAGCCCCATCCCCCCCAGCGTCGTCGTCAGCGACCTCCTGGACGCCGTGGAGGAGTCCTTCGGCGCGGCCGCCCGGGAGGGGATCGTCACCGTCCACCCCCTCCAGGCCTTCGATCCGGCCTATTTCACCGGCGAAGGCCCCCTCTTCTCCTACGCCGAGGAAAACTGCCGGGCCGCCCGGAGGCTCACCGAGCCCGCCGGGGGCGAGGCCCCGGTGCCCCTTGCCGTCACCCCGGCACAAGACCCGCTCCCCGTCGAGGCGACACCCGAAGACCTCTTCCGGTTCTTCGCCCACCCCGTGCGGTACTTCCTCAACCGCCGCCTGGGTGTCTTCCTCGAAGACGAGGAGACGCCCGAAGACGAGGAGACCTTCGCCCCCGATACCCTGGGGCGCTACCTCCTCCTGGAAGAGGTCCTCAGGGCCGTCCTGGAGGGGAAGGGGCGGGAAGAGACGGGGAGGCTCTTGAGGGCCAGGGGAAGTCTGCCCCACGGGGCGCCGGGAGACGCCTACCTCTGCCTCCTCCACAAAGAGGCTTCGGCCCTCGCCCGGCGGATCCGCCGCTACACCCGCGGGGAGGCCCCTCTGACGCGGGAGATCGACCTGACCGTGGGGGGTTTTCACCTCGTCGGGAGGATCGAGGGGATCCACGAAGGGGCCCTGGTGAGATGGAAGGGGGCCCGGAGGTCGGCCCGGCATCTCCTGGAGGGATGGATCGCCCATCTCCTCGTCAACCTGGCGGAGGGGGGCTTGGGAAGGGCGACCGTCTTGGTCCTCAAAGACGGCGATCATCGCTTCCGCCCCTGCCCGGCGGCGCGGGACGTCCTGGAAGGCCTCCTGGAGGTCTTCCGGGAGGGGCACGCCCGGGCCCTCCCCCTCTTCCCCCGCACCTCCCTGAGATACGCCCAACTGCGACAAAAGGGCCTCGAAGAGTCAACGGCCCTCCTGAAGGCCCGGGACGCGGAGTGGAACCATTACCGCCACCCCGAGGCGGAGGATGCCTACCTGAGTCTCTGCTTCGGGACCTTCGACCCCTTCGGCCCCGACTTCGGCCGCCTCGCCGAGGCGGTCTTCCTCCCCCTGCTGGAACATGGAGAGTAGAAACGAAGGCATGAAAACGGACCTCTTCGACCCCCTCTCCTGCCCCCTGGCGGGCCCGACCCTCATCGAGGCCAGCGCCGGGACGGGGAAGACCTACGCCATCACGGGCCTCTTCCTCCGCCTCCTCCTCGAGGCCCGCCTCCCCGTCTCCCGGATCCTCGTGGTGACCTTCACCGTGGCGGCCACGGCGGAGCTGCGGGACCGCGTCCGCCGCCAGTTGAGGGCGGCCCTCGCCGCCTTCGGCGGCCGCCGGGTGGAAGACCCGTTCTTGAGGGCCCTGGCGTCGAACCACCCCCGGCCTGGGGAGGCCGTCGACCTCCTGACGGCGGCCGTGCGGAATTTCGACGAGGCCCCCATCTACACCATCCACGGTTTCTGCGCCCGGGTCCTGATGGAACACGCCTTCGACAGCGGCGGCCTCTTCGAAAACCGGATGATGACGGACGACGGACAACTCCGGGGCGAGGTCGTCCGGGATTTCTGGCGCCGGACCTTCTACGACGCCCCCCTGGAGGCGGCCTCCTGGGCCCTGAAGAAGGATCTGACCGTCGAGACCCTCGAGGGGATCTTAAAGGGGCGTCTCTACGACCCCGCCCTCGTCGTCCTCCCCCGGACCCCCGCCGGGGATCTCGCGGGGCCCCTGGAGGCCTTCCGCCGGGCCCTCCGGGACGTTGAGGATCAATGGCGCCGGGACGGCGACGGGATACGCGCCCTCCTTTTCAGCGACAGCATCGCCAGAAACCGGATCAGAGACCCCGAGGCCCTCCTGACGGCCCTGGAGGACTACCTGGCGGGTCCGCCCCTCCCCGTCCCGGGAGAAGTGGCCAAGCTCTCCGATGAATACCTCAAGACGGCCGTCAAGAAGGGCCGCGCCCCCCTCGCCCACCCCTTCTTCGCGGCCTGCGGCCGCCTCATAGCCGCCGCGGGGGACCTCGAGGCAGCCGTGGCGGGATGGGCCGTCAAGGTCAAGCGGGACCTCGTGACCCTCGGCGGCGAGGAGCTCAAGAGGCGCAAGGAACAGGAGGGGCTCCTGGGTTTCGACGACCTCGTGACGAATCTCCACGACGCCCTCCGGGGTGTCCGGGGGGACGACCTCGCCGCCAAGCTCCGGGGGCGTTACGGGGCCGCCCTCATCGACGAATTCCAGGACACGGACCCCCTCCAGTACGCCATCTTCGAGGCGATCTTCGGCGGGGGGAAGGTCCCCCTCTTCCTCATCGGGGACGCCAAGCAGGCGATCTACGGTTTCCGGGGGGCCGACATCTTCGCCTATCTCAAGGCCGCCCGGGACTGCACGGCCCGCTACACCCTCGAGACGAACTGGCGGTCCGAGGGGGGCCTCGTGGCGGCCGTCAACCACCTGTTCTCCCTGAGGGGGAGGCCCTTCCTCCTCGACGAGATCCCCTTCGCCGCCACCAAACCGGCCGCCGAGGAGAAACGGGCCTGCCTGACCGTCGGCGGGAGGCGCGTGCCTCCCCTCGTGATTTGGCACTACACCAAGGCCCTCCTCGAGGGTCACCTGGCCGCCGGCAACAAGGAGAAGGCGGCGGACCTCGTCGCCCGGGACACGGCCCGGGAGATCGCCGGCCTCGTCGCCCGGGGGAGGGCCGGGGAGGTCCTGATCGGGGGTGAGCCCCTCACGGCGGGGGACATAGCCGTCCTCGTCAGGACGAACCGGGAGGCCCGCCTCGTCCAGGGGGCCCTGCGGGAGGCGAAGGTGCCGGCCATCCTCCACAGCACGGGGAACCTCTTCGAGACGAAGGAGGCCCAGGAGATGGAGCGGCTCCTCAGGGGCGTCGCCGAACCGTCGGACGGGAGGAGGTTCCGGGCGGCCCGGGCGACGGCCCTGATGGGTTTCGACCCCGCGGCGCCGGAGGCCGGCGAAGACGAGGTCCGACAGCGTTTCTTCTCCTACCAAGACCTCTGGGCCCGCCGGGGCTTCCTCGTCATGTTCCGACGCCTCCTCGACGGCGAGGGGGTGAGGGAGAGACTCCTTGCCTACCCCGACGGCGAGCGGCGCCTCACCAACACCCTCCACCTGATGGAGGCCCTCCACTCCCGGGAACGGGAATACGCCCTGGGGATGAGGGGCCTCATCAAGTGGCTCGCCGCGGCCCGCCGGGGGGAGGCGGAAGGGGGCGAGGAGAAAGAGCTCCGCCTCGAGAGCGACGCCCGGGCCGTGCGCATCGTCACGGTCCACAAGAGCAAGGGCCTCGAGTACCCCGTCGTCTTCTGCCCCTTCGCCTGGACGACCTTCGACGACCGCGGCGGGCCCTTCCTGTACCACGATCCCGATAACGCCTGGCGCCCCACCCTCGTCCTCGCCGAAACCCCCGAGGCGGACCGGGAGGCCGCCGCGAGGGAGTCCCTGGCCGAGGCGGTGCGCCTCTTCTACGTCGCCGTGACCCGGGCCCGTCACCGCGCCTACGTCGCCTGGGGGCCCTTCCCCAAGGCAAAGGCCTCGGCCGTGGCCTATCTCCTCCACGGCCGGGACGACGGGTCCGTCCCCGAGGAGCTGACGGACGAGATCGTCCAAGAAGACCTCCTGAGGCTCGCCGCGGCGGCGCAGGGGACCATCGTCGTCGAGACGCCGCCCCCTGCGCCCCCCCCGGCGGCCGCCCCCGGCACGGCGGGGGAGGAGAGGGATCTGGCGTGCCTCACCTTCCCGCGCCGCCTGGACGAAAGGAGGGCCCTGAGCAGCTTCTCCTCCCTCGTCTCCCCCGCCGTCGGGACGGGGGACGACGCCCCGCCGCCGGAGACCCCCGAGGGGGACGAGGCGGTCCCCCACGGGGAGACGATCCCGGGCGGGACCCCCTCGCCCCTCACCCTGCCCCGGGGGGCCAGGACGGGCAACCTGATCCACGACGTCCTCCAGGAGACGGATTTCCCGGCGGTGCGGGAGGAGGCGACGGAGGGGATGATCGCCGGAAAACTCCGTCGGCACGGTTTCGACGCCCTCTGGCTGCCGGCGGTGCGCGACTGCGTCCGCCGCGCCGCCGCGGCGCCCCTGACGGCCGGCGGCCGGACCTTCCGCCTCGAGGAGGTGCCGCGGGAGGAAACGGTGAGGGAGATGGCCTTTCTCTTCCCCACGGGCCTTTTGACCCCCGAGGGGCTGACGGATTTCTTCCTCGCCCGGGGCCTGCCCCGGCCGGCCTTCCCCCCCTCCGAGGGTTTCATGAAAGGCTACATCGACCTGGTCTTCCGCCACGAGGGTCGTTTCTTCATCCTCGACTGGAAGACGAACTTCCTCGGTTTCTCCGCCTCCGACTACGCCCCGGAGAACCTCGAGGGGTACATGGAGGCCGAGGGTTACACCCTCCAGTACCTCATCTACACCCTGGCCCTCCACCGTTACCTCGCCCGGCGCCTGAGGGACTACGACTACGACCGGCACTTCGGCGCCGTGTTCTGGGTGTTCATCCGGGGCCTCGACCCCGGCCTGCCGGGCCACGGCATCTTCACCCGCCGGCCGGGGCGGGGGGAGATCCGCGAGCTGGAAGAGAGGTTCCTCCGTCATGACCTCTGAGATCTTCGACGACCTCCTCCGGGGGGGCGTGATCTCCGATCTCGACTATCACTTCGCCCGCTTCGTGGCCGCCCGGGACCCGGAAGGGGGGATCCTCCCGGGACTCGCCGCCGCCCTCGTCAGCCGGTCCCGGGCCGAGGGTCACGTCTGCATCGACCTGCGCCAGTGGGCCGAAGGGGGCGTCCGCCATTTACCGGCCCTCCCCCTCCCCTCCGCCGACGCCTGGCGCCGGGCCCTCGCCGCCAGCCCCGTCGTCGGGGCCCCCGGCGAGAAGAGACCCCTGTGCCTCGACGGCTGGCGTCTCTACCTGCGGCGTTACTGGGACTACGAGAGGAAGGTCGCCGAGGGGCTCCTGGCCATGGCCCTGGACGGGACCGGGCGCCTCGGATCAGAGGGGTTGAAGGGGCTTATCGGGACCGTCTTCCCCGACGGGGAGCGGCGCATCGCCGCCTTCGCCGCCGCCCGCCGGCGCCTCGTCGTCGTCACGGGGGGTCCGGGGACGGGCAAGACGACGACGGCCGCCGGGATCCTGGAGGTCCTGATCGGCCTCGCGCCCCCGGGACAGAGGGTGGCCCTGGCGGCCCCGACGGGGAAGGCCTCCGTCCGCCTCCAGGAGGTCGTGAAGGGGTTCCGGCCGTCCACCGTCCCCGTCGAGGTCTTCGAGAGGGCCATGCCCGAAGGGGCCGTCACCATCCACCGCCTCCTCGGGGCCGGGCGCGGGGGGTGCTCCTTCCGTTTTCACCGGGCCAATCCCCTCCCCCACACCATCGTCGTCGTCGACGAGGCCTCCATGGTGGATCTGGCCCTCTTCAGCCGCCTCCTCGACGCCCTGGGACCGGGGGCCCGCCTCATCCTCTTGGGCGACAAGGATCAGCTCGCCTCCGTCGAGGCCGGTTCCGTCCTGGGGGACATCTGCAACATCGGCGCCCGGAGGTCCTACTCCGCCGCCTTCAGGAGGGAATGCCTCCTCGGGACGGGCCGGGAGCCCGGCGGCGACACGAAGGAAGACGAGGGCGTCTGGGACTGCATCGTCGAGTTGACCAAGAGCCGCCGCTTCCGGGAGGGAGGGGGCATCGGCGAGCTGGGGCGGCTGATAAACCTGGGGAAGGCAAGAGAGGCCCTCGACCTGGCCAAGGGCGACCCCACCGGGGCCGTGTCGTGGAGGGATCTCCCGCCCGAGGGTGATCTGGCGGCGGCCCTGCGCGAGTGGCTCCTGGCCCGCCACGGGGGGATACCCGCCTCCACGGACCCCGAGGCCCTCGGGGCCTTCCTCAACCGCCACCGCGTCCTCGCCGTCACCCGGGAGGGACCCTACGGCGTGTACCGCCTCAACGTCGTCATCGAGACCCTCCTCTTCCGGCACGGCCTCGTGCGGGGCCGCCGGGGCGAGTGGTACCCGGGCCGCATCGTCCTGATCACCCAAAACGATTACACCCTGGGCCTCTTCAACGGCGACGTGGGTATCGCCCTGGAGGGGCCGGACGGATCGGGGCCGGGCGTCTATTTCCCCTCCCCCGACGGGACCCTGCGGCGCATCCCGCCCCTGCGCCTCCCCGCCCACGAGACGGCCTTCGCCACGACCGTCCACAAGAGCCAGGGCTCGGAATGCGACGAGGTCCTCTTCATCATGCCCGACCGCGACGTCCCGATCCTCACGCGGGAGCTGGTCTACACGGCCGTCACGCGGGCGAGGGAAAAATGTCACATCTGGGGTCGCGAAGAGGTGTTCCAAAGGGCCCTCGGGCGGCGGATCGACCGGTCTTCGGGCCTGAGGGAGGCCCTGTGGGGTCGGACGGATTCTTCACTTTGATACAAAAAATCGTTTGACCTTTGTTTTTTTTCTGCTATGGAAGAGAAAAAACAACAAAAACAGGGGGAAGGGCGATGGAAAAATTTCAATCACGCATAAGATTCAATCCGTCCACGGGGGAGATCGAGATCGAGGGCTCGGAAGAGTTCGTTAATTCCTACTTTTCCAAGGTATTGACCCTCTTCGAGGAGGCGGCGGCCGCGGAGGAGGAAGAGGAAGAGAAAAGGCCGGCCCCGGAGAAAAGGAGGAGGGGTCGCGCAAGAAGGGAACGCCCGGCCCGGGAAGGGGAGCCCGTCATCAGGAGCGAGGCCGTCCAGAGGGTGATCTCCCTCATCCAGGAGAGTCCCGACGGGGTGACGACGAAGTCCCTCGTGGAGATGACGGGTCTCGCGGAGCGCCAGGTCAGGACCATCGTCTACAGGGCGGAGAAGAGGGGCCTCATCAAGAAGGCGAGAAGGGGCCTGTACCGCCCGGCCTGAGCCCCGGGGCCCCATGGAAGACGGCTCTTACGGCCGGTACGTCACCGTCGGCGGCAGGCGCCTCCATCTCCGTCAGTGGGGAGAGCCGGGCCGGGCGACGGTCTTTCTCCTCCACGGTATCGGCGACGATTCCCACGTCTGGGACCTCTTCGCCGGCGCCGCCGCGGGCCTCTTCCACCTCGTCGCCCTCGACCAGCGGGGGCACGGCCTGAGCGACTGGGCCGTTCCCCCCGCCTACACCTGCCGGGACTACGTCTCCGATCTGGAGGGGGTCATCGAACAGACCGTCCCGGGGAGGGTCATCCTCGTCGGCCACTCCATGGGGGCCCTCCACTCCCTCGACTACGCCGCCCACCACCCCGAGAGGGCGGCGGCCGTCGTCCACGCCGATATCGAGGCGACCCCACCCGAGTGGAACAAGCGCTACCTCACCAACCTCTACGAAAACCTGCCCCGCCTGTACGACGACCCGGAGGACTACGTCGCCTGGATGCGCAAGAACAGCCCCCACGCCGAGGAGGGCCTCCTGAGGCGCCTCGCCGCCCACGCCCTGACACGGTCAGAGGACGGGCGGTGGCGCCTGCGCTACGACCCGGAGGTCCTTCGTCATTTCGACCGCTACGACCTGAAGGCCTGCCTCGGGGAGATCGCCTGTCCCGTCCTCATCGTCCGGGGGCGGGAGAGCAAGGTCCTGTCCCTGGAAAAGGCCGAGGAGATGCGCCGCGGCCTCCGCCGGGCCCGGGTGGTGGAGATCCCCGACGCCGCCCACCCCGTCCACACGGACAACCCCCAAGGGTTCGTGGGGGCCGTGATGACTTTCATCACCTCCCTGCCGGACCTCGGCGGTCCTTCTTAGAGATCCTCCCGAAGTCGTACTCGAAGTGCTGGTAGTCCACGGGATCGGCCCAGTCGCCCCCCCAGGCGAAGCCCAGGGCCTTGAAGCGCTCCACCACGGGGTGGCCCGGCCACAGCATGCCCTCCCTCCTCTCCCCCCGGTCGAGGAAGGGGACGCCGTCGGGGGGCAGGACGAGGCGGCGCCGGGAGGGGGAGAGGCCCGACGGCGCCTTCGGCGGGGAACCTCCCCCCCCGTCGGGACGGACGTCGAGGGCCTTGAGGTAGGGGTTCTCCCGGGGGTTGATATCCACGGCGACGCCGTAGCTGTGCCTGGAGAAGACCCCCCTGCGGCCCGTCACGGCCCGGCAGTTGAAGGCGGAGGTGTTGTCGGCCGCCATGGAGGCCTCGTCGCTGCCCCCGAAGGTCTCGATGAGCTCCATCCTCCTGACGGGGAAACGGGTCTCGTACATCACCCCGAGGACGTCGAGGAAGAAGGCCGCCAGGGCGCGATGGACCACGAGCTCGCCGTAACGGTCCCGGCCGTCCCAACCCCGGTGGCGGGTCACGATGTAGGCGAGGTCCGAGAGGGGAACGGGGCAGGAGGGACGCCAGGTCCCTCTTTCGACCATGGCCGCCTCGACGTCCCGGGGCAGGGAGGCCGCCACGGCGAAGAAGCCGGCGGGGGAACGCAGCTCCGCCAGCTTCCGGTCCGACTTCTCCAGGCGCGCCGCCAGGGCCGGCGGGACGTCGGGGGGGAGTCCCGCGGCCGGCCCCCCCAGGGCCGCCGTCAGGTCCGCCGGCGAACCGATGGCGACGCGGGGGGCCTTTTCCGGGTCGAGCCAGGCGATGACCTTCTTCAGGTCACAGGCGGCGAGGGCGATACACCCCGACGTGGGCACGCCCTCCCCCTCCCAAACGTGGAGAAAGATGGCGCTCCCGCATCCCTTGACGACGGGGTCGGTGTTGTACTCCACCACCAGGACGTGGCGGTAGAGACCGTCGGGCCGGAGCATCTCCTCCCAGGAAGAGCAGTCGGCCTCCCGGCGCCTCACCGGGCGGTTGTATTGGGGGGAGTGGGGATCGTCCACCCAGATGAGATCACGCCGCACGGGGCGATAGGCCAGGCGGGTGTCGAGACGCCCCTCGTACCCGAAGACCCGCCGGAGGGGATAGACCCCCGAGGGCGTCCGGCCGTCCCCCTCCCGCTTCGCCCAGGCGGGGGCGATCCCGTTTCGTCCCAGGTTCACCGGCAGGGGCCCGAAGGCGATCTCCCACCCCTGTCCCCGACGTTCCAGGGCCCAGAGGCGTCCCCGGGTCCCGTCCCCCCCGTCCGCCCCAACGTAGAGGAGTTGGCGGCAGTCCCGGCAGGACCCCGCCACGGCGGCCAGGACGGGCCCCAACTCCCCCGCCGCCCCGGCGACGCCGGCGGCCCATACCGCCGCCCACAGGAGGACAAAAGGGATCAAGGGCCCTCCTTCCCGGCGGCCCCGTTGATGGCGTCGATCTGGTCGTTGAGGGTCCAGAAGTCGTAGATGTACCCCAGGCCGAGGAGGCCGGCGGTGCATAGGTAGAGGATGCCGGTGAGCCATTTGCCCATGTAGAAACGGTGGATCCCCAAGGGGCCGAGGAAGGTCAGGAGGATCCAGGCGACGTTGTAGCTGAGGGGGCCCGGGTGGAAACGCCGGTCGGCCTGGCGGGCCATGGAGGGGATGAGGAAGAGATCGAGGAGCCAACCGACGCCGAGGAGACCCAGGGTGAAGAAATAGATCGTCCCGGAGACGGGCTTGCCGTAGTAGAACCGCTCCGACCCGGTGAAACCGAATATCCACAGGATGTATCCCATCAGGACGCTGTGGGTCTCTCTGCCTTCGGCCATCTAACACCTCCCCGATCGATCTCCGTCGTCTTTTAACACAGGGGGGCCCAAGAAGGCCCTTGATTTTTTTCTCTGCGTAACGTAGCGTTCTTACGGAGAGAAATTCCTTCGAGGGACAGAGATGTTCGTCAGGACCATCACCCCCCGCGTCTCCGAGACCAACCTCACGGGCCACGTGGGCCACAGCGCCGTCCCCGTCTGGCTGGAGGAGGGCTACGCGGAGATCCTGCGCCTCTTCAGCGAAAACCCCGCCGAGCCCGCCCTGATCATGGTCAACATAAACATCGACTACCTCCGGGAGATCTTCTTCGGCCGGGACGTCCGGATCGAGACGGGGGTCAAGAAGGTGGGCCGGACCAGCCTCGTCCTCGGCCAGGAGCTTTTCCAGGAAGGGGCCCTGTGCGTCCGGAGCGAGACGACCTTCGTCCACTTCGACTACAAACGGCGCCGCCCCCTCCCCATCCCCCCCGCCATACGACCGATCCTCGAGGGGCACCTGACACCGCGGGAAGAGACCTGACACCCCCAACCCGACGGGGACGGACCGCCGCCCCACGGGGAAACAGCCACTCATACCATACTGATATTTATTTCCGGCCTTAGGACACCGAGGGATCGGCGAGAAGGAAAATTATGCGCGTAGCATAAGGTTTAAGTCCATGATATCATTGAGCGAAAACCTACGCTTAGGCAGCGATTGAGGAATTTGTAACCGATTGATATTATTTGGAATTATCAAAAGAGCGGGCCGCAAGGCCCGAGAGGGCCAAAATGCCGGTTTATCTTAGATATGTATGATATTTTTCCCGTCGGGGCGGTCAGGCGACGCCGATCTCGGCCCTGACGACGTCGGCGATACGGCGGCAGTACCTCTCCGTGGCCTCGTCCGTCGGCCCTTCCACCATGACCCGGCACATGTCCTGGGTGCCCGAGTAGCGGACGAGGACGCGTCCCTCGTCGCCCAGTTCCGCCTCCGCCTGCCTGATGGCCTCCATGACCCGGGGTAGCGTTGCGAGGTCCGGCTTTTCCCTCACGTCGACGTTGATCAACCGCTGGGGGAAGATCTCCATCATCGCCGCCAGCTCGGACAGGGGCTTGCCCTCCTTCACCATGGCCGCCACGAGCTGGAGGGCGGCGATGATCCCGTCCCCCGTCGTGTGGTGCTCCAGGAAGATCAGGTGCCCCGCCTCCTCCCCCCCGAGGACGGAACCCAGCCTCAGCATGTCCTCGAGGACGTAGCGGTCCCCCACCTTGGTCATGTGGTGACGGAAGCCGTACCTCCTGCAGGCCGCCTTCAGACCGAGATTGCTCATGACGGTGCTGACGATGAGATCGTTCTTCAGCCTCCCCTCCTTCTTCAGGACGTAACCGCAGATGACGAGGATCTGATCGCCCCTCACCTCCCGCCCCTTCTCGTCGACGGCGATGAGGCGGTCCCCGTCGCCGTCGAAGGCCAGGCCGACGGCCGCGCCCGTCTCCACGACCTTCCGCCTGAGGAGCTCCGTGTGCTGGGAGCCGCACCGGTCGTTGATGTTGACGCCGTTGGGCGTCTTGTGGATCACCTCGACCTCCGCCCCCAGTTCCGCGAAGGTCTCGGGGGCCACACGGTAGGCGGCGCCGTTGGCCGTGTCCAGGACGATCTTCATCCCCTCCATGGAGAGGTGGCGGGGGAAGGTGTTCTTGAGAAAGACGATGTAGCGGCCGTTGACGCCCTCGAGACGGAAGGCCCGGCCGATGTCGGCGCCCAGGGGCAAAAGGTCGGCGAAACGGTCGTTGAGGATCAGGTCCTCGATGACCTCCTCCTGGTCGTCCCTCAGCTTGAAACCGTCCCCCCCGAAGATCTTGATCCCGTTGTCCTGGAAGGGGTTGTGGGAGGCCGAGATGACGACGCCCGCGTCGGCCCGCATGCTGTTGGCGATGTAGGCGATGCCCGGCGTGGGCATCACCCCGACGAGGTAAGAGTTACCCCCCATGGAGGTGACGCCCGCCTCGAGGGCGCTCTCCAGCATGTAGCCCGACAGGCGGGTGTCCTTGCCGATGATGACGACGGGCCGATGCCCCCCCTTCCTGAAGAGGTGGGTGATGGCCCTCCCGACGCCGAAGGCGATCTCCGGGATCATGGGATAGCGGTTCGCCTCCCCGCGGATCCCGTCCGTTCCGAATAGCTTGCCCATGGTACGTCCTTTGTGTTTGCGCCTTTTTACCCCGCCGACTCACCTCTCGCCCGACGGTGGCAGATCGCCGAACAGGCCGAGGTCCGGCATCCCCGCCGCCACCCGGCGGCAGAAGGCCGTGACGACGGCCCCCAGCCAGGCCGTCCCCCGGGACGACACGGCGGGGGGGAGAGACCGGATGGTGGCGAGGTAATCCCCCTTGCCCCCCCCGATCGACCGCTCCAGCCCGCCGAGGAAGGCCTCCCGAAGGGGCTCGACGGCCCTGAGGACCTCCGGGGCCCCCTCGGTGAAGAGACGGTTGATGAAACCCTGTCCCTCCCGGAAGGCCCGCCTCGGGCCCTCGCCGGCACCCTGGGCCGCCTTGTCGGCCATGGCGGCGAGCCTCTTGAGGCGTTCCTCCTTCGCCGCGGCCAGCAGCTCGACCACCCCCTCGTAGATGAGGTCCCCGAAGGTCAGGGCGGCGAAGAAGGGGCGGCGGACATGGGCGTACCACTCGGCGAGGGCCGCCAGATTGGCGAGATAGACGATGTTGTTCTCCACGATCCGCCGGAAGGAGGGGTAGGAGGCGGGCCGATACTCCCTCACCCGGGAGGCGGGCGGGGCCTCGTAGATCAGTTGCCCGTCCTCTGGATAGTCGCGGCGGATGATCGATCCCGCCGCCACGACATTGCCGAAGCCCAGACGCACGGGGCCCACCATGCCCCCCTGACCCCCGAGGAAGACGGGGGGCCGGTTGAGCATCACCCCCCGGGGGACGTCGCCGACGAGGGACGGGGTGGCCTTGTCGGCGTCGGGGGTGAAGTTGAAATGGATGTAGGAGCTCCCCACCTCGCTGTGGTCCCGGCGGCTCGTGCCGCCGGCGACGAGGCAGTCGCAGAGGTTGACGAGGCTCCCCAGGGTGACGAAGGGAAAGAGGATCGTCTGTTTCAGGCCGACGCAGTGGGCGCCCCCCGCCTCCTCCTCCAGGAGGCACCCCTCCCGGACGTGGGCCCCCATGCCCAGAGAGGCCTTCGCCAAGAAGACGGAGCGCCTGAAGAACCCCCCCTTGAGCTCCACGCCGGGGCCGAGGCGGCAGTCCTCGACGGTGACGGGGCCCTCGTGGCCGAGGCGGCAGTCCTCGGCGATGACCGTCCCGGCGCCGTAGATGCGACAGCCCGGGTAGAGGACCACCCCGGGGGCGATGCGCCCCGTGTCGACCTCCTCGCCGATGTCGAGGCTCAGGGGATGGGGGCAGACGACGCCCGCGGCGACGAGAGCCCGGATCTTCTCCAGGGACCTGGGCGTCAGTTCCCTCTCCATGGATCTCCTTCCATACCCAAGGCCGCCCGCCGGCGGCGGCAGAAAAAAGGGGCCCGGAACTCTATCTTCCGTGGCCCCCGGAACTTCCTGGTGGAGCTGGGGGGAGTCGAACCCCCGACCTCTTGAATGCCATTCAAGCGCTCTCCCAACTGAGCTACAACCCCGCAAGTCGCGCCGACGCGATTCGAGATGGGGCTAACACAGGCCCGGAAATCTTGTCAACCTGTTTTTTTCCGATCCCTACCCGCCGCGACGGTCCTTTCGTACTCCCCGACGAGGTATGCCCGCGGGACACCGGTGTCGATGAAGTCCCACGGCAGGACCTCCCCCGGGTCCTTCGGCCGGTAGACGAAGAAATCGGGGGAGACGGCGGCCTCCCGGAAGGCCCGCGGCCAGCTCCCCGTGCGGACGTAGTGGAGGATGATCCCCCCCACCCGCCGGTCCCCGAGGGAGAAGAGGGCCTGTAGATAGGCCTCCCGGGGCGAGGAGCAGCGGAGGGCGAAGACGGCCTCCCGGCGGAGGTCCGAGGAGAGGGCCCTGATCCGCCGCCGGGTCTCGCCGGCGTCGGCGAGGGGGTACCACTGGAGGGGCGTCCCCGCCTTCGGGACGAAGGGGTTGACGGAGAGGGTGATCCGGCGGAAGCGCCGCCCCCCCGCCGTGACCCCGGCGATCCTCCGGGCGAGGTCCGCGATGGCCGCCGCGTCCCCGTCCCCCTCCGTGGGCAGGCCGATGAGGAAGTACAGGCGCAGGTTCACGATGCCGTGCCTCAGGAGCATGGCCGCCGCCGCCATGATCCCCTCGTCGTCGATCCCCTTGCGGATCAGGTCCCGCAGTTCCTGGGATCCCGCCTCGGGGGCCAGGGCGGGGGTCTCGATCCCCCCCCGGGCCAAAAGACCCACCAACTCCTCCCGGAGGGCGTCCACCCGCAGGGAACCCACGGCGAGGCGCCCCCCCCGCTCCAAGACGAAACGCCCCATCCTCTCCAGGTGGGGATGGTCGGAGACGGCCGTCCCGACTAGACCGATCCGGCCCCGGGCGGCGAGGCCCCGCTCCAGGGACGCCCGCACACTGTCCCACCCCCGGAACCGGGGCGGCCGGTAATGATAGCCGGCGGCGCAGAACCGGCATCCCCGGCCGCAACCCCGGCTCACCTCCGTCAGGTACATGCCGGAGAGGGCGGCGTCCCGGGGCAGGATCGTCTGCTCCGCCGGCGCCGCGTCGAGATCCTCAAGAAAAGGCCGTTTTATCTTCCGCGGGAGATCCGGCTTCAGGGGTTCGAAGGACGCCAGGCGGCCGTCGGGGCCGTAGGAAGGGTTGTAGAGGGAGGGCACATAGACGCCCCGGACGTGGCGCTGGAGGTCTTCGAGGAGCTCCCCCTTGGTCATACCCGCGCGCCTCGCCTCGAGATAGCGGGCGATGAAGGCGGGGAGCGAGGCCTCGGCCTCGCCGATGAGAAACAGATCCACGAAATCGCTCAGGGGCTCGGGGTTCATGGTGGCGGCGATACCGCCCGCCATGACGAGGGGATCCTCCTCCCGCCGCTCCTCCCTCAGGGGGGGGATGCGGGAGCCCAGCAGCATGGAGACCAGGCGGGGATAATCGTTTTCGAAGGAGACGGAAAAGGCGACGACGGCGAAGGACCGCAGGGGGCTTTGGGACTCGACGCTCAAGATGGGGAGGGATCCCGGGGGGGAAGGGCCTCCCTCCCCGGGATCGGGATAAAAGGCCCGTTCACAGGCCACGGTGGGGAAGTCGTTGAAGATCCGGTAGACCGCCAGGAAACCGAGGTTGTTCATCCCCGTCTCGTAGCGGTTGGGGTAGGCGAGGCAGACCCGGGTGAGGTTTCTGCCCTCCTTCCTCACCCCGCCCTCTTCCTCCCTCAGGAGGCCTTCCCTCCTGCCGCCCCTTCCCCGGCCGGGGTTCGTCAATCGGCCTGTCTCCTCGCGATGGCGGGTTTCTCCAGGTCCAGTTCGTCGTAGTCGTCGGCGGAGAAATTCGTCACGGCGCGTCCCGGGGCCTTGCGCTCGCTGTTCCTCAGGAAGGGCGGAACGGAGAGGTCGTCCCGCCGCGCGCCGACGGCCTGGACCTTGCCGAGGCCCTCCCGCCTGCGCCCCAGTTCCTCGAAGCCCGTGGCGATGACCGTGACCCTCACCTCCTCGCCCATCGTCTCGTCGATGACCATGCCGAAGATGATGTTCGCGTCCTCGTGGGCCTCCTTCTGGATCATGGAGGAGGCCTCGTTCACCTCGTAGAGGCTCAGGTCGGGGCCGCCGGTGATGTTGAGGAGGAGCCCCTGGGCCCCCTGGATGCTGTTGTCCTCCAGGAGGGGGGAGGAGATGGCCCGCTGGGCCGCCTCGACGGCCCGGTTTTCCCCCGACGCCGTGCCGATGCCCATGAGGGCCAGACCCATGTTGGCCATGACGGTCTTCACGTCGGCGAAATCGAGATTGATGAGACCATGGACGTTGATGAGGTCCGAGATCCCCTTGACGGCATGGTAGAGGATCTCGTCGGCCTTCTTGAAGGCCTCAGGCACCGTGAGGTTCCGGCCCCCGAGACTGAGGAGGCGCTGGTTGGGGACGACGATGAGGCTGTCCACCATGCCCCGCAGCTCCCCCACCCCCTCCTCGGCCTGCCTGATGCGCCTCCGGCCCTCGAAGAGGAAGGGCTTGGTGACGACGGCGACGGTGAGGGCCCCCAGTTCCCGACAGATCTCCGCCACCACGGGCGCCCCGCCCGTCCCCGTCCCCCCGCCGAGACCGGCGGTGATGAAGACCATGTCCGCCCCCTCCAGGTGCTGGTAGAGGAGGTCCTTGGTCTCCATGGCGGCCTTCCTCCCCACCTCGGGGATGGCACCCGCCCCCAGACCCCGCGTGATCTCGGCGCCCAGCTGGATCTTCGTGGGCGCGGCGGAGGCCCTGAGGGCCTGGGTGTCCGTGTTGGCGCTGAGAAACTCCACCCCCCTCAGGTCGTAGGAGATCATGGTGTTCACCGCGTTGCCCCCGCCGCCGCCGATGCCGATCACCTTGATCCTCGCCGAGGTCGCCGTCGCCGCTTCCGTCAACTCAAACATGCCTTATCCCTCCCCATCAAAAAAATTCCAAAAACCAGTTTTTTAGATCCGTCCACGCCCGCGAGAGGAAACCGCCGCCGCGGGGGTTGAAGGCGAAATTTCTGGCCCCGTAGAGGACCAGGCCCACCCCCGTGGCGTAGGAGGGGTCGTTGACGACGTCCGTCAACCCCCCGACGCCGACGGGCGTCCCGATGCGGACGGGCATGTTGAAGATCTGTTCCGCCATCTCGCAGACCCCCGGCGTCATGGCCGTGCCGCCCGTCAGGACGACCCCCGCCGTCAGGGAATCCTCCAGGCCCGATTTCGCGATCTCCTGAAGGGCGAAGCCGAGGATCTCCTCCATCCGGGATTCCATGATCCTCACCAGGATCTGGCGCGACACCTCCCTGGGTTCCCGCCCACCCACGCTGGGGACCTCGATGACGTCGTCCTTGGGGATGAGGGGCATATGGACGCAGCCGAAGTGGATCTTGATCCTCTCCGCCTCCGCCGGCGGCGTCCTCAGGATCTGGGAGATGTCGCTCGTCAGGTACTGGCCCCCCACGGGGATGACGACGGTGCGCCGGACACTCCCCTCGGCGAAGACGGCCACGTCCGTCGTCCCGCCGCCGATGTCCACGAGGGCCACGCCCAGCTCCTTCTCGTCGGCGCCGAGGACGGCCTCCGCCGCGCCGAGCTGGCCGAGGACGACCTCGTCGACATCCAGGCCGACGCGGTTCACCGACTTGACGACGTTCTGGATCCGCGTGGTGACCCCCGTGACGATGTGCACCTTGGCCTCGAGGCGCACCCCCGCCATCCCCACGGGGTCCCGGATCCCGTCCTGCTGATCGACGACGAAGCTCTGGGGGAGGGTGTGGAGGATCTCGCTGTCCTTCGACAGGGGGATGGCCCGGGAGGCCTCGACGGCCCTCTGGACGTCGTCCTCGCTCACCTCCCGCCCCTTGACGGCCACGATCCCGAGGCTGTCCTGGCTCCTGATGTGATTCCCCCCCACGCCGACGCACACGGAACGGATGTCGCAGCCCGACATCTTCCGGGCCTCCTCGACGGCGCCCCTGATGGCCTCGACGGTGCTGTCGATGTTGACCACCACCCCCTTGAGGATACCCTCGGAAGGCTGGGTACCGACACCGACGATGTCGATCCCCTGTTCCTTCACCTCCCCCACGATGACGCAGGTCTTGGTGGTCCCCAGATCCAAACCCACGACGATGTTGGCCTTCTTGCCCATCTGCCCCGTCAGCACCCCTTCCCTTTCATGTCTTGTAACGCGCCCTCTCGTCCGACCCCGCCGGCGGCGTCGTGATATCCCGCCTCTGGACCGTGATCTTCCCCGGTTCGCTCAGGTCGATGAGGAGGAAACCGGTCCGCAGGTTTCTCCTCGTGAGATCGGCCAGGACCGTGGGCAGTTCCCTGAGCTTGACCTCGAAATCGTCGAGGCCCACCTGGAGTCCGTAGCCCCGGTTGGTAAAGATGAGGAAACCCTGCCTCGGGTCGGCATGGATCTCCGAGACGCTGGCGATATCGGGGAACGTCCCCTGCCGGGAGAGGACCCCCAGGAGGGAGAGGGTCTTTTTCATCAGGGCCTCCCTCTCGGGTCCTTCCCCGGCCAATCCCGTCAGGACGGGGAGGTCCCGGTTGTCCCTTCCCTCCAACCTCTTGAAGGCCGTCCCCTCCTCGTCGAGGAGGTACAACTCCTCCCCCCTCTTGAAGAGGGCCACGGGTCTGCGCTCCCGGATCTCTACGACGAGGCGGTCGGGGTATTCGCGGCCCACATAGGCCTCCCGGACCCAGGGATTCCTCTTTACCCGCGCCGCCGTCTCCGTCAAATCCACGGCCAGGAGGTTGACGCCCCTGGGTACCCCCGCCAGGGCGAGGACGTCCCTCTCTTGCAGTTCCTGGCACCCCCGGGCGACGACCTCCCTCACCGCCAAGAAGGGGAGGCTCATGAGATGGGCGTAGCAGTAGATCCAAAGGGAGGCGGCCCCCGCCACGGCCAGGAGGGACAAGAGGGCGAAGGCGGCGTCCCTCGCCAGGGCCCCGGAGTTCCTCCGGAGACGGTAACGGGCCGGGGGCACGGCGTAGGGTCTCTTCCTCCTTATGGGAAACAGTCTCCTCATCCCTCTTCCCCTATGACCTCCACCTCCGCCTCGAGGACGATCCCCGTGACCGCCTCCACCCTTTCCCTGACGATCTCCATCAGGGCCAGGACGTCCGCCGCCCTGGCACCCCCTCTGTTGACGATGAAATTGCCGTGTTTCTCCGAGACCCGGGCACCCCCCACCTCCAGTCCCTTGAGGCCCGCCTCCTCGATGAGACGCCCCGCCGCCGCGCCGGGGGGGTTTTTGAAGATCGATCCGGCGCTCCCCCAACCCGCGGGGTGCCTCTCGCGCCTCATGGTCATGATCTCCTCCACCCGGGACCGGATCCGGGACCGCTCGCCCCTCTTCAGGGAAAAGACACCGGCGACGATGACGTCCCCCTCGGCGAGGAAAAGGCGGCGGTAGGCGAATTTCAACTCCTCCCTAGGCACGTGATCCACCTCGCCCCCGAATCTGAGGAGGGAGACGGAGGCCACGATGTCCTTCATCTCCCGACCGAAGGCGCCGGCGTTCATCCTCAGGGCCCCGCCGACGCTGCCCGGGATGCCCGCGAGGAATTCCAGGCCCGCCGCGCCCTCCTCCATCCCCACGGCGACGAGGGAGGAAAGGGGGACCCCCGCCTCGGCGGTGAGGGCAAGGCCGTCCTCCCCCTCCCCCGCCACGTGGAGGCGCCGCAACCCCTTGAGGCACAGGACGACCCCCCGGTAGCCGCCGTCGCGGACGATGAGATTCGTCAAGTTCCCCACGGGGATGAAGGGCACGCCCTCCGCCTTGAGGAAGGCGACGACCCTGGCCGCCTCGGCGACGGTCTCGGGGAAGACCAGGGCGTCCGCCGCCCCTCCCACGCCCATGGAGGTGTATTCCGAAAGGGGGGCCGCAAAGAGGACCCTCTCGCCTACCAAGGCCCGCAATCCTTCGCGGATCCCTTCTTCCATCAGTTACCCTTCCCCCGGTACCTCTCGAGGAAGGCCTCACCCACCTTCCAGACCGAACCCGCCCCCTGGGTGACGATCACGTCCCCCGGCCGGGCGACGGCCATGAGGCGTTCGACCACCTCTTCCATGTCCTTGACATAGACGACCTCCCCGCCCTTTCGAGCCATGGCCCGGGCGAGGGCCTCGCCGGAGACGCCCTCGATGGGCTCCTCGCTGGCGGCGTAGATCTCCGTGACGATCAGGACATCGGCGGCGGGAAAGGCCGTGGTGAACTCGTCGAAGAGGGCCTTGGTACGGGTGTAGCGGTGGGGCTGGAAGACGACGATCAGCCGCCCGTCCCACAGCTGCCGGGCCGCCGCCAGGGTCTCTCTGATCTCCGTGGGGTGATGGCCGTAATCGTCCACGACGGTCACGCCGCCGACCTCCCCCTTGGTCTCGAGGCGCCTGTGGACGCCGGAAAACCGCCCGATCCCCTCCCTGACGGCGTCAAAATCCATGTCGATCTCCATGGCCACGGCGACGGCCGCCATGGCGTTGGCGACGTTGCAGGCCCCGGGCACGTTGAGGACCACCTCCCCCAGGTCCTCGCCCCGCCTCAGGACGTGGAAGGACGAAGACCTCCCCCTGAGCCTCACCCCCGACGCCCGGTAGTCGGCCTCGCGATCGACGGCGTAGGTTATGACCCGCCGCTTGACCTCGGGCAGGATCTCACGGACGTGGGGGTCGTCGACGCAGGCCACGGTGCAACCGTAGAAGGGCACGATATTGGCGAACTTGAGGAAGGCCTCCTTGATCTCGTCGATGTCGCGGTAATGGTCCAGGTGCTCCCGGTCGATGTTGGTGATGACGGCCATGGTGGGCCCGAGCTTCAGGAAGGAGCCGTCGCTCTCGTCCGCCTCGGCGACGATGATCTCCCCGTCCCCCATCTTGGCGTTGCTCCCGATGCTCCCCAGCTTGCCGCCGATGACCATGGTGGGGTCCAGCCCCCCCGCCGCCAGGACGGTGGCGATCATGGAGGTCGTCGTCGTCTTGCCGTGACTGCCCGAGACGGCGATGGAGAACTTCATCTTGAGGAGTTCCGCCAGCATCTCCGCCCTGGGGATGACGGGTATCCCCCTCCGGTGGGCCTCCAGGACCTCCGGATTGTCCTTGCGGACGGCCGTCGAGGTCACCACGACGTCGGCCCGGCCCACCTGCTCGGCCCGGTGGCCGTGGTAAACCACGGCCCCGAGGTCGCGGAGGCGTTGGGTGATGTCCGTGACGCCGAGATCCGAGCCCGTGACCTTGTAACCCAGATTCAGGAGGACCTCGGCGATGCCGCTCATGCCTATGCCGCCGATGCCGACGAAATGGATCGTCTCGACCTTCCTCCTCATGCCGTTTATCTTTCCGCCGCCGTACACTTCCCTCATCCCGAGGCCTCCGATAAAAAGTGGGCCTTCTTAACCCCAGGAGCCCCTTTTGCGCAAGAGGTCAAAACAGGCCGATACGATGTCGTCCCCGGCGTTGATGTTCCCCAGTTCTTTCGCCCTCTTTTCCATCTCCTCCAACCGTTTCGGATCCGTCGCCAGGGCCGTGATCGTGCCGGCCAGGTCCGCGGGTCTCAGGGCGGCCTCGGGGATGAGGATCGCCGCCCCCGCCGCGGCGAGGACCGAGGCGTTTTTCGTCTGGTGATCGCCGACGGCGTGGGGGAAGGGGATGAGGATGGCCGCCTTCCCCGCCAGGGTGATCTCCGCCACCGTCGTCGCCCCCGCCCGGCATACCAAGAGGTCGGCCTCCAGGAACGCATCGGCCATGTCCATGATGAAGGGCAGGACCCGGGCCTCGAATCCATGGCGACGGTATGCCTCCTCCACGAAGGCCAGGTCCTGTTCCCCCGTCTGGTGGACGAACCTCAGCCTCCCCCTCAAGACCCCGAGATGATCGAGACTCTCCGTGACGGCCCGGTTGATCGCCCGCGCCCCCTGACTGCCCCCGAAGACGAGGACGGTGAAGACCTCCCCCTCCCGCCTCCTCGGCGTCTCGTCGAAGGCCCGCAAGAAGGACCTGCGCACGGGGTTCCCCGTCACCAGGACCTTCCGGGGTGGGAAGGTCCCCTCCCGGTCGGGGAAACTGAGGAAGACCCTGTCCACCACCTTCCCGAGGATGCGGTTCGTCGCCCCGGGGACGGCGTTTTGCTCGGCGACGGCCGTCGGGATCCCCATGAGGACCGCCGCCAGGACCGCCGGGCCGGAGGCGTAACCGCCCACGCCGATGACGAGGTGGGGGGAGAATTCCCGGATGATGACCCAGGCCTGCCCGAGGCTGCCGGGGACCTTCAGGGCGGCCCGCAGGGCCCTCAGACCGCCGCGGCCCTTGATGCCCTCCACGTCGAGGGTGCGCAGGTCATAACCCAGGGGTCCCAACACCCGCGCCTCCAAACCCCTCCTCGTCCCCACGAAGAGGACCTCGCTTAGGGGCTCCCGTTCCCGAAAGGTCTCCGCCAGGGCGATCCCCGGGAAGAGGTGGCCCCCCGTCCCTCCCCCGGCGATGATGATCCTCAGACCCTCACGTTTCATGGGACGAGATGTTCAGGAGGATACCGACGGCGGCCAGGCTCGTGACCAGGGCGGTACCCCCGTAGCTGAGAAAGGGCAGGGCCAGTCCCTTGAGGGGGATGATGCCCATCACGCCCGCGATGTTGATGAAGGCCTCCAGGGCGATCACCATGGTCAAGCCGGCCGCCAGGAGGGATCCGAAGGTGTCGGGGGCCCTCATGGAGATGAAAAAGCCCCTCAGTATCAAGACGATGAAGAGGCAGATGACGACGGCCACGCCGAAGAAGCCCCCCTCCTCGGCGAGGACGGAGAGGATGAAGTCCGTGTGGGGTTCGGGGAGGTAGAAGAGCTTCTGCATCCCGTCACCCACGCCGACGCCGAAGGTGCCGCCGGATCCGAAGGACAGGTAGGACTGGATGATCTGAAACCCCGAACGCTGGGGGTCCCGCCACGGGTCGAGAAAGGCGGTGATCCGGCTGATGCGGTAGCCCTTGGTGAGGACGAAAAATACCCCGACGGGGACGGCCAGGGCGGCGATACCCATAAGGTGGGTCAACCTCACCCCCCCCACGTAGAGCATCATCATGGTGATGGCGACCAGGATGGCCGCCGTCCCGAAATCGGGCTCCTTGACGACGAGGGCCGCCAGGACGAGAACCACGGAAAAGGGGATGACGATCCCCCGCCGGAAATCCTTCAGATGGGCCGTCTTCCGATCGACGTAGTAGGCGAGGAAGAGGACGAGGGCCATCTTCACCAGTTCCGACACCTGGAAGGAGATGAAGCCCAGGTTGATCCACCGCCTCGCCCCCCCCACGCGGATGCCGATGTGGGGGACGAAGACGAGGATCAAGAGGATCACGGAGACGATCACGCCGGGATAGGCGAAGGAGCGGAGGTTCTCGTAGGGGAAGCGCGAGAGCCTGATCATCAGAAGCAGGCCGAAGGCGACGTAGACGACCTGCCGCTTGAGGAAGTAGAGACCGTCGCGGAACCGTTCCATGGCCATGATGGAACTGGAGCTGTAGATCATGATCGTCCCCACCGCCACGAGGATCAAAACGGCGCTCAGGAGGATGAGGTCGGGGCTCCCCTCACGCCCCTTGGGGCTGAACATCTCCTTCCAATTCACGAACGACCTCCTTGAAATAGTCTCCCCGGGCCCGATAATCCCGAAAGGCGTCGAAACTGGCGCATCCCGGCGAGAGGAGCACCGTGTCACCCTCGGCGGCCTCGTGGAAGGCCCTCTTCACCGCCTCGCCGAGGGTCGGCAAGGAAAGGGTGGGCACGAGACCTCCCAGGGCGGATTCGATGCGCCCCCGGGCCTCCCCGAAGAGGACGAGGGCCTTGACCCGCCTTTTGACATCCTCCCTGAGACCCTCGAAGTCACCCTCCTTGTCCCGCCCCCCCATGAGGAGGATCACCGGGTCGGGAAAGGTCTCCAGGGCCCGCCGGACGGCGTCGACGTTCGTTCCCTTGGAGTCGTCGTAAAAGGTGACGCCCCGGACGCGGCCCGCGTACTCGATCCTATGGGGTATCCCCTCGAAACCCTCCACGGCGGCCAGGACCGCCTCGGGAGGGCAGCCGCAGATACGGCCCACGGCGACGGCCGCCATGATGTTCTCCAGGTTGTGCCTCCCCGGGATCCTGACCCGGGCCGTGGGATAGGCCTCCCTCACCGAACCGTCCAGGGAGAGGACGATCCGCTCCCCCTCGAGATAAGCACCCCGCCCCGCGAGGGGGCCCTTGGAACTGAAGGGGATGACGACGGCGGAAAGGCGATGGACAAGGGGCGCCGTCCCTGCGTCGTCGGCGTTCACGACGGCGAAATCCCGGGGAGTTTGGTTGGCGAAGATCTTTTCCTTCGCCGCCCCGTAGGCGGCCAAAGAGCCGTGGTAGTCGTAGTGGTCCGCCGTCAGGTTGAGGTGGACGGCGACGAAGGGGTGAAACGTCCGCGTCCACTGGAGCTGGAAACTGCTCACCTCGACGACGGCCAGG
This sequence comes from Deltaproteobacteria bacterium, assembly GCA_029553375.1. GTDB lineage: Bacteria > Desulfobacterota > Syntrophia > Syntrophales > UBA8958 > JAKPCH01. The sequence continues at coordinate 23,321 of JAKPCH010000056.1, read as the reverse complement.
TCCGCCCCCTGGGGGCCCCCCGCGTACTCGACGAGGGGATTGCCGATATTGCCCCCCACGAAGACCCTTTTACCGCCCTTTGCGAGGATGTCGCCGATGAGGGTCGTGGTGGTGGTCTTGCCGTTCGTGCCCGTGACGGCGATGACGGGGGTCTTGAGAAAGGCGAAGGCGAGCTCGATCTCGCTCCAAATGGGGATGCTTTGTTTCGCGGCGGCAACCAGGAGGGGGTTGCGCGGCGGCACGCCGGGTGAGGGGACGACGAGGTCCACCCCCGCGGCCAGGACGGAGGCCTCGTAGGGGACCCAGGCGACGTCCCCGTCCCGCCGCGACAAGAGGTCCCGCGCCCCCGCCAGCCTCTCCGGCGGCGTCTCGTCCGTCGCCAGGACCCGGGCCCCCCGGCGGGCCAGGAAATCCACCACGGCCGTGCCCGTCCGTCCCATGCCGATCACCAGGATTGTCCGGCCGCCGAGTTCCACGCCCTCACCTCAGCTTCAGGGTGCTGATGGCCAACAGGGCCAGGAGGATGGAGATGATCCAGAATCGGACGATGACCTTCGGCTCCGGCCACCCCTTGAGCTCGAAGTGATGGTGGAGGGGCGCCATGCGGAAGATCCGCTTCCCGTGGGAGAGCTTGAACCAGCCGACCTGGAAGATGACGGAGAAGGTCTCGATGACGAACAGACCGCCGACGATGGCCAGGAGGATCTCCTGTTTGGTGACGACGGCCAGGGTGCCCAGGGCGCCGCCGAGGGAGAGGGCCCCCACGTCCCCCATGAAGATCTCGGCGGGATAGGCGTTGAACCAGAGGAAACCCAGGCCGGCGCCGACCATGGCCCCGCAGAAAACGGCCAGCTCGCCCGTCCCGGCCACGTAGGGGATCTGGAGGTACGAGGCGATCCTGACGTTGCCGGAGAAATAGGCGAAGAGGAGGTAGGTCATGAAACAGATGGTCACGGGCCCGATGGCGAGGCCGTCGAGGCCGTCCGTGAGGTTCACGGCGTTGGCGGTGCCGACGATGATGAAGACGGCGAGGACGATGTATCCCCACCCGAGATCGGGGAGGACGGTCTTGAAAAAGGGGATGGTGACGGCGGAGGTGAAGCCCGGCTTCAGGTAGAGGACCACGGCCACGAAGAGGGCGACGGCGATCTCGCCCGCGAGGCGCACCTTCCCGGGGACACCCTTGCTGTTCTTCCGGACGAGCTTGCGGTAGTCGTCCATGAAACCGATGAGGGCGTAGGACACCGTCACCAGGATCACCAGCCAGACGAAGGCGTTGGTGAGATTGGCCCACAGGAGGGTGGAGATCACCACGGAGAAGATGATCAAAAGTCCCCCCATCGTCGGTGTCCCCTCCTTCGCCAGGTGGGTCTTCGGTCCGTCGTCCCGGATGGGCTGGCCGACCTGGAGGGTCTTGAGTTTGCGGATCAGCCAGGGACCCAGGAGGAAGGAGATGATCAGGGCCGTCACGGCGGCGTAGATGGCCCGGAAGGTGATGTACCGAAAGACGTTGAATGAGGAGATGACCGTGTGGAGGGGATAGAGGAGATGATAGATCATGCCTTTTCCTCCCCCCTCCCCGCCCGGGCGGCGATCAAGGCCGCCACGGCGTCCATCTTCATCCGCCGGGACCCCTTGACGAGGATCCAGTCACCCGGCGCGGCGACGGACAGGATCAAACCGGCGGCCTCCTCGGGATCCGAAAACTCGTGGATCCTCGCGGCCGCCATACCCCCCTCCCGGGCGCCCGCCGCCGTCTCCGGGGCGAAATCACCTTTCAGGAACACCTCGTCCGTCCCCGTCTCCGCCAGGAGGGCCCCGATCTTCCGGTGCCAATCCGCCGCCCCCGCCCCCAGCTCCAGCATGTCCCCCAGGACCACCAGGGCCCGGCCGGTACCCTTCAATTCCCGGACGGCCCCGAGGGCCTCGGCGACGGAGAGGGGGTTGGCGTTGTAGGAGTCGTCCACGAGATAGGAACCGTTGGCCAGTTTGACGATCTCCATCCGCCCCTTCACGGGCCGGAAGGCCGCAAGCCCCTCCCTTATCCGCACGGGGGCGGCCCCCAGGATCCAGGCCGCCGCCGCCGCGGCGAGGGCGTTGGAAAGATTGTGCCTCCCCGCCACGGGGAGGGTCATGGGTCCTCCCTCCCCGCCGACGATCAACTCGAAACTCAGCCCCCCGCCCGGTGACGGCGCGATGTTGCGGGCCGTCACGAGGGAGCCGGGCGACAAGCCGAAGGTGACCCGCCGGCGGTGACGGGCGGAGGCGTAATCCCTCAGGAGGGGGTCGTCGTTGTTGACGGCCACGTCTCCCCCCGGGGGCATCGTCAGGAAGAGATCCGTCTTTTCCCGCCGGACCCCCTCCAGGGAGCCGAAACCCTCCAGGTGGGCGGGCCCGATGTTGGTGATCACCGCCGCCGTGGGGGCGGCGATCTGGGTCAGGCGGGCGATCTCCCCCGGGGTGTTGGTGCCCAGCTCCAGGACCGCCGCCTCGTGGTGACCCGCCAGTCCGAGGAGGGTGAGGGGCAGACCGATGAGATTGTTCAGGTTACCTTCCGTCTTCAACACGGACCGGTCGAGGCCGAGGACGGCGGCGGCCATCTCCTTGGTCGTCGTCTTGCCGGCGCTTCCCGTCACGGCCAGGACGGGGACGGCGAAACGGCCCCGCCAGTAACGGGCCAGGTCCCCCAGGGCCCTGACCGTGTCCCGGACGAGGATAACCGTCGTCCCCGACGGCACCCCTTGGATGTCCCGGTCCACGACGAGACCCGCCGCCCCCCCGCGGGCGGCGGCGGCGGCAAAGTCGTGGCCGTCGAACCGTTCCCCCTTGAGGGCCACGAAGAGGTTGCCCGGGACGATGGTCCGGGAATCGATGGACACCCCCCGGAAGGTCCGTCCCCCCTCCCCGCCCACGAGGACCCCCCCCGTGGCCGCGAGGACCTCCTCGGTCGTCAGGGGCGGATACGGGTTGCTCATCTTTTCACCCCCGGGGGGACGTAAGAGGCCAGGGCCTGAGCCGCCGCGAGGCGGTCATCGAAAAAGATCCTCCTGTCGCCGATGATCTGGTAGTCCTCGTGGCCCTTGCCGGCGATGAGGACGATGTCCTCGGGCTCGGCGAGACCCACGGCCGTATCGATGGCCTCGCGGCGATCGGGGATGACGCAGTAGGCCTTACGGACGGCGGCACCCCGGAGCTCGGACGGTGTCAATCTCGGGATCTGAGACGGTATGCCGGCCGTGATCTCGCCGATGATGGCCAGGGGGTCCTCCGACCGGGGGTTGTCGGACGTGACGACGGTCAGGTCGCTCCCCAGGGCGGCCGCCCGCCCCATGAGGGGCCTCTTCCCCCGGTCCCGGTCGCCGCCGCACCCGAAGACGGTGATGATCCGCGAACGCCGGAAGATGGCCAGGTTGTCGAGGACACGCCGCAGGGCGTCCTCCGTGTGGGCGTAATCGACGAAGACCTGCGGGATCCCCTCGCCCGCCCCGACCTTCTCCAGCCTTCCCGGGACGGCCCCAAGGGCGGCCACGCCGCGGACGATGGCCTCCGGGTCGACATCGAGGCTCAGGGCGGCCCCCACGGCCGCCAGGATATTGTAGAGGTTGAAGCGGCCGATAAGGGGGGAGGAAAGGTTTATCACCCGCCCGTCCGCCGCGATCTCCCCCTGAATCCCCGCGAGATCGCACCGGAAGGTGAGGGGACGGACGTGGGCTTCCCCTTCGACGCCATAGGTGCGGGCGGCCAGGGGTGCCGCCTCCACGATTTCCCTCCCCTTGGGGTCGTCGACGTTCACCACCAGGGGGAACCCCCGGCCCTTCCGGGAGCGGGGGAGGATCTCGGTGAAGAAACGGCGTTTGGCGGAGAAGTACTCCTCCATCGTGCCGTGGAAATCCAGGTGATCCCTCGAGAGGTTGGTGAAGACACCCACGTCGAAATCGAGATCCTCGACCCGGCGGAGGGCCACGGCATGGGAGGAGATCTCGGCCACGCAGGCCTCGACCCCCGCCCGCCTCATCTCGTCGAGGATGCGGTGGAACTCGTAGGACTCGGGGGTGGTGTTCGGCGCCGCCACGACGACATCCCCGAAGCGGTAGTTCACCGTGCCCAGGACCCCGCAGGGACGTCCGGCGGCATTAAGGATGGCCTCGAGGAGATAGGTCACCGTGGTCTTGCCGTTCGTCCCCACCACCCCCACGAGGGTCATGGCGGAGGACGGATCGCCGTGGAAATTGCAGCCCAGCCTGCCCAGGGCGAGGCGGCTGTCGGCCACGCGGACGGCGGCGACCCCCGCGGGGATATTCATTTCCCGTTCGTAGACCACCGCCTTCGCCCCCCGGGCGACGGCGTCGTCGATATGTCTGTGGCCGTCGTCCTTCAATCCCCCCACGGCGACGAACAGACACCCCTCACGGCAGCGCCGGGAATCGTAGCAGATCCCCGTCACCTCGCCGTTGAGATCGCCCCTCGTCGCCAGGACCTGGATCCCCCCAAGGACGTCTCGCAGTCTCAAGACCCCGCCTCCGTGCCGAAGGTTACGGTGCAAGACCGTCCTATCCCCAGGGCCGCCCCCGGGGGCGGGTCCTGGCTGATGGCCCAGCCGTGGCCCACGATCTTGAGATTGACATCCCGGTCCCGGGCCTTCACCAGGGCCTCCCGGATGGTGAGGCCGCGGAAATCGGGGGCGACGCTGAGGTCCGCCTCATCCCCGTCACCGCCCCGGGGCCCCCCGGCGGCAACGAAACGCAGGGTGCCCAGATTGGGGGTTTCCCTCAGGGGGGCCGTCTGATACTCCCGGATATCCGTCCGGTAGCAGTTGAGGATCTCTTCGCCGATCTTCTTGAAGACGGGGGCCGAGGCCACACCGCCCCAGCGGTCCCGCTGGGGTTCGTCGAGGACGACGAGCATGGCCAGCTGGGGCGCCTCGGCGGGGAAGAAACCCATGAAGGAGGTGCGGACCTTTTCCGACGAGTAGGCGCGCCGGGCGAAGTCGAACTTCTGGGATGTCCCCGTCTTGCCCGCGACGTTCACGTTCTCGATCCGCGCCTTCTTGCCCGTCCCGTCCTCGTCGGAGACGACGGCGGTGAGGATGGAGGCCATGCGGCGGGCCGTCTGCTCGGAGATGACGCGGCGGACGACCGTCGGCCGCCCCTCCCTCACGATGTCGCCCTTGCCGTCCACGATCGCCCTGATAATGAACGGCTTCATGAGGATACCGTTGTTGGCGATGGCCGAGAGGGCCGTCACGAGTTGGATGGCCGTGACGGACACGCCCTGACCGAAGGCGATGGTGGCGGCGTCGATCCTCGTCCAGTCCCGGTAATGCCTCAACAGGCCCGGGATCTCACCGGGGAGATCGATGCCCGTCCTGGCGCCGAAGCCGAACTTCGTGATGTACTCGTAGAGTCTTTCCCTGCCGAGGCGTTCGGCGATCTTCACGGTGCCGATGTTGCTGGAGTATTTGATGATCTCCTTGAAGGTCAGGGTGCCGTGGCGTTTCCTCTGGGCCTCGTGTATCACCCGGTCGCCCACGGCATAGTGACCGTTCTCGCAATAGAAACGATCCGTCTCCTTCGCCACCCGGGCATCGAGGGCGGCGGCGGCGACGAAGGGTTTGAAGGTCGAACCGGGGTCGTAGCAGTCGGTGACGACCCGGTTCTTCCCCTTCATGGGGTTCCCCTCGGCGAAACGGTTGGGGTCGAAGCCGGGCTGATTGGCCAGGGCCAGGATCTCCCCCGTCCGCGGATCCATGACGACGGCGAAACCGCCCTTGGCCCCCTTGTCGAGGACCGCCTCCTTGAGGTGGGTCTCGACAAGGTGCTGAATCCTGCTGTCGATGGTGAGGATGATGTGGTAGCTTCCCTGTCCTTGGACGACGGCCTTCTCCAGGCGCGGGTAGATCCGTTTGCCCTTGGCGTCCCTGGCCCAGACGAGGCGCTGGGGTGTTCCCCGGAGATACTGGTCGTACTTCCGTTCCAGGCCCTCCAAACCCACGGCGTCCATGCCCACGAAACCGAGGATGTGACCCGCCAGCTCCCCGTTGGGGTAGTGGCGCTTCGGTTCCTTGACGACGAAGACCCCGTCCATCTTCAGGGCCTCCACCTGCGCCGCCTGTTCGGGTGGAACGAGGCGGGCGAGCCAGCAGAAGTTCTTGCCCCGCCCCAGCTTCCTGAGGATCGTGTCACGATCCGTCCCCAGGATCCGGGAAAGCTCGTCGGCCGCCCGCTGGACGTTTTTGATCTTCGACGGGTCGGCGAAGACGGAATCGGCCATGACGCTCGCCGCCAGCTTTCGGCCGTTGCGGTCGAAGATCAACCCCCTCTCGGGGGGCATCTCCATGATCTTCGTATGCTGGCGGACGGCGAGGCTCTTGAGGGCCTGGCCGGAAACCACCTGCAGATGCAGGGCCCGGGTGATGAGGATGATGTAGAGGACAAGGAACAGTCCCAACAGAGAGGCCAAACGGAGACGCCGGTACCTCGTGGCTTCCCTTTTCATTGCGGGGCCTCCGTTTCCTTCTTGATCAACACCACCTGATCCTGGGTCGGCGGTCCCATGTTGAGCCTCTCCCGGGCTATCCGGGCGATGCGCTGGGGGGACTTGAGGGTGGCGATTTCGAGCTTGAGCTTCTTACCCTCCTGGAGGAGCATCTCCCGGACGCCGAGTTCCTCGGCGATCTGGTACTCGAGTTTCGTCATGTTGATGTGGGACCAGACATACACGAGGGCCGCCGCCACCATGACGACCGTCGCCACGAGGAGGCTGGAGAGACGGACCTTGGGGAGACGTCTCTCCTCGACGTAGTCACGCCCGTCTCTCAACCCTTCCGCGACGGCCATCCCTAAATCCTCTCCACGGTGCGCAAACGGGCGCTCGCCGCCCTCGGGTTGGACCTTACCTCCTCCTCCCCGGGACGGACGGGCCTCCCCGTCACCAGGCGCACCTTGCCCGCCCGCCCGCAGACACAGACGGGCAGATCGGCGGGGCAGCTGCAGGGGTCCGCGAGACGGCGGAAGGTCTCCTTCACCATCCGGTCCTCCAGGGAATGGAAGGAGACGACGGAAAAACGGCCGCCCGCGGACAGGAGATCCACCCCCGTCTCCAGGGCCCGCTTCAGGTTGGCGAGCTCGTCGTTCACGGCGATGCGCAAGGCCTGAAAGGTCCTCGTCGCGGGGTGGATCCCGCCGCCGCGCCTGCCGCCCACGGCGGAGGCCACGATCCTGGCCAGGTCCGACGTCGTCCCGATGGGGGACCTTCGGCGGTGGGCAACGATGGCCCTCGCCACCCGCGCCGCCTTCCTCTCCTCCCCCCACTGGCGGATGATCGTTTCCAACTCCTCCTCCGAATAGGTGTTGACGATGTCAGCGGCCGTCACCTCGAGGCGGCGGTCCATGCGCATGTCCAGGGGACCGGCGGCGGAAAAGGAAAAACCCCTCTGCGGCGCCCCCAACTGGTGGGACGAAACCCCCAGGTCTAAAAGGATCCCGTCCACCCTCTCTATGTCCAGTCGCTGTAAGATCCGGTCCAGATGGGCGAAATTGGCCCTCACCAGCACGACCCGCTCGCCGTAGACCCGCAACCTCCCCGCCGCCGCGGAGAGGGCCTCGTCATCCACATCGAGACCGACGAGTCGGCCGTCCGGACCGGAGGCCTCGAGAATAGCCGCCGCGTGACCGCCCCCCCCCACGGTGCCGTCCACGTATATCCCTCCTTTTCGGCACCGGAGGGAGGCCACAACCTCACCGAGGAGAACAGGGGTATGGAAAAAATCCATGACCCCGGCCCCGTTTTATATCCCCATTTCGCTGATGGCCTTCATGATCAGGTCGGGGTTTTCACCCGTCTCCTTCATGTTCGCCTCGAAACGTTCCCTGCTCCAGATCTCTATGACCCGGACCATGCCCGCCAGAACGACGTCCCGTTCGAGTCCGGCGTACTCCCGCAGGTTGGCGGGGATCAGGACCCGACCCTGGGCGTCGAGGGTGCAGTCCACGGCCCCGGACATGAAGAAACGTTGAAAGGAGCGGATCTCTTTCCTCAGGATGGACTGGTGGGAAACCTTCTCCTCGATGATCAGCCACTCGTCATAGGGGAAGACCATGAGGTAGCCGTCCCAGTTGGTGATGACGAGGCGGTTGTCGTAGCGGTCCGCCAGGATCTCCCGGAAGCGGGCGGGGAAGCTGATCCGGCCCTTGTCGTCGATGGTGTGATAATATTGACCCCGGAACCCCGCCATGGGAATTTCCTCCAGTACGAACCACTTTGCCCCACGGAGGGGACTATAGAGAGGCCTCCCGGGTTTGTCAAGGGGAATTTATCTTTTTTTCATTTGAATCTGATATCTTGAGACGGCCAGGTTATGTTCCTCCAGGGAGGCGGAAAACTGATGGCTCCCGTTCCCCGTGGATACGAAATAGAGGTAGGGGACCTTCGCCGGATAGAGGGCGGCCTTGAGGGAATCCAGGCCGGGGTTCCCGATGGGTCCGGGGGGAAGGCCGTAGATCACGTAGGTGTTGTAGGGGTGATCACGACGGAGGTGGACCCGGCGGATGACGCCGTTGAAGTTTTCCAGGTCGTAGACCGCCGTGGGATCGCACTGGAGCTTCATCCCCTTCTTGAGACGGTTGTAGAAAACGGCGGCGATGAGGGGTTTCTCCGCCCTGTAGCCCGTCTCCTTGCCGATGAGGGACGCCATGACCACCCACTCGTGAACGGAGAGGCCCATTTCCTCGGCCCGTTTCCTCATCTGCGGCGTCGCCGCCTTCCAGAACTGTCTCACCATGATCCCCATGATCTCCCTCGGCGTCATGGAGCGGTCCAGGTGGTACGTCTCGGGGAAGAGGTAGCCCTCGACGCTGTCCGCCTCGATCCCCAGGGAGGAGAGGAAGGCCCGGTCCGAGGCGAGGGCGAGGAAGGCCTTTTCGTCGACGAGTCCCTCCGCGGCGAGGCGGGCGGCGATCTCCCGCACCGTCAGGTCCTCCGGTATGGTAACAATATGCACCTTGATCTGTCCCTGGACCAGGCGATCGATGATCTCCGTCGGGGACATGGAGGCCGAAAACTCGTACTCCCCCGCCCTGATCTGGCGGGCCGCCCCCTTGACGAGGGCCAGGAGGGTGAAGTAGGGGCGGTTGGCGACCAGTCCCGCCCCGTCGAGGATCTCGACGATCCCCCTGAAACCCGTGCCCCTGGGGATTTCGACGATGACGCCCTTCTCCTCGCCACCGACGGGCGAAAAGGCGTAGAGGATGAAGGTGGCGAGGAAGAAAACGCCCGCCAGGGCCGTCGCCTTGAAGAAGAAACGCCTCCTCATGTCACCGCTCCTCGACGTCCCCCGCCCGTTTCCCCGCGGCGTCCAGGAAATCCTGGAGGATGACCGCGGCGGCCAGGCGGTCCACCTCGGCCTTCCTCTCCCGCCCCCGGACGTCGAGGAGGGCCATCCTTTCCTCCGCCTCGGCCGTGGAGAGGGTCTCGTCCCAGAAGACGACGGGCCTCTCTAGGCACCGCTCCAGGCGGGCGGCGAAACGCCTCACCTTCTCGCACTGCATCCCCTCCGTGCCGTCGAGACGGAGGGGCAAGCCGACGACGATCTTCTGTGCCCCCTGGTCGTTCACGACGGTCTTCAGGGCCTCCATGTCCGTCTTCCTGTTCTTCCTCACGATCACGGTCAGGGGCCGGGCCCAGGTCCCCGTCTCGTCGCTGACGGCGACGCCGATCCGCCTCTCTCCATAGTCTATACCGATGATGCGCATAAATTAACCTACTATTGAGAACCGATTCTTATACTTGCAATTAAAAGGTACTGCAAGACTTTTTTCTTTCCCCTTGACATTTAAGGACCCCCCATATAATCCTCTCTCACCGTGCCGGAGTGGTGAAACTGGTAGACGCAGGGGACTCAAAATCCCCCGACCCTTGCGGTCATGTGGGTTCGACTCCCACCTCCGGCACCACAAGAAAAAAGGGCGGGACCCCGGAGGGCCTCCCTTTTCCCCCTGGACGACGGATGAAAAAAGAGAACTTCGTTTCCCTCGATTACCCCCTCTTCGAAAAGATGAAGGTCCGCGCCCCCCGCGCCGCCCGTCTCTGGCTCCTGGGAGACCGTTTCTTCCAGGTGGGTCTCCTCCTGATCATGCTCTTTTTACCCGTCACCTTCTTCGTCTACCGCGAGTGGGGAGTGGGGACGGCCCTGGCCCTGGCCGTGGGCGGTCTGGTCTTCTCCCTCTTCCTCGCCGCCAGGGGTGTCTACCTGAAGCGGGAGTCCTACAAACTCGCCATCGCCGCCGGTATCGACGTGACGAAGGTCTGAAGGGGCCGGGGGAAAGATACTGGGTGACAAGTTGACCAAGATCGCCGCCACGGCCCTCGGCGCCGGCTATTGCCCCGTCGCCCCCGGCACGGCGGGGACCGTCGTCGCCGTCCCCATATACCTGGTTCTCATCCATCAGCCCCGATGGCTCTACGTCTTGACCGTCGTCACGGCCACGGTCCTTGCCTGCCGCGTCGCCGACAGGGCCGAGGCCCTCTTCGGGCGCCGGGACCCCCCCCAGATCGTCATCGACGAAGTCGTCGGCTATCTCTGGACGATGGTCGCCATCGCGCCCTCATGGGCCTCCGTAGTGGCGGGTTTTTTCGTTTTCCGCCTCTTGGACATCCTCAAACCCTTTCCCGTGGACTGGGCCCAGCGGCGCCTGCCGGGGGGCGTAGGGGTGGTGATGGACGACGTGGCGGCGGGCCTCTACGGGGCCCTGACCCTGATGATCCTTGTCCTTTTGGGGGTGCTTCCTTCATGAAGACCGCGATCATGACCGTGGGGAACGAGCTCGTCACGGGCCGTATCCGAGACAAAAACGCCGCCGTCATCGCGAAGGGCATCCACGCCCAGGGCTGGCAGGTCATCGCCGTCGTCTCCGTGGGAGACAACAAACAAGACATGGCGTGGGCCCTAAACGGCCTCCTCTCGCGGGCCGATGCCGTGATCGTGACGGGCGGCCTCGGCCCCACGGCGGACGACGTGACCACGGCGGCCGTGGCCGAGATCCTGGGCCTCCCCCTCTATCGGGACGAGGCCGTCCTGAGGCGGATCATGGATCTCTTCGCCGCCCGGGGCCTCAAGTGGACCGAAAACAACGCCAAACAGGCCTACTTCCCCGCCGGGGCCCGGATCATACCCAACCCCGTCGGCACGGCGGACGGCTTCGCCCTCCGGCATGGAGAGGGTCTCATCGTGGTCATACCCGGCGTGCCCTCCGAGGCGGCCCGCATGTTCGCGGAGGGCGTCCTGCCCCTCCTGAGGGAGACCTTTCCCGGACGGGCCAAGGCGGTGGCGTCGAGGACCTTCAAGCTCTTCGGCCTTCCCGAGGCGGCGGTGGACGAGGCCCTCTCCGGTCTCGACCCCGCGGGCCGGGGGGTGGAGATCGGTTTCTATCCCGAGTTCCCCGAGAACCACCTCGTCGTCACGGCCCGGGCGGATGACGCCGCCGAGGCGTCAAGGAGGCTGGAGGAGACGTGCCGGGAGGTGGAGACCCGCCTCCGGCGTTATATCTTCGCCTACGACGAAGACACCCTCGAGGGGGTCGTGTCCTCCCTCCTCATGGAAAGGGGCCTGACTTTGGCCGTCGCCGAATCGTGCACGGGGGGCCTAATCACGGACCGTCTGACGGACGTGCCCGGCAGCTCGGCCTTTCTCATCCAGGGCATCGTCGCCTACAGCAACAGGGCCAAGATGGCCCTCCTCGGCGTCCCGGAGGAGGTCCTCCTCGCCCACGGCGCCGTGAGCGATCAGACGGCCGTCCTCATGGCCCGGGGGGTCAGGGCGGCGGCGGGAACGGACCTGGGCCTGTCCGTCACGGGTATCGCCGGACCCACGGGGGGGTCGGAGGAAAAACCCGTCGGCACCGTCTACATGGCCCTCGCCGACAACGAACGGTCCCTTTGCCGCCGTTACCGTTTCCGCTGGAACAGGAGACGCAACAAGATCATCTCCTCCCAGGCGGCCCTCATCCTGCTGAAGGATTACCTGATGGGGGAGTGATCCCGTGGAAGGGACAAAGAAGATCAGGGCCTTCCTCGCCGCCGAGCCCCCCGGGGACCTCAGGGGGGCCATCGCCGCCTTCCTCCGGGAAATAAAGGATCGGATCAGGGGACCCGTCGCTTGGGTTCGCCCCGAGGGGATCCACATCACCCTGAAGTTCTTCGGCGAGGTGGCGCCCGAGGAGGTAAACAGGATCGGCGCGGCCGTCGCTGAGGAGACCCGGCGATTCTCTCCCCTCGAGATCATCGTCCGCGGTCTCGGGGTCTTCCCCTCCCCCAAGAGGCCCCGGGTGATCTGGCTGGGGACGGCGGGGGAGGTGGACAGGCTCGCGACCCTCCAGGGGCGTCTCGAAGAGGCCTTGCAACTCCTCGGCTTTCCCGCCGAGGACAGGGCGTTTCGCGCCCACCTGACCCTGGGGCGGGTCAAGGCCCCCCTCGACACCGCCGCCCTCGGCGAGGTCCTGAGGGAGAAGGCCGGGGAAACGGTGGGGGGATTCACCGTCTCCTCCCTCACCCTCTTCAAGAGCGACCTCACCCCCCGGGGTGCCGTCTACACCCCCCTGGCCGAATTCCCCCTGGGGGGACCCCAAAATAAAAGATCGTTGCCATAGCGGGGGGTTTTGGGTTACAAATCCGGACCATCGAAAAAAACTTGCGGAGGGTGCCATGGCTTCTGAGGCGGAAAGGGCTAAGGCCGTAGATCTGGCCATCGCCCAGATCGAGAGACAGTTCGGCAAGGGTTCCATCATGCGTCTTGGGAGCGCCGAGAAGATCGACGTCCCCGTCATCCCCACGGGGTGCCTCAGCCTCGATATCGCCCTCGGCGTGGGCGGCGTCCCCCGGGGGCGGGTGGTGGAGATCTTCGGCCCCGAGTCGGGGGGAAAGACCACCCTGGCCCTCCATATCGTCGCCGAGGCCCAGAAGCGGAACGGCCAGGCCGCCTTCATCGACGCCGAGCACGCCCTGGACGTGGCCTACGCGAGGAAGATCGGCGTCAACACCGATGAGCTCCTCGTCTCCCAGCCCGACACGGGGGAGCAGGCCCTGGAGATCGCCGAGACCCTCGTCCGGAGCGGCGCCTTCGACGTCATCGTCGTGGACTCCGTGGCCGCCCTCGTCCCCAAGGCCGAACTGGAGGGAGAGATGGGAGACGCCCAGATGGGCCTCCAGGCCCGCCTCATGTCCCAGGCCCTGCGCAAGCTGACGGGGAGCATCAGCAAATCCAAGACGACGGTCATCTTCATCAACCAGCTGCGGATGAAGATCGGCGTCTTCTTCGGCAACCCCGAGACGACGACGGGGGGCAACGCCCTGAAGTTCTACGCCTCCATGCGTCTCGACATCAGGAAGACCACCTCCATCAAGCAGGGCCAGGACGTGATCGGCATGAGGACCCGCCTGAAGGTCGTGAAGAACAAAGTCGCGCCGCCCTTCAGGGAAACGGAGTTCGACATCATCTTCGGGGAGGGCATCTCCCGCGAGGGGGATCTCATCGACCTGGCGGCGGACAACGGGATCGTCGAGAAGAGCGGGGCCTGGTACTCCTACCGGGGGAACCGCATCGGCCAGGGCCGGGACAACGCCCGCGTCTTCCTGAAGGAAAACCCGGAGGTGGCGAAGGAGATCGAGACGGCCCTGCGGGAGAAGTTCGGCCTTAAGCCGGCCGGCGAAGAGGGATGACCTCTCCCTCGGAAAAGGCGAGGAAGGCCGCCTTCGGCCTCCTTGCCCGCCGGGCCCGCACGGTGAGGGAGATGGAGGAGCAATTGGGCCGCCTCGGCTTCGAGGGTGGAATCATCAAAGAAATTATTGCCGAGTTGGCCCGACTCGGCTATCTTGACGACCGTCTCTTCGCCCGTCAGTACGCCCGGGCCCGGGCCTGCGACCACCTGTGGGGAAACCGGCGCATCGAGGCGGAGCTCCTGAAAAAGGGGATCGACAGGGCCACGATCCGCGAGACCCTCTCCGAGGTCCGGAGGGACTTCCCCGAGGAGGAGGGACTCGTCTCATACCTGCGGGGTTGGAGACGCCGGGCGTCCCCGGGAGACGGAGCTAAGGAAAGGCGGCGCGTCGCGGCGCGTCTCCTGGCCCGGGGCTTCCCGGCGGGTCTCGTCTACGAAAAGTTACAAACCAGCGAGGAGGTCGATGACCATGGCGATGACATCCAGTGAGATACGCGAGAAGTTCCTTAGATATTTCGAGGAGAGGGGCCACACCGTCGTCCCCAGCTCGAGCCTCATACCCAAGGACGATCCCACCCTCCTCTTCACCAACTCGGGGATGGTCCAGTTCAAGAACTGTTTCCTCGGCCTCGAGGACCGGGGATACACCAGGGCGGCGAGTTCCCAGAAGTCCGTCCGGGCGGGGGGTAAACACAACGACCTGGAGAACGTGGGCTACACGGCCCGCCACCACACCTTTTTCGAGATGTTGGGGAACTTCTCCTTCGGGGACTACTTCAAGAGGGAATCCATCTCCTGGGGCTGGGATTTCCTCACGCGGGTCATGGCCATCCCCAAGGAGCGGCTCTGGATCACCATCTACAAGGACGACGACGAGGCCTTCGAGATCTGGCACCGGGAGATCGGCATCCCCGCCGAACGGATCGTCCGCATGGGCATGGACAGCAACTTCTGGATGATGGGGGAAACGGGACCCTGCGGGCCCTGCTCGGAGATCATCTACGACCAGGGTCCCGGCGTGGGCTGCGGCCGGCCCGACTGCTCCGTCGAATGCGACTGCGACCGCCACCTCGAGCTCTGGAACCACGTCTTCACCCAGTTCGACCGGGACAAGGACGGCAACTTCCATCCCCTCCCCAAACCCAACATCGACACGGGGATGGGCCTGGAGCGCCTGGCCGCCGTCGTCCAGGGGGTCATGACCAACTACGACACGGACCTCTTCCAGCCCATCATCCAGGCCATCGCCGGGATCTGCGGCAAAAGATACGGCGAGAATCCCGACAGCGACGTCTCCATGAGGGTGATCGCCGATCACAGCCGCGCCGTCACGTTCCTCATCGGCGACGGCTGCCTCCCCAGCAACGAGGGCCGCGGCTACGTCCTGAGGAGGATCCTCAGGAGGGCCGCCCGCCACGGCAAGCTCCTGGGCCTGGAGCGACCCTTCCTCAACGAGGTGGTCTCCACCGTCGTCGCCGTCATGAGAGACGCCTACCCCGACCTCGTCGACAAGGAGTCCTACATCAGGAAGGTGGTGGTCAACGAGGAGCAGCGTTTCATCGAAACCCTCGACACGGGCATGAGGATCCTCACCGAGGAGGTGGCGGAGCTCAAGAAGACGGGCCGGACCGTCATCCCCGGCGAGGTGGTCTTCAGGCTCTACGACACCTACGGTTTCCCCGTGGATCTCACGGCGGACATCGTCAGGAAGGACAACCTCACCCTCGACATGGAGGGGTTCGAGAAGGCCATGGAGGCCCAGAGGGAAAAGGCGCGGGAATCCTGGAAGGGCAGCGGCGAGGAGGCGGTGGCGGACGCCTACAAACGCCTCTCCGTCAAGGGCGTCACGACGGATTTCATCGGCTACCACGGCGTCGTCGAGGCCTCCTCGCCCATCCGGGCCATCCTCAAGGGAGACCAGGAGGTGGACGAGGTCCGGGAGGGGGACAACGCGGAGATCTTCGTGGCCGAGACGCCCTTCTACGGCGAGAAGGGCGGCCAGGTCGGGGACACGGGCGTCATCGAGGGTGACGGTTTCCTCTTCGAGGTGTGGGACACCCAGTGGCCCCTGGACAACCTCATCACCCACATCGGCAAGGTGCGCAGGGGCACCGTCCGCGTGGGGGACACGGCGCTGCTCAAGGTGGACGAGAAGACCCGGCGGGCCACGGAGGCCAACCACTCGGGGACCCACGTCCTGAACGCGGCCCTCAGGAGGGTCCTGGGGGATCACGTCAAGCAGTCGGGGTCCCTCGTCACCCCCGAGCGCCTCCGCTTCGACTTCACCCACTTCTCCCGCATCGAGGACGAGGAGCTGGAGAGGATCGAGGCCTGGGCCAACGAGTTCATCCGCTGCAACGCCCCCGTGGACACCCGCATCCTCCCCAAGGAAGAGGCCATGAAGACGGGGGCGGCGGCGGTCTTCGACGAGAAGTACGGCGACAGCGTCCGCCTCGTGAAGATGGGCGATTTCAGCATGGAGCTCTGCGGGGGGACCCACGTCAACCGCACGGGCGACATCGGCATGCTCAAGGTGGTGGCCGAGTCCTCCGTCGCGGCGGGGGTGCGGCGCATCGAGGCCCTGACGGGTGAGGAGGCGGTCAAATACCTCAAGAAGGTGGAGGGGGAGCTGAAGAGGGCGGCCCACCTCCTGAGGGCCGGCACCTTCGAGGTGGCGGACAGGGTGGAGAAGCTCCAGAAACACCAGCGGGAGCTGGAAAAGGAGATCGAGGCCCTCAAGGGCAAGCTCGCCGCCCGCGACTCGGCGGACCTCATCTCCCGGGCGAAGGAGATCAAAGGGGTCCGCGTCCTCGCCGCGGAGGTGGAGGCGGAGGACGTCAAGACCATGCGCGACCTGGGGGACAAGCTCAGGGACCGCCTCCGGTCGGGGATCGTCCTCCTCGGCAGCCGGGTGAACGGCAAGGCCATGCTCCTGTGCATGGTCACGAAGGACCTCACGGACCGCTACCGGGCGGGGGACATCGTCAAGGCCCTGGCCCCCGTCGTGGGAGGCAGCGGCGGCGGCCGCCCCGACATGGCCCAGGCCGGAGGCCCCCTGGCGGAAAAGATCCCCGAAGCCCTGGCCGGGATCGAGACCCTGATCTGAGGGGCCTATTTCAGGACCTCACCAGGATCCTTCACCAGCTTGGCCGGGAGGCGGAAGAGGCGCTTGAAGATCTCCAGGACCTCCTCGGCCAGGCCCCGGACGGGGGTGGGCTTCACGACGGGGTCGGACCAGGGGCCGTCCACGTCGAAATAGAAGGTGATGAAGCGGCGGTCCTCGTCCGTCAGGACCCAGCCGACGAGGGGGAGGCGGCTCACGACGGCGTCCAGGGTCTGGAGGGGCTGGGCCCCGACCTTCCCCCTGAGGGTCTCCTTCACCATGTCCGCCTCACCCACGAAGACCATGTTCATGGCGGCGCTCCGGAGATAGAGGTCATCGGACGCCACGCGGCCCTCACCGAAGTTGAGGGCCCCCGTGATCCGGTCGTAGGGCATCCCCTCCCTGGCCATGTCCGGGAGGCGGAATCGGAAGAGCTGGGAGACGTTCAAGAGGGAGAGGACCTTGGACAGGACGGCGAACCTCTTGATGACCCCCCTCTCCACCCGCAGGTCCACCCGGCCCGCCAGGGATCTCTTGATATCGTCCACGGTCGCACCGGCGGCCGTCAGATCCCCCGTCGCCGACACCTCCCCCGTCATCCCCAAGGTGAGTCCCAGGAGGCCCAGGAGCTCCGGGGCCGCCACGGACGACGCCGAGAGGTTCAGTTTGTAACGGGGCGGCCCCCCCGTCCCCCAGACCGCCTCCCCCGCCGCCGTCACTTGGCCGCCGGCGTAACGGAAGGCGAGGGTGTCGAGACCCAGACGGTCTCCCTCCAGGTTCAGGGCGGCGTGGAGATCGCGGTACGCCACGGCCCCGAGGGTGCCCTCTCCGGCGTCGATGACCCCCCCGGCGCTCCAACCCCCGCCGGCATCCCCGGTCCCCCGCCCCTCGAGACCCGCCAGGAGGAGGAGATCAAAGAGGTGCAAGACCCTCGTCTTTACGCGAAAGACGAGGCGCCGGCCCTTCTGCCCCCTCAAGACGTCGAGGCCGCCGGCCACCAGGGAGCGGTTGAGACGGGCGGAGAAAGAGGTAAGGGAGATCTTTTCTTCGTTGACCCTCAGGCGCCCCTCGACCTCCCTCAGGTCCACCTCCCCCCGCCGGGGAGTGAGACCCAGATCGCGGGGATCGAGGCGATCCGCGGAGAACCAAAGATCCGCCTCGGGCCGTTCGAAACCCGTCAGGACGCCCCGGACGTTCAGACGGGAGTTCCCCAGGGCGAGGCTCAAACCCGCCGTCTCGACCCTCTCGCCCACCACCCGCAGGGGACCGCGGGCCTCCCCCACAGAAAGGCCGCCGGGGAGCCCGGAGAGGGAGACGCCCGCAAGGGAGGCCTCGATGGTCAAGGGACGCCTCGGGAGACCTGCCCGGGACCATTCGCCCTTCAGGGAAAACCGGGCCTCGCCCCGGGGGCGGAAGGCCGCGGCGGCGGGCCAGAATCTTTGGGCCTCCCCCACCTGCCATAGGTTAGACGAAAGGGAGAAGGAAAGGCCGCCGTCCTCCCCGAAGAGATAGCGGGCCTGCCCCGAGAGGACGAGGGATCCCAACCGCAGAGAAAGGTCGTCGCCGAAGATCCCCCTCTCCCCCACCCTCGCCCGGAAGGCGAGGCGGGCGGGGACGCCCGCCTTCTTCACGAACCCCCCCGCCTTCAGGGACGCCGACCCCAGGTCCCACTCCCCATGGAGGCCATAGTCCGCCGCCGGCCCGTCCCCCTCTATCGCCAGGACGGACTCGCCGCCGTAGGTCAAAGACTCCGCCCCTTTCCCCACAAGCCACGCCACGGCCTCACGGCCGGGACGGATCTCGGCCTTGAAGGGATAACGGGCCGGGCCCTCGCCGCCGTAGTCCTTGATGGCGCCGTCCAGGGCGACGACGGCGTCGCCGAAGAGACCCTTCATGTTCACCAGGCGGAAATCCCGGGGGTCGAGGACCAGCTCCCCCCCGATCGCCGTGAGGCGGGGGACGCGGGGTCCGTAATCCAGCTCACCCCCCTCCACGCGGGCCCGGACGTTGAAGTCCAGCCCCCCCGGCGCCGAAGCCCCGACCCGGCCCCACCTCCCCCTCAGGACGGCCCCGTCGACACGGAAGGTCCCCCCCCGGAGGTGGTCCTTGATGTAGGCCGAGACCTTTGCCGGAAGGATCCTGTGGGGGACGTAGGGGGCCCAGGGGCCGTAGTCGAAGGGCCCGATCCTGAAGGCGGCCTCGATGAAGGGATCGGGGCCTTCGAGACGGGCGAGGGAGATGTTTCCCGTCGCCTCGAGATCGTCGACGGCCAGGCGGACGTCGGAGAGACGCAGATCCGGCCCCTCCCTTTTGACGACCATCTCCAGGTTTACCCTCTCGGGCCTCAGGGGCCCATCGAAGAGACGGGGCTCAAGGAGACGGACGCGGCGGGCCGTGAAACGGCAGGTGCCGTCGAGGCGCCCCTTTGTCATCTTCAGGGTCACGGCTGCCCCAAGGGTCCCCTGGACCTCCCAGGGACCGGACGGGGGGGGGCGGAAATAGGCCAGGACCCCCAGGTCGATATTGTCCAGGCCCAGGCGGATGTCCGCCGCCTCCGGCGCCGCGGACTTCCCCCCCGCGGGGAGACGGAAGCCCCCCTCCGCCTCCAGGAGGCCCACGGGTGCGCCCTCGGTGCGGACGAGGGCGCGGAGCCTCAGGTTCGTCTCCCGCCCCGGACCCAAGTCGGAGGCCTCCAAGGCCACCTGGGGAAAGGTGAGGACGCCGCTCTTCTCCAGGCGGGGGTCCTCGTAGACCAGGGTCCCGTCGGCGAGGGAGAGGCGATGGATGTGAAAGGATCTCAACCTCTCACCCCCCAGGAGGTCCGCCGCGTTCCACCCCCCCCTCCCGTCCCGTCTCAGGGTGACCTGGGGCTTTGCGATCGCGACCTCGGAGACGGAGACCTCCCCCCGCAGGAGGGGCAACAGGGCGGCCTTGACGACGACGGCCTGAGCCGCGGCGAAGACCTTCTCCCCGTCCCTCTCCCTGACGGTGACGCCCCTGAGGGTGAGGGCGGGACGGGGCAGGAGGGTGAAGTGGTCGGAGGTCCACCCTATACGGCGGTCCACGGCCTCCCGGACGGCCTTCGTCAGGGCCTCCCGGCAGAACCCCGGGAGGGAGGTCCCGCGGAAGGCGACAAAGGCCAGGGCCGCCGCGACCGCCAGGGCCGTGACCAAAACGGTGACGGCTGTAGTAACCCTCTTCACGGCCCTACCTGTTCTCGATCGTGAAGACCCGCTCAGGACTTGCTGAAATAGATCTCGCCGATGTAGCCCTCGGCCTGGCTCTTCGTGTTCTGGGAGTTGATGTAGATGCGGAGACCATGGACGGCCCCCCTCGGCTCACCGCCGTCCAAGTCGCCGAAGACCCGCCTGTAGTCCTCGTAGACGTTGCGTTTTTCCCTGTACCACCGGCCGATGCCGTCCGTCTTGTTCCTCAGGACGATGTAACGGATCTTCTTCAGCAGGGGCTTCGGGCTCCTCACGGCCAGACCCTTGGGGGCCTCCGTATCCCAGATGTAGGTGAGGATGGGGGTGTTGAGACTATGGGGACGCCCCGTGGGGGGAAGGACCACATAGATCTGGAGGGCCTGGTCGTCCCTGTCGAAGCGGCGGATGTCCCCCCCTGGGGGAGCTTCGTCACCCGCCAGGTCCAGTTCAGGTAGGGATATTCTTTGAGATCGACGCGGATGGGTTTCTCGATACCGAAGCCCGAATGGGCGTCGCTGGCCATCATGATGTAGTAGGCCCCCCCGGAGGGGACGAGGGTCAAGCGCGGCGTCCCCGCGTGACTGATCAGGCGCCACCCCTCGGGCACGCCGTTGACCAGAAGGGGGGCCCGGTACCTGACGACGGGGATCGTCTCCTCGGAAAGGGGATGGATGGGGAGGGGTACGGCCAACAGGATCAACAGGACCAACCAGAAGGTCGTCCTTCTCATCGGGGTTTTTATGGGTCTTTCCTTCACTATCTCAACCTCGCGCCGGAGCGCCTTTACCCCATGGGCCGCCCTCAGGCAAGGTTTTTTTCACCCTTCAGACGGGCCATGATCTCCGTCCTCGTGAGGATGGACCGGACGGGGCCCGCGACCTTCTCGATGTTTTCCCGCCCCCCTTCCTCCCGGTCGATGAGGGCGATGACCCCCGCCACGACCAGTCCGGCCTCCCCGGCCCGCTCGATGGCCGTGATGGTGGACCCCCCCGTGGTGATCACGTCGTCGAGGACGACGACCCTCTCCCCCGCCGCGACGTTCCCCTCGACGGCCCGGGCCGTCCCGTGGTCCTTCACCTCCCGGCGGACGACGAAGGCCTTGATGGGGCGCCCCATCTCGAAGGAGACCATGGACAGGGCGAAGGCCAGGGGGTCCGCCCCGAGGGTGAGGCCCCCCGCCGCCGTGATGTCCATGTCCCTCGTCATGGCGAAGAGGATGCGCCCGATGAGGGTCATCCCCTCCGGATCGAGGGTCGTGGGCTTGCAATTGAAGTAGTAGTTGCTCAGGCGCCCCGAGGCGAGGCGGAAAGGCGGGTCCTCCCGGTAACGGAAGGACCTCTCGATGATGATATCCGCCAGGCGGCCCTTCCAGGCCTTCAGATCACCCATCCCCGTAGTCACCTCACCCTTCCTCCTTCTCGCCCATCAGTTCCGCCACGACCCGCACGGCCTCGACGCCGTCCCTCCCGTAGGCGGCCCCGAGGGAGGAGGCGAACTCCGGCGTGACCACGGCCCCCCCCAGGATGAAGGGGGTCATAAGACCCTCCCTCCGCGCCGCCGCGACGACCTCGCCCATGACGGCCATGGTGGTCGTCATGAGGGCCGACAGACCCACGACCCGGGGCCGCTTCTCCTTCATCCGCCTGATGATCTCCTCCGTCGGGACGTCCCGGCCCAGGTCCAGGACCTCGAAGCCGTGATTGCGCAGCATGAGGGCGACGATGTTCTTGCCGATATCGTGGATGTCCCCCTTGACCGTCGCCAGGAGGACGAGCCCCCGGCTTCCCACCCCCCGGCCGTCCCCGCCCAGGAGGGGTTCCAGGAGGGCCAGCCCCCTCTTCATGGCCTCGGCGCCGGCCATGAGCTGGGGGAGGAAATACTGACGCCTCTCGTAGCGCCGGCCCACCTCGACGATGGCCGGTATCAACACCCCCTCCACGATCTCTCTGGGTTCCCGGCCCGTCTCGAGGAGGGTCCTGACGAGGCCCTCGATCCCCTCCCGGTCCCCCTCCAGGACGGCCGCCGTCACCGCCGCCGCCGGGTCCTGGACGGGCGAGCCCCCGCCTTTCGCCGCCGGGGCGCCCCCGCCGTACCTCCGGACGTAGAGACGCCCCTCCCGGTCCCGCCCCGTCAGGCAATCGGCGGCCCCCCTGATCCCCATGAGCTCCTCCCGGGTGGGATCGGCGATGGCCATGGTCAGACCCGCCCGGACGGCCATGGCCAAAAAGGCGGCATTGAGCCACCTCCGCTCGGGGAGGCCGAAGGAGACGTTGGAGAGACCCAGGACGGTGGGGCAGCGGAACCGGTCCGCCGCCCAGGCGATCGTCTCCAGGGCCGCCCGGGGGGCGTCCTGGCGGGAGGCGACGGTCATGACCAGGCCGTCGATGACCACGTCTTCCTTGGCGAAACCAAGGCGGCGGGCCGCCTTCCAGACCTCCCCGATGACGGCCCGCCGCCGCGGGAAGTCCTCCGGCACCTCCCCGTCGGCCAGTGGCAGGAGGATGAACATGGCGCCGTACCTCCTCACGAGGGGGAGGAGGGTCTCCACCTTTTCCCTCTCCCCCGAGACGGAGTTCACGAGGGCCCGGCCGGGATAGATCCTCAGGGCCGCCTCGAGGGTCGCCACCCGGGGGGAATCGATGACGAGGGGTAGGTCCGTGACGTGCGCCAGGGCCTTCACCGCCTCGACCATCGTCGCCGCCTCGTCGATCCCCGGGACCCCCACGTTCACGTCGAGGAGCTCCGCCCCCGCCTCCTGCTGCTCCCTCGCCAGGGCCCGGACCATGTCCGTCCTGCCCCGGCGAAGCTCTTCCTGCAGATTCTTCTTGCCCGTGGGGTTGATCCGCTCCCCGATGACGACCAGGGGCTGATGGGCCTCGAAGACCTTGTGGGCGCGGGCCGAGCTGACGGCGCTTACGGATCTCCGCGCCGGGCGCCGGGGGGTGACCCCCTCCAGGGCCGAGGCGAGGGCGGCGATGTGGTCCGGTGTCGTCCCGCAGCAGCCGCCCGCCATGAGGACCCCCGCCTCGGCGAAGGGGGCGGCGAAGGAGGCGAAGGTCTCGGGGTCCATCTCGTAGACGGCCCGGCCGCCCGTCAGGCGGGGGAGACCGGCGTTGGGCTTGGCCACGAGGGGGACCGTCGCCGAGGGCGCCATGGCCCTGAGCCACTGGAGCATCTCTTTGGGTCCCACGGAGCAGTTGCAGCCCACGGCGTCGGCGCCGAGGCTCTGGAGGGTGATGAGGGCCGTGACGGGGTCCGTCCCCCCCAGGGTCCTCCCCTCCTTCTCGTAGGTCATGGTGACGA
>JAKPCH010000050.1 GCA_029553375.1 Deltaproteobacteria bacterium | reverse complement strand
TCCGAGCAGGGCACGGGGTGGTGAAACTCGGGGTCGCAGGCCATGGGGAGCCACCGGGCCCCGTGTATCCCCGCCGCCTCCAGGAGCTCTATCGCCTCGGTACCCTGGCAGAAGATGTGGTCGTAATAGGGGGCGACGGCGGTAATAGGGGCAAAGATGCGCGGGGCATCGATGGTCCAGAGGACGCACCGAATGTCCATTCTCTTCAGGGTGACCACCGACTCTGCCTTTATCCGGTGGCCACCTGTCACGATGGCGATCTCGGGTCTGGATCTGCGGGCGCGAGCGATGAAAATCCTGTTGATCAGGTGGAGGTCGAACCTGTTCAGAAAAGGTGACCTTTTCCGCAACCTTCCGGGGATGACGTGCCGACGGTCTTCAAAAACCGTCAGCTCGTGCCCCTCGGCGACGATGGCCCGTTCGAGATACTCGGTGATCGTGTGGAAGTGGGGGTTGTGATGGCCGCTGAAAAGGATTTTCATGGGGCTGACGAAAAGTAGTCCTTCATCGATCTTGTGTTTTTTCTTGTCATTTCACGAAAATGGTGCAAAGGGAAAGACGATTACTCTGTGTTTGTGGATGCCGGTTTCTTTTTCGGGTTTCACAGAGACGTGAAAGTATATCATCGAGGCGGTGTTTTCCCTAAGCTGCTTCTGCTTTTCGTGAGCATCCTCCTCTTCGTGTGCTCAAGTGAAATCCTCACGAGAGCCTATCACTACGCCCGGTACAACAGGGCCTTCTTCGATGACAGGGACGCGGGGGAAAGTGTCGTCCGTGATGAAAGGTTGGGTTGGCGGGCTCGGGAGTATTTCCACTTCCGGTACTTAAGGCGTGACGAGAGGGGCAAAGCGTACCTCGCTTCAGGAAGCACCGGCAAATGGGGATTTCGTGCCTCAGGCGACATCCATGACACCGGCCGCCGATACCGTATCCTGATCGTGGGAGATTCTTTCACCCACGCCCTCGAGGTTGGGGATAAAGAGACCTATTATGCGTTTCTCAGGAAGGCGTTGCCTGTGGAAATTTTCGCCTATGGCGCCATAGGTTACGGAAATCTTCAAGAGTTCATGATCCTCGACGAATTTATAGACATGATAAAACCCGACCTGTTGCTGATGCAGTTGTGTACCAATGATTTCATTAATAATTCTTATGAATTGGAGAGCTTGAGCATCATAAACAATCAGCGGATGAGGAGACCTTACCTGAACGAAAAGGGGGAACTTTTCTACAAGACACCCGGCTGTGTACCGAGTTTGAGGACTTGGCTGGTTTCGCACTCCCGTTTTTTCTCATTTCTCTTTCACCGCTGGGACCTCGCCTTGGCACAATTCGAGGGGTGTAAAAGCGTGGAAGTTGAAATCCAGAACAGTAAAGGCGTTCATCAAAAATACGAGGCGGCCAAGGTAGTGACCGCCAAAGTATTCAAAAAGATCAAGGAGCGTTCGGGGAAGGTGCCCGTTTTTGTCTTCGTAGCCGACCGTTTGGAACCGTTTTACGGCGATTTCAGGAAGATCAGCAAAGACACGGGGTTGGTTTTTCTGGATGGCGTTGCCGCCGCCGTCTGGGAGGCCCATGGGAAGGGAGAGGCGGTTTTCGTTCAGGACGAGGGCCACTGGAGTCCGCGGGGTCACGAGGTGGCGGGTTTGGCCCTCCTTACCAGTCTGAAAGACTATTTACCGTCTTTTTCTTCCCAGAGGGCGGATGACGTGAGTCACTTTAAAAAAGCGAAGAGAGAATAAAACCCATGCGCTCATACGCCGAAAAACTCATTAGAAGCGGCACCATGGAAGGACCGGACGGTGCCGTCATCCCCATAAACAGCCAAATATCGCTATCTGAAGGTATTTTCCTCGAAAAAATAATTAGAGATATCAGACCAGGTGTTTCCGTGGAAGTAGGTGTGGCCTTCGGCGTTTCTTCCCTTTTCATCTGTGGGGCCTTGAAAGAAACCGGGGGGACGAGACACATCGCCATCGACCTCGGGCCGATCCGAAAAAAGGAGAATAATGAGCTGGACAGATTTGGGTTGGGGATACACAATCTCGAACGCTGTGGATACGGTTCTCTCCTGGAAGTATGGGAATCACCCTCTGAGCTTGCCTTGCCCGATTTGCTGCGCCGGGGGCAGCGCGTTCAATTTGCCTTTATCGACGGCTGGCATTCCTTCGATCACACCCTCGTCGATTTCTTCTATGTTAACAAGATGCTCGACGTGGGTGGGGTGGTGGCCTTTCACGACGCCGTGCACCCGAATGTGAGAAAGGTCATCCGCCACGTTATGACCTATCCCTCCTACCGGCTCTACGGAGCTTCCGAGGTCGAAAAACCGGTCTTCGGCACGGCTCGCAAGGGTCTGGAAAAGGCCGTTGCCTATCTCCTCTTCGTGATCAGACGCCTCCAGCCGCGGCGTCCGAACTGTGTCGCCCTGATGAAGATCGGGGAGGACGAGCGTCCCTGGCAATGGTTTGCGGATTTTTGACGTTGTCAGTCATCGGTCCTTTCCGGTCGTTCAAACGACTAATTGGTCACTTTTTCTTGGATGGACCGCGTGAAAATCGATGAGACCCATCACGATCCCAGTATCTCTTCGTACAGATGCCGCCATTGCCGACCGACGACGGCGCGGTCGTATTTTTCCCGGACGAGGCGGCGGGCGTTTTCGCCGCAGCTGAGGGCCCTGTCCGGGTTCTTCAGAAGACCGCAAACCTGACGGGCGAAATCTTCGTCACTGCGGGCGATGAGAATATCCCGGCCCTCTTTGTAGCGGATCCCTTCGGCGCCCACGGGGGTGGAGACCACGGCCTTGGCGAGGGCAAAGGCCTCGAGGATCTTGAAACGCATACCCCCCCCCGCGAGGAGGGGAACGACGATCACCGCCGCCTTGTTCAACTCATCTTTTATGTCCGCCACACGGCCGGTTATGAAAACACGATCGCCCTTTAGGGCCAGGAGTTCCGGGCGGGGATTCATCCCCACGGCCCAAAAGGTCGCCGCAGGAACCTCCAGACGGATCAAAGGCAGGATCTTCTTGATAAAATAAACGGCCCCTTCATGGTTCGGGTCATAACTCATGGTCCCCGTCATAACAAGGCGGTTTTCCTCTATTTTTTCGGGGGCCGGGGTGTATTCCTGTGTGTCGATTTCCAGGGGAACCTCGACGATCCGAGACCGGGGGTTGAGCTTTTCGGCCACGGCCGCTTCGTCCGCCGTCAGCACGACGGCGGTTTCAATGTCTTGAAAGATTTTTCCCTCATAACGCCTGATGTGGAGGTACTCGATATAAGACGCCAGGCGGGTCCGGGGATTGCTGCGCCCCCGGTAGATATTACGGTACTGGTTGGTCAGGACGTTGTGAAAAAAATGGATCTTCTTGACATCTTTTGGGCAATGGGCGGCTACGGGGCCGATGACGACATCGTCGATATGGATGAGATCGAAGGTCTTATCGGCGGCGAGGTCGCGTATTTTTCTTCCCAGGGCCCCGGAGAGAACCTCGATGCGTGAAAACAGGGGAAGGCGGCCCGAAATAAGGCGCACCATGCGAGCCACCAGGGAATGATTTTCATCGCCGTAGGGAGGGTAGGGAACAAAATACCTGAAAACATTCGGCAACGCCGTTTCCTCTTGTGGCGGTGCAGAGAAAGAAAAGGTCACGAGATGGACCTCGGCGATCCGGGACAGGTTAACAAGACGATAGAACACACTCTGGGAGGCGGCGCCGCGCGGTAAGGTGAAAGGATTGTAGGGGGTGACGAAGAGGACCCTTTTCATGGTTGAGGCGGTTATGGGTGCCGCAGCCTTTTGATCTTCGTCAACACCGACGGGGGCAGGGCGGTCCCCGCAGCCAGTTTGAAGAAAAGCTTCCAGCCCCGGGTATCCGCGGGTTTGCCCTTTAGATAGCGGTACAACCAGCGGGCCGATTCCCGGAGGTCGCCCGTCACGTAAAAGACCTCGGCCAGGTAGATGGCGTTGGCAAGATTTACGGCCCTTATGTTCTCCAAAGTCTTTGGATAAAGTTCTTCCAGGGTCTCGTTCAGCTCTTCTTCCGTCCAGTCGTCCAGGGGGTCGTGACCTGTTTCCCTCCTCTTTTCGGCGAGAAGGCGGACGAGACGTCCGGCCCGAAGTTGATCGAAGCGTTTCTCCACCGTCACTCCCAGGGGGTCGATGCGGAAAGAATGGAGCGGTTCCGGGATGTTCGCCCCGTCGAAGTGTTCGGTGATCCGAAACCACAGGTCCAGGTCCTCCGCCGGGCCGATCCTTTGGCGGTAACCACCCACCGTATCGATACAGGCCTTCCGGTACATGACGGCGGAATGACAGAAGGGGCAGTCCACCCACAGGTTTTCCCGGATTTCCGCCGGGTCGGTCTTGTAGGTATAGAGATTGACCCGCCGTCCGCGGTTGTCCATGCGATAGGCAAAGGTGCCCACCAGTCCGATCGAGGGGTTTTCGTCGAGAAAGGTCACCTCCCGGGCGAAGCGTTCCGGCATCGAGACGTCGTCACCGTCCATGCGGGCTATGTACTCCCCCCGCGCCAGGGCGAGACCGCGATTTAAAGAGGCCGTCAAGCCCCGGTTTTCCTGGTCGAAGACCTGGATCCGTCCATCATGGAAAGACGAAAGGATCTCCCGCGTGCCGTCCGTGGAGCCGTCGTTGACGATGATGAACTCGAAATCCCGAAAGGTCTGGTGGAGAATGCTCTCCACCGCCGCCTTCACGTAGCGCTCATCGTTATAGACGCTCATGACGACGCTGACCCGGGGCGCTTTCATGGCCCCATCCCCTTATAGGTCGTGCTTCCGCCCGGCGTCAGTTTCTCGTAGATGGCGATCATCCGGTCCGCCACGGCCCGGGCGGAATAGTCTCTCACTACCCGTTCCCGTCCCCGGCGTCCCATATCCACTCTCTTTTCTCGAGAAAGGAGGATCATCCTTTCCATCGCTTCTCTCAGGGAGTCGACGTCACCGGCGCGGCAGACGAAACCCGTCTCGCCGTCTTCCACGGCCTCCCTCCACCCCCCCCGGTCGCTGACGATGACGGGTAGGCCGCAGGCCATGGCCTCGAGGGCCACGTTACCGAAAGGTTCGTATCGGGAGGGAAAAACGGCGAAATCACACCCGGCGAGGGTATCGTAAACCTTATCCCGGGGTATCGGCCCCGTCAGGTGTATCTTTTCCCTTACCCCCCTTCCCGGCCCTTTTGTGTTCAGGAACTGAAAGGGGTCTTTGTCTATCCTGCCGACGAGATAGTAATCGACCTCGGGGTACTTTACATAGAGGCGTTCGGCGGCCTTGACCAGGAGATCGATGCCCTTGCGCAGTTCGAGTCTCCCCACGAAGGCGACCTTTGTGGTTCCCCTTCCCGAAGGATCGCCGCCGGGATCGCCCGTCCTGATAAGGGAGACACAGTTCGGCACCGGCAGGATCTTTTCCTTTGGGATCTGGAAATCCCTCGCCTCGTCTTCGCCTAAGAGCTCGGAGCAGGGTACCAGGAGGGTAGAGGCCCTGGCGGTCCACCGTTCGAGACGGTGCTGGGATTCAAAGAAGTGG
>JAKPCH010000037.1 GCA_029553375.1 Deltaproteobacteria bacterium | reverse complement strand
GGACCCGCGTAAGATCGGCGCCGTGGCCGGCGCCGTCAAGTCCGTCCCCGGCGTCGTCCTCGCCGACGTCCACAGCGATTACGACCACAACCGCAGCGTCTTCACCTTCCTCGGCCGGCCGGAGGCCGTCGTGGAGGCCGCCCTGGCGGCCGCCGCGACGGTGGTGGAACTCCTCGACCTCTCCTGTCACGACGGGGTCCACCCGCGCATCGGGGCCCTGGACGTGGTCCCCTTCGTGCCCCTGGCCGGGGCCTCCATGGCCGACGCCGTGGCGGCGGCCGAGGGCTTCGGCGCCCGCTTCGCCCGGCGCTTCGGAGTGCCCGTCTTCTTCTACGGTGAGGCGGCGCGCCGCCGGGAGAGGGTGAGGCTGGCCGACCTGCGCCGGGGCGGCATCGAGGGCCTGGCGCGCCGGATGGTCGAGGGAGGGTGGCGGCCGGACGTGGGCCCCGCCTTCTGCCACGAACGATGCGGCGCCGCCGCCGTCGGGGCCCGGGGGCCCCTCATCGCCTTCAACGTCAATCTCGCCTCCCCCGACCTGGCTCTGGCGAGGGCCATCGCCCGCTCCATAAGGGAGACGGGGGGCGGCATGAAGGGTGTCCAGGCCCTGGGCCTCTTTCTGGAGAGCCGCCGCTTGGCCCAGGTCTCCATGAACATCACGGACCACAGACTGGCCCCCCTCCGGAAGGTCTTTCTGCACGTAGAGACGGCGGCGCGGGACGGGGGGGTCGAGGTCCTCGAGTCGGAGCTCGTGGGACTCGCGCCAGCGGCGGCCCTCGACGGGGAAACGGCCCGGGGGATACGCCTGGCGGGGGGCTTTTCTCCCCGGCGGACCATCGAGTACCACCTGGATATGTTGTTTAGGACGTAATCCCTGTGAGGGGTGATACCGTGTTTCCTTGTTTCGTCGTCGCGCCCACCCCGGGGGAAGGGGCCGGGGGAAACACCGCCGGCGACGGTCCCGACGCGACAGGAATTTTTTCAATGTCGCTGATTTCGCAATGAAATCGTATAGATAACCTATGTCTGGCCTCCGTCACCCCCTCCGGGAGGGTCCGGAAACAGGTAAGGGGAAGAATTGGAAGTCTATTTCTACGAGGTCTTTGCGGAGGAGGCCGAGGTCCTGCGGGACCTGTTAGGCACGCGTTTTTCTTGGGGGATGACGGACAGGACCGTCCAAGAGGCGGGCCATACCCGTCCGCCCGCGCGCCTCGTCTGCATCCGGACCCAGTCCGTCGTCCCCCCCGCCTGGGCCGGGTCCCTCGACGGCATCCTCAGCCGATCGACGGGCTACGACCACCTCCTGAGGTTCCGGGGGCGTATCTCCCGACCCCTGCCCCTGGGTTACCTCGAGGAGTACGCCACGCGGGCCGTCGCCGAACACGCCGTGACGCTCCTGGTGGCCCTCTTCAAGAGGTTGCCCCTCCAGATCCGTCATTTCCCCACCTTCCAGCGGGACGGCATGACGGGCGGGGAATGGGAGGGGCGGAGGCTTCTCGTCGTCGGTGTGGGCAGGATCGGGGTGGAGGTCGCCAGGATCGCCTCCGCCATGGGTTTTGTCGTCCGCGGCGTCGATATCGTGCCGGATAAGGCGGGGGTGGAATACGTGGGGAAGGAGGAGGGGATCCGGTGGGCCGAGGCCGTCGTCTGCGCCATGAACCTCACGGCCGACAACGGGGGTTATTTCGACTATCACCTCCTCAAAAAGGCCAGGCGGGGGTTGGTCTTCGTTAATGTGGCCCGGGGTGAGCACTCTCCCCTCGCGGACCTCGAGAGACTCCTTCGGGAGGGGCATCTGGGCGGTCTCGGCCTGGACGTGTTCGAGGACGAGGAGGAACTGGCCGTGTCCCTAAGGGCAGGCCGACGGGGGGATAAGGGGACCGCCGTCGTCGAGAGGCTGTTGTCCTACCCCAACGTCCTCTTGACACCCCACAACGCCTTCAATACCGCGGAGGCCCTCCGAAGGAAGGGCGAACTGACCGTCCGTCAGATAGACCACTTCTTGCGTCACGGCGATTTCATCTGGAAGGTGCCGTAGGCGACGGCGACCCGGTCGTCTTTCCGGGTCACTTCAGCTGCTCGATATCATTTTCCCGGCCGATGACGACGAGGACGTCGCTGTCCTTGATGATGAATTGGGCCGGCGGGATCATCCGGATCTTGTCGGTGAGGGTGTCGCGGACGGCGATGACCTCCAGGTGATAGCGATTCCGCAGTTGAAGCTCCCCGATGGATTTGCCCGTAAATTCGGCAGGCGGCGCGATCTCGCCGATCATGTATTCCTCGGACAGGGGTATGTAATCCAGGACGTTGGGCGAGACGATGCCCTTGGCGATCTTTTCGGCCACGATCTTTTCGGGGATGATGACCTCCGTGGCGCCCACTTTTTCGAGGATCATCTTGTGGTCCTCGCAGGTGGCCTTGACGATGATCTCCTTCACCTTCATCTTGACGAGGTGGAGGGTGATGAGGGTGCTGGCCGCGAGGTCGTCCCCGAAGGAGACCACGACGACGTCGTCCTCGCCCAGGCCGATGGCTTCCATGACCTCCGGGTCCGTCCCGTCGGCGACGATCGCCTTGGTGGCCCAGTCCCGCACTTGCTGGACGGGTTCTTTAAGCTTGTCGACGGCGATGACCTCGACGCCGCTCTCAAAGAGATTCCGCACGAGGTTGATGCCGAAGATGCCCAGACCGACCACGACTACCCTCTTTTTCACGGTTCTTTCTCCTTATCCGACCATGACCGTCTCTTCCGCGTAAATCAACGATTTCTTTCCTTCCCGCAGGGAGAGGGCGAAGGCGAGCGTCAAGGGCCCCACCCTTCCCGTGAACATCGTCAGGATGATCGTCAATTTCTGGAGGTCGTTCAACCTCTCCGTCGCCCCCATGGAGAGGCCCACGGTGCCGAAGGCCGAGATGGTCTCGAAGGTGTATTCCACAAACTTTTGACGTTCCATGGCCCCCGACCCGAGGTGCCCGGCCGTCATGATCACGGCCACGGCGATCAGGATGAAGCTCATGGAAAGCAGGGTGATGATCAGGGTGCGGCTGATCAATTCGTTAGGGATCGTGCGGTTGCCGACGGATACGGTCTCCCGGCCCCGCCAGCGGTTCCAGATCGTCAGTATCAACAGGGCGAAGCTCGTCGTCTTGATGCCTCCCGCCGTGGATCCCGGTGACCCGCCGATGAACATGAGGACCATCATGATCATGATCGTCGCATTGGTGAGGTTGGCGATGTCTACGGTGCTGAAACCCGCCGTGCGGGTCGTGACGGACTGGAATAGGGACACGAGGGCCTTGGTCTGGAAGGGCAGCCCCTGGAGGGTGTGATTCCCCTCGAAGACCCAGAAGAAGACCGCGCCGCCGAGGATCAAGAACGCCGTGGTCAAGATGACGATACGGCTGTGGAGGGAGATGCGGGATCTGCCGTCCTTGAGGCGCCGTAAGATCTCGTATTGCACCACGAACCCAATCCCGCCGAGGATGATAAGGCTCATGATGGTGACGTTAAGAAGGACATCCCCCCGGTAACGTATGAAACTGTCCGCGAAAAGGCTCAACCCGCAGTTGTTGAAGGCCGATAGGGCATGGAAGACGGCGAAGTAGAGGGCCTGACCCGGCGGGAAATCCGTGGAGAAACGGAGAAAAAGCAGGACGGCGCCCGCGGACTCGATGACGAGGGTGTACAGGACGGCCACCTTGAGGATCAGGAAGAAATCCCGCCGCGGTTTGGGGAGCAAGGTGGTCTGGACTATCTCCCGACCCTTGAAGGAGATCCCGCGCCTCATGATGCCGAAGAGAAAGGCCGAAAAGGTGATGATCCCCAGGCCGCCCAGCTGAAAAAGGACGATGAGGACGATCTGACCGGCCCTGGAAAAGGTCGTCCCGATGTCCAGCGTGGCGAGACCGGTGACGCAGACGGCCGACGTCGACATGAAGAGGGCGTCTATGAAGGGTATGTCCCTCGTGGCGGCGAAGGGGAGCCACAGGAAGAGGGAGCCGATCATGATGAAACCGGCGAAGCTGAGGACGAAGATCCTCGGCGGGGTCAAAAATCGAAGGACATAATGCTTGCTTCCGAACATTGCCTTTTCGGAGGATTTTTTGAAAAATTGTTATTGTATAACTGGTATTCAAGAGAGGGTCTTCTTCAGGGCCGCCGCGAAGGCCTCCATGGCCTCCATCCCCGCCAGGGTGACCCGGATGTGGTTGGGGAAGCGGAAACCCGTCATCGGCCTGATCATAACCCCCTCCCGCATCAGTTTCCGGTAGGCCAGGGTGTCGCTGCCGGGGAGCCTCACGATCAGGAAGTTACCCTCGTTGGCTATGACGCCCAGGCCGAGTCTCTCCATCTCCCCGCGGACGAACTCCCTCGCCGTCCGCACCAGCGCCCGTGTCCGTTCGATGTGGCCTGTGTCGTCTTCCAAGCAGGCCAAGGCCGCCTCCTGGGCGACGGCGTTGACGGAGTAGACGATACACGTCCGGCGGATCATGTCGACGACCTCCCGGCTCCCCGCCAGGTATCCGATCCTCAGCCCCGCCAGGCCGTACATTTTGGAGAAAGTCCGAAAGACGACGACGTTGGGATAGGACCTCATCAGGTTCATACCGTCGGGGAAGTCGTCTTTCTCGACGAATTCGAAGTAGGCCTCGTCGATCACGACGATCTGCCGCCCGTCCACGAGATCGAGAAAACGCCTGAACCGGTCCCGTGACCAGTAGGTCCCCGTGGGGTTGTTGGGGTTGCAGACGAAGAGGACCTTTGTCCGGCCGTCGATCGCCGCCAGCATCCCCTCGTCGTCGAAGGTGTTCCCCTTCAGGGGGACGAGGCGCGCCTCGATGCCGGAGAAGGTCGCCACCCATTCGTAGACGGCGAAGGTCTTGTCGGCCGTGATGATATTGTCCCCCTGTTCGCAGAAGGCCTTGATGACAAAGCTAATCACCTCGTTGGCGCCGTTGCCCACGATGATCTGGTCGGGGTCGATGCCCTGGACGGCGGCGATTTTGTGGCGCAGGTAGTAGGAATCACCGCTCGGGTAAACGGCGCCCCGGGGCGTCGGGAAGCGGCGGATCACCTCCTGGGCCGCCGCCGGTGGCCCCAGGGGGTTCTCGTTGTTGTTGAGGCGCCAGAGGCGCTTGCAGCCGTAGAGCTTCATGAGCTCCGGGTCGGGCTTGCTCGGTATGTAGGGTTCGAATTCCCGGACGTAGGCCGGGACGAGGCGGTCAAGATCCGGGGGGTTCATGGTACTGGAAGACGACGATGTCCGAACGGCCGGCGAAGGGCAAGACGATCCCGGGCCGGAAACCGAAGGCGGCAAGAACGGGTATCGCCTCGGCGTGCCAGGGGAAGCCCGTATCGAGGGCGAAAAAGATGTTGCGGAAGCCCTCCTGGAGCAGAAACCTCATGTGTCTCCCCACGTTGTCCTCCCAATCCCCCCCGGGCAGGAGGGGTCGGAGGGTGACCTCGCGACGGCCGGGGACGACGTCCGCCGCGAAGAGGGAAAACCCCGCGCGGGTCTCCCGGGCGTCCCGGATGAGCCTGATCTCCCGGGCGAGATAGAGGCGCCCGTAGGTCTCTTCGAGAAACCCCCTCAGGTCCTGGTGGGTCCAGACCTCGGCGCCCGGGTCCTCGTGGAGGTGACGGTAACGGTAGGTGACGGTGGAGATCGTTTCGTCCTCGCCGTAATAGGTGAGTCCGCCGAGGGTCTCGAAATCCCCCTCCAGGGCCTGGGGGAGCGGCGAGGAGGTGATGATCCCCAGGGCCTTGCCGCGGGCCACGCGGCCGATGCAGGCCTCGAGGAGCGCCTTCCCCGCCGGTCCCTCCTGCCCCCGGGGGAAAAGGTAGGGACCGTGACACTCGACGATCTTCTCCGTCGGGTAGTGGAAAAGGAGACCGCCCACCAAGCCCCCCCGGGGGGCGGCGGCGACGAGACACTGGTAATCGCCGCTGGCGATCATGTCCACGACCTTACCGGGGAAGTCGAGGCAGGGGGGACGCTCGTCCTCTTTGTACTGGTCCGCCGCCAGGACGGCGAAATCTTTGATCCGCTCCGCGTCGGGGGTCGTCACGGCGATCTCGCCCTCCGTAGAGGGGAGGGGCGGCGGTTCCCCCATGCGGGGGTAGGTCTTCTCCTTGACGACGGTCAGCTTGATCCCTTCGGTCGCCTCCACGGTCAGGTTGAGGCGGTCGACGGAACGGGAGGCGATGAGGAGGCCCATCTCGGAGAGATCCAGATGCCCCTCGAGGTTCGGGGGTGCGGCGGGGGCGATGTTGAGGCCCCGGAGATTCAACCTCCCGACGGGGAGGCGGAAGGCGGCCTCCGCGTAATAGACGCCGTCGGTGCACTCGACGACCACCTCGCCGCCCGGACAGGCCGAGGCGGCCAGGTACATGAAGATCTCCTCGGCGGCCAGTTCCAGCCTCTCCACCTCCTCGGCCCCCAGGCCGAAGACACCCGCCGATGCGGCCACGAAGGGCACCACGACGCGGACGTACCCAGCCTCGGCGGTGAGGCGGAGGCTGATGGTTCTCTTTCCCATCTCCATCAAGTGGTCTCCTCAAATCCCGAGGCGCAGCAAGAGGTTCCCGGCCACCTGGCGCCTATAGGCCGCCGTCGCCCTCAGGTCGTCGATGGGACGGCAGACCTCCCGGGCCAGGGCCGCCGCCTCCCGGAGGGTGGCCAGACACAGGGGCCTGCCCGTCAGGGCCGCCTCGACCTCGGGGGAGGTGACCACCGTGGGACCGACACTACCCCAGGCGAGGCGGACCGCCTCGATCTCACCGGATGCCGAGACGGCCATCAGGGCGGCCAGGCTGGCCACGGCGATGGCCAGGGCCTTACGCTGGCCCACCTTTTCGAAGTGGTGGCGGTTGAATCCCGCCGGGTACCTGATCCTGACCCCCGAGACGATCTCGCCCCTCTCCAGCGCCGTCAGACCCGGCCCCTTGATGAAGGAGGCAACGGGGACGGCGCGCTCCCCGCCGCGGAAGAGGAGAAGAACCTCGGCGCCGAGGACGTAGAGGGGCGGGAGTGTGTCGCCGGCGGGGGAGGCCGTGCAGATGTTACCGCCGATGGTCCCCATGTTGCGGACCGGGGGGGACCCCAACACCGCCAAGGCCTGGGCCAGGACGGGGAACCCGTCGCGGATCCGGGGGTCGTCGAGGAGGCGACGGTGGGTCGTGGCCGCACCGATCCAGAGGCCGCCGGGCTCCTCCCGGACACCCTTTAACTCGTCGATCCTCTCCAGGCAGATCAGGGGCCCATGGTGCCCGCCCCGGGCCCGCCTCCAGACGAGGAGATCCGTGCCCCCGGCGTAGACCTTACCTTCCGGTTCGTTCTCCAAAAACGACCACAGTTCCTCCAGGGTCTTCGGCGCAAGGACGTCCGTCATTGCCCCCCCCTCGTCACCCGAGCCGCCTCCTCCACGGCGTCCACGATCTTCTGGTATCCCGTGCAGCGACAGAGGTTTCCCGAGAGGGCCTTCCGGATCTCTTCCCGCGTCGGGGCCGGGTTTTCCTTGATGAGGGCCAGCGCCGTCAGGATCATCCCGGGGGAGCAGTAACCGCATTGGACGGCGCCGCATTGGACGAAGGCCTCCTGGAGGGGGTGAAGGCATCCCTCGGCACCGAGGCCCTCGATGGTCGTGACGGACCGCCCCTCGAGCTGGGCCGCCAGCATGAGGCAGGAGAGCCTCGTCTCGCCGTCCACCAGGATCGTGCAGGCGCCGCATTCCCCCGTGCCGCAGGCCTCCTTGGTCCCCGTGAGGCCGAAGTCCTCCCTCAGGAGGTCCACGACCCGCCGGTCCGGCAGGCATTCCACGTGTCTTTCCTCTCCGTTCAGGACGAAGGTGATCCTCATGAGCCCGCCTCCCCCTTTTCCTCCCCTGGGGCCTAAAGGGCCGCCAGGATCCTCGGGGCCGTCAGGGGCGCCCTGTTCATCCAGACACCGCAGGCGGCGGCGAGGGCCCCGGCGATGGCCGGCAGGGGGCCGTTGATGCAGACCTCGCCCACACCCTTCATCCCGAAAGGCCCAGAGGTCTCGAAGGTTTCCACAACCAGGGAGGTTATGTCCGGGATGTCCTCGGCCGTGGGGATGATATAGGTGGCGAGATCGGGATTGACGATGCGGCCCCGATGGAGGCCGATCTCCTCGTGGAGGGCGTAGCCTATACCCTGGGCGATGGCCCCCTCCACCTGTTGTTCAAAAGACTGGGGATTTATCACCCGCCCGGCCTCCGTGGCGGCGAAATAGGCCTTGACCTCCAGGGCCCCCGTGAGTTCGTCGACCTCGACGGCCGCCAGGTGGGCGGCATAGGAGAAGAGGAGGTGGGGAAAGCCGATGACGAAGGCCTTGCCCGTATCCAGGCCGTCGCGGGAGACGGGCATGATGAACTGGCTGATGCAGACCCGGTCTTCCGGCGGCATCAGGGAGGCGAGGAGCGTCAGGGGGACCTCCTTACCCGTCTTGAGGTGTCTCACCCGGCCCGGGAGGAGCTCCAGGTCCTCGACGGTATCGGCGAAGAGGATGAGGGCCGCGCGACCGATGATCCTCCTCCTGAGCTCTTCGCAGGCCCTGATCAGGGCGTTGCCGTAGGTGTAGGTGGTGCGGCTGGCCGCCGAGGAGCCGGAGGGCAGGGTCCGGTCCGTGTCGGGCATGACGAGGTCGATGGATTCGACGGGCTGGGAGAGGATGTTTCCCGAGATCTGAATGAAGGCCGTGGCGTTACCCTGGCCCATGTCCGAGACGCCGCAGTAGGTGCGGATCCTGCCGTCCTGGGCCAGCTCCACCTTGGCGATGGCCGAATCGGGCAACCCCCGTCCGTAGCCCATGGCGTTCCAGACGGCGGCGACGCCGACACCCCTCTTCTTGAAGGGACCCGCCGCGGCCGTCCATTCTTCCCTCCCCCTCCAGAGGGGATGGCGGCCGACGGCCTCCAGGCACGGGACGATCCCCGTGGAATTGGTCATGGTCACACCCGCCCCGTTTTTGTCCCCGCGTCGCAGGGCGTTTTTCAACCTCAGGGAGAGGGGATCGACGCCCAGCCTCTTCGCCAGGCGTTCCATCATCCCCTCGAAGGCGAAGCTGACCTGGGCGACGCCGAAGGCGCGCATGGCTCCGGCGATGGGGTTGTTGGTGTAAACGCATAAGCCTTCGACGAGGGTGTGGGGGATCCGGTAGGGGCCGGCGGCGTGCTCCATGCCCAGGGCCATGACCTCTCCCCCCAGGTGGGCGTAGGCCCCCGTGTCGTAATAGACGCGGCAGACAAGGGCGTGGAGCGTCCCGTCCGCCTTTGCGCCGAGACGGTAGACCATGCGCACGGCATGACGCTTGTAACCCGCCGCCATGCTCTCCTCGCGGTCCCACCACATCTTGACGCGCCGTCCCCCCGCCCTCATCGCCGCCAGGGCGAGGAGGCACTGGACGGTGGCGCCGTCCTTGCCCCCGAAGCCCCCGCCGAGAAAGGGACTGACGACGCGGAGTTTATCCACGGGGATGCCGAGGGCATGGCCGATTTCGAAGCGGTCGCGGAAGGGGGCCTGGGTGGAGACGACCAGGACGATCCTCCCGTCGGGTTCCTGCCAGGCGACACCGTTTTCCGTCTCCAAAAAGGCGTGGGCCACGACGGGGACCTCGAAGGTCTCCTCGATGACGACGTCGCACTCGCCGAGGGCACCCTCGAGGTCTCCGGCGGCGACCGTCGCCGCGATCAGGACGTTGCCGCCTTCCCGTCCCTCGTGGACCAGAGGTGCCCCGGGGCGAAGGGCGTCGTCGATGGCGAAGACACCCGGCAGGGCCTCGATGTCGACCTGGATTAGACCCAGGGCCTCTTTCAGGACCTCCCGGCTTTCGGCCACGACGAGGGCGACAGGGTCGCCGCAGTGGCGGACCTTGTCGTCGCATAGGACGGGTTGATCCTTGTGGACGATCCCCTGGCGATTGGTGCCAGGGACGTCCCGGCCCGTGAGGACGGCCACGACGCCCTCGAGGGCCCGGGCCCGGCCGACGTCGAGGCCTCGGATACGGCCGTGGGGTATGCCGGCCCGTTTGACGCCCGCCCACAGGAGGCCGTCGCCGTAGTGATCCGCGGCGTAACGTTCCGCACCCCTCGCCTTGGCCGCACCGTCCGCCCGGGGCAGGGAGGTGCCGATTTCAGGGATGAGGGACTTCATGGCCGTCGTTGCCTCACGGGGATGTTTTTAGGGGGGCTTTGTGATAAAGGTCCCCACAGGCCCTCTTAACATGGCTTCAAGGGTGGTTCAACAGGCATTTTACGCGGAGGAAGGGTGAGGTGAAGGACCCGGAGTTTTCGGCCCTCATACCCTGCGCCGGCAGATCGTCCCGCATGGGGGACTTCAAGGCCCTTATGCCCCTGGGAGGCGAGACCTTCATCGAGAGGATCATCGGCCTCTTCCAGGGGGTCGGCATCTGGGACATCCTGGTCGTGGTGGGCCATGAAGCCCACCGCCTCAGTGGGGTCCTCGATCGGCACGGGGTTCGTCGCGTCGTCAACGAGACTTACGAGGCGGGGATGTTTTCCTCGATCCAGGTGGGGGTCCGCCATCTCGGTCCGCGCGGCAGGGCCTTCTTCGTCCTCCCCGTCGACATCCCCCTTGTCGCCCCTGAGACCCTGGAGGAACTCCTGGCCGCCTTCCACCGCTTCCCCACGTGCGTGTGCCGGCCCGTTTACGCCGGGCGCTTCGGCCATCCCCCTCTCATCTCCACCGCCCTGGTCCCCTCGATCTTGCGGTATGGGGGGTCGGGGGGACTCAGGGGGCTCCTCGCCCTCTACCGGGGCCTGACGACGGCGGTGGAGGTGAAAGACCCCCATTGCGTCATGGACGCGGACACGGCAGGGGACTACTATAAGTTGACGCGGCGCCTCCCGCCGCCTATGTGATGGAAGGTAGAGGGAAAAGAGGCCATGATGATTTCTTCCTCATGTCCCGATCTATTCCGGCAGGGCCGGGGCCGGCGCCGACGGACCCCGGCGTGGTGATGTCGGGTAGGGTCGTGGACACCCCGGCCATAGAGCTCAATCCCGCCTTTCTGGCCGCCTTGGAGGTCATGGAGGGGACGGATCGTCACGTCTTCGTCACGGGCCGGGCGGGGACGGGTAAATCGACTCTCCTGGACCATTTCCGGAGTCAGACCCGCAAGCCCATCGTCGTCTTGGCCCCCACGGGGGTGGCGGCCCTCAACGTCCGGGGGCAGACTATCCATTCCTTCTTCCGGTTTCCCCCCGACGTGACCCCCGCCTCCATCGTGGAGCCCGTCACGGGCGAGGCCCGCCGCCTCTACCGTCGCCTGCGGACGGTGGTCATCGACGAGGTCTCCATGGTCCGGGCGGACCTCCTGGACTGCGTGGACAGGTTCCTGCGCCTCAACGGCCCCGATGGGTCGAGACCCTTCGGGGGAGTCCAGATGATCTTCATCGGCGACCTCTACCAGCTTCCCCCCGTCGTCACCGCCGAGACGAGGCCCGTCTTCCGGGACCGTTACGCGACGCCCTATTTCTTCAGCGCCGAGGTCATGGAGGGATTGGACATGGCCTTCGTGGAACTCGAGAAGGTCTATAGGCAGAGGGACGCCGGTTTCGTCCGCCTCCTCAATGCCGTCCGCAACGGGACGGTGACAATGGAAGACCTCGACCACCTCAACACCCGCTGCGACCCGGACTTCGCGGGTCACGACGACGGCTTCATCCACCTGACGGCGACCAACGATCTCGCCGACGCCATCAACGACGGGCGTCTCGAGGCCCTGCCCGGCAGGAGGCGTCGTTTCCGGGGCGTGATCACGGGGGAGTTCGGGCGTGAATACCTGCCGACGGCCCCGGAGCTCTGCCTGAAGAAAGGGGCCCAGGTCATGCTGCTGAACAACGACCCCGAGCGGCGCTGGGTCAACGGGACCATCGGGAAGGTGACGGGGTTCCCCAAGGACCCCGAAGGCAGAACCCTCGTCGCCGCCGTCCTCGAGGACGGGAAAAAGGTGGAGATCCCACCCCACACCTGGGAAATCTACCGGTTCTTTCTCAAGGGCAACGACCTGGCCTCCGAGGCGATCGGCTCTTTCACCCAGTACCCCCTGCGCCTCGCCTTCGCCGTCACGATCCACAAGAGCCAGGGCAAGACCTTCGACCGGGTGATCATCGACGTCGGCCGGGGGACCTTCGCCCCCGGACAGATGTACGTCGCCCTCTCACGCTGCACCTCCCTGGAGGGGCTGGTTCTCAAGAGGCCCCTGCGTCGCCATCACATCAAAACGGATTGGCGGGTCGCCCGCTTCCTGACCGACCTCAAGTACCGCCTCGCCCGGGAGGACTGGACCCTGGAAGACAAGATCCGCCGTCTGAAGGAGGCCGCCCGCCGGGGCGAGGAGGTGGCCATCGTCTACCTGAAGGCCCGGGACGAGATGTCCCGGCGGGTCGTCAAGCCCCTGTACGTGGGGGACATGGAATACGAGGGCCGCTCCTTCATCGGTCTGGAGGCCCTCTGCCTGACGCGCCGGGCCCGACGGGTCTTCAACGTGGAGCGGATCCTTAAGATCCTCGACGACCACGGCCGGGACGGCCTGACCGGAAGCCCCTAGCCCAGGAAGCGGCGGATCCGTGCCGCCCGGAGGACGAGATCCTCCGTCAAGGCCGTGTTGCCCTTGTCGAGGGAGGCACGGATATGGCGGGAGAGCCGGATATGTTCCTCGTCGGCTTCAAAGGGCGGGGCGATCCTCTCGATGGCCCGACGCAGGGAATCACCCATGAGGGGGCATTCCAGGTCGGCAAAGGCGAGGGCCTGGGCCAGTTTCGCCTCGAATGACGGGTAGCAGTCGCGGATGAAGGACAGGTCCTCGTCCGTGAGGCTGTCGAGGCCGATCAGCTCCGGGGGCAGGCCGAGGGAGTAGAGGGCGCAGGTGAAGGAAATGGCCCGGGGGAGGGAGACGCCGTCGAGGCCCCGGGCGTAGCCGAAGAGGCCGATGTGGAGCTTGCGCGCCCGCCGCGGGGGGACGTACTTGGCCGCCAGGTTGATGAGGGGCGCCAGGGAAACGACGACCTTCCGGTAACGGTCGCTGTATCGTTCCAAGATCTCCAGGGCCCGGGGGGCGTCGATTGGTGACGCCCCTTTGATCTCCCTGGTCTTGAGGTAGTGGCAGGCCCCTCTGACCTCCTCGACGGGGTAGTCGAACTTGAAGGCCGACTGGATAGTGAAGGTCACCACGCTCGGATACTCGGCCCCCGTCCTGATGACCGTCTGTGGGGTCAGGCCGCCCCGGAAGGGTGCCGAGCCCATACCGAGGATGGGGTGGATGCGGACCCCTGTGCGCCGGGCCAGTTCATCGAGGCGGGCGAGGGCGATCTTGTTCGCCAGGGCCGCCGCGATGCAGCCGTAGTTCATCGCCGTGTCGGAACGGGCCAGAAAGACCCGCTGATCCCTTATCTCCTTGTCGGCCAGGTATTCGGCGACGATTTCGGCCGACCGCAGCATGGTGGGCACGTCCTCAATGAGGGGGATCACGTCGATGCGGGCGGGGCTGAAGTCGCCGACCCACTCCTTGATGGTGATGTCGTCCTCCTGGAGGCGGACGTCCTGCCTCGCCGATATGTGGTGGAGATAGTACCGGTAGACGCGGTTGATACACTCGACCGACATCGTCATGGGCATGATGACCTCGAAGATGGGGACGACGTCCGTGCCGTAGAAAAGGCGTGCCGTATCCGTAGAGCGCGGGATGCTCTCGAGGGTCTCGAGGAGGATTTTTGCCTCGGCCTTCTCGCAGAGGGGGTTGGGGACCCTCAGGGTGACCCGCACGTCCCGGCCGAGGACCGTTGTGGAGAAGTAATCGGGGTAGAAGGTGAGGAACTTTCTGATGACATGGGCGTCTATGTCTTTCCCCTCCACATCCCACATCTGTTCGTCGCACCCCAGGTGGGAGAAGGCGTAGAAGGCCTCCCGGATCTCGTCCTCGCCGGCGAGGATGGGGGAGGAGGCGAAGAAAGGCACCGTCACGTTATCGGGGTGCTGGGTGCTCATGCAGCGGGGGATCGCCGGATTCATTGGTTCTTCTCCTTTGGAGGAATGCGGGCAAGGGCCGCGATGATCTCGTCCGTCGTCCACAAGCTCACCCCTATCTTTGCCATCTCTTCCCGCCCCCGTTCGTAGAGGCCCGAGACGGCGTCCGCGGCGAGGACCAGACGGAAGTCACGTTCGCTTGCCTCGTAGACGGTGGCGCGAGGGCAGTTCGGATAGTTGCAGCCCGCCACGACGATGGTGTCGATCCCGAGGGAACGGAGGTGTTCTTCCAGGCGTGTCCGGTAGAAGGCCCCCCAGCGGGGCTTGTAGATCACCGCCTCGGCCTCGCCCAGGTGTTGAAGGTCCCCCGCCAGGAGGGTGGGCCCGTGAAGGCGAACCGAGGGGGAGGGTTTGAGGGCGTCGACGATCTCGGCCCCGTCGCTTCCCGGGCGGACGATCGCCTTCCCCCCCTCGACGAGGAACCGTCGGCAGTTGTCCACATTCGACCCGTCGGGGAGGTAGAGGCGGACGATATGGACAACGGGAAGGCGGCGCCGACGGTAGGCCTCTACAAGGCGCGCCGCGTTGGGGACGATCTCGGGGGTGCCGGGGACGAAGGCCGATCCCCCGGGGAGGGCGAAGTCGTTCTGGAGGTCGACGGTGACGAGGGCCGAGATGTCCAGGTGCGGACGGGTGTAAAAATCGCTGTCCCGTAATGTTTCGGCCATACCT
Organism: Deltaproteobacteria bacterium; assembly: GCA_029553375.1. GTDB lineage: Bacteria > Desulfobacterota > Syntrophia > Syntrophales > UBA8958 > JAKPCH01. Next base: position 20,863 of record JAKPCH010000037.1, on the reverse strand, counting down.
TTTCCTCTCGTCTTTAACCTGGCCTAATAATAAACCAAACGGGAGTTTTGGGCCAACGGGAAGTGGCCCCGGGGCGGGTCAGTGTTCGAAGCAGAACTTGTCCGCCATATCGGGCGGGGGAAGGGGGTAGTCGCCGGTGTAACAGGCCAGGCAGAGTTCCTCGGCGGGGATCCGGGCGGCCTCCACCATGCCGGTGAGGGAGAGGTAGTGGAGGGAATCGAGGCCGATGAAGGCGGCGATCTTGTCCACCTCGCCCTTCTGGGCGGCGATGAGCTCCCCCTTCGAGGAGAAGTCGATCCCGAAGGGGCATGGGAAGCGGGTCGGGGGGCAGCTGATGGCCATGTGGATCTCCCGGACGCCGTTCTCCCTCAGGTTGCGGACGCGGTTGCGGCTCGTCGTGCCCCGGATGATGGAGTCCTCGACGATGACGACCTTTTTCCCCTCCAGGAGGGGCCGGACGGGGTTCAGCTTCACCCGGACGCCGAAATCGCGGACGGGCTGGGTGGGCTGGATGAAGGTCCGGCCGACGTAGTGGTTGCGGATCATCCCCATCTCGAAGGGGAGGCCGCTGCCCTCGGCGTACCCCAGGGCGGCGTAGTTGCCGGAGTCGGGGAAGGGCATGCAGAGGTCCGCCTCCGGGCGGTACTCGGCGGCCAGGTTTCTCCCGAGGCGCTTGCGGCAGAGATAGACGTTCTGCCCGAAGACCTGGCTGTCGGGGCGGGCGAAATAGATGAGCTCGAAGACGCACTGGGCCGGTCTGACGGGGGGGAAGGGCCTGAGGCTCCTCATGCCGCCCTCGTCCATGATGACCACCTCCCCCGGGGCGACGTCACGCAGGTATGTCGCCCCCACGAGGTCGAAGGCGCAGGTCTCGGAGGCCACCACCCACCCCCCGTCGATCCGGCCCAGACACAGGGGCCGGAAACCCCGGGGGTCCCGGGCGGCGATGATCTTGTGGCGCGTCATCATGACGAGGCTGTAGGCCCCCTCGACGCGGGAGAAGGCCTCGATGAGGGCCTCCTCAAGGCCGTTCTTCAGGCGGGGCGTCATGAGATGGATGAAGACCTCCGTGTCCATGGTGGATTGGAAGATGGCGCCCCGCTCCTCGAGCTCGGCCCGCAGGGCACGGATATTGGTGAGGTTGCCGTTGTGGGCCACGGCGTAGTACTCCCGGCCGTGGTGGGCCAGGAAGGGCTGGGCGTTGGCCGGCGTGGGGGAGCCGGTGGTGGAGTAGCGCACGTGGCCGATGGCGAGGTGACCTTTCAACTGCTTGAGGTCCCCCTCGTGGAAGACCTCGGAGACGAGGCCCAGGGCGCGGTGGTTCTTCACCTCGCAGCCGTCGCTCACGCAGATGCCGGCGCTCTCCTGACCCCGGTGCTGGAGGGCGAAGAGGCCGAAATAGGCCACCCGGGCCGCCTCGGTGTGGCCGTAGACGGCAAAGACGCCGCACTCGTGGCGGGGTCCGAAGGGGGGCGGCGCGGAAAGATCGAGGACGTTCATCCCCCGTGGTACTCCTGGAGGGACCGAACGCCCCAGTCACCGCCCCGGAGGGCGGCAACGGCGGCCGCCACGGCCCTGGCCCCGGCGATGGTGGTCGTGTAGGGGACGTTGTAGAGGAGGGCGCTGCGGCGGATCTCGTAGCCGTCCCGGGAGGAGCGGCGGCCGAGGCTCGTGTTGATCATGAGCTGGATCTCCCCGTTCTTGATGTGGTCCACCACGTGGGGCCGGCCCTCGGAGAGCTTGTTCACGCCCCGGACCTCCAGGCCCCGATCACGGAGGTGAGAGGCCGTCCCCCGGCTCGCCCACAGGCGGAAACCCAGGTCCCGGAAGGCGGCGGCGACGGGGACGATGCGCTCTTTGTGGAGGTCGTGGACGCTGATGTAGACCGTCCCGGACAGGGGCAGCCGAAAACCGGCGGCCATCTGGGACTTGGCGAAGGCCAGGCCGAAGGAGGTGTCGATCCCCATGACCTCCCCCGTGGATTTCATCTCGGGACCCAGGAGGATGTCCACCCCGGGGAAACGGCCGAAGGGGAAGACCGCCTCCTTCACGGCGATGTGGTTCAGCCGCGGCGGGGCGGTGAAACCGAGGTCCCTCAGGGTCCGCCCCAGCATGACCTTCGTCGCCACCTTCGCCAGGGGGACGCCGATGGCCTTGCTCACGAAGGGGACCGTCCGGGACGCCCGGGGATTCACCTCCAGGACGTAGAGCTCTTCCCCCTTGACGGCGTACTGGATGTTCATGAGCCCCACCACCCCCAGGGCGGCGGCGATGGTCTTCGTCTGCTCCTCGATGAGGGCCAGGACGGACGGCGGGAGGGTCAAGGCCGGGAGGATGCAGGCGCTGTCGCCGGAGTGGATCCCCGCCTCCTCGATGTGTTCCATGATGCCCGCCACCACCGTCTCCCTCCCGTCGCTGACGGCGTCCACGTCGACCTCCACGGCGTCTTCGAGGAACTTGTCGATGAGGACGGGCCGGCCCGGGGAGACCTCGAAGGCCCGGTCGATGAACCGGCGCAGGTGGTCCCGGTCGTAGACGATCTCCATGGCCCGACCGCCGAGGACGTAGGAGGGGCGGACCATGACGGGGTAGCCGATGGCCTCCGCCTCGGCCTCCGCCTCGGCCTTCGTCAGGGCCGTGGCGTTGGGGGGCTGCCGGAGCCTAAGGAGATCGACGATCTCCTGGAAGCGCCTGCGGTCCTCCGCCCGGTCGATGGCGTCGGGGGACGTCCCCAGGATCTTCACCCCCGCCGCCGCCAGGTCGCGGGCGAGGTTGAGGGGCGTCTGGCCGCCGAACTGGACGATTACACCCAGGGGTTTCACCGTCTCGATGACGTCCAGGACGTCCTCCAGGGTCAGGGGCTCGAAGAAGAGGCGGTCCGAGGTGTCGTAGTCCGTGCTCACCGTCTCGGGGTTGGAGTTGATCATGACGCTCCGGATCCCCTCCTCCCTCAGGGCGTAGGAGGCATGGACGCAGCAGTAGTCGAACTCTATCCCCTGGCCGATGCGGTTGGGGCCGCCGCCGATGATGACGACCTTGTCGCCGCCGCCCGCGGCGGCCTCGGACTCCGTCTCGAAGGTCCCGTAGTAGTAGGGGGTGTAGGCCTCGAACTCGGCGGCGCAGGTGTCGACGACCTTGTAGACCCTTCTGATCCCGTGTTCATGGCGCAGGCGCCGGACGGAGGCCTCGTCCATCTGCCAGAGCTCGCCCAGGCGCCGGTCGGAGAATCCCCAGCGCTTGGCCTCCCTCAGGGCCTCCGGGGAGGGGGTCGTCATGAAGAGGGTCTTCTCCGCCGCCACGATCTCGGCGATGTGATGGAGGAACCAGGGGTCGATGCGGGTCCTCTCGGCCGCCTCCTCCACGGTCAGGCCGTGCCAGAGGGCCGAGGCGACCCAGAAGAGGCGGCGGGAGTTGGGCGTGGCGAGACGGGGGGCAAAGAACTCCCGGTCGGGCGGGGAATCCCCGGGGACCCTCTCGACGAGACCGAAGCGGCCGATCTCGAGGGACCGGATCGCCTTCTGGAGGGATTCCTTGAAGGTGCGCCCCACGGCCATGGTCTCCCCCACGGATTTCATGGAAGTGGTCAGGACGTCGGGGGTGTCGGGGAACTTCTCGAAGGTCCAGCGGGGGATCTTGGTGACGACGTAATCGATGGCCGGCTCGAAGGAGGCCATGGTCTCCTTCGTGATGTCGTTGGGGATCTCGTCGAGGGTGTAGCCGACGGCGAGCTTGGCGGCGATCTTGGCGATGGGGAAGCCCGTGGCCTTGGAGGCCAGGGCGCTGGAACGGGAGACACGGGGATTCATCTCGATGACCACGAGGTCCCCCGTGGCGGGATTCACGGCGAACTGGACGTTGGATCCCCCCGTGTCCACGCCGATCTCCCGCATGACGGCCACGGCGGCGTCCCGCATCCTTTGGTACTCCCGGTCCGTCAGGGTCTGGGCGGGGGCGACGGTGATGGAGTCGCCCGTGTGGATCCCCATGGGGTCGAGGTTCTCGATGGAGCAGATGATGACGACGTTGTCGGCCCGGTCGCGCATGACCTCCAGCTCGAACTCCTTCCAGCCCAGGAGGGACTCCTCGAGGATGATCTCCCCGATGGGGCTCTTGTCGAGGCCGTCCTTGGCGATCTCCAGGAGCTCTTCCCGGTTGTAGGCGATACCGCTCCCCGTCCCCCCCAGGGTGAAGGAGGGCCGCACGATGACGGGGAAGGGCATGGAGGCCCCGAGGCGCCGGACCTCCTCCATCGTCCGGGCGACGGAGCTGCGCGGGACCCGGAGGCCGATTCGTTCCATGGCGGCGCGGAACTTTTCCCGGTCCTCCGCCTTGACGATCACCTCGGGGGAGGCCCCGATCATCTCCACGCCCCACCTCTCCAAGACCCCCCCCTCGGCGAGGGCCACGGCGGTGTTGAGGCCCGTCTGGCCGCCCAGGGTGGGGAGGAGGGCGTCGGGCCGCTCCCGGGCGATGATCTTCGCCACCGCCTCGGGGGTGATGGGCTCCACGTAGGTCCTGTGGGCCGTCTCCGGGTCCGTCATGATCGTCGCGGGGTTGGAGTTGACGAGAACGATCTCGTAACCCTCTTCCCTGAGGGCCTTACAGGCCTGGGTACCGGAGTAGTCGAACTCGCAGGCCTGGCCGATGACGATGGGGCCGGAACCGATGATGAGGATCTTCTTGATGTCCCTCCTCTTCGGCATCTCAGCCCCCGCCTTTTACCCACCCGTCGAGGGAGGCCTCGTTCCTCATGAGGGCGACGAAGAGGTCGAAGAGATAGGCGGCGTCATGGGGGCCCGGCGCCGCCTCGGGGTGGTACTGGACGCTGAAGGCCTTGAGATCGGGGTAAAAGAAGCCCTCGGAGGTGCCGTCGTTGAGGTTGAGGTGGGTGGCCCTCCCCCCCTCGACGGAGGCGGCCTCCACGACAAAGCCGTGGTTCTGGGAAGAGATCTCGACGCGTCCCGACAGGAGGTTCTTGACGGGCTGGTTGACGCCGTGGTGACCGAATTTCAGCTTCGCCGTCCTTCCCCCCACGGCCATGCCCAGGAGCTGGTGCCCCAGGCAGATGCCGAAGATGGGGAGTTCTCCCAGGAGTGAACGGACCGTCGCCGCGATATGGGTCAGGGCGGCGGGATCGCCGGGTCCGTTGGAGAGGAGCAGGCCGTCGGGACGGCAGGAGAGGATCTCTTCCCTCCCCGCCGCGGCGGGGAAGACGAAGACGGAGCAGCCCCGCGCCTCGAGCATCCTCAAGATGTTGAATTTCACCCCGCAATCCAAAACGGCCGCCCGCGGGCGGCCCCCGTTTTCCTGCGCCTCGGCGATATGCGAGGGACGGTCGCCCCGCCAGCGGTAGGGGGCGCGGCAGGTGACCTCCCGGACCAGGTCTCTCCCGACGAGACCGGGGTAGGCCCGGACCTTGGAAAGGAGGACCGCAACGTCGAGGACATCCGTGGAGACGATGCCCCTCATGGCGCCGGCGGTGCGGATGCGCCGCGTCAGGGCCCGGGTGTCGAGGCCCTCCACACCGATCTTGCCGTGATCCTCGAGGAAGGACCCCAGGGTCCGCCTCGAGCGCCAATTGCTGGGGGTCGGGTGATATTCACGGCAGAGGAAGCCTTCCAGGTGGATCCCGAGGGACTCCATGTCATCCTCGTTGATGCCGTAGTTGCCCATCATGGGGTAGGTCATGGTGACGATCTGCCCCTTGTAGGAGGGATCCGTCAGGACCTCCTGGTAGCCGCTCATGGCCGTGTTGAAGACGACCTCCCCCAGGGCCTCGCCTCCCCCGGCGAAGGCGTGGCCCTGGAAGACACTCCCGTCTTCGAGGACGACCAAGGCGGTCCTTTTTCTCTTCAGGATCGGCAAGACTTAAACACCCCCGAAACCGGATATTCACCCCATTTATGGGGTCTTCACCTTACCCCATCTTCAGTTGATAAACAACATCTCCCAGAAGGCGGGCAGGGGCCAGACCTCGTCGTCCACGAGGGATTCCAGGGCGTCCACGCAGTCCCTCAGTTCGTTCATCCGGAGTTTCTCCTCCCGGTAGAGGGTCCCGGCCCGCTCTTGCTCGTCCCCGTGGCCCTCCGCCTTCTTCAGGGCGTCCATGATGTCGCGATCCTTGTGGTAGATCCTGCCGACGAGCTCCACGATGTCCCTGAGGAGCGTCTCCTGGACACGGAGATCCACCCCCTTGCCCAGGGCCTCCCGCGTCCTGGTCAGGGCCGTGGCGAGGGTCGCCTGGTAGGCCGTGGCGGCGGGGATGACGTGTTCCATGCAGAGGTTGTGGAGACACTTGGCCTCGATCTCCAGGTCCTTGATGTAGCGTTCGAGGTAGATGGTGTAGCGCGACTTTAGCTCCACTGGGGACAGGACGCGGTACCTCTCGAAGAGGGCGAGGGCCTTTTCCGTCACCAGGGCGGGGAGGGCCTCCGGCGTCGTCTTGGCGTTGGGGAGGCCCCGTCTCGTCGCCTCCTTCTCCCAGGCGGGGCTGTAGTTGTCGCCGTTGAAGAGGATAGGCTTGATCTCCCGGATCTCCTTCTTCAAGACGTCCAAGACGGCCTGGTTGACCCCTTTGCCCTTCAGGGAGGCCTTGATCTTGCCGGCGAGGTCATCGAGGCTCTCGGCAACGATGGTGTTGATGACCGTCGCCGGGAAGGAGATGGACTGGGAGGAACCAACGGCGCGGAATTCGAACTTGTTACCCGTGAAGGCGAAGGGGGACGTCCGGTTGCGGTCCGTGTTGTCCTTGCTGAGGATGGGGAGGGTGGAGACGCCGAGGTCGATGATGGAGTGGTCCGTGGCCTTCGTCACGCGGCCCCTCTCGATGTCCTCGAGGATCCGGGTGAGGTGCTCCCCGAGGAAAACGGAGATGATGGCGGGAGGCGCCTCGTTGGCCCCGAGGCGGTGGTCGTTCCCGTAGGAGGCCACGGAGGCCCTCAGGATGTCGGCGTGTCTCATGACGGCCCGGACGGTGGCGATGAGGAAGACGAGGAACTGGATGTTGCCCTGGGGGGTGGTGCCGGGGTTGAGGAGGTTGTTACCCCGATTGTCCGAGAGGGACCAGTTGAGGTGCTTGCCCGAGCCGTTGATCCCGGCGAAGGGCTTTTCATGGAGGAGGCAGGCCAGGTGGTGGCGCCGGGCCACGGCCTTGAGGGTGTCCATGACGATCTGGTTGTGATCGACGGCGAGGTTGGCCTCCTCAAAGACGGGGGCGAGCTCGTACTGGCTCGGGGCCACCTCGTTGTGCCGGGTCTTGGCGGGGATCCCCAGCTTGAAGAGCTCCTCCTCCACGTCGTGCATATAGGAAGAGATCCTCTCCTTGATGCTGCCGAAGTACTGGTCCTCCAGTTCCTGTCCCTTGGCGGGGGGCGCCCCCACGAGGGCCCGCCCGCAGAGGACGAGGTCCTGACGTTTGTAGTAGTAGTCCTTGTCGATAAGGAAGTACTCCTGTTCGGGGCCGAGGGTGGAATAGACCCCCTTGACCTCCCGGTTTCCCAGGAGATTCAGGATCCTCACCGCCGCCTCGCTCACGGCCTTGTTGGATCTCAAGAGGGGCGTTTTCTTGTCCAGGGCCTCGCCGTTGTAGGAGATGAAGGCGGAGGGGATGCAGAGGGTCGTGGCGATGCCGTTTCTCCTGATGAAGGCGGGGGAGGAGATGTCCCAGGCCGTGTAACCCCGGGCCTCGAAGGTGGCCCTTATGCCGCCGCTGGGGAAACTCGAGGCGTCCGGTTCGCCCTGGACGAGCTGTTTCCCCGAGAAGCGTTCGATGACCTCACCGGGTCTTACGGGATCGATGAAGGCGTCGTGTTTCTCCGCCGTCGAACCCGTCATGGGCTGGAACCAGTGGGCGAAGTGGGTCGCCCCCTTGGCGATGGCCCATTCCTTCATGGTCTGGGCCACGATGTCGGCCGTTTCGAGATCGAGGACGGCGTTGTCGTGGACGGCATCCAGGATCTTGTTATAGGTCTCTTTCGGCAGTTTCACCCTCATGACCTTGAGGTTGAAGGTGTCCTCGCCGTAATAATCGGAGACGGGCACCGTCTTGTCCCGTCCGACCCGGTATTCGCGCTCCGCCGCGACGATCTTTTCCTTCTTCTTCATGTATCCTCCCATGACTTGTTGAATAATGTCCTCTCCCATCGTTTGGGGGCCGGCCTTGGGCCCTCGCCCCCTTTATTATTCCAGCGGCGTGTTCTCCCTCATCTCCCAGATCCCGCAGGGGCAGGCGGCGGCACAGAAACCGCAACCGATGCACTTCTCCTCATCGACCACATAGGCGTATCCACCCTCGGGGACGTCGAGGCGGGAGATGGCCCTCTGGGGACAGAGGGTCTCGCAGAGGCCGCAGTCACGGCACTCGCCGCAGGAGGCGCATTGGCCGGCGCAGGCCGTAAGGTCGCCCGACGTCGAGACATAGGGATCGTAGTAGGCCAGACGTATCCGACCCTTGTCCACCGGGGGAAGGTTGTCGTAGGTATCGTTCCTTCCCCTCAGGAGATCGTCGATGGCCCGGGCGGCGATCCTCCCCGCGCCGATGGCCTCCGTGAGGAGCCCGAGGCGCACGGCGTCGCCGATGGCGAAGACCCGGGGGTTCGAGGTCCGGAAGTTCTCGTCGACGACGAGGAATCCCCCCTTCTTCTCGATGTCTTCGGGGAGGAAATCGATCTCCGGGGCATCGCCCACGGCCATGATCACCGTGTCGGCGGCGATGACCTCGCCGTCGGCCAGGACCACTCCCTCCTCCGTGACGGCCTTGGTGACCCGCGGCCACAGGAAGCGGGCCCCGACGGCCTCGGCGTGGCGTCTCTCCGCGCCGAAGGATGCCGGCTCCTGGATGTCGATGAGGGTTATCTCCTCCGCCCCGAGGCGGGCCGCCTCGGCGGCGGCGTCACAGCCGACGTTGCCGGCGCCGATGATCACCACCCTCTTGCCCACGGAGGCCTCTTTCGCTTTGCTCGCCGTGAGGAATTCCATGGCCGTCACGGCCCGCTCGTGGCCCGGCACGGGGATCTTCCTGCCCTTCCGGGCCCCCACGGCGATGACGACGACGTCGTGTTCCCCCTCGAGGCGCCGGAAGTCTTCCCTCGTCATGGCCCGGCCCGTGACGACGCGGCGGATCCTCTCCCGGACACGCCGGAGTTCCTGGTCCACGACCGCGTCGGGGATGCGGCTCCTCGGGATGGCGGCGGTGATCTTGCCCCCCAATTCTTCCCTCGCCTCGTAGAGGACGGGCTCGTGACCCCGGAGCCATAGCTGCCAGGCCACGGAAAGTCCCGCCGGCCCGGCGCCGATGACGGCCACGGTTCGGCCCGAAGGAGGGGCGGGGGAGGGCGCTTCGGCCTCCAGGGCGGCCCGCCCCAGGGCGGCCATGTCGAGGGGGGGCAGCTGGGCGGCCTGCCGGGTGCACTGGGAGAGACAGAGGTTGGGGCAGAGATGGCCGCAGACCGTGGCGGGGAAGGGGGTGTAGTTCAGGGCCAGCTCCAGGGCCTCTTTGGTCTTGCCCTCACGGATGAGGCGCCAACGGGTGCGGACGGGCATCCCCGTGGGACAGGCCGCCTGGCAGGGGGCGAGGTGCTTCCCGTTCTCCCAGGAAGGGACGAAACGGCGGAGGTCGCCCGTGGGGAGGACATCGATGACCCCCCGGGGGATGTCCGTCAGGTCGCCGATCAATCCGCCCCGGCCGAGCTCCTTCTCCCAGACCTCCGTCCGGAACGCGGCCATGCCCCGGCCCCTCCTGCCCGTCTTCTCGAAGGGTTTGCGGGCCGCGAGGATCCGCCAGGCCGTGGGGTCGGCGGTGAGGACGGGGTAGAGCTCCATCCGGCCGATGGTCTTCAGAAAAAGGGCCATGTTTTCCCTCAGCCACAGCCAGTCCTCGCCGTCGAGGGGAACGAGCCGCGCGTCGTCTTCACTGTAGCCGGAGAGGGGGCCGCGGAAGAAGATCTTCCCCCCCACCATCCCCACGCAGGGCCGGTAGCCCAGGATGTTTTCCCGGCGGGGGGTCTCGTGGCCGCAGATAACGGCCGTCCCCCCCGCCATGAACTCGGCGAAGGAATCACCCACGCTCCCCAGGACCCAGAGCTCGGGGGGGGCGAAACGGGGGTTGTGTTTCGTCATGGTCATCCCCCGGGCCCCGATGTCGCCGGCGACGTAGATCTTCCCCTGGGCCATGGCGTTGGCCACGCCGTTGGTGGCGTGTCCCCGGACGATGATCGTCGCCCCGGCGTTCAGCCATCCCACGTCGTCCGAGGCGGGCCCGAAGACGTCGATGGTGGTGTTGGGGAAGGCCATGGACCCCACCCGCTGACCGGAAGAGCCCAGGACCCTGATGAGGACCTCCTCTTCCCCCGCCTTCCAGAGGCGGCCGCCGATACCGTGCTGGCCGTAGGCATGGACCTCGATGCAGCGGTGGCCAGCCGCCACGGCTTCCTGGAGGGCCGCCTCCAGCTCCCGGGAGGAGACGCGGCGGCCGTCTTTCATGCCGGAGATGATGATGGTCGGTCGGTACAGCATAATTGGCCTCCTAAATGACGTGGCGGATCTGGAGGCGGGCCGCCGCCGCACCGTCGCTGATCCCCAGGGCGTCGGACATGCCGATGGGGAGGGAGGTCGATCTTCCCAGGGGCGCCAGGATCTTCTTCAGTTCCGTGTCGAAGGACCGGTAGACGTCGACTAGGCGCTCCGCCACCGCCTCGGGGTCGAGGCGGCGGTAGAGACGGGGGTCCTGGGAGGTGATACCCTTGGGGCAGAGGCCGATGTTGCAGATGTTGCAGCGGTCGTTCTCGCCCCCCAGGCAGCCCGCGGCGGCCTGCATGACGTACTTGCCGATCTGGATCCCGCTGGCCCCGAGCATGATAAGGGCCGCGGCGTTGGCGGCGAGGTTGCCGTTCTTCCCCACCCCGCCGCCGGCGAAGAGGGGGATCTCGTTCTGTTTCCCGATCTTGACGAGGTTCAGGTAGGCGTCCCGGATGTTGCTGGCGATGGGGTGGCCCATGTGGTTCATGGAGACGTTGTAGGCCGCCCCCGTCCCCCCGTCCTCGCCGTCGACGGCCAGGGCCGCGGCGTAGGGGTTGCGGGCCAGGTTGTTGAGGACCGCCAGGGTGGTGCTCGTGGCGGAGATCTTGGGATAGACGGGCACCCGGAAGCCCCAGGCCATGGCCATGGACTGGATCATCTTCGCCACCGACTCCTCGATGGAGTACTTGGTCTGGTGGGTGGGGGGGCTGGGGAGGCTGACCCCCGGAGGCACGCCGCGGATGGCGGCGATGAGGCGGTTGACCTTGTACCACATGAGGAGCCCCCCGTCGCCCGGCTTGGCGCCCTGGCCGTACTTGATCTCCACGGCGCAGGGGTCCTCCTTCATCTCCGGGAGGGCGTGGATGATCTCGTCCCAGCCGAAATAGCCGCTCGCTATCTGGAGGATGACGTACTTCAGGAAGCGGGACCTGAGGAGGCGGGGCGGGCAACCCCCCTCGCCGGTGCAGACCCGGACGGGCATCCCCAGCTCCTCGTTGAGGTAGGCCACCCCCATCTGGATCCCCTCCCACATGGTGGGTGACAGGGCACCGAAGGACATGCTCCCGATGACGAGGGGATAGATCTCCCTCACGGGGGGTATCCAGCCGTTGTCCCGCATGGACTTCACCATCTCCTCGGCGGGCAGGACCCTCCCCAGGAGGGTGCGGAGTTCGAAGTCATGGCGCCCCGCGTCGAGGGCCGGGTCGGTGAGCATGGAAATGCGGATGAACTTGATCTCGTCGAGGATACTCCGGGGGTCGTTGCGGCGGCCGCCGCGGCGGCGGGGTTCCCCGTTCTGGTTGACGTGGAAGCGGAGCTTGTCGACCTGGTCGCTGCGGACGGGGTGGATGGCCCCGTTGGGGCATACGTAATCGCACATGGCGCAACCGACGCAGGCGTGGGCGGGGTCGGTCTTCTGGTCGATGCCGTGATAAACTTTTACGATGTTTGTAGGTCTCTGCGTCAGCCCCAGAGGGGCCTGGAAGAGGCGCTGACGGTGCACCCCCAGCTCGATGGCCTGGACGGGGCAGACGGCGGTGCACCGCCCGCAGAGGGTGCATCGCTCCTTATCCCATAAGACCCGCCAGGGGAGGTCGCTGGCGCTCAGGGAGGAGGGGGTCATCTTTCCCACTGATTCCATCTCATCACCTCCTGGCGTTCCGGTGGGACCATGACGGTGTCGTATTTCATGGGTTGAAAGTCCTCGCTCTTGTTGCGGACGGGGATGGCCGCGTCGAGACCGCACATCTCCGACGAGAAGGCGAACATCCCCGGCGCCCCCCCCACGACGCCGGGACGGAGTTTCTTGCTGTCCTGGACCATGAAGAGGGTGTGGTCGGGGAGGCAGCCGATGACGCAGTTGGGGCCGTCGATGATGAGGGGGCGGCAGGCCTGTTTGACGGCCCTCAGACGCCTCCCGTCGGGGTGCCGCTCGAGTTCCTCGTCTTTGAGGGGGGTCAGGATGTGTTTGTACATCTCGATGCCGAGGCCGAGGTGACGGTGGGCGAAGTGGAGGATGTGGGTGAAGACCTCGGAGTCGGAATGGTAACCCATGTAACCCGCGAAGCCCCGGGAGGTGAGGTATTCGCGGATGGGGACGAAGGCCGTGTTCTCACCGTTCGTCATGGTGGCGTAGCCCTGGATAAAGAAGGGGTGGCAGGCGTAGATGTCGATGTCGTAGTTGGTGTTCTGTCGTCCCTGGGCAAGGATGACCCGGGCCTGGAGCTCCTCGTTGTCCAGGCCGAGGTATTCGGCCAGCTCCATGGGGTCCCCCACCTCCTTGATCATGATGACGTCCGGCCAGAAGCTGAAGACGATCATGGAGTCGTCCTTCTCCCCCATGCGGCGCAGCTCCAGGCGGGTCACCATGAGGCGGTGCTCGATCTCCTCCTTCGAGAGGGAGAGCCACTCCGGCGGGTAGTCGTAGACCCGGATCAGGTAGTTGTCCCGTTTGGGGGTGCCCTCCGGCGGCCTCTTGGTGGGCCGGAGGGAGAACTTGTACTTGACCATGAAGTCGAGCTCCATCATGTAGCGGTCCAGGGTGCGGATCCCCTCGTGGGAGAAGATCCCCGAGAGGATGGGGGCCCCCCGGAAACGCTCGAACGGTCCCCCCAGGTCCGTCAGGAAAAGACCCATCCCCGAACCGTCATGACCCTCCTTCATCACGTCGAGGGCGCGCACGGCCACCATGGGGGAGAGGGGCTCCCGGCTCGTGACGGCAAAAAGACGACACATAGGACCTCCTTGCGGGAGTTTTCGGCACCGTGCCGACACGGTGGCCAAAGGGGTAATGCGAAGAGGATGCCAAAGGTACAGGTTTGTCCCAGTTGCCTCCCGCCCCTCGGAAAGGTGGGCGCAAGGCCCGTCCTGACTAAGGAAGACCCCGGGGACTGGTCTTTTTCGGGGTGTGGTCCGTCACGGTCGTGTCCAGAGGAGGCACAAATTTGTTCTTTTGCCTGTGACAACGGAACAAAAATGTGGGTGTAAGCGTCAGGCGGGGTGGCGGTCTTTCGGGGCCTTGAAGGCGGCGGCGTCGATGCCCATCTTCTTGATCCTGTACTGGATGATCCTCTTGGTCGTGCCCAGGATGCGGGCCGCCTCGCTCTGGTTGCCCCGGGCCTCCCGGAGGGCGTCGATGATGAGGGAGCGTTCCTGGGCCTTGACGACGGTGCTCAAGAGGCCCCCCTCCTTGCCCTCCTCCTCGCGGCCCCGCGTCTGGAGGGAGGGGGGGAGGTGGCTCGTTTCCACCGTGTCGCTGTCCGCCAGCAGGACGGCCCGCTCCATGCAGTTTTCCAGCTCCCTGACGTTGCCCGGCCAGGGGTGGGAGAGAAAGGCCTCGATGACGGCCGGAGAGATCTTTTTCACCGGTTTTCCCAGTTCCTTCGCATACTTGAGAAGGAAGTGATCCGCCAGGAGGATGATGTCGTTACCCCGTTCCCGCAGGGGGGGGAGGTAGATGGGAAAGACGCTCAGGCGGTAGTAGAGGTCGCTGCGGAAGCGGCCGGCGGCGATGGCCTCTTCGAGGGGGCGGTTCGTCGCCCCGATGACCCGCACGTCCGTCTTGACGAGGCGGGAGGAGCCCAGGGGTTGGAACTGCCTCTCCTGGAGGACCCGCAGGAGCTTGGCTTGGGCGGCGGCGGAGAGCTCCGACACCTCGTCGAGGAAGATGGTACCCCCGTGGGCCTCCTCGAAACGGCCCCGGTGCCTTTGGACGGCCCCCGTGAAGGCCCCCTTCTCGAAGCCGAAGAGCTCGCTCTCGATGAGGGTGTCGGGGAGGGCGGCGCAGTTCACCTGGATCAGGGGCCCCTTACGACGGGGGCTGTTCTCGTGGATCGCCCGGGCGACGAGCTCCTTGCCCGTCCCCGTCTCCCCGACGATGAGGACCGTCGTGCCCGAGTCGGCCACGTGGCGGATGAGGCCGAAGACCTCCTGCATGGCCTTGGAATGGCCGATGATGCTCGCTGAGGGGGACTTCCCCTGGTTCACGAGGTGCCTCAGGCGCCGGTTCTCTTCCTCCAGGGCGAGGATGTGGACCGCCTTGGCGATGAGTTCCGCCACGGCGGACATGATGAGGAGTTCTCCGTCGAGGCTCTTTACATTTTTGTGCCATTTGTCGGCGGAGAGGATCCCCACCACCCGGTCCTCGTAGGTGATGGGGACGCAGAGGAAGGAAAGTTCATCGCGGTTCAAGGCGCGGCGCGCCCCCGTGCGGTCGAGGAAGAACTCCTCTTTCCCGAGGTTGGGGATGGCGACGGGGCGACCCGTCTGGGCCACCTTCCCCGTGATGCCCTCCCCCGGCCGGTAGGTGATCTCACGGCCGTCGATGTTGACCCCGTGGGCCACCTCCAGCCAGGCCTCACCGCTGTCCCGGTCCAGGAGGGCGATCATCCCCCGCTGCATCCCCAGGCGCCGGCTCATCTCTCCCAGGACGCCCTCGAGCTGGTCCCTCAGCTCCCAGGGCTGGGCGAGGATCTTGGCGATGGCGTGGAGGGCCGCCAGTTCTTCGTAGGTATGAACGCTCATGAACCACCCGCGCCGCCGGGGCCCCGCGCTCAAGCGATAGCGATGGGGCAGGGCCCGCCGTGTCGATGCCATCGGATCCCCCTATAGACGGATCTCGCCGTCCCGTCAACGTATTTCTACAAAAACGTATCTTTGTTACCAAGAAGCCAAAAATGTACCATCGTTGACTTCCCAACGTTGGTATAAATGTTGTAAGGAACGAGGAAGATTATCCGTCAGGGAGGCAGGTCGATGCTCGTTTACTCACCCGTCACTTCCGGTCTCAAGGGATTGGACAAGATCATCGGTTCCCTGCAGACGGGCGACAACGTCGTCCTGCAGGTGGACGACATGGAGGATTACCGTTTCTTCGTGGGGCCCTTCGTCCGCGCCGCCCTCGCCAAGGGGCGGCGGGTCGTCTATATGCGTTTCGCCCACCACCCCCCCCTCCTGGCGGGGGAGGGGGGCGTCGTGACCTACCGCCTCAACGCCGAGAGGGGTTTCGAGTCCTTCTCCACCCAGGTCCACAACATCGTCCGTCAGGAGGGACGGGATGTCTTTTACGTCTTCGACTCCCTCTCCGACCTCCTCCTGGCCTGGGCCACGGACCTGATGATCGGTAATTTCTTCGTCATCACCTGCCCCTATCTCTTCGAGCTCAACACCGTCGCCTATTTCGCCCTCCTGCGGGGACGTCACTCCTTCAAGACGGTGGCCCGGATCCGGGAGACGACCCAGGTCCTTCTGGACATCTACAACTACCAGGGCCGAATCTGCGTCCACCCCTTGAAGGTCTGGAACCGCTACTCCCCCACCATGTTCCTCCCCCACATCCTGGAGGGGGACGACAGTTCCCCCGTCCTGAGCAGCGTGGACGCCACGAACCTCTTCTCCTTTTTGGCCCACAAGAGCACCGTCAACGCCGAGCGTCACCTGGACTACTGGGACCGCATCTTCCTGGAGGCAAGGGATCTCCTCCCTGACGACTCCCCCGAGGGGGAGGCCCGGAAGAAAGAGATGGTGGATACCCTCTCCCGCATCCTCATCGGCCGGGAAAAGAGGATGCTGGCCCTGGCGCGGGACTACTTCAACCTTGAGGACCTCCTGGAGATCAAGGACCGCCTCATCGGGACGGGGTTCATCGGGGGCAAGTCCGTGGGCATGCTCCTGGCCCGCAACATCCTGCGACAGGACAAGTCGTGGGACTGGGCCGGGAAGCTCGAGCATCACGACTCATACTACATAGGCTCCGATGTCTTTTACGCCTATATCGTGGAGAACGGGTGGTGGCGCCTCCTGATGACCCACAAGACCCGGGACGGGTATTTCGAGGCCGCGGCGGAACTGAGGGAGAAGATGCTCGTCGGCACCTTTCCCGAAGAGATCAAGGAACAGTTTCTCCTCATGCTGGAGTACTTCGGCCAGTCCCCCATCATCGTCCGCTCCAGCAGCCTCCTCGAGGACGCCTTCGGCAACGCCTTCGCCGGGAAGTACGCGAGTTTCTTCTGCGCCAACCAGGGGTCACCCCAGGAGCGCTACGAGGTCTTCGCCGATTACGTCCGCCGGGTCTTCGCGAGCACCATGAACGAGGACGCCCTGACCTACCGCCTCGAGCGGGGCCTCGACCGGCAGGACGAACAGATGGCCCTCCTGGTCCAGCGCGTCTCCGGTTCCTATCGGGGGCGCTACTTCTTCCCCGACATCGCCGGCGTCGGTCTCTCCTACAATACCTTCGTCTGGAACCCGGAGTTGGACCCCAGGGCGGGCATGCTCCGCCTCGTTTACGGTCTCGGCACCAGGGCGGTGAACCGCGTGGAGAACGACTACCCCCGCATCGTCGCCCTCGACGCCCCCCTCGTGAAACCCCATTCCGGCCTCGAGGATGCCCGGCGCTACTCCCAGCACGAGGTGGATTGCCTGGACCTGGGGGAAAACCGCTTCCAGTCCCTTCCCCTGGGGCAGCTCGCCGCCGAGGGGGCGGCGGCGAACCTGGAGCTCTTCGCCGTCCCCGACCTGGAGGCCCGGGAACGGATGAGGGCCCGCGGTCGGGACGGTGATAACCACTGGATCCTCACCTTCGACGAGTTTCTCTCGCGCACCGATTTCCCCCGCGCCATGTCGGCCATGCTCAAGGCCCTCGAGGCGGTTTACGACTACCCGGTGGATATCGAGTTCACGGGCAACTTCAACAGCGACGGTTGTCTTCAGATCAACCTCCTCCAGTGCCGCCCCTTCCAGACGAAGGGCAAGACGGCCCAGGTCGCCGTCCCCGCCCGGGTCCCCGGGGAGGATCTCCTCCTCAGTCAGGAGGGGAACTTCATGGGGGGGAGCGTTTCCTTGCCCATCTCCCGGGTGATCTATGTCGACCCCCGGGGTTACGCCTCCCTGACCCTCTCGGAGAAATACGACGTGGCCCGCGTCATCGGCCGCCTCAACCGAATGATCGCTGGTCGGGAGGCCCAGCCTACCCTCCTGCTGGGGCCCGGTCGCTGGGGGACCACCACCCCCGCCATGGGCGTGCCCGTCACCTTCGCCGAGATCAGCCGGGTGGCCGTCATCGGTGAGATCGCCTACCGCGACGGGAGCCTCATCCCCGATCTGTCCTTCGGGTCCCACTTCTTCCAGGACCTGGTGGAGATGGACATCTTCTACCTCGCCGTCTATCCCGAACGGGAGGGGGTCGTCTTCAACGCCTCCTGGCTGAAGAGGCACCCCAACCTCCTCAAGGACCTCTCACCCCGGGACGTCCAGTACGAGGGCGTGGTGGGCGTCTACGACACGGCCGCCGACGGCCTGCGGCTCCTGTCGGACGTGGTGACACGGAGGGTCTTGTGCGCCGCCGGCCTCGGTGCCTGACGACTTTGCCGGAAAAGACCGCCCGCCGGCGGATCGACGGCCCCGTCCCCGACAATCCTGTTGACTCCCCGCCGGGGGCGTGTTAGAGCCTGTTTCACGCCCCCGTAGCTCAGCAGGATAGAGCACCGGATTCCTAATCCGGGTGCCGCGCGTTCGAATCGCGCCGGGGGCACCACAGATATCATGGCGGTCTTCCGCCCGTCAGGCACCGGCAATCCGGCCCATCCCGGGGGATGGTGGGCCCTCATGGGGCACTGAGAGACGATGCTTTCCGATCGGGAACGTTTCATCGTCGCGAGGATCGGTGAGGTAATGCTCACTCGGACCGCCTTGGGTTTCAGCCCCGACGTCCTGGTCGAACTGGACGACCCCGATGCGGACAGCCGCCAGATCGAGGCCCTCAAGGGGCACATCGGCCCCGACATCCTCTCGCACCTGTTGGCGATCGCCGAGTCCGTCTATTTCGGCAGTCTCAAGCACGGGCAGGTGCACAATTTCTACGATGCCGTCGTCCGCCTCGGCACGGACCGGACGAAGGTCTATATCGTCATCCTGGCCCTAAAGAGGCTGGCGCGGAGGGATCACGAGGTGGAGACGGTCTTCGCCCGTTCCTTCGCCACTTCCGTGGTGGGCGGCGTCCTGGCCGGGTGCCTTTCCTGGCGTGAAGACGTGATCAGTAAGGTCGAGCTCGGCGGCCTCCTCGTGGAGATCGGCCGGATCCTGATCTTGCTCTATGGAAGGCTGTACCGCCGGGAAGAGGGCCTGATCGAGGAAACGGAGCTCTCCGACCCTGTTGTAGATTACCTCCATCCCCACGTGGGGGTGGCCTTCCTGGAGAGGTTCTCCCTGCCCCCCTATCTGAAGGAAATCCTCCTGGAGGAAGGTCTCGTCCTGGGTCACCGCCACCTCACCACGGCGGGGGTCGTCCATCTGGCCCATGACACCGTCGAGGCCTCCTTCCGCCGCTCCCACGGCAGGCTCGTCGCCACGGCACCCCCGCGGGACGAAGAAGGGGGCTTCTCCCTGGCGGAGATGATAGTCGAACAGTTCCGAGCCGCGGGGCTTTCTGATCACCTCCTGGTCTTGACACCCCCGGGGTAAATGCGTATAGGGTGCGGGATTCCAGAGGGGGTCTTTACCGTGATGTTGGCATCACCTTGCGGGGGCCGTGCGGAAAAGAAGGCGGGGGGAAACCGTAGATGAGGCGGGTCCCTTCCCGGCCGCCGGGTTCGTCGCCGGGGCCGCGGCGCACCGCCGTGAGGGTTCTGGCGTCGGTCCTGCTCCTGATCCTGGTAATTGCCATCCCCTTCCCGGCCGACGCGGGGCCGGGGGGTCGAACCGCAGGATTCTTTTCGGAGACGTCCTTCCTCTTCGGCGCCGGCACCGGGTCCCTCCCCGAGGGACACTATCGGCCCGTTTTGATGATGGTCAATCTGGGCGTGGACCTCGGGAGGTATCTCCCGGCCCTGAAGAGACACGCCGGCCGTCTCCTGGTCTTCGCCGAACCCCAGTTCAACGTCGTCACGAGCCCCGAGGCCAATTTCGAGGCCGGTGTGGGTTTCGGCCTCCGGTACGTCTACCCCTTGGGGGAAGGATGGTCCCTCTTCCTCATGGGGAGCGTCGGGCCCCACTACATCTCCGTGGTCACGGAAAAGCAGGCCCAGGGCTTCCTTTTCTCCGACGTCCTGGGCGGCGGTTTCTATTTCGCCCTGCCGAAGAAGAAGGGGGCCCTCAACGTGGGGTACCGTTTCCGTCATCTCTCCAACGCCGACATCATCGTGCCCAACGGTGGTATCGACTGCCACTTCATCGTGGCGGGGTATTCAGTCTTCTTCGACTGACCCCTCCTCGATCGCGTTCATGAACCCCCTCAGGAGGGCCTTGTAAATCCCGGGTTGCTCGAGGTGGTGGAAGTGGGAGGCCCGGGGCAGGACGGCCATGTCCGCGTTCGGGAAGGCGAGCTGGAACTCCTTGACCGTCCGGGGATCCGCCTCGTCCCGGTCGCCGCAGGTCAACAGGACGGGTTCCCCGATGAGGTGGAGGCGGTCCGTGAGGTCCAGGTTTTTCAGGGTCCCCGTGCAGGTAAACTCGCTGGGCCCCCAGAGGGCGTTGTAGACCTCGAGGGAGAGGCGGCCGAAGGCCTCCTCCAGGGCCGGCGGCCAGGGGTCGAGGAGGCAGAGGTGGCGGCGGTAGAAAGACATCATGGCCCCCTCGTAGGCCTCGCCGAAGTCGCCCGTCTCCTCGGCCGTCCTGATCACCTCTTTAAGGGAGGCGGGCAGACGCCCGACGAGGCGCCGCTGGTCCCGCTCCCACAGGGGCGTGCTCAAAAGGGGTCCCGAGAGGATGAGACCCTTCACCCCCGGCGGCCGGTGGGCGAGGAGGTAGGAACAGACGAGGGCCGCCCCCCACGAGAAGCCGAGGAGAAAGACCTCCTTCAGGGAGAGGGCCTCCCGCACGGCGGCGAGCTCCGCCACGAACCCGTCCACGCAGTAGCGGGAGGGATCGGCGGCCCGGTCGGACCGCCCGCCTCCCAGCTGGTCGTAGAAATAGACCCTGCGCTCGCCGGCGAGGTCGGCGTAGGTCTCCGTCATGGAGAGGAACCCCGGGCCGCCGTGGACGACGAGGAGGGGCGTCCCCACCCCCCCCTCGCCGCAGACCCCGTACCAGAGGCGTCCGCCGGGCCCGGCGATGTAACCCTCCCTAAGATTCGCCTTCATGAAAGACCTCCCTTCACCGCGGCGCCGGGGCGGCCCGCCCTGAGGCCCGTCCCCCCTGCCCGGTCCGTTCCTTTTCTTCCTTAACACGACGTCCCCGGCGGTCATAGACCTTTGTTCGTGCCGTCCCCCAAGGTGGGGTCCTGTACGTTTCGTTCAGGGGTTTTAACGATCTATCGCCCGGGGGGTTGATTTCGGGGGTTCGAGGGGGGGTCACGGTAGGGGAGGCGTAAAAATAAGATCAATGATCTCGATGGGTAAGAAAATATTTTCCC
>JAKPCH010000027.1 GCA_029553375.1 Deltaproteobacteria bacterium | reverse complement strand
CCATGTCGTCGCCGCTGAGGTAGACGAACTGGAGGCCGACGTAGGCGGGCTTGAAGGTGTACTTCCCGTGGAGGAAGAGACCCCACTGGGTGCAGTTGATGTCCTGCTGGCCATAGCCGCCGGTTTGCTGCCGGGGCTCGTAGGCGTACATCTTGCCCGTCGCGTAGAGACCCTCGCCCTCGATGAAGAAGTTGCCGAAGTTCAGCTTGGCGTAGGGGAGGAAGATGCTCACCTGGGTCAGGTAACGGTCGGCGGCGTTCGGGTCGAGCACCTTGGGCGGCTTGTCCCAGGCGTTGCGGCCGTACTGGAACATCAAGCCCGCCTCGCCGGGCTTGAACTTGTAGATGAAGCCCAGGTCGTAGACGTCATGGTCGCCGTCGTTGGCCCGGCCGATGTTCGAGGTTGTGGAGTCGGTATTTCCGTAATTACTCCCGGCGAAGTCATTGCGCTTCTCGATGGCGGCGATCAAGGTCAGGGGGCCGGTCGTGTACAGGTAGCGGATACCGGGGGCCGTCAGGGGGGTGTTGAGGAAGTCCGTACCCCACATGAGGAACTGCTGGTAGCCGATCTGGAACTTGCCGATGGCCGTGTTCATGTCGAGGTAGACCCGCTCGAACTCGATGTTCTCCTGGGCGTTACTAACAGCGGTGTTTGCTTCCGCTGTAATCATAGCCTTCCTCGTCTGGGTCTCGCCCGTGCCGCCGGCCCAGTTTTGGCTGCCCCACACCTTCTCGAGGGCGTCGAAACGGGTGACGAGGGTCAGGCCCTCGGCGACCTTGAACTCCGTCTGGAGACGGAAGCGCTGGCTGTAGAGGGCCGCGGCGCCGCGCTGGGCGTTGGCATTCCAGGAATCCGTGTTCGTGCTAACCTCGTTCTTGTCCAGCAGGGAGACGTTGTCCACGTACCAGCCCTGGACGTAGTACTGGCCCGTGAACTTGACGTCCACGGCCGCCGCCGGCATGGCGAAGGCCGCGACCAGACCCAGGGCCAGGATGGTTACCCAAAATTTTCTCATCTCTTAACCTCCTGAAAGGTTCTTTGCGTTCGGTTTTTTGTTTCCCCCGCGGGCATGGTGCGGGGGGCCTCGATCCGCTGGTCCTGAAATCAATCCCTCATTGTCTTTTCCCCGGCCATCCCCCCTTTCACGCGGTTTTTCGGGCCCAACCTAACAGGGACCTCGGGCCCTGTCAAGACCTTTTTCGACAATCTTTGCCGTCCGGACCTCCCTTCGTCAATTTTGTCGAAAGCAACAGGCATGCCATGGCGGGGCGCGGCCGCCTCACCGCGGCGTCCCGAAAGCCAAATAATAAGCAATTACAAATAAATGGTTCCATCTGGCCCCTTTTGGTCTCTCCCTCGCTTTCCCCCTCAACCCCGCGGGGACGGCCCCGGCGGCGTCTCGGGGGCGCCTGTGGTGTGTCGAAAAAAACACACCACGGGCGGGCCGGGGAGGCATCGTCTCCCGGGGGGCTCGAGGGACGAAAAGCCCTAAATATTTCTTGACATGAAGGCGGTATTGATATAGGCAAGGCCGTCGTGGCGCGACCCTTGGCGATTCGCCATGCCTCCGGGCGATCCTCGGACACCCGGACCGGGGGCGCCGCCGGACGGAAAATCCCCGGGTAACGGAATCGAGAGGGTAATCCGAAGAAGGCCGCCTCGGGGCGGCCCCTTTGAGGGAGGCATCAGGACCGAAAGCGTTACAGAAAAGAAAGGGAGGTAACGAAACCATATGGCAGAAGCAAAGGTACAGTTGAAAGAGGTCTACCCGGTACCGGAGAAGATCAAGAAGATGGCCTACATCAGCGGCCGGGAAGCCTACGACAAGCTCTGGAAGCGTTCCATCGAGGAGCCCGAGGCCTTCTGGGCCGAGATCGCCAAGGAGTACGTGGAGTGGTTCAAGCCCTTCGACAAGGTCATGGACTACAACTTCGACATCAAGAAGGGCGACATCTACGTGAAGTTCTTCGAGGGCGGGAAACTGAACGTGTCCTACAACTGCCTCGATCGGCAGCTCAAGACGAGGGGCGACAAGGTCGCCATCCAGTGGGAGGGCAACGAGCCCGGCGAGGACCGCGCCTACACCTACCGCCAGCTCTACGAGGAGGTATGCAAGTTCGCCAACGTCCTCAAATCCCTCGGCGTGAAGAAGGGTGACCGGGTCTGCATGTACCTGCCCATGATCCCCGAGCTCGCCATCGCCATGCTGGCCTGCACCCGCATCGGAGCCATTCACAGCATCGTCTTCGGCGGTTTCAGCGCCGACTCCCTCAGGGACCGCATCCAGGATTCCCAGAGCAAGGTCCTGGTGACCTGCGACGGGACCTTCCGGGGCGCCAAGGCCGTCCCCCAGAAGGACAACGCCGACGCCGCCGTCGCCGAGTGCCCCTCCGTCGAGAAGATGATCGTCGTCCGCCGCGTGGGCGACAAGATCAAGTGCAACTTCAAGGAAGGCCGGGACCTCTGGTGGGACGACGTGATGGCCAAGGCCTCCGCCGACTGCCCCCCCGAGTGGATGGACGCCGAGGATCCCCTCTTCATCCTCTACACCTCCGGCTCCACGGGCAAGCCCAAGGGGGTCATGCACACCACGGGCGGCTACCTCGTCTACGTGGCCTACACCCACAAGATGATCTTCGACTACAAGGAACACGAGATCTACTGGTGCACCGCCGACATCGGCTGGGTCACGGGCCATTCCTACATCGTCTACGGCCCCCTCTGCAACGGCGCCACCTCCGTCATGTTCGAGGGCGTCCCCAACTACCCCGACATGAGCCGCTTCTGGAAGATCGTCGAGAAATACAAGGTCAACATCTTCTACACGGCCCCCACGGCCATCCGGGCCATCGCCAAGGAGGGCGACGAGTGGGTGAAGAAGGCCGACATCTCCTCCCTGCGCATCCTGGGGACCGTGGGCGAGCCCATCAACCCCGAGGCCTGGAACTGGTACTTCAACGTCATCGGCCGGGGCGAGTGCCCCATCGTGGACACGTGGTGGCAGACCGAGACGGGCGGGATCCTCATCACCCCCCTGCCCGGGGCCATCGACATCAAGCCCGGCATGGCCACCGTGCCCTTCATGGGCGTCTGGCCCGTCCTCCTGGACGACGAGGGCAAGGAGATCACGGAGACGGAGGCCTCCGGGGCCCTGTGCATCAAGATGCCCTGGCCGGGGATCATGAGGGGCGTCTACGGCGACCCCAAGCGTTTCCAGGAGACCTACTTCGAGCAGTTCCCCGGCTACTACGTGACGGGTGACGGCGCCCGGAGGGACAAGGACGGCTACTACCAGATCACGGGCCGCATCGACGACGTCATCAACGTCTCCGGTCACCGCATGGGGACCGCCGAGGTGGAGAGCGCCCTCGTGGCCCATCCGAAGGTCGCCGAGGCGGCCGTCGTCGGCTACCCCCACGAGCTGAAGGGCCAGTCCATCTACGCCTACGTGACCCTCAAGAGCGGCGTGGAGAAGACGGAGGAGCTGAAGAAGGAGCTGGTGGCCCACGTGCGGACCCTCATCGGCCCCATCGCCACCCCCGAGAAGATCCAGTGGGCCGACGGTCTTCCCAAGACCAGGAGCGGCAAGATCATGCGGCGCATCCTGAAGAAGGTGGCCGCCGGGGACATCAGCGACCTGGGCGACACGACCACCCTGGCCGATCCGTCCGTGGTGGACGACATCGTCAAGAACAGGCTGTAATTAAATAAGGAGGGGGCGGATGGTTCATCCGCCCCCTTTCCGATCGGGTCATCGCTATCGTCAATCTTAAGACATCAAATCGCTGAGTGTCGGCAGGCGGCCGCCGCCCGGCATTCGGGAAGGAGGAAGACGTGAATATCATCGCATGTGTAAAGCAGGTTCCGGATACGGAAGCCCAGATCAAGGTCAAAGGCGACGGATCGGGGATCGAGGAGGGCGGCATCAAATGGGTCATGAACCCCTATGACGAGTTTGGTGTGGAAGAGGCCCTCAAACTGAAGGAGAAATTCGGGGGCGAGGTGACCATCATCTCCGTCGGTCCCGCCCGGGCCATGGAGACCATCCGGACGGCCCTGGCCATGGGTGCCGAGAAGGGCATCCAGATCGACGACCCGGCCCTCTACAACGCCGACGCCTATGCCACCGCCGAGGCCTTGGCGGCGGCCATCAAGGGCCTTCCCTACGACATCATCTTCTGCGGCCAGCGGGCCATCGACGACGACTCGGCCCAGGTCGGCCCCATCCTGGCGGAACTCCTCGGGATCCCCCAGGTGACCTTCGTCACCAAGCTGGAGATCGACGGCAAGACCGCGAAGGCCACCCGGCCCATCGAGGGCGCCCAGTACGTCATCGAGACCTCCCTGCCCTGCGTCGTCACGGCCACCAAGGGCCTCAACGAGCCCCGCTACGCCTCGCTGCCCGGGATCATGAAGGCCAAGAAGAAACCCGTGGACATCAAGAAGGCCGCCGATCTCGGTGTCTCCGGCGCCTCCAAGTCCAAGGTCGTCAAGTTCACGCCCCCGCCGGCGAGACCTCCGGGAAAGATCATCTGCGCGGACGACACCCCCGAGGGCAAGGCCGCGGAACTGGCCAAGCTCCTGCGGGAAGAGGCGAAGGTCATCTAATCTCGAATAAATAGATCACGGAGGAAGATAAAATGGCAAAAGGTGTATGGATAGTGGCGGAACAGAGGGACGGCGCCCTGAGGAAGGTGAGCCTCGAGCTGGCCAGCACGGCCCGCAAGCTCGCGGATCAGCTCGGTGACGAGGTCAGCGCCGTTCTTTTGGGTTCGGGCGTCGAGGCCATGGCCGCGGAGCTGGGGAAATACGGTGTGGACAAGGTCTATCTCGCCGACAACCCCGCCTTTGAACCCTATACGACGGACGCCTACGCCCAGGCGATCACCAAGGTAGTGAAGGAAAACGACCCGGCCGTCCTCCTGCTGGCCGCCTCCGCCCAGGGCAAGGACCTGGCGGCGCGCCTGGTGGGCTCCCTGGCGACGGGCATGGCGTCGGACTGCACGGACGTCAAGATCGTGGACGGCAAGCTCTACTGCACCCGTCCCATGTACGCCGGCAAGTGCTACGGCGAGGTGGTGGTGGACAGCTTCCCCCAGATGGCCTCCCTGCGCCCCAACGTGTTCCCCCTCGTGGAGAACGCCAAGGCCGGCGCCGTCGTCAAGTTCGAACCGGCCCTGGGTGAGCTCAAGACGAAGGTCGTCGAGATCCAGAAGGAGGCCTCGGGCAAGATCGACGTGACGGAGGCCAACATCATCGTCTCCGGCGGCCGCGGCATGAAGGGCCCCGAGAACTACGTGATCCTCGAGGAGCTGGCCGCCCTCCTCGGCGGCGCCGTCGGCGCGTCCCGCGCGGCCGTCGACGCGGGCTGGCGTCCCCAGTCGGACCAGGTCGGCCAGACGGGCAAGGTCGTCTCCCCCAACCTCTATATCGCCTGCGGTATCTCCGGGGCCATCCAGCATCTCGCCGGGATGAGCTCCTCGAAATACATCGTGGCGATCAACAAGGACCCCGAGGCCCCCATTTTCCAGCGGGCCGACTACGGGGTCGTGGACGATCTCTTCAAGGTCGTGCCCGCCCTGACGGCGGAAGTGAAGAAACTCCTGTAACATTTCAGGGATTCCCGCGGGGGGCGGCGCCACCGCCCCCCTTTTTACGGAGGCGTTATGGAGCTTTCTAAGTTTTCGATCGGTCATGAGGGGAGGGAGGTCTTCTGGAACGCGGAACACTTCGAGGCCCTTCTCTTCCTCTTCACCTTCGCGGCCCTGGGCGTCATGGCCTACGGCCTCTACCGGCGCTGGCTCATGTGGACCGCCATCGGCAAGCCCGATCCCGAGGACCGGACGTCGGACCGGAATGAGCGCATCAAGACCCTCCTCAGGGACGCCCTCTTGCAGATGAAGATCCTGAAGGACACCTACCCGGGCATCATGCACGGTTTGATCTTTTTCGGATTCCTCGTCCTCTTCTTCGGGGCGGCCTTCGACGCCACGGAGTTCCACGTGGCCGAGCCCCTCGGGATGCCCTTTCTGGTAGGCAAGTTCTACCTCTTCTTCTCCTTCCTCATGGATCTGTTCGGCCTGGCGGTCCTGGTGGGGGTCCTCATGGCCGTTGACCGCCGCTACCTCGCCAAGCCGGACCGCCTCGGCTACCGGGGCAAGCCGGACAACACCCCCGACGACGCCATCGTCCTGCTCCTCATCGGGGGGATCGTCGTCACGGGTTTCGTCATCGAGGCCCTGCGCATCTCCGTGACGTGGCAGCAGACCCCCTGGGAGGTCTGGTCCTTCGTGGGCTGGTCTCTCGCCCACGCCTTCACGGGGTTGAGCGAGGGGACGGCGAGGGCCATGCACAAGTGGACGTGGTGGATCCACACCGCCTTCGCCCTGGGGTTCATCGCCTACATCCCCTATTCGCGGATGCTCCACATCTTCACCACGTCGGCCAACTACTTCATGGCCACCCGGCGGCCCACGGGGACGCTGGAACCCATCCGGGACTTCGAGAACGCCGAGAGCTTCGGCGTGGGCACCCTGGAGGAGTTCAGCTGGAAACAGATCTTCGACGCCGACGCCTGCACCCGCTGCGGTCGGTGCCAGGACGGCTGCCCCGCCTACCTGACGGGCAAGCCCCTGTCGCCGAAGAAACTCGTCCAGGATATCAAGACCTACTGGCTCGAGAAGGCCCCCGCCGCCGTGGCGGCCCGGAAGGAGCAGCTCCTGGCCGAGGGCGTGGAGGAGTCCAAGATCCACCCGAAGATCAAGGCCCTCCTGAAGGTCCTGGACAAGGTGGACAAGGTGGTGGACGAGAACCTGCCCAAGTGTTCCGAACCGACGGAGAAGGCCCTGGTGGGCGAGGTCATCGACCTCGACGAGCTGTGGGCCTGCACCAACTGCATGTACTGCATGGAGAACTGCTCGGCCGCCATCGAGCACGTCCCGAAGATCGTCGGCATGCGCCAGTACAAGGTCCTCATGGAGGCCGACTTCGCCCCGGAGCTCCAGCTCACCTATCGCAACATGGAGAACAACTCCAACCCCTGGGGCGTCGGTTCCCACCTGCGGGCCGACTGGGCGAAGGACCTGGGGATCAAGACCCTCGCCGAGGACCCCAACGTGGAGTACCTCTTCTATGTCGGTTGCGCCGGTTCCTTCGACGACCGGGGCAAGAAGGTCTCCGTGGCCCTGGCCAAGATCCTCCAGGCCGCCGGGGTCAGCTTCGGCATCCTCGGTACGGAGGAGGGCTGCTGCGGCGATTCCGCCATGAGGGGCGGCAACGAGTACCTCTACCAGGCCCTGGCCCAGGCCAACATCGAGGTGATGAACGGCTACGGCGTGAAGAAGATCATCTGCACCTGCCCCCACGGCTACAACGCCCTGAAGAAGGACTACCCCCACTTCGGAGGCAACTACGAGGTCTACCACCACACGGAGATCATCGCCCAGCTCCTGGAGCAGCGCAAGATCAAGATCAAGAAGCCCGTGAACGACGTCCGCTTCACCTACCACGACTCCTGCTTCCTGGGCCGGTACAACCAGATCTACGACCAGCCCCGGAAGCTCATCAAGGCCATACCCGGCGCCCGTCTCGTGGAGATGGAGCGCAACCGGGAGAAGAGCTTCTGCTGCGGCGCCGGCGGCGCCAGGATGTGGATGGAGGAGCACGGCGACCGCATCAACGACGCCCGGGCCAAGCAGGCCATCGACGTCGGCGCCCAGACCATCGCCGTGGGCTGTCCCTTCTGCCTGACCATGATGAGCGACGGCCTCAAGACCCACGGCAAGGAAGAGGAGATGGTGGCCCTGGACCTGGCGGAGATCGTCTGGAAGGCCATGGGTCTCGAGGAGGAGGCCCCGCCCCCGGAGGTCTGCCAGGCCTGAGGTTAAGGCCCCTTAAGATCGATCGGCGACACGGCCCGTCTCAACGACGGGCCGTTTTTTTTACGGCGTGTGGGAGAGGCCGAGACCCCGGGCGATGGCCGCGGCCGCCACGGCGTGACCGGCGGCGGTCCAGTGGAGGTTGATGGGGAAGTAGAGATAGGGGTCCGTGCGGCCCCGCTCCCTGAGGGGGGTGAGGAGATCGATGAAGCCGACCCCGCGGCGGCGGCAGTATTCGCCCAGGCGCCGGTCGGGGTAGGAGGGGTCGAGCCCCTCCCCCTTGGGGTTACGGCGGCCGATGTTCTCGGCCCAGACGGCGGGATAGACCTGGGCGGGGCTCGGGGCGACGGCGACGACGAGGCGCCCCCCCGGCTCACGACGTCGGCCTGGAGGAGATCGACGAGGCGGCAGGTCACCTCCCAGGCCCGCGCGAGGTCCTTCGGCGGCGGGTCCCGGTAGAGGTCCTCCTCCCAGGCGAAGCCGCCCTGGCGGGCCGGGATGATCCCTTTCTCTTCCATGGCGGTCCTCAGGGCCTCGCTTCTCGCCAGGGCGTTGACGAGGGCGGCGGCGAGGGCGCTCTTGCCCAGGGCCCGGCGCCACCATGGGACCCCCTCCACCTCCCCCTTCATGGCCCTCTCTCCCCAGGCCCCCTCCCGGCGGGGCACGGGCTGGTTCTTCAGGACCAGGCGACCCCCCGCCTCCAGGTCGAAGAAGGGCTTCTCGTAACCGTACTGGCGGGGGGTGACGTTGTCCCAGAGGTCCGTCCAGAGGGTGACGAGGAGGAGGACGACGTCGGGATCCCACCTGCGGCCCTCTTGGCGCCAGAGGAGGTACTCCTGGTCCGTCCCGTAGCCCGAGACGCCCGTGTTGATCACCTCCCAGGACCCCGCCCCCTTTTCCTCGAGGCGGGCCGTGAAGATCTCGTCGTCGGCGACGCCGAAACCCCAGGCGTAGGAATCGCCGAGGACCAACAGGCGCTTCTTCCCCGTTCTGGAAAAGGGATACGCGGGGCCCCGGAAGCCGAAGCGGTTCTGGCGGACGGGGTGGCTGACATCGACCCAGTTAAAGACGTCCGCCACGTCCTCCCTGCCCGCCCAGCCCAGGAGGGGGTCGTAGCGTGTGAACTTGCCCCGTTCCGATTCGTAGGCGAGGTTCATCTTCAGGAGGTTCACGGCGGGGAGGCCCAGGAGGCGCAGGACTCCCTCGCCGACGGCGAGGCCGCAGAGGAGGCCGAAAGACAGGAGAACCAGGTACAGAAGGGGCCCGGACCGGTTCTTTTGGTCGCCCCGGACGTTCCTACCCCTGGCCTTGCCTCCCCTTGCCTTCTTTGCGCCCGTGATCAGGTCCCCCTGTCCATGTATGCCGAGGGGCTTATGCGAGGCGGCGCCTTTTGTCAAGGGCGCAGGGGTCTCCCTTGCGAGTACCCCCGTCACCGTGGTATAAGGCGCATTAACGCCGCCGACGGGCGAGTATCCGCAAAAGGAGGGTGGAATCATGGAGCAGGAGAGCGTCTATCTGAAGAAACCTTGGTTGCGGTCCTACGAGGAGGGGGTACCGGAGTTCATCGCCTACAGGGAGATCTGCCTCCCCGAGATCCTCGACGAGACGGCCGCCCGTTTCGGGCCCAACGACTGTCTCATCTTTCAGGGGACCCGCGTCTCCTTCGCGGCCTTCAAGGACATGGTCGACCGCTTCGCCGCCTGCCTGACCGATTTCGGCATCAAGAAGGGCGACGCCGTGGCCATCCTCCTGCCCAACATCATCCCCTGCGTCGCGGCCTACTACGCCATCCTGAAGATCGGGGCCATCGCCGTGATGAACAACCCCCTCTACTCCGACCCCGAGCTCGAGCACCAGTTCAACGACTCGGGTTCCAAGGTCCTCGTCACCCTCGACGTCCTCGCCAAGAGGATGATCGACCTGCGGCCGAAAACGGGGATCAGGCAGATCGTGACGACCTGTATCGGCGATTACCTGCCCCCCCTCAAGCGGGTCCTGGGCCGGTGGCTCAAGAAGTACCCCTTCGCCGACGTCCCCGGCGCCCGGGACGTCTATTCCTGGCTGGACTGCCTCAAGAGATACCCGCCCCTGGCCGGGGAGGTGAAGTCGTCCTTCGACGACGTGGCCATGTACCAGTACACGGGGGGCACGACGGGGGTCTCCAAGGGGGTGATGCTCACCCACGGCAACCTCAGCAAGCAGGTCCAGCAGCTGGAGGCCTGGTTCCCCAAACTGGGCAAGGGGGGGGAGATCATGCTCGGGGCCCTGCCCTATTTCCATGTCTTCGGCCTCTCCGTCTCCATGAACTTCTCCATCTACATGGGCTGGGCCCAGATCCTCATCCCCCGGCCCCAGCCGGAGCCCCTTCTGGAGGCCATCCGCAACTTCCGGCCCACCTTCGCCCCCCTGGTGCCGACGATGTACATCGGCATGCTCAACCACCCCGACCTCAAGAAGACGGACATGAGCTGCATCAAGGGGGCCTTCTCCGGCAGCGCCCCCCTGCCCGTGGAGGTGATCCACAACTTCGAGAAGGCCACGGGGGGCGTCATCGTCGAGGGCTTCGGGATGACGGAGACGACGCCCGTGACCCACGTCAACCCCTTCGCCGGCGGCGCCCGCAAGGTGGGGAGCATCGGCGTACCCATCTCCGACACCCTCTGCCGGATCGTCGATCTCGAGACGGGGACCCGGGACATGCCCGTGGGCGAGGCGGGGGAACTCATCATCAAGGGCCCCCAGGTGATGAAGGGCTACAAGGACCGGCCCGAGGAGACGGCCAGCGCCCTGCGGGACGGCTGGATGTACACGGGCGATATCGCCACGATGGACGAGGACGGCTATTTCTACATCGTCGACCGCAAGAAGGACATGATCATCTCGGGGGGCTACAACGTCTACCCCCGGGACATCGACGAGGTCTACTACCAGCACCCGAAGATCCAGGAGGCCTGCGCCATCGGCATCCCCGACCCGCGGCGGGGGGAGAGCGTGAAGCTCTTCGTCGTCCTGAAGGAGGGGGAGACGGCGACGCAGGAGGAGCTCATCGAGTACGGCCGGACGAAGCTCGCCGCCTACAAGCTCCCCGTGGAGGTGGAGTTCCGCAAGGAACTTCCCAAGACGAACGTGGGGAAGGTCTTGAGAAAACAGCTCCGGGCCGAGGAGATGGAGCGGCGCAAGGCCTGAGAAAGGGCCGCCGGATAATGAAGGAGGAGGCGGGGAACCCCCGCCTCTTTTCTTTACAGTTTCTCGACGAAGGCCACTTCCCGGGGTACCTTGTAGGACGAGAGATAACGGCGGCAGTGGCGCATGATCTGCCGTTCGTCGGCCTCGTGGGCCGGGTCCCGGACGATCAGGGCCCGGACGATCTCGCCCCTCAGGAGGTCCTCCTTCCCCTCCACCCGGGCCTCCTTCACCGCCGGGTGCATCCTGAGGACGTCCTCCACCTCCTTGGGATACACGTTGAAGCCGCTGGTGATGATCATCCGCTTCTTCCGCCCCGTGATGAAGAAGTAGCCGTCTTCGTCCATCCTCGCCAAATCGCCCGTGTGGAGCCACCCCCCCCGGAGGACCTCACGGGTGGCCTCGTCGTTGTTGTGGTAGCCCCGCATGACGTTCCCCCCCCGGACGACGAGCTCGCCCTCCCGGCCGATCGGCAGGGGGGTTCCCCCCTCGTCGAGGATCGCCAGCTCCACGCCCGGGATGGGGGGACCGATGGATCCGGGTTTCTGGACGCCGAAGAGGGGGTTGACGCTGCAGACGGGCCCCGCCTCGGTGAGGCCGTAGCCCTCCAGGAGGACGGCGCCGAAACGCCTGTGAAACTCGGCGAAGAACTCCACGGGCATGGCCGCGCCCCCCGTGACACAGAAGCGGAGACTGCCGAGGTCGTACCTCTCCGCCCCCTGCTGGAAGACCATGCCGATGAAGAGACGGGGAACGGCGCAGACGTAGGTGACCCTCTCGTTCTGGATGGTGTTGAAGATGCCCTCGAGGGTGAAGCGTTCCATGAGGCAGATGCTTCCCCCGACGCGGAGGGCGGCGAGCATGTTCGTGGCGGCCCCGAAGGCGTGGAAGAAGGGGATGACGGCCAGGGAGCGGTCCTCGGCGGTGCCCCCAAAGACGATCTTCAAGAGGAGGGACTGGCCGAGGAGGTTGCCGTGGGTGAGGACGGCCCCCAGGGGGCGGCCCGTGAGACCGGAGGTGTAGATCATCACCGCCCCGTCTTCCTCTCCGATGGCGACGGGGGCGGGTTTCGCATGGTCGTCGCCGACGAGCTCCCGAAAAGGCGAAGGTTCGTGAAGGCCCCGGGTGGTTACCAGGGTGGGGGGGAAGATCAGTTCGTCGGCGATCTCCCGGAAGCGGGGGGCCGTCTGTTCCTGGGTGATGAGGATCCGGGAACCGCTGTCGGTCAGGAGGTGGCCCAGCTCGTAGGGGGTGGCGAGGACGCTCAGGGTGACGGCCACGGCCCCGATCTTCTGGCAGGCGAAATAGGAGATGGGGAACTCGGGGCAGTTGGGGAGCATCACGGCGACCCGGTCCCCCTTGCGGACCCCCAGGTTCTGGAGTCCCGCCGCCAGGGAGTCGACATATCGGTGGAACTGCCCGTAGGTGATCCGGTTCCCCTCGTGGATCAGACACACCCGCGGCGCGTGTTGTGAGCACACCTCAGCGATCATCTCGGCCAGACTGTTCATCTCTCTCCCTTCCCTTTTTGTGCAAAGATTTGCCCCCGCGGCGTCTAAGGGGACCAGTAGCGATAAAGATGTAATTTATACCACGTGACATTGCAAGGGTCATTTTCCTTGCCAAGGCGGCCGTTTTCGTATAGACGTCTCTGAGCCCGTGGGCTGCAAGATTTCCCAAGGAGGAAGAATCATGAAACGTTGCCTTCCCATCGCCGTCGCCCTTGTCCTTTGGTTCGTCTCCCCCGTCTTCGCCGCCTCCCCCGTGGGCCTCTGGAAGACCATCGACGACGAGACGAAGAAGGAGAAATCCATCGTCGAGATCTTCGAGCAGGGAGGCCGGTTCTACGGCCGGATCGTCAAGCTCCTCCAGGAGCCGGACGGCGGCAAGAGCAAGCTCTGCACCAAGTGTCCCGCCCCCGACACCAACAGGCCCATGATCGGCCTGGTCTTCCTCAAGGACCTGAGGCCCGACGGGAACGAGTTCAGCGGCGGCACCATCATGGACCCCGCCAAGGGCAAGGTCTACCGGTGCAAGATGGAGCTGGCCGAAGGCGGCAAGAAGCTCAAGGTCCGCGGCTTCCTGGGCGTCTCCCTCCTGGGCCGCACCCAGGTCTGGGAACGGGTGAACTGAGCAGGGACTTGGGGACCGTGGCCGGCGTCATCGACGGCAACGGGATCGCCGGGGCGATCCGGGCGGAGATCCGGCAACGGGTAAAGGATCTTCAGGCCCGAAGGGGCCTCGTCCCGGGCCTGGCCGTCGTCCTCGTGGGGGACGACCCGGCCTCGCGGATCTACGTGGGGCGCAAGGAAAAGGCCTGCGCCGAGGCGGGTTTCCTTTCCCGCACCCTGCGCCTCCCCCGGGAGACCCGTCAAGAGGAACTCCTGGCCGCCATCGGGGAACTCAACGCCGACCCGGCCGTCCACGGGATCCTCGTCCAGCTCCCCCTGCCGGGCCACTTGAAGGCGGCGGCGATCCTGACGGCCGTGGACCCCGCCAAGGACGTCGACGGATTTCATCCCGTCAACGTGGGCCGCCTCGTGATGGGGATGGAGGGCTTCGCCCCCTGCACCCCCCGGGGTGTGATCGAGCTCCTGGACCGGACGGGCGTCGAGATCGCCGGCAAGGAGGCCGTCATCGTGGGGAGGAGCAACATCGTGGGCAAACCCCTGGCGATCATGCTCCTGGCCCGCCACGCCACGGTGACGGTCTGCCATACCCGGACCCGCGATCTGAAAGCCGTGACGAGACGGGCGGACATCCTCGTGGCGGCGGCGGGCCGGCCGGAGATGATCAGGGCCGACATGGTGAAGGAAGGGGCCGTCGTGATCGACGTGGGGATCAACCGCCTCCCCGACGGCCGCCTCGTCGG
Organism: Deltaproteobacteria bacterium; assembly: GCA_029553375.1. GTDB lineage: Bacteria > Desulfobacterota > Syntrophia > Syntrophales > UBA8958 > JAKPCH01. The sequence continues at coordinate 115 of JAKPCH010000027.1, read as the reverse complement.
GGACGTGGCCTTCCCTGAGGTGGCGCCCCTGGCCTCCCACATCACCCCCGTCCCCGGGGGCGTGGGGCCCATGACCATCGCCATGCTGATGCAAAACACCCTCGAGGCGGCCCTC
>JAKPCH010000021.1 GCA_029553375.1 Deltaproteobacteria bacterium | reverse complement strand
GGTCAGGGGAGTCAGTACGTCGGGATGGGGATGGATGTCTATGGGTCCTATGGGGCGGCACGGGAGGTCTTCGACCGGGCGGGGGAGATCCTCGGGCAGGATATCAAGGACCTTTGCTTTCGCGGTCCGGCAGAGGAACTGAACCTGACGGTCAACACCCAGCTGGCGGTTTTGGTAACGGAAATAGCCCTTTATGAGGCCTTCCGGCAGGAGGCGCCCCATGTCCGCCCCCATTACCTGGCGGGTCACAGCCTGGGTGAATACGCGGCGATCTATGCCGCGGGCTCCTTGGCCATGACCGACGTCGTCACCATCGTCCGCGCCCGCGCCCGTTATCACCACGAGGCCGTGCCTGTGGGATGCGGGGCCATGGCGGCCGTCATCGGCCTCGAGCAATCCGTCATCGAGGGGGTGTGCCGCGAGTATACGGCCTCGGGCGACCTGGTGGCGGACCTGGCCAATCTCAACGCCCCGGGTCAGACCGTCATTTCCGGACACGCCCAGGCCGTTTCGGAGGTCCTGGGACGCCTCAAGAGCCTCGGCGCCAAGATGTGCGTTCAGTTGCCGATCAGCGTCCCTTGCCACTCCCGTCTCATGACCCGGGCGGCCGACGCCTTCCGTCGCGACCTGGAAGGCGTGAAATTCTTGCCTTTTCAGATCCCCGTGCTCCCCAATTTCGATCCCCATGTCTTCCATTCCCCCGAGAAGGCCGCCGAATTACTCTGGCGGCAGATGACCTCCCCCGTCCGTTGGCGCGAAACGGTGGAGCGGCTGGCCTCCCTGGGGGTGGGGACGGTGGTGGAGATCGGACCCAAACGGGTCCTCGGGGGTTTGATAAAGAACATCGACCGCCGCCTGCGGGTCCTCTTCGTGGGGGATGTCCCCTCCCTGAGGGAGACGGCGGCCCTCATCAGCCCCTGATCCCAAAAAAGCGATGGAAATTTCCCTCCCGGGGGTGTAAGCGGTAGATCCGTAAAGATCTATCCCGGAGGCCCTTGATGAAGGCGAAAAAGACCTCACTGTACATCCTTTTGCTCCTGTTGACGGGGGTGCTGATCTTCTTCGGCCCTTACGGCGACCATCCCGTTTCGGCCGCCCTGGACCGGAGCGTCTATAAACAGCTGAAGATCTTCAGCGAGGTCCTCGACATCATCGACAAGAACTACGTGGAACCCGTCAATGCCAAGGATCTACTCCGAGGGGCCATCAACGGCATGATCAAGACCCTGGACCCCCACAGCAGTTTCATGACCGCCGAGATGTACAAGGAACTCGAGGTCGAGACGCGGGGCAGCTTCGGGGGGATCGGTATCGAGATCACCATCCATAAGGATATCCTGACCGTGGTCTCCCCCATAGAGGACACGCCCGCCTATCTGGCCGGCATCAAGGCGGGTGATCAGATCATCAAGATCGACGGTAAACCGACGAAGGACATCACCATCATGGACGCCGTCAAGATGATCAGGGGGCCTAAGGATACCAAGGTGACCCTCTCCATCATGAGGGAGGGAAACACCCAGTTGAAGGATTTCGTCATCACCCGGTCCATCATCAAGGTCGCCAGCGTGAAGTACAAGATCTTGGACGACGGGATCGC